>CANGKZ010000001.1 GCA_947454705.1 Verrucomicrobiota bacterium
CGCCAACTGCCCGGCGGGCCGGGCCCCGCTGCGGCCTCGCTTCGCTCGTCCTTCGCTGCGCCCATCCCGCCGGAATCCACCTCCACAATCAGTTCTGCCGACCTACTACCCCTGTCACCTGAGTGACCAACTCTCCCTGTCACTTGTCTATTCAACAGCCGTCTCCAGATTCAATTCTGAAACACCGAGATCAGCTGCGTGACAGGATCCCGGGTGGAATGGCTCCGAAGCTGCGCGATGGAGGCTTCGTTCAGCGCGTGTCCCTCGGGCACCAGCAGGATCCCGCGGGAGGAGTGAACCCCGCGGGCGACCACCATTCCCGGAATCAGTTCCGCGAGGAGCACTTCGCGTTCGCGCGGGGACACCCAGCGGCCCGGGAGCTGTCGGATCACCGCACGGACTGCCTCAGGATCGAACGCCGTGCCGCTGGACGCCTGAAGCGTGTGAAGGGTCAGCTCGGGGGACTGTCGGCTGTGGGCCCACGCGGTGACCACGGCCAGGATTCGCGCCAGCCACGGGATGGATTCGCCCTCGAGTCCGTCGGGGAATCCGCCGCCGTCAAAGCGTTCATGATGCGCGCGGATCACCCATCCGGCCGTGCCGAAGGGGGTCTCCGTACCCACGAGCTGCTGCCCCACGATGGTGTGTTGTTCGAACAGGAGCCGATCACCCTCGTCCAGGGAGTCCTCCGCCGATTCCCACCGGTGAATCACGCTCCGGGGAATGGCCACCATCCCCAGGTCATGAAGCCAGGCGGCAATCTCCAGGATCTGGCGGTCGGAATCGGAAAGTCCGAGTGATGCACCCACTTTGGTACACACTTCGTTCACCCGTGCGACACGCGCGGCGAGTGCGGGGGAAAATGCCTCCAGCACACGGACCCCGAGCTGCACGGATTCCTCCATTCCATTGACGATGGAACGGTTGAGGTCCACGAGCTGGAGCCGCTGGGCTTCGCCGTCGAGGAGCTGCCGGGCGAGCGCCTCGTTGACGCGGCGAAGTTCCGCGTTGGCGGCTGCGGTCGCCGCCTGGATCTGGCGGTTGCGAACGAACATCGCGTGATGCTCCTGCGCGTCCTTGATCGCGACGAGAAACTCCTCGCGCAACCACGGTTTGATGAGGAAGCGGTAGATGTCGCCCCGGTTGAGGGCGCCGATGACCGTCTCCAGGCTGAGCACGGCGGTGATCAGCACCCGGGCCGCCTCGGGCTGGAGTTGGCGGGCGTGGTTGAGAAATTCCAGCCCGGTCATCTCGGGCATGCGATGATCGGAAATGATCACCGAGAATGCGGTGGTCTTGAGCACCTCGACCGCCGCCACCGGGGAACCAATTCCGGTCACCTCATAGCCCTCGCGCAGCAGCGTCTCGCGAAGGGCAAGCATGACGATTTCCTCGTCATCCACGACGAGGACTCGCTTGAGGTCCGGATCACGGGGAAGGCCGGCGGAAGGAGCGTTCATATCGATCGACCGGTTCCTTTCAGGAGTCTGGCGACCAGAACGATCAGTTCCTCTTCGGGAAGATCGCGAGGGAGAACGAGTGAAGCTTCACTCATCAAGCCGGCCGGGATCTCATCGTCATTTCCCGCCAGCACCTGAAGGATAATTTTGAGCGGCAGCCGACGCTTCCGGATTTCCTGAAGCAGCCGTTCGCCGCTGGATCCGTCAGCCCCAAGCTGAAGGACGATGGCCCCGAACTCGTAGTCCGGGCTGTCGATCAACGCGAGGGCGGACTCCTCGGCAGTCTCCACCGCCACGCTGTAGCCGTGACGTCGCAGGAGCGCCGCCATCGAGGTCAACCCGGCGCCCGGGCCTCCGAGCAACAGCAGGGTCGAACGCTGTTCACTCTCAGGTTCCTCCCAGCGGTCCGACTCGGTGAAGTCCGCCTCGGGCAGCCAGACGCGAAAGGTGGTGCCGGTGTTTTCCACCGAGTCGACCGAGATCAATCCATGATGTTTCTCGACGAACAGCCGGGCGTTGTACAGGCCCAGACCTGATCCGCGATTCGCGGGCTTGGTGGTGAAAAACGGATCGAAGATCTTGGCAATGTGGCGCGCCGGGATGCCGCAGCCGGTGTCCTCGATGGCAAAGCCGACGCAAGGCGGACGCGGGATCGAACCCGTCTCAAAAGAAGCCGCCCCGGGCACCACCGCCTCATCGCGTTTGACCGTGCTGATGCGGAGCGTGCCGCTGTCGGGCATGGAATCCACGGCGTTGAGAATCAGGTTGAGCGCCACCTGGCGGAATTCGACGGGATCGACAAACACCGGCAGCGGCTGGGGTGCGTAATGAACCTCGACCCCGATGTGACGCGGGATGAGCCGACGCGTGAGCTCCACCAGATCGCGTCCCAGCTCGTTCAAATCGTGGTAACCGCGTTCGCCGATACGCCCCTCGTGAAGCTGGAAAATCCGTCGGACAAGCTGGCTGGCGGCGAGCGCATTGCGCTGCACGAGGCTGATGCTCTGAAGGCGCGGGTCATCGGGCGGAAGCTGGAGCTGGATCGAATCGGCCAGCGAGTGAATGCCGGCGAGGATGTTGCTGAAGTCGTGGGCCAGCCCCATCGTGATGGTGGCGAGGGTTTCCTTCCACGCGGCACCCATGAGGCGCTTTTCCGCAATGGCCTGACGCGAGATGTCCACCCACACGCCTTCATATCCCACCAGCACGCCGCTGGTGGTTCGCACCGGTTCGCGATGTTCGAACACGTAGGTGACGCGGCCGGTTGAGATATTCCGCACCCGAAAACTGCTGACAGTGGGCTCGCCCGAGGCGGCGCGACGGATCTGGTGTTCCAAATCCTGGACATCGGCCGAGTGAACGACCTTCCAAAAAAGCCCGGGCTCCGAGGTCCATCGATCCAGCGGAATGCCGGTAAGCTCGGCCAGACGCGGGCTGACGAAGTTGAATCCGAGATCCGCCCGCTGGTTGAAGATCACCCCGGGCCATCGACGAATGAGCTGCTGGAGCTGCGACTCGGTCTGCAACAACCGCAATGCCAGTCCGTGCTCGCGATCGGTGGAAGCCGCCGCCTCGCGGAGGAGTTCGCCGGAGTCGGAGGAATCGGAGGTCAGGAGACACTCCGAAACATGAATGAACGTGTTGCCGGGAAGGCGTGATACCGAGAGACGGAACCCGCGCGCCGTGGCTTCCGGGCCATCGCGCAGCATCAGTTCACCAAATTCGGTACCCCCCGCGTCCCAGGCGAGATACGTCCGGGCCCATTCCGGATTGACGGTTCCAAGTAGGACGGAGAAGTCCCGGCCTTCGAGCCCGTCCCGAATCCCGCCGAGCCAGTTCGCGAGCGGCTGGCTGGCACGGAGGATGCAGCCTGCTCCATTGAGAACCGCCATGCCACTTTCCAACCATCCACCAAGTTGTATTCCGCCTGATCGCAAGTAGTTACCTTCCATCGACGCCCTCGAGCCGGTGTCGGAATGCGCCTGATTTGATGGTTCGCCCGGGGGGCGTATCTGGTTGGCATTCACACGAACGCAAGCTGCACGCACGCGTCGCAGTTGACGTGGAGATCCCGCGCCCCAGTCGCTGGTTACAGAATCTGATTCCGGACCGGGAGCCCGACCCGAATGAGCCGCCCGATCAGGCCGAAGTCTCCCACACCGGGGTGCTGCGGGCAACGTAAGATCGTTGCAGCCGGGTGAGATTGAGGCGGGTGCGTTCGAGCGCTTCCCGCTCGCGTTCAGCCATGTGGCGAACCGTTGCAAGGAGCTCGAGATTGCCCTGCTCCAATCGGAGAATGGAATCGAGTCGCGCGGGGTTGGCCTGGACGCGAAGGGACCGAATTTGGTCAATCCGGGGCTGAAGCACCCGCTTGGATGCCTGCGCGTCGCGCACACCGGACCAGTCGGCCCGACGAATGGCGTCGCCCTCCTGAACCGTCAACGCAATCCAGCGTTCCAGAAGGGAGTCGAGATCCGAGGCGCTCTCTCCGGAAACGGCCGGTTCTTCCCCGGGAGCCTCAGGCGGCAGCGTGGGAGGTTGGGGAGGCCACATCGTGACGGGGACCCTGGAGGGCGGTGGACCAGGCTTCGCGCAGCGAGGTCAGACGATCGATCACCTCGCGAATGCCCGTGGGCTCCTTCTTCAGGTTGCTCTCGGTCAGGCGCCAGTCGAAGTAGTGGTACAGATTCCGCAACGTCGTTGCCAGTTCCCCGCCGCTCTGAAGGTTCAGGGAATTGTCGAGCTCACGAATGATGTCCTGAGCCTTTAGAATGTTGTTGCTGATGGTGGCATTGCATTCGCCCGGGTCCTCGAGTTCGAAGCCGGTGAGCGAGCACCCGAGAAACCGGATCGCTCCATCATAAAGCATCAAGACCAGCTGACCACGCGAAGCGGTCTGCAGGGAAACCTGCCGGTAGGATTGCCAGGGTTGCCGGGGATGCATGAATCGAAAATCGGAGTTCGAACTTCAGATCCGAACGTACGCAAGGCCGCTCAGGCCTGGTCCTCCGGTGCGGAGGCCACGCGATCAGCGATCAGATTTGAAACCTTCTTGAGCACGGCGGCCGGCGGATAGTCGCGGCCGGAATCGGACAGGGTCTGGCGAAGACGGTCCACGGCGCCGGAGCGAACTTCCGGCTCGGCCCCAAGGGCATCATGGAGGGCTTGGCTGTTGGAGAAACTGACGGCGCCATCATCGGCGTCGCCATCTGCGGCGGCCTGCCGCTTGGCGCGGACGCCCGTGGTTCCCGTTGGGACCACAGTGGTTGAGGATCTTATTTCCATAGGACTGGGATATTGCGGATTCCTCGGAGCCCCCCACACGGGGCTCAACTAGCTCATCGGATCGATGTGCAGAAAACTTTAAGACTTTTTTGCAAAGGGTTCAGATCGTGCGGTTCATCGCGAGGGCAGCGTGGCAAAGAGTGCATTCAGCGAATACCGCGCAAACCGGGCGGGTGTACCAAGAATGGCACGCGAATCGGACAGGGCCGGGGCCGACGGCGAACGGCCGGCCTCGTACCGGCGGGCTGCGTTCTGGACTGCCGCCTCGCCGGAATCAAACACTTCATCGGCCGCCCACAGGGTGTTCTGGGAGACGCAATCCACCAGCTTGATCCTCCATCCGATGGCCGGAGGCGGATAGGGCCGGTACTGGGTGACGCGCGTGAACATCACCGCCTCGCAGGCAAAGGCTTCCTTCAGGCGGGAAAGGGAATTGGTCGGGATTTCACGCTCCATGACCAGCTCCTTGAAACCGGTCAGCCCGGCGAGCCGCTCGGGGGTCACCAGCACCACTTCAAACCGGCCGGTCCGCTGCAGCTCGTCGGCCACGATCGGTGCCATGGTTTCTCCCGCCGTCTGCAACTCGAGGCTGTGCCGGTCAGCCACCACCGGAAGCACCGCCACGCGCCGGATGGTGGTGGGAAGATTCGTGGAGGAACGGAAGATGTTCGCAGGCTTGTAGTCCGGACCCGTGACGGCGTCCTCGGACTGAAAGGTGGAACAACCGTGTACCAAAAGCGAAACCAACAGGACGAACAACGCCCCGCCCGGTTTCCAAACCCAGTCCAAAGACCCCAACGGTGAGCTCCAACGCTTCATGCAAACGTCTTTTGTATGTAGGCCAGCTGTTGATTGATACTGGCCTGCGCCGTTTCCATGGCGAGAAAACTCTGTGTCATTCGGTCGCTGCTGGCTTTCACCTGCTTTTCCAGATCAGCGATCTGGGTGGTGATGCCCGCAGACTGCTTGGTGATTCGGGATTGCCGATCCACGAGGGTTCCCACGATGTCGGCGCCGTCGCCAATGGTTGCCTTGAGGTAGTCGTCGAATTTGTTGGCGATGCCGTTGGTGGAATCGGTGAACAACTGCTGCACCCCGTTGAGGTTGCTGCTGAGCGCAGTGTCGAGCGCCGTGGCGTTGGTGGTGGTGAGCAGGTTGTTGTCGCCCGAGGTGTCGATTCCCAGGTCGGCCAGTCCCTTGATCGTGCCGGTGCCCGCACGCGCCCCCACCATGCTGCGGAGCTTGCGGGTGAGCTCCGTGGCGGTGGCATCGCCTGAAAGCAGCGAAGCCGTCACCTTGCCCGTTTTGTCCGTGGAGCTCGTCGTATTCCGGTCGATCAGATTCTGGACCTGGTTGTACTGGGTGACGAAGGACTGGATGGCTGTTTTGATCTTGGCCGTGTCCACCGACACGCCGACGGAAAACGTGGAGCCTTCCTTGAGGGCCGTCACCACGAGACCGGTGATGCCCGAGCTGTCCGCGGTGATGGTGTTTGAATGGCTGCTGAGGATCGGGCCGGCCCCGTTGAGCTGGTATTTCAGATCCTTGCCGTGGGTCAGCGTGCCGCCCGAAAGACCCGATGCAGCGAGAAAATTGCCAGTCACATCCTCCAGCGCGACGCCGATGTCGCCAGTGGTCTGGTTCGCGAGCTGGAACTTGCCGGTGGAGGAGTTGTACGACGCGGTGACGCCCGCGCCGGAATTGTTGATCTTGTTGAGCACCGCCTGAACCGAGTCGGCCGTGGCGCTGTAGGAGATCGATACTCCGTTGATCTTGAACGCCCCGGCGCCCGATCCGCCGTCGTTCACCGTGGTGCCGAAATTCGCCGAGGCCAGCGAGGCGGAGAGCCGGATACCTCCGAGGGTCGAGGCGCTGGAAACCGACCCTGTACCATTGTTGGACAGACGGGAAAGCTGCAGGAAGTTGCTCGTGTCGGCCGAGCTCCCGAGGATGATTTCGGAGGACGAGCTGAGGGTGATTTTGTCGGTCGAGGCGTCGTACGCGCCGGTGACCGTACCGCCGGTGGCCGTGCTGATGTGATCAAACACGTCCTTGAGCGAGTCCGTGGTTGCGATCGACACCAACTTCCCGTTGACCGTGATGTTTCCCGCGGTGACCGGCTGCGAAAAGCCGGCCGAGCTCAGGGTGAGTCCGGAGACATCATTCGTTGCGTTGAGCGCCTTGGCTACCGAACTGCTGCTGGAAATCTGGGCCGTGGTGGCGAGTTGGGTGACGTTGAAGGAGTAGCTTCCAACGCCGGTTCCGGCACTGGCGCTCACTTGCGCGGCTGTGGTGTCGGACACACTGGACTGGCGGGCCTGGTAGAGATCCGTGGATTGCAGGGCGTCGATGCGACTCTGCAGAACGGTGAGCTCGGTCTGAATGCCGGCGTAGGCATTGTTCTGCTGGTTGAGCTTGTTCTGATCGGTCTGCAGCACGCGCTGCGGGGCCCGATCGACGTCGGCAAGCTGGGAGATCAGGGATTTCCAATCGAATCCCGAAGCCAGGCCGGATACGCCAAGGTTGCTCATAGTCCAAACGTTGTATCGGCCGGAACGCGTTCCGGCTTAAGCGAAAAAAAAACGGAGAAAACCTGGAGGATCTTTCGACCCTCCAGGCTTTTTGTAACCTTCTGACTGTCAACGATCAGCCCAAGAGGCGGAGCGCCGACTGCGGGAGCGAGTTCGCCTGCGCGAGCATCGCGGTGCCAGACTGCACCAGGATGTTGTAGCGGGCGTACTGCGTGCTTTCCTGTGCCACGTCCACGTCCTTGATGCGGCTGTTGGCGGCACCGAGGTTGTCCTTCAGCACGCCGAGCTGGCTGCTGTAGGATTGGAGGACCGACACATTGGCGCCCACGGTGGAGCGGTCGGTGGCCAGCTGGTTGATGGCTGCCTTCACGTTGGTGAGGGCCGAGCTGGCGTGCGCCGCGGTGTCCACAGCGGAACCGGTGGCGGTGGTGTAGGCAGAGGCGCCGAGGTTCACTCCGGTCATGGCGACGGTATGAGCGTCGCTGTCGGTGGTGACGTTGAGCGTCGTGCTGCTGAACAAGCTCACACCGTTGAAGTCCTTGCTGGCAAGGTCTCCGATGTAAGTGCCGAGTTTCTGGAACTCAGCGTCGTAGAGGCCGCGATCCGTGTCGGTCTTGGTGACGTCCTGCGAGAGAACGGACAGTTCCGACATGCGATCCAGTGCCTTCGCAACCTTGCCCAGGAACCCGTCCTGAGTCTGGCTGAACGAGACGGCATTGGTCACGTTGGTGTTGGCGGCCGACACGCGGTTGATCTGCGCATCGAAGCGCAACGACACCGCTGAACCCGCTGCATCGTCATCGGGAGACCCGATTTTCGATCCCGACGAGAGCCGGCTCAGCGACTTGGCCAGCATGGCGCTGGATTCATTGAGCTGACGTGCTCCCGAGCTAGCGGGGGTATTAGTATTAATGACCATACGAACGACTCCTTCCTTGAGTCACCCTGTTGCCAGGGCATCTGTTATTGCCACGGCATCCCTGCCGTGCGGCGGACTTGTTGTGGGTACCGCCTATTTGAACCCAACCGGCACTTAATGGCAGCCGGCCTCCAACCGGACCGAGCCTTACGACTCGACCTAGCAAAACTTCCAGTAAAGTTCTCCGGTCCAGGCGGGGGTGGGTTGTTAGCCACCTCCCGCCCCGGGAGAACCGCCCTTTTCTTAGCCCAAGAGCTTGAGGGCCGCCTGCGGCAGCGAATTGGCCTGCGCCAACATCGCGGTGCCGGACTGAACCAAAATGTTGTACCGGGCGTACTGCGTGCTTTCGACCGCCACGTCCACATCCTTGATGCGGCTGTTGGCAGAGGAGAGGTTGTCCTTGAGGACGCCCATCTGCGAGCTGTAGGCCTGCAGAACCGAGACATTCGCACCCACCGTCGCGCGGTCGGTGGCGAGCTGTGTGATGGCCGCCTTGATGTTGGTCAGGGCCGTGTTGGCGTGGGCCGTGGTGTCAATCGATGAACCCGTGGCCGCCGTGTAGGTCGAGGAACCGAGGTCGGTGCCCGCGAGGGTGACCGTGTGCTGCTCGCCGTCGGTGGTGACCGCCAGGCTCGAGCTGCTGAACAGGCTGACACCGTTGAAGTCCTTCGTTCCCAGATCCGAGACGTAGGACGCCAGTTTCTGGAATTCGGTGTTGTACAGACCGCGATCGCTGTCGGTCTTGGTGACGTCCTGAGCGAGGACCGAGAGCTCGGACATGCGATCCAGGGCTTTCGCCACCTTGGTGAGGAAGCCGTCCTGGGTCTGACTGAACGAGACCGCATTGGTCAGGTTCGTATTGGCCGCGGTGACGCGGTTGATCTGTGCATCGAATCGGAACGAAACCGCCGTTCCCGCCGCATCATCCTCCGGCGAGCTCAGTCGGGATCCCGACGAGAGCCGGGAAAGCGACTTGGCCAACATTGCTGACGATTCGTTAAGCAAGCGGGCTCCCGCCTGCGCCGAGATGTTCGTGTTTACAACCATAACTCCATCCATGAGTTGCCTCCGGTTATCGGAAGCGTCTATTTGCGCAGCGTCCATGCTGCGGGTGGGGCATTTTCATCGGGCGCCTCACCGTTTTCCCGAACCGGCTTTTCTCCCAGACCGCCGGTGGTCCGTGTCTCACGACACTTGATGTATCGGCCGCTTTCCCACGATCTTGAGGAAGAATCTTTACCCCGCTCCATTCGATGCCTTTTCGCACCTCCGTCCTCCGCCCCCTGGTCGCCGCAGCCTTGTGCTCCTTCAGCGCCCTGCAGGCGCGCGAAGCAGCCGATGAACTCGCGGGATTCTCCCGTGAACGACTGAAACGAATCGACCACTTCGTCGAACAGCTCGTCTCCGCACGCCAGTATTCCGGTCTCGTCGTGGAAGTGACCCGCGAAGGCCGCCCCGTCTATTCCAGGGCCGTCGGCACCTCGAACGACTCCGGCCGCCCCCTGCGCGAGGACGACGTATTCGCCATCGCCTCGCTTTCCAAGATCGTCACCACCGTCGCCACCCTGATGCTGGTCGAGGAGGACCGCATCGGAATCAACCAGCCGGTCTCGGACTTCATCCCCGGCTTCGCCCAAACCCAGGTGGTCACCAACGCACCCGACGGCTCCGTGCACCTCCAACCCCTGGCACGCCCGATCACGATCCGACACCTGCTCACCCACACCTCGGGAATCGTCTCCTTCGACGCCCCGCAGGGCAGCACCGTCCAGGGCGTTGCGGCTCGCTCCGGCGGATCCTTCCCCACCCTTGCCGAGGCGGCCGACTACCTCACCCACGTCCCGCTCAAACACCAGCCTGGCGAGGCCTGGACCTACGGCGTATCCACCGACGTCCTCGGCCGCGTCATCGAAGTCGCCTCGGGAATGCCCTTCGATCAATTCCTCACCCAACGCATCTTCCAGCCTCTCGGGATGAACGACACCGGATTCGCCGTATCAGAATTGAAACAGTCTCGTCAGGTGGATCGGGATGAACGCCAGGCCGACGGGACCCTGAAGCGAATTCCCTCCCGGCCACGCGGCGGACCCTGGCCCTCCGGGGCGGGTGGGCTGTTCTCGACTCCGAAGGATTACCTCAAAATCGGGCACCTGCTCTTGAACGGCGGCCAGGTGGAAGGCGTTCGGCTGCTCTCTCCGCGGACGGTGGAACTGATGCGCCTGGATCAACTCCACGGCCTGTCCAAACCGACGAAGATCTATCCGGTGTCCGACGGCTTCGGCCTCGGCGTGGAAATCCGAACCGATGTCGCCCGCGCCGGCTGGCTTGGATCCGAAGGCACCTTTGGCTGGAACGGGGCCTCCACCTGCTACTGCGCCATCGATCCCAAGGAGAAACTGGTGATGATGATCTGGGCGCAACACACGCCCAACGCCGAATTCAGCCTCTACGAACGCTTCAACACCCTCGTGTATCAGGCGCAGGTCCGTTGAGCGGACCTGCGCCCTTCCCTGTTGACGGAGCCTACCTGCAACTCAGTCAAACCTCCCAACACGCCTCAGAGCGTGTTGAGAAACTCTGCCAGCTGACGGCGTTGCGACGGGGTCAGCCGCAAGTAGCGATCCCGCGACGCACGCCCTTCGCCCTCGTGGGCGACGATGGCCTGCTCCATCGTCGCCGCCCGGCCGTCGTGAAGGTAGGGCGCGCTGGCCCTCAATCCCCACAGCGGCGCCGTGCGCATCTCCGTCGGACCCGCCGCAGCCTGCACGATGCCATCGCCGAGCGATCCCATGTCGTGAAGCAACAGATCCGAGTACAACCACACCGGCTTCTGATTCAGGGCCTGAATCGATGACGGCCCTGTGGTGAGCACCGGCGTGTGGCACACCGCGCAACCCACCTGCTGGAAGAGCACCTCACCCTGACGCGCCGAAGGATTCATCTGAAGCATCGGGGGCGCGGCGAGGAAGCGCATGAAATCAGCCACCACATCGATGTCCCCCTTGCCCGTGACGGGATCCACCTCGTCCTCCGGATCCGCCACCTTGTCGAATCGGGCCAGCAGGGCCTCGTTGCCATTCGGTGCATTCTCATGCGGGAAGAACCGGCTCGTGACCCCCATTTCGTTCAGGTAGGCATCGCCTGCAAACGCCAGCAACGTCGCCTGCTGCGCCTTCCAGCCGAAACGCCCCACCCGCTTCTGTCCGGTGGTCACATCCACCACCTCCGCGGCGCGCCCTCGAACTCCGTCCGGCTTGGGCCGCACCGCGCTTTGACGCAACACCGCATCGGGAATGGCCTCCATCAGCCCCATTCCGTAGAGCGGAGTGGATTCCCGCCGGATCACGACATTCGCCTGCTGAGGCACCCTCTCCTGCACCGCTCTGTCGATGGCCATCGCCTGCAGCAGCGAGCCTCCGAGCGATTCCAGGGGGTCAAAGACGCCTGTCGCGGTGCTGCCGAACCGGGTGACGCGACGATCGCTGGCCCCACCCGGAGTTGGGGCCGAGTGACACGCCACGCAGGATACGTCGTTGAAGATCGGACCGAGACCACCCTCGACCGTTTCCGCGCGGAGGAACTCTTCCAGGCCGACACGGAAGTCCGCGAACTGCACCCGGTTGAGCCCGGGCAGCGGAACGCCGAACCCCTGGGATCCCATGGGGGCGGCCTGGAGTTGCGGCCCCTGATTGCGAACCGCGGGTCGCATGCCTGGGGCCTGGGGTGGAGGTGAATTCTGAGCGATGGACTCAAACGCTGCCGTTCCCAGCGCCACACCCATCAGCGCGGGAAGAAGGACTCCGACTTGCGTGGTTTTCATGACGATTCCCTTTCGAACGTCGGAAGGAATTCCCGTCCGACTGGGAATCACCCTGCCCGGGAAACGTGAAGAGAGTTTGTCGCCCCACCCGGCAAATCGTTAAGGATCGGTAAAAGAACCACCCATTTCTCTGAACCATTCCAATTGGTGTCAGGCCCCGGCATTTCAAAGCCGGGAAGATCCCATCACGAGCGGACTCCTGTCTTGTGCAACCGCTTTCACCTGCAACTATCGCCGGGCACGTGAACAAAAGGGACCCAGTTCTTGACGCCGTCCGAGGAATCTCAGCGCTCCTCGTGATGCTTGGTCATCTGCGGGCGTTCCTGTTTGTGGAGTTTTCTTCTCTGACACATCCCTCCCCCCTGGACCGTTTTTTTTACTTCGTCACGGGGTTCGGGCATCAAGCGGTCATCGTTTTTTTTGTCCTGTCTGGATACTTCGTTGGAGGTTCCGTATT
Organism: Verrucomicrobiota bacterium; assembly: GCA_947454705.1. Taxonomy (GTDB): domain Bacteria; phylum Verrucomicrobiota; class Verrucomicrobiia; order Limisphaerales; family UBA9464; genus CAIVQB01. The sequence continues at coordinate 12,473 of CANGKZ010000001.1, forward strand.
GAATGCGTTTCGACAGAACCGGTTCAGTTGGAACACCTACGCAACAAGCCGGCTTTCAAGACTTTGGTCGGTCTTGATTCCCGCATTGGTCTGGACCTGGCTCCTCGATCGCATGGGACAGCGGTTGAACAGTGATGCCTACCTGGGCTTTCTTCGGGATCATTTTCACTCCGGCCCTTCGGTCGAACATCCCCTGAGCCTTTCCCCCGCCACATTCGTATCAAACCTCCTTTTTCTTCAGGGAATTACGTCGCCCGAATTCGGAACCAACGGCCCACTATGGAGCCTTACGAATGAATTCTGGTACTATGTTCTATTCCCCCTTGGGCTTCATGCCTCCGGCCTAATCTTCCGAAAACCACAAGGTTCTCTCTCAAAAAAAGGAGCGCTCACCCAACTGGCGATTTTCGGCATTCTGGTTTGGGTTCTTCCAGCCGGGCTGACGCAGGCTGGTTTCGTCTGGCTCTTGGGTGCCGCGGTCTGGTGGCTCTCGAATCCGGGCCCTTCGAGCCCTCTTTACCTGGTTGTTCACCGATTCAACCAATCATGGATCGCCAGGGGGTTCTTTCTCGTCGCCCTCGCCGTTGTTTTGACGGGCGCTCGGTTCGGCAAACCCTGGGGAGGGGACTTTGCCTTGGGGGTCGTTTTTGCCCTCTGCATGCTTTCGTGGAATGGTGCGAGCCTAAAGACCCTCTGGCTGCGGGAGCTCTTTAAGTGGATTTCCGAGATCTCCTATTCCCTCTACCTGTTTCACTTTCCCTTTCTGTTCTTCATCTGCGCAGGGATGCTGGGTGGATCTCAATGGCACCCGGGCTTGAACGCCTACCTGATCTTTACCGGTTTGGCACTGCTCACTCTCGTGATCGGAATTCTCGCCTGGCTGCTTTTCGAACGGCACACCCCTGCGGCACGCCGCCTAATCGAACGCATCCTGAACCGCGGCATCGCGGAGAAGCGAACCGGTCCCTAGTTCCGGTCGGAACGAATCCGCCGGCTCTTCTCCAGATCCAGCGCCCCTTCCCAGCGGGCAATCACCAACGTTGCCACCGCGTTGCCGATCAGATTCGTGACTGCACGGATCTCCGACATGAATCGATCCACCCCCACGAGCAGGGACAACCCGGCGACCGGCAACGTATGGGTGGCGGACAGGGTTGCCGACAACGTGACAAACCCTCCGCCCGAAATCGCCGCGGCTCCCTTCGACGTCACCAGCAGCAACGCCAGCAGCCCCAGCTGAGAACCCAAGGTCATTGGCGTATCCGTCGCCTGACCAATGAACACCGCTGCCATGGTCAGATAGATGCAGGTCCCATCGAGGTTGAACGAATACCCCGCCGGCAATACCAGCCCCGCCACGGCGCGAGAGCATCCAAGCTCCTCCATGCGCAGCAGCAACCGGGGCAATGCCGATTCCGAGGAGGAGGTACCCACGACCAGAAAAATCTCCTCACGCAGGAACACCAGCAATCGCAACAGCCGGAATCCGTTCATGCGAAGGATCAACCCCAGCACACCGAATACGAACAATCCGCACGTGCCGTAAACACAAGCGAGCAATCGACCGAGGGAAAGCAGGCCCGCGATTCCGAACTTCCCCAGCGTGAAGGCCATCGCTCCGAACGCCGCCAACGGCGCGAGCCGCATCACCAGCGCGACAATTCCCATCAACGCCTCGCCCGCCAGGTGAACCAGATCCAGCACCGGCTTCGCCCGTTCGCCCATGCGGCTGAACGAGACCCCCACCAGGACCGACAGGAACAACACCGGCAGCATCTCGCCCGACGTGAACGCGCCGAAGAAGGTGTCGGGAATGATCCCGAGGATGAACTCGACCGCCGTGAGTTTCTTCGCGGCGGCCGTGTAGCCCTGCACCGCACTGGTGTCGAGGGTCTCCGGACGGGCGTGCAGGCCCGCGCCGGGTTGCACCCAGTTCACCACCACCAGCCCGAGCACCAGGGCGAGCGACGTCACCACTTCGAAATAGATCAACGCCTTGAGCCCCACACGGCCCACCTTCTTCAAATCTCCCACGCTCCCGATCCCCGCCACCAGCGTCGCGAACAGCAGCGGCGCCGTGAGCGCCTTGATCAACTTAAGGAATCCATCCGCCAGCGGCTTCATCGCCACGCCAAGGTCCGGACGCACATGACCCAGGATCCCTCCAAGCAGAATCGCTATCAAAACCTGACCATACAGGGAACGAAGGGAACGCATGATGGGATCAAAGGGAATTCGCTGCAGGCTAGACGGACCTACCGGGTGAACAAGGCCAAGTTACTCACGCTACCTTCGGGAGTCGCCCCATAGGTCAGTCACGAAACCGCCTCAAAAAGGATAACCTCCTGCAACGCCAGGACCCACGACGAACTCCGAGGCTTGACCAATTCAGCGATCCCACGTCTTTATCGCATCGGCAGGTGTATGATGACAAACCGCCGACCGACGCGCCCTCGCACCGCCCTTCAAAGATTCACCCCAGATGCAGCTGTCCCAGCTAACCTCACTCCGCTTCTTTGCCGCCATGTCAGTGCTTTTGTTTCACTTGCATAAGCCTTTCCTGCGACACTGTCCTTCCTGGCTTTCGGGATTTCTATTGAGCGGTTACGCGGCCGTGTCGTTTTTCTTCATCCTTTCCGGGTTTATTCTCACTTATGTTTATAGCAGTCCAGAAAAGGCTGATCCCATCGATCGCAATCCCGTGTTGTTTTGGAAATCGAGAGTTGCACGAATCTATCCGGCATTCGCACTCGCACTACTGATCGCATTTCCGCCATTTCTTTATTCCTTCACGACTTCCCACATGATTTCCGGTGCTGATTTCAGTCTTGGCACCCTCCTTGTCCCTCTCCTTCTGCAGTCTTGGTGGATACCTGCTTCAGGACTGTGGATACTTCCGGCATGGTCTTTGTCCGTCGAGGCCGCCTTCTATTTTTTATTCCCGTTGATACGCCGGAGGCTTTTCGGAGTCTCACTAAGAACGCTGGCCTTGATGTGCGCTCTTGGATTGCTCCTTTCATCCCTGGTGAGGTTTTGGATCCGTGTTCGGTTCGCCATCGAAGGAACCCGGTGGGAATACCTTCCCGATTACTTCCCTTTATTCTTCGCGCCGACCTTCTTGTTCGGGGTGCTTATTGGACGAATGACGCTCGAACGCGTCCTTTTGCGAGTGGCTAAGGCGCCCGGAATCTTGATCCTGACCGTGACCGCCACCTTGGTCCTTCTGGCGGACCATCAATTTCTCCCAAATTGGGCCCGCCATGATCTCATCCTTGTCCCTCTGTTTAGCCTGCTGATCCTGGTCACTGCGGCTGGGTCGGGATTGGTGGTCACGATTCTCCGTAATCCAGGATTGGTCTTTCTCGGCGAGTCAAGTTATGCGCTCTACATCCTTCATCTCCCGCTATTATTTTGGTGGAAGAAGTTTTTTGGCGCTAGCGGCAGATTGGCATTGGAAACCGTTTCGGGTGCCAGCGCCTTCATCATAGCCGTGTTGTTGGCATCGAGCCTCGTTTACCTGTGGGTGGAGCGGCCGGCCCATCGCTGGCTCGTGGAGAAGTGGGTAAAACGGGTTTCAAAAACGGCTGGTTGAACTCGAATCGAGGCCCTTGAAAGGTGAAGGATCAACTTCGGATGACCGACGAATCCCAGTTCTTCCACATCCGTTCGACGATTTAGAGACCCATTGAGTTCCCGAAGGATGCAGGGACTTTGATTCCGAAGAGCGACGCAATGTCGGGCGAAAGACCCGGAGCTGAATTTCTGATGTCAGCAAGGGCGCCCCGCGGATTACTCAGCCCGAATCGGATTGAGCAGTTGTTCGATAGCGAGTTGGGACAGTGGCTGATTTGTGCCGATTGGAGGCGACATTTCTTTGTCGAAGGAGAAAAACCTTCGCCCGAATCCGCGGGGCGTGATTTCTTTGGCCACCCCATGATGCGCCGCGCCGCCATGCCCTTCGCCCTCGGGCTCGTGCTTTCACTCGCCCCCTCGTTGCGCGCGGCGGAGAAGCCCGTCTCCTGGTATCGCGACGTCACCCCGATCTTCAAACGCTCCTGCAACGGCTGCCACAATCCCAACAAGCTCAAGGGCGAGGTCGACACCTCCACCTTCGCAGGTTTGTTGAAGCCCGGGAAACACGGCGCCAATTTCGTCGCGGGCGATCCCTCCAAGTCGCTGCTCATTTCTGAAATCACCGGCAAGGAACCCTCCATGCCCAAGGAAGGCGATGCCCTCAGCGCAGCCGAAATCGCCGTGGTGACCCGCTGGATCCAGGAAGGGGCGAAGGACGACACGCCGGCCGATGCCTATTCCACCCGGCTCAAGGAACCGCCCACCTACGGCTCGGCTCCGGTCATCACTTCGATCGCACTTTCGCCCGACGGATCGCAGCTCGCCGTGTCCGGATATCACGAGGTATTCCTCCTGAATTCGAGTGATTCCACGGTGCTGAGCCGACTCGTCGGGGAGTCACCGCGTGTGGAATCCGTCGCGTTTTCCCCCGATGGCAGACGCCTGGCGGTGGCCGGAGGCGCCCCGGCGCGCTTTGGCGAGATCCAGGTTTGGGACACCTCCACCCGGACCCAGCTCCATGCCTACCGGCTGGGCAGCGACTCCGTGTTCGGCGTGTCCTGGTCGCCCGATGGCAAACGCCTCGCGTTCGGCGGCGCCGACAAATCGGTGCGTGTAATCACGTCCGACGAGGGACGCGAGCAAATGCGCTTCGACAACCACAGCGACTGGGTGTTCCGCACCGCGTGGCTCAACGACGGCACCCGGCTCCTATCCGGCAGCCGCGACCGCGCCATGAAGTTGATCAACACCGTCAACGGCCAGTTCATCGACGACATCAACAAACTGCTCGAACCCGTCGTCTGCATGGCCCGTCACCCGAAGGCGGAATGGGCCGCCTACGGAGGGGCCGACGGCGGACTGCGGGTGTATCGCATCCAGGAGAACCAGGACCGCACCGCCGGCAACAACGACGTCAATCTCATCCGCGACTTCGAACGCCAGTCCGGTACCGTCCACGCCGTCGCCTTTTCGCCCGACGGAACCCTGCTCGCCGCCGGCGGCAGCGGAACCGAAGTCCGCGTGTACCGCACCCAGACCGGCGAGCGCATCGCCACCTGTGGCGGACACAACGGCGCCGTGTTCACCCTCGCCTTTACCAAGGATGGAACACGCCTCCTCACCGCCGGATTCGAAGGGCTGGTGCGCCGATTCGATCCAAAGAACGGCACGCTGATGGAGGTGGCGAACCCCGTTCCCTCCGACGCCATGAAGCGTCCAGCGGTAACCCAACGATAGCCAACCCTGGGGCCGGCCGCGGCCGCTCTGCCTTCCCTCCGCCGTGGATCCCGCCGTCATCGTCCTCCTTGGCACGCTCGTGATGGTGGGCTGTCTGCTCGGGCTTCGATGGCACGCGTTTCTCTCCCTGCTGCTCGGGGCCCTGACCGTGGCTATGCTCACGCCCACAGCGCGTCGCGAACGGCAGGCACTCCGCCCGGCCACCACGGCGATCGAACGCTGGGACCGCGCCACCGGTGAGCTTCAATTCCAACGCCGTGCCCGTCCTCCGGCCGAGGGACGCGTGGTGCTGCTCTCGGAGGCAGGCGATTGGTCGCATCCTCTCGGCACCGCATTGCTCCTCGCGTCCAAGTCCGGCGGGACCAACGCCTGGCATCTCACTGAACTCAAGACGGAATCGGGCAATGCGATTCCAGAAACCGCGGTGCGTTTGATTCCCGCCCCGCAGTATCAGCAACAACGACAGGTCGCATCGGCCCATCCCATGGCCCGAGTCGCCGAAGGATTCGGGGCCACCTGCCGGAGCATCGGATTCCTGATCCTGCTCGCCTCCATCCTCGGACGCTGCCTGTCGGAGAGTCGTGCCGCCGATCGCATCGTGCTCTGGATCCGGCAGGTCCTCGGCGATTCACGCGCCCCGCAGGGATTCGCGGTCAGCGGATTCCTCCTCGCGATCCCGAGCTTCTTCGACACCGTGTTCTACCTGCTCATGCCGCTCGGACGCGGACTCGCCGCGCAGACCCGGCGCGATTTCCTGCTCTACACTCTGACCATCGTCGCCGGGGCCACCATGGCCCATTCCCTCGTACCGCCCACGCCGGGTCCGCTCTTTGTGGCCAATGAACTCGGGGTCACGCTGGGCCAGATGATGCTCGGCGGAGTCGTGGTGGGTGGCAGCTCGGTGGTGGTCGGCGTGGCCTACGCGCGCTGGGCCAATCGACGCTGGCCGCTCCCACTCCGACCGGAAACGGAAGCCGCCACGGCCTCTTCCCACGCGGCGTCCTCCGACTCACGCGATCTCCCGCCGCTCTTGTTTTCGCTTCTTCCCATCCTCGTGCCGATTGGCCTGATCGCCCTCGCCGAACTGAGGAAAGCGTTTGTACCCAATCTGGTCTCCCGCGCCTGGCTGGAGGCGGTGGGACAGGGGCAAACTGCGCTGCTGCTCGGAACTGGAATCGCCCTGGTGCTGGCCGCAAGTCGACTGAGCTGGGATTGGAAACGCGTCGCACCGTTCGTTTCGCAGGCGGTTTCCAGCGGCAGTTCATTGCTCATGATCACCGCCGCCGGCGGCGCGCTGGGCGCGGTGATCCGGCAGACGGACATCGCCGACCAGCTCTCCTCGGTCGCGGGAGGCGGCGGATTTCGACTGTTGATCGCAGCATTCGGAATCACGGCGTTGATCCGCATCGTCCAAGGCTCGGCCACTGTGGCCATGATCACCGCGGCGGGAATCCTCGCCCCGATCGCCGCGGCAACTCCTCCGCCCTTTCATCCGGTGTACCTCGCGCTTGCCATCGGATGCGGCTCCAAGCCGGTCCCGTGGTTGAACGACAGCGGATTCTGGATCATCAGCCGCATGAGCGGCATGAACGAAACGGAAACCCTGCGCTCCGCCTCGGTCATGATGTCCTTGATGGGATGCGTCGGATTCGGGGTGGTCCTCCTCGGCGCATGGCTTCTGCCGCTTCGGTAGGGGCAAAGGGAATAAATCTGGAAGACAGGAAAGCAGGATATTCGGGAAACTGAACTTCACACCCTCCGCTCGATTCATCGTCCCACGGCGGAGCCGCGTGAACCCGGTACTCCATACGCGTTACCGGAACACTTCCTTTCCGTTCAGCCTAGATGCGGCAGTTGAAGGGTTAAGAAGTTGAAGCGTTGAAGGGGAATCCCACACTTCCGCGTGCGTTTTCTCATTCGTTTGGAGTCCCGTCTTCTGACGGTTCGGGGAGGCGCGTCTCGGGAGATGCAGTTGGTTGATTTCCAACCGTTCGATGGCCCCGCATCCAACAGCAGAGCCGCGTAAACGCGGTACTCCATACGCGTGACCGGAACGCTTCCCTCCTCTTCAACCCTTCAACCTCGCCCTGCCCTCGCCCCCGCCTTGCATCCCAGGGAATGCGTGCGATCAGTGCATCGGTGACGTCGGCATCCCGCGACGAAACCTACCGCATGACGATCTTCACACTTCATCAGGAGCTCTGGCTTCCGCGCCCGCGGAGCGAGGTGTTCCCGTTCTTCTCCGATGCCCACAATCTGGAGCAGATCACCCCGCCGTGGCTCCGATTCGAAGTACTGAATCCCCGCCCCATCCCGATGCACGTCGGAACGCGTATCGATTACCGGCTTTCCCTGCACGGGATCCCGTTCCGCTGGCAGAGCGAGATCACCACCTGGGAGCCCCCCTTCCGCTTCACCGACGAACAACGCAAAGGGCCGTACCAACTTTGGTCACACCTGCACGAATTCGAGGAACGTGACGGTGGGACGCTGTGCATCGACCGCGTGCGCTACGCCGTCTTTGGGGGCGCGTTGATCAACCGGTTCTTCGTCCGCGGCGATGTGGAGAAGATCTTCGCCTACCGCTCGCAAATCCTTGCTCAACATTTTCAATGTCCAGCACAACCCGGAAATTCAGCTTCTGAGAAGCTAAGGGCTTGTAGAGCCTCGGAAGCTTAAGCGTTTTGAAACCCAGAGTGCCGGTCGCTCGACAACTTGGTAGAATACCGCACCACCCGCAATAGCCAGGACGATTCCAACGAATAGGAACCATAACGATGCGCGATTGACACCAGCAGGGTCGACTGCCGCTTTGAAAGCTAGGAGAACGGGACGATGCACTGCGTAAAGTGAATAACTAAACGTACCAAGGCACGCAGCAACTCGAAGAGGCCGTCCCATGAACGAATTCGAAGACCAGCTCGTGGAATGCAGGGTTAGGTAAAAGAATGCTACTCCGAGCAGAAGGTCTGCGAGTACAAAAGTTGCGTAAGTGTCACTTCTGTGAAGTACACGAAGTATCATTCCGCCGGTGAAAGCCAGCCAACCAATCCAAGTCGGAGCCACGAAATTCCGAAGTCTGCCAACTTGAACCTCTGCCGCAAGAAAACCGAGCATCCAAAGCGAAAGGAAGCGAAAGAAATACAATTTTCCGGTCATAACTGTCACTTCGCTTCTAAAGCAGACCCATTCAATCAGCGCGAGAAAAATGGGAATTGGAAGAGTGACGCAAATAATCCGAAGGGGGCCAAACCGCTTGGATCCGATAAATAGTATGGGATATACGAAATAGATATGAATTTCAATGGCCAGACTCCAAAAAACGCTATTGCTTCCAAACTGCCTTACAATCGTGTTCTGAAGTGTTAGCAGATTGCCGAACAAAGTTCGCATCGAAACATCAAGATCTGCCAACTGCGGAAGGCGAGGAATCGCATTTACATCCACAATGCCTGTGATGATTAGCGCCGCGACGTATGTCGGATAGATTCGCCAAAATCGCCGCCACACATAATCACTCCAACTTAGTGACGATTCCGTTCCGTGTTTCGCAATCAATTCTGCGCCTGAACGGTGAATGCAATATCCGCTCAAAACGAAGAAAAGCGTCACGGCAACATCACCGTAACTGAACGGTAATGTGAGATATCCGAGCCACACGTTAACACCACCATTCCACCCGTACTGCTTCCATAGGTTGCTTATTCCGATCCAGAGCGAATCACGTGCATGAAAGACGACGACGATCAATGCCGCCAACCCCCTCAATGCATCAACTCCAAGACTTCTAGAAGACTGTTTCAATTAGAACGAAGTGAATGGTAGATCAGCGCTAGGTTGCAAATCAAACTCTCGAAAACCCCTCGGATCTTTCACTTCTCCGGCCGTACACTGCCGAAGCAATTGAGGCGGTTCAATGTTCTCAGGTAGATGCGGCCGGAACTGAAGGCGGGCGTGCTCAGCGTTTCTTCCTTCCACTCGTTGCGCGCGAGGATCTCTAGCTTCGGCCCCGACTTCACCACCACGCAGTTGCCCTGCCCGCTGGTGAAGTAAATGCGGCCCTCGGCGGCGACGGGGGAGACCTTCACGTTGTCGGAGAAAAGACGTTCCTGCCAGAAGCTCTCGCCGGTCTTGAGATCGAGACACGAAGCCATGCCATCGTCCCGAATCAGGAACACGCGGCCCTGATCGATGACGGGGGTCGGGCAATCCGGCGCGAACTTCTGGGCGGTCCAGCGTTTGTGGGTCGCGGTCACGTCGCCTGAGCCACCCGTGCCGACGGCAAGGGTGTAGCCCCGATTTTGGAACCCGGAGGCCACGGCGATGATCGTGTTTTCGCCCGCAGTGGCTCCGGCGATGGTGCGTCCGTACGGGTGATCCACCTTAATCCCCTTGAACACCCAGCGTTCCTGTCCGGTGGCGGGATCATAGGCATTCAAGGCTTCCGCGCCGGCCAGCACCACGGAGGTGCGCCCGAACTCGCGAACCGCAAGCGGGCTGCTGTAGGAATCGTTCGCCTCCTCGCGGGCGCCGAGGTTGCGGTCCGCCTTCCACAGAGTTTTTCCGTTCGACGAATCCAGGGCGAGCAGTACCGAGGGGCCTTGATGCATCCAGGCGATGTACAGGCGGTCGCCGATCAGCAGCGGCGAGGATCCATAACCATGGTTGGCCTTGTAGGCTCCATATTCGGGCGCGAGTGCCCGATGCCAGAGGACCTTGCCGGAGGAATTCAAACATGCGGCGTCGCCGGTTCCGAAGAGCACCCAGATCCGATCCTTGGAGGCCACGGCCGTGGGGGTGGCCATGTTGTGGAGCGAATGGGCGCGGGCATTGCCGTTGGCCACGACTTGATCCCACAGCGGCTTGCCGGTTTTTGCGTCGAATGCGAGCACGTGCAATCCGTGATCCTCGGTCTGGCTGGTGAGAATCACGCGTCCTGCCACCACTATGGGGGAGGAGGCTCCCTTGCCGGGGACGTCGACAGTCCAGGCCACGTTCTCCGTTCGCGACCAGGTGAGCGGGAATCCCCGATCATGACTCACCGCCGTGCCATCGCTTCCCCGCCAGCCGGACCAATCCGCAGCGATCGCTCGGCCTTCGCCGCCCAGGTTAGCCCATCCAATCAGGGCGAGGAGAGATAGAGGAATCGAGCAATGTCTCATGGAATGGGCAAATCCAGCCAGAGGCCGCGCCGTCTCGCAAGGGAGGCTTCACGCGTTTCGCGGGGGGATTGGTTTTTACTTAATTTCAGCCATCCACTTTTGTATCATTCTCGGGTAAGCAAGCCCGAACGTTTCGGCTTGGGGTTGTCTAAAGGTGTAACATTTTCCACCTTCAGCAGCCGGAATTCTCAGACTGATTGATTTACTGCTTAACTTATTCACGGTCAGACACTTATGGATCCTATTCCTTTGGGAAGTCGTCCCATCGGAATGCGCGGAATTCGTGGGGGGGTCGCGGACAGAAATCAGAACCCAGCATTAATGCCCATCGTTCCCACCATCGGAATCCGGCCCCAGGAATGTCCGTTACAGCCCACGGAGTCCAACGGACTGGACAGCAACGTTTTGCTGAATTCCCTTCCTCTTCCAGCGCTGAAGGTGAGCCAGGATTGGACCATCTTTTCCGTGAACTCCGCGTGGGAATCCTTGACGGGATGGAACGTGGAATCCGTCACCGGCTCCCGGCTTCATGACTGGGTGCAGCCAGTGGACGGAGTGAGGCTGGACCGTTTCTCGGCAAAGCCGGAAACTTCGAAGTATCGAGCGGGGCCTTCCTGGGACATCGCGGTTCGAAGCAAGACCGGTGGATGGATCTGGATGGATCTCGCCCTCAGCTGGCATCCCGGTGATGGGGCCTCCAGAGCTCATTTTCTCTGCATTCTGACCGATGTGACCCACCACCATCGCTCAGGCGACCAACTTCGGCACGCCTTGGAACGGGAGCGCGAGGCGCATCGGAAAACGAACGAGTTCGTCGCCATGATTTCCCACGAGCTCAAGCTACCGGCAACCAATATTGGGTATGCCGTGGAATTGCTTCGTGATTCGGGCGATCGATTGGGGACCGAAAAGCGGCAGCGATATCATCACCTGATTCAGGACAATACCGTTCGGTTGAACCGGCTCGCTGACCAATTGATGCTGTCGGGACAAATTGAATCCGGCCATTGGCGTACGTGCGCAGTCGAATCCAATCTTCGTGAACTGTGCGCTTCGGTCATCGCGGAATACGAACCCTTGAACGGGGAAAAGTCCCGGATCCAGTTTGAGGCTCCGGAGCATGTGATTTCGGCGCGGATTGATCCCCTCCTGCTCCGGGTGTCGCTTTCCAATCTCATTTCGAACGCCCTCAAATACTCTCCGATCGACTCAGTGGTGATGGTTCGTCTCCTTCCGGCGAATCCTCGGGTCTCCATCGAGGTATCGGACCTTGGAATCGGGATACGAGCCGAGGACGCCAGCCGACTGTTTTCCCCATTTCAGCGCGGGAGCAACGTTGGAAACGTGAAGGGAAACGGGATGGGTCTAGCGATCACCCGCACGTGCGTTGAGCTCCAGGGCGGATCCCTGGAATGGAACCGCGGCCTCAACGGAGGAACCTGTTTCATCATCCGCCTCCCGGCGGAGTTGCCGGATACTCAGAAGCATTGATCTGAAAACGGCGGTTGAAGGGTTGAAAAGTGGAAGCGTTGAAGGGGAATCCGAAACTACGGTGAGGGTTTTCTCATTCCTTCGGAGTCCCGTATTCAGACGGTTCGGGGAGGTGCGTCTCGAGGCATCCCGACGTTTTGATTTCCGACCTTTCGATGGCCGCCGAGTCCAACAGCAGAGACGCGTCAACGCAGGACTCCAAACGAGTGAGGAACCCCGCTGCCTGCATCTGGCAACTGCGAGAAAAACAACCGCAGGCGGGGGCATTGAGACTCACCCGGCAGGTGAATGAAGTGGAGGCGCAACCAACGACACATCTCCCTCTCCATCAGCGTTCATCTGCAGTTCAAACTGCCGTTCTTAAGAGTGAGGCAACACTCGCCGCCCTCATGTTCGTGGAGCTAGCGACCCGGGATCGAACCCATTCATCCCAATCCAAGGGCAGCTCGATTCCAATCGTCGATCTTGCCGCGGAGCCCGGCCTATGATTTTATTCGTCCGCCGTTTGGATTAGAGGGGTCTAACCGGTGCACCCATGAATACAGCTCGTACCGAATCCGATCAGGAGTCATCCGCAGGCCATCGGGTACGAAAACGGAAAAAACGGCCACCACAGGGCAAATACTCGTGGATAATCCGAGGGATCGGTGTCCTCGCCCTTCTGGGTATTTTCGCCGCACTTTGGGTTTGGAGTCATCGTGGCCCCACTCCCACGAGCCCGATTCTTGAAGATACTTCTGTAAGTCGACCAGGTTAGCCAAAGGAGTTGGCGAATCAGACTGACTTCGTCCAATTGGTTGTATTTTCCCACTTAAGCCTCGACTACCTGTGGAGGTTTCCCCGATATCCTAGGAAGATCGTGGAAGTTTTGGATCTTGGGGAATAGATTTCATGTGTGGAATCGGCGGAATACTTAGGCCCTCCGGCACTTTGGAGGAACTCCGGCAGCGGCTGGACGCCTTGCGTTCGGCCCTAAGCCATCGGGGTCCCGATGCCGAAGGGAGCTTCGTCGCCGAAACTCTTGACTGTGGATTCGTCCACACCCGCCTTGCCATTCTTGGGCTTGCTCCCACGGGCCGGCAACCGATGACCACGGCAGACGGGCGGTTCTGCATTACCTTCAACGGAGAAATCTACAATTTCCGACGACTGCGTCAGGAACTTGAGCAGCGGGGCTGTCGCTTTCATTCCGAGACCGATACAGAAGTCATCCTGCAGCTCTTCCGTCTCGACGGACCCTCCTGTGTGAACCGTCTTGAAGGTATGTTTGCCTTCGTGGTCTGGGACACCGTCGAAAGAACCGCCTTCGCTGCAAGGGATCCCTTCGGAATCAAGCCGTTCTACTATTCCCACGGACCTTCAGGGGAGTTTGCGTTTGCCTCCGAGTTAAAGGCGCTGATTCAGGTCAAGGCAGGCCCCCACCACCTTTGTATGGAGGCGGTTTTGGGCTATCTGCTGACCGGATCCGTTCCGGAGCCCAACACGCTTGTGGAAGGAATCCGCTGTCTTCCTGCGGGACATTCCTTGGTTTGGAAGGATGGAACCTGCCGTCTGGAAAAGTACTGGGAAGCAACGTTTCCGAAAGCGGAATGCAGTTGGGATGAGGCCGTAGGCCGCGCACGAGAGGCGTTGGAGGCTTCTGTTCGTCGTCACTTTGTGAGCGACGTGCCGGTTGGAGTATTTCTCAGTGGGGGGTTGGATTCCACCGCACTCGTTGCCCTCGCTTCCCGCATCGGAACGCGGGATCTGAGAACCTTTTGTCTGAGGTTTGATGAGCCCACCTTCGACGAATCAGAGGTGGCTTTGCAGACGGCGCGCCATTTCGGCTACTCCTTTGAAACGTGGCGCCTCGACGCCAATGCTGCGCGTCCCGTGCTCGGCGAGTACCTGAACGCCATGGACCAGCCGAGTATCGACGGATTCAATACGTTTTGCGTTGCCCGACACGCCCATCACTCCGGCATGAAGGTTGTCTTGTCCGGCCTTGGTGGCGACGAGCTATTTGGCGGCTACGCATCCTTCGTCCGAATTCCTCAACTCATGCAGGCGATGGAGTTGCTGGAAGGAATCGGTCTCCGTAAAACCGCGATCCGTTTTCTGAAAAATGCCACTGGGCCACGCCGCCGCGTGGTTGCAGCGCTCGGGGAAGGACCCGATTGGGGCATCACTCACTGGGCCATGCGGGGAATCTTTACACCGCTTGAGGCCCTGGCAATTGCCAAGGGGTTCCAGAGGGGCGACACGAGCCTCCCCTCTGCTGCTGAACTAATCCGAAGCCAGAAGGTCGCATACAACTCCCCCGTACCCTCCGCAAAGGATTGGGTGTGCCGGCTGGAATTCGACCGCTATCTTCGAAATCAGCTTCTCCGGGATTCGGACATCTTCAGCATGGCCTGGGCCATGGAACTTCGGGTTCCATTTGTTGATCGCTCCCTCTTCGAATCGATCTCTTCGATTCCTGCGAGGCATCGTCTTGCTTCCGGAAAAAAGCTGCTTCAGGCGGCTGTTCCTGAACTTCCCCAATGGGTAACCGGCCGTCGGAAGCAGGGATTCGTGGTTCCATTCTCGAAATGGGCCCTCACGGAATGGAATCAACAGCTCGGAGCGACCGAGGCGAGTTCTGCAGTTCCTTTGTCCGCTTGGTATCAACGTTGGGCGCTCTTCGCACTGGATCAGTTCGTCAGACGTCACGGCTTGCAGGCAACGGGCTGATCAGTCTTGGTATTGGTGATTGGGAGCGCCCGGTTTTGGAGCAGTTTCTCTGTGCAAGTCATCGCTCATCTGCCAGGCCGATACCTCATTTTTACCAACTTTTGTACTACCCACTGCCCTAAACAGCATCCCAGACTGAGGGCGAAAATATGGTCGCTACTTCTCTCTATGGTGACTTCGAAATCCCCCGAAGTTACCGGGCGAAGCGCGCCCATCTATTGTCCTAGGTCCAAGTTGCAAACCATTGCCAATCAATTCTCAGCGAAATTGCTACGCGTGAACCGTTCGCGCGGGCTCTCGCGACCCAAAGACTGTCGGCAACCAAGAACCCTCCTGGACGAGCTAGAATGTTCGGCAATCAACGCGGAGCTTTCGATTTGATCTTCTAATGAAGTGGAACAGCTGGCGCAACCGCTGTTCCAACCCTAACGATTGATGCGGGTCCTGCTCTTAAATCAAACCTTCTACCCGGACGTCGCGGCGACGGCCCAGTATTTGACCGACCTTGCCCACGGCCTGGCGGAGCGGGGCCATGAAGTCTCGGTGGTTACCAGTCGCCGCAGCTACGACAGTCCGGAGGAATGCTTCCCTGCCTATGAGCGTCGTGACGGCATCGAGATCCACCGGGTCCCAGCCACCGGATTCGGAAAGGGAAGCCGATGGCGCCGGGCCGTTGATTTCGCCACCTTCATCGGCTCGTGCGCGGTGAAGTTGATTTTGGTTCGACGCCACGAAGCAGTCGTCGCACTGACTTCACCTCCCCTGATTGCCTTTCTCGCCGCCTGCTACTGCCGGCTCCGGGGCGCCCAACTGTTCTATTGGGTGATGGATTTGAACCCAGACGCTGCGGTGGCCGCCAAATGGTTGCGTCCCGATTCGTTTGCGGCCCGATGCCTTGAGGCCTTGTCGCGGTTCAGCTTCAAGCATTCTCATCGGATTATTGTTCTGGATCGCTTCATGCGTGATAGAGTTATCGCTAAAGGTATTCCTGTATCGAAGATCGAGGTGATTCCTCCCTGGGCTCAAGACAACGTGGGGGGGTGGGATCCCCAAGGTCGGGCTTCATTCCGCAAGAAACATGGACTGACGGACCAGTTCGTCATCATGCATTCCGGGAATCACAGCCCTTGCCACCCGTTGGACACGGTTCTCGAAGCGGCAAGAGTCCTGGCTAACGATTCCCGCTTCGCGTTCTGCTTCGTGGGTGGAGGAAGCCAGCACGGTGTCATCCGAAAATACGCAGAAACCCATCAGCTGCGTCATGTCCACACCCTGCCGTACTCTTCCATGGAGGAACTTGCCGGATCTCTTTCGGCAGCGGATCTCCACGTGGTTGTCATGGGGGATCCCTTCGTCGGCATGATTCATCCCTGCAAGATCTACAACGTGCTACTGGTCGGCGCGCCAATTCTCTATCTCGGACCCGTCGACAGCCACATTCGCGATATTTTTGCAGAGATTCAGGATCCGACCCATCTGCATCAGGTTCGCCACGGCGATGTGGAATCCATGCTGCGTACAATCCAAAAGGCCGCCGACACAGGAACACGAGGTTCCATCGAACGGTTCAGACAGATTGTGGATCGCTTTGGCGCAGCGAGTCTTCTTGGTAGAACCCTTGATCTGATCACCTCGTCCGAAGTCTCGAACCACACCAAGCCGGTCACTCCGCAACTCAATCCGGTGGGCAATCCAGAACCTTCAGTTTAGACAAATCTAGGTATCTGCCCTGATTCCGTCACCAACCCGACCGACCGTCAACTAGCACCGCTGCATGTACATTCTCGGCATTAATGCCTACCACGGGGACTCCTCCGCCGCCTTGCTCCACAACGGCGAACTGGTTGCTGCGGTTGAGGAGGAACGCTTCCGCCGAATCAAACATTGGGCTGGTTTTCCCTCCGAAAGCATCCGGTATTGCCTGGAACATGCTGGGATCGGAGTCGAGCAACTCGACCACATCGCCCTGTCCTTTGACCCCAAGGCGAACGTCGGCAAGAAGGCCCTGTTCGCACTTACCAAGCGTCCGTCCCTGCAGGCCATCCTCGACCGCCTCGGACGCCAGAGCAAAACACTGGGAATTCGCGATGAACTCAGCCGCGCCTTCGGAATCGACGCCAACCGGATTAAGGCAAAGCTCCACAATGTGGAACATCATGATTCCCACGTGGCATCGGGGTTCTTCACCTCCCCATTTTCTGAAGCGGCCGTCCTGTCCGTGGACGGCATGGGCGATTTCGTCAGCACCGTCCTCGCCAAGGGGCGCGGCAATCAGTTTGAAAAGCTAACCGAGGTCTTTTACCCACACTCCCTGGGCTTCCTCTACAACGCCATCACCCTCTATCTCGGTTTCCATTCCTACGGGGATGAGTACAAGGTGATGGGCCTCGCTCCGTACGGCGAGCCGGTTTATCTGGAGGAATTCCGAAAGATGGTTTTCCCCAAGGGCGACACCTTTGAGCTGAATCTGGATTATTTCACGCACCAAAAGGACGGCATCTCCATGAGCTGGGATGACGGATCCCCGAAGGTCCTGCCGTTTCACAGTGAATTGCTGGAAAAGCGCCTGGGCCCGGCCCTCAAACCCCGTGCGGAAATGGGCGAACGTGAGCAGAACCTCGCGGCTTCGCTCCAACGGGTGACAGAAGAAATCATTTTCCACCTCCTCAACCGGCTCCATACGATGCATCCCGTGGAGGAGGTTGTCATGGTCGGCGGTTGCGCGATGAACTCCGTAGCCAACGGAAAGATCACACGCAACACCCCCTTCAAACGCGCCTTCATCCCCGTGGGTGCCGCCGACAACGGAACTGCATTTGGAGCGGCTTTCGATGTCTGGAATCGGGTTCTCGGCAATCCCCGCAAGTTTGAGTTGATCCACGGGTTCTGGGGTCCTTCCTACACCTCGGAACAATGCGCCGAAGCCGCCAAGGCCTACCCGGTGAAAACGGAGGTGCTGGAGGAGAGCGAGCTCCTCGACCGGACTGTCGATGCACTTTGCGAAGGAAAAGTGGTGGGCTGGTTCCAAGGCCGCTGTGAATTCGGAGCCCGGGCGCTCGGCTGCCGATCCCTGATCGCCGACCCCCGTCGCACCGACATGCGGGACATCATCAATCTCAAGATCAAGTTCCGCGAAAAGTTCCGCCCCTTCGCACCAAGCATTCTCGCCGATCACGTCGCCGACTGGTTCGAACCCGCAGAGCCGTCGCCGTTCATGGAGAAGGTGCTGCCAATACGGCCCGAGAAACAGTCCATCATTCCTGCGGTCACCCACGTGGACGGATCGGGCCGCCTTCAGTCAGTCACGCCAGAGTCGAATCCGCGCTATTACGAGTTGATCCGGCGCTTTTATCTTCGGACCGGGGTTCCCATCGTTCTCAACACCTCCTTGAACGAGAACGAACCCATCGTCCACACCCCGGGCCAGGCCATCGATTGTTTCCTTCGAACCCGCATGGACCACATCGTCCTCGACCGGGTCTGGGTCAACCGCGTTTGAACTCCCATCGTTCCCTTTCAGACCGGTCGCCGGCAACTTCAGCGATCCAATGGGTGAACGATACGGTGATGGAAAACTAGGTCTTAATCCGGAGCTAAACTTGCAAAGAAACCATTCCCGAAACGAATTAGAAACGGGGCATCAATATCGATTGGCAACTGGAGACCAATAATTCTGCCTGCCTCCCGAACAATTCTGAAAGCGCCACACGCAGGATCAGGGAACACTACAGTGCCAAGATGACTTCCCTAGTAACGATCACAGGCAAACCAAAACAATCCTGCCCGCAGTTCGATAACCGGCAATAATCAACACATTCCAGATTGAAGCGGAGGATCGCAGTCCCCTGCCGACCCGGTCCGATCGTACGCAAAACGAGGAGATTCTTCCTCCAGCAACGAAGAGCGGCTGGAAGACCTCCACTTCAGGAATCTGCAAAACCTCTCAGCAAAGCAATTTCATGGAAGAACTCATTATCGAACCCGGACGCGGGGAGCGAAACTACTGGCGCGACCTGTGGCGCTATCGCGAGCTGTTCTACATCCTGGCTTGGCGGGATATCCTAATACGATATAAGCAGACTGTAATCGGCGCAGCATGGGCACTGATTCGCCCAATGGTAACAATGCTCGTCTTTACCTTTCTTCGCAAAGTCGGCCATTTTTCGTCCCACAAAGTTCCCGAAACGATTTTTGTATTCGCCGCGGTTCTGCCGTGGCAGTTCTTTTCAAGCGCTTTGTCCGATGCCTCCAACAGCCTGCTAACCAACAGCAACCTGATCTCAAAGACCTACTTCCCCCGGCTACTAATACCGGCGAGTTCAGTGGCCACCAGCCTGGTGGACTTCACGATTTGCCTCGGGTTCCTGGGTATTCTAATGGCCACAAACGGCTTTATGCCCGGACCCCAACTTTTGGCGCTGCCCTTCCTGATCATCCTAACTTTTGCTCTCTCCACCGGAGCCGGCCTCTGGCTAGCGGCGCTCAACGTAGAATACCGTGATTTTCGCTACATCGTTCCGTTTATTGTTCAGTTCGGCCTTTTTGTTTCACCCATCGCAATCTCCAGTAGCGACATTCCAACGAGCTGGCGCTGGCTTTACAACGTTAACCCGATGGTCGGTATCATCGATGGCTTCCGATGGAGCATCTGCGCGGGAATTCCCCCCATCGCTCCGTCCACCTTTCTTACCTCCGTCGCCATCAGCATCCTTCTTCTCGTCTCCGGCGTCGCCTATTTTCGAAAAATGGAGCGAGGCTTCGCTGACGTTATCTAAGGCAATTCGCAGCGTGGACCTACCCGAACCGAAATGAGCAACTGGATCCTCAAGGTTGAGAACCTTGGCAAGCGTTATACCATCCGCTCCGCGAAGACGGAACGCTATACCGCACTCCGCGATGTCATCGCGCGAAAAGCTCGAAGTTTCTTCAACCGCACGGACGCAGAAAAACCACCTGCTGACTCAGAACACTTCTGGGCTCTGGAAGGGGTTTCTTTTGAGGTAAAACGCGGGGAAATAATGGGGGTTGTCGGCCGAAACGGAGCCGGGAAAAGTACCCTACTGAAGCTGCTGAGTCGAATAACCGAACCAACGCGGGGCCGCATCCACGTTCGCGGAAAGGTGGCAAGCCTTCTTGAAGTCGGAACCGGCTTCCATCCTGAACTTACGGGTCGCGAAAACATCTTTCTGAACGGCGCCATCCTCGGTATGAGCCGGGCTGAAATCCGATCCAAGTTCGACGAAATTGTCCAATTTGCGGAAGTTGAGCAGTTCGTTGATACGCCTGTTAAGAGATACTCAAGCGGGATGTACGTCCGCCTTGCCTTTGCCGTGGCTGCGCATCTCGAGCCGGACATTTTGATCATTGACGAGGTTCTCGCGGTTGGCGATGCGGCGTTCCAACGGCGCTGTCTAGGCAAAATCGATGCCGTATCCCGATCCGGAAGAACGGTCCTTTTTGTCAGCCATCAAATGGCGTCGGTCCAAGCACTCTGCAGTTCAGCGATTCTACTCTCCCACGGCAAGCTGCTGAAACACGGCCCAACACAGTCGATCATCCGCGACTACCTCACACTCTCGAACGGAAAAGCGGCGCAATCGGTTGAGTTTAGAGACCGAGCCACCGACTTGTCCTCAACCTTACTCACATCACTCTCGATCGAGGACGCGGATGGAAAGGCAGAAATCTTTACGTCAAGCAGGCTTAAAATCACCATCGGGTATTCCGGGGCCAACCGTCTCAGCGACTACAACCTACTCATCGCCATTTACGACCTCGGCAACGCCGGAATTTACGCATTCCGAACAAGCACTTCAAAATCGCTCCCAGACAATCTTCCTCCATCCGGGACCCTAGTCTGCATCACGGACAGGATTAACATCACTCCGGGCAGATGCTATATTAACATCGCTCTACAGAAATGCGGTGCCAACCTGGACCATATTCCGCACGCCGCCGAGTTCGATGTTGAACCGGATCCAGAAGTCGACCCCGGATCAATCCCAAGTCGCGATTGGGTGTTGGTTGCCCTCAATCATTCATGGTCCTTTGAGCCTGCCCCCTAAATTTCAATGACATCCACCGAAGCCGCTTCGCTCCAGTCGCATCCACTATCTACCGCGGATCCATCCGGACGTCTTTGCGAATCCGGCGAAAAACTCTACCGCGTAATCAACCCGATCAAGCAGGAGCTATATCGGCGGCTCTTTAAGGACGGGACGATCGAGGACCTCTGCAAAAAGGGCCTCATTATCAATACTTCCATTGAAACCGACTCCCCGCCGGAATCTCTGCTCATACTTGAGCATCGCCGACTGCCAGTTGTCAGTTATGCGTTTGAGTGGAGCTCGGAAATGCTCAGGGCGGCTGCCTTGCACGTCATTGATCTAGAACTGGAACTTCTCAAGAAAGGGCTCTCGCTTCAGGACTGCCATCCTTGGAACGTTCTTTTCGAAGGAACAAAACCGCAGTTCGTCGACTTCGGGTCCATCCAAACAGAAAAAGGAAACGACATTTGGGAGGCAAATGGTGAATTCTTTCGCTACTACGTATACCCTTTGATGGTTCTGGCAACGCCGCATCACCGAATTGTCCGGCACTTTCTAACTGATCACTGGATTGGGATTACCCAACTGGAGGCTGATTTCTTGACCTCCCGCGCTTCCTCGGAGGCCAAAGAAAAGATCCGAACACTTGTCAGAAGGATTCGGAAGCTCCTTCCAAGCGGGTCACTCAATTTCTTCAATTCCGCAATCAAATCCGTCGAGGGCAGAGTCACTGGCAGATCCAAGAAATCGACGGAATCCCGCAGTTCCTACCTTACCCGTCTGCGAACCATGGTGGAGGGCCTCCCGAACTTTCAGGCGGACACCTATTGGTCGGCATATGCACAGGACGAGTATCCAGACTTCAGTCCATCTGCGACATGGACCGAAAAGCACAGACAAGTCCATGCTGCGCTCACAAAACTCCAACCCAAGACACTGCTCGACATTGCATCCAATACGGGTTGGTACTCCATCCTTGCAGCCAAGATGGGAATTCAAGTTATCGCCACCGACAATGACGAAACGTGTATAAACCAGTTGTTCAGGGAAGCTCGTCGCTTGGAAGCGAACGTCCACCCCCTCTACGGAAATCTTCTTTGCCCGTCACCTGCTATCGGTACTCCCGGAACTATGATGCCGGCGGCCGTTGACCGCCTCCGATCCGAATGTGTCCTGGCACTAGCCATTACGCATCACATGGTCTTTCGCTTCTTCTTTTCTTTGGATCAAATCGTCAATCTTCTGAATGCCTTTTCGAGTCGATACCTGATTGTCGAGTTCGTGCCTAAAGAGGACAAATATGTCTCAGGATGGTGGGACGCCAGCAAGCCTTGGTACTCGCTCGAGGCTTTTCGAAACTCTCTCGGCCGGTTCTTTGACAATATCGTTGAAATTCCGTCGCATCCATCACCTCGGGTGCTCCTAATTTGCGAGAAGAAAAAGCCCTAGTCGCGGCTCAGAGAGCCTCGCATTGCAAGTTCTTCTCCCCGAAATTGGCATGCTAGCGCTTCCTAGTTTCTATCGGAAAGCGAAGGATCGCCGATTGAAAAGAATAACCGCATCTGCCGAAGCTATTTCCGGTAGCTAGGATTGCCTTCGCAGCGGGAAGCGACTGGCAAAGTACAAATCCGCTTTTTTTCCCGGTTTCAATGGCACGTACCACGTTTCTTGGCTCCATCTCACGGATTCTACCAGACTCCGTACGGCTACGCCTCCGTTCCATCTATCATCAACACATCCTCTTTCCCCCGATCCGCTTTTCCGGACCATTCGCGACCTGGGATGATGCTGCATCCAGGGCGATTGGCTACGATACGAACGTCATCTTTGAGAAAACAAAGCGGGCTGCGCTCGAAGTGAAAGAGGGTAGAGGCGTCTTCGAACGCGATTCCGTGGTTTTCCAGAGTCCCGAATACAATTTTCCTCTGCTCTCTGTTTGCCAAACCACGGCCGCAATACACCACGGCGAACTGAGCGTCATGGATTTCGGCGGCGCCTTGGGAAGCTCCTATTTCCAGAATCGTCCCTTACTGTTGGGAATAAACCGAATCCGTTGGAGCGTAATCGAACAGGGTTCCTACGTGGAATTCGGCAACAAACACATCTCGAACCACGAACTTAAATTCTATCATTCGATTTCGAGTGCCGCGGAAGCCGCGTCCCCTAACCTTGTTGTTGCATCCGCGGTTCTTCAATACCTTCCGAAGCCTTGGGCAATCTTGAACCAACTCGCAGAACTCGACCATGAGATGCTTCTACTCGATCGGATGCCTGTAATTTCAACAGGACCCAGTTTGATTGCGGTTCAGCACGTCCCAAAGTGGATTTATCCCGCTAGCTACCCGTGCTGGTTTTTCTCCGAGCAGGAGCTGATCGATCGACTGGGGTCCCGTTATATCCTCGCATCGGCGACCCAGTCTAAGGATCGAATTAAGACCTCCATCGCTCCCCTTGAATACAAAACCTACCTCTTCCTGAAACGCGGTCTCGTCCCGGGAATTGCCACCGCTCGAATTTGACCGGCTCGGAACTCTTCAGGATATCCTATGCACGAAGGCCCCTTCTCCGGAAAGCACATCCTAATCACCGGAGGTGCCGGTTTCATTGGCTCGAACTTGGCGATCCGCCTCATTTCTGAAGGCGCGATCGTATCAATCGTAGACAGCATGATTCCTGAGTTTGGGGGCAACCTTAAAAACTTGGAACCCATCCGTGACCAGTGCGAGCTCCACGTGGCAGATATCCGGGACGAACACAGCATCAACTACCACATCGCTGGGAAGGACTTCATCTTCAACTTGGCTGGGCAGACCAGCCACATGGATTCCATGCGGAATCCTTTTGCCGACCTTGACATCAATTGCCGGGCGCAACTTTCGCTGTTGGAGGCATGCCGCCGAAGTAACCCAAAGGCGACGGTCCTCTTTGCCAGTACACGCCAAATGTACGGCAAACCCGACTTCCTTCCCGTCCCGGAAACACACCCAATTCGTCCTGTGGACGTCAACGGCATCAACAAGATGGCGGGCGAGGCCTACCACACGCTCTATCAGGCCGTCTATGGTATCCCAACCTGTTGCATCCGCCTGACGAACACCATCGGACCCCGCATGCGCATACGGGACACGCGGCAAACCTTTCTGGGCATCTGGATTCGGCGGCTACTGGAGGGTGATCCCTTCGAGGTATGGGGCGGTGATCAGATACGTGATTTCACCTATGTTGACGATGCGGTGAACGCAATGATGCTAGCGGCATCAAATCCAGTCTCATACGGTCAGGTGTTCAATCTAGGCGGCCCTCCCCCGATCCGCCTCCGGGATCTTGCGGAGCTTTTGGTCGAAACCAATGGGGCAGGTAGTTACAAGATCATTGAGTTCCCCGCCGACCGGAAACCCATCGACATCGGAGATTATCAGGCCGACGACACGAAAATCCGGAACGCGCTGTCTTGGTCTCACAAGACAACCCTTCGTGAGGCGCTTCGTCAAACCCTCGACTACTACCGTGAGCGACTCTCCTTCTACAAATAGCCCTCCGAACATGCCCCAACCCAATCCCCAAATCCTTCAGGCGAATCCTAAAGCAGCCTACCTGGAGCACGCGACCGCCGTACTCGCTTCAGTACAACGCGTCTTGGAGTCCGGGATCTATATTCTTGGCGAAGAGGTCCAGCAGTTCGAAGTTGAGTTCTCCCGCTTCGTCGGGGCGTCGGAAACAGTCGCGGTCGGCAGCGGTACGGACGCACTGGCGGTAGCACTCCGAGCACTTGGAGTCGGTTCCGGGGACCTTGTGGCCACCACCTCCAACACCGCAGTAGCAACAGTTTCCGCGATATACCAGGCCGGTGCCGAGCCAATTCTCATTGACGTCGAACCAGATACTTTGACCCTCTCGCCGTCTCGATTTGAAGAGGCGTTGGAGACAAACCCGGGGAAGATTAAGGGAGTCATACCGGTCCATCTATATGGGCATCCTGCGGACATGCCGGCAATTGAGGCGATCGCCCAGCGCCACGGCATTTTTATCCTTGAAGACTGCGCACAATCCCACGGTGCCTCCCTAAATGGCAGGCAGACCGGCACCTGGGGAAGCGCGGCTGCCTTCAGTTTCTATCCGACTAAGAACCTCGGTGCACTGGGGGATGCTGGCGCGGTGACTACCTCAAACCCCGCGCTTGCTGAACAGATCCGCCTCCTCCGACAGTATGGATGGAAAACCCGCTACATCAGCCAGATCAACGGGATAAACACGCGCATGGATCCCGTGCAAGCGGCCATCCTTCGTGTCTTTCTTCAACATCTTGCCGAAAGCAACCAGCGTCGCGCCGCGATCGCCGACCTCTACACTCAAGGATTGGCTGGATTGCCACTCCGTTGCCCTGCGGTACGCCCAGGAGCAAAACACGCCTACCACCAATACACGATTCGAAGCGCCTCCCGCGATCGAATCCAAGCCGGACTTTCCGCCCTCGGCATTCCGTCAGCAATTCTCTATCCGGTACCAATCCATCTCCAACCTGCCTACAAGAACGCCATCCGAATCGGACCAGGGGGCCTCCCTGAAACAGAGTTGGCAGCCTCGGAAATCCTGTCGCTGCCGCTGTACCCACAAATTCCAAAACAGCACGTCGAACTCGTCATTCAGGCCCTCAGACAGCTGCTAGGATGACTCGACACTACTGCACCTACTTCGATCACCGGTACCTTCCTAGGGGGGTTGCCATGTTCGAATCCCTTCGGGCGGTGGCGCCATCGTCTGAACTCTGGGTCCTTTGTCTCTCTGAAGAATGCCACGCAACGCTTCAGGCTCTAGCGCTGCCGGGCCTCCATTGCATCCCTCTCTCCGAGCTTGAAGCCGCCGATCCAGAGCTTCTCCGTGCGAAATCAAACCGGTCCAAGATAGAATATTTTTTCACCTGCTCCCCTTGCCTCCCACGTTATCTCCTCCGAAGCAACCCTGGCATCGAACTCATTACCTACCTTGACTCCGACCTCTATTTCTTCAGCTCGCCTGAGGCAATATTCGCCGAAATAGGAGATCGATCCGTGGCGATCATCGAACATCGCTTTGTGCCTCGTAACAAGTGGATGCTCAAAAACGGCCGTTTCAATGTCGGCTGGCTGTCCTTCAGAAACAACCCGCAGGGGGGGGAGTGCCTCGACTGGTGGCGCACGAGCTGCATTGATTGGTGCTACGACCGTGTCGAACCGACTCGATTCGCAGATCAGAAATACCTGGATCAATTTCCAAATCTTTTCCCTGAGGTAGCGATTATCTCTCACCCAGGGGCCAACTCCGCGGCTTGGAACATCGAGCGAAATCCAATCCACAGCACCAAGGAGGGCCTCAAGGCCGGATCCGGGGCGCTCATCTTCTTCCACTTTCAGGGCGTAAGACGCCTTTCTCGCTGGGTGGTGGATCCCAATGTCCAGTGGTTTGGAATTCGACTCTCTGTTGTGATGGAAATGTGCCTATACCGGCCATACCTCGCGCACATTGAACGAGTACGCACACGCGTTGGCACCACCCACTCAGTCCAATCTGATCTCGTGGCATTGGCGCGCGCACATGATTTGGAAAACCAAGCGCGGGCCGTCGAAGGAACCCGCCAACA
Organism: Verrucomicrobiota bacterium; assembly: GCA_947454705.1. GTDB lineage: Bacteria > Verrucomicrobiota > Verrucomicrobiia > Limisphaerales > UBA9464 > CAIVQB01. Next base: position 38,812 of record CANGKZ010000001.1, read on the forward strand.
TGTGATCGATTGGATCGCCAACGTCTATCGCCAAAGCCGCGGGGTTCTGGCACGCCGGTTCATGCTGCATCGAGGCCGGTAGGTACGACACCCTCCAATGCGAATATTCCTAGCCATCAGACACGCGCAAAGGCCCGACGCCTTTTACGGGGATCTTTGGGCTACGCACTTCATCCCTGCTCTTAAGCGACTTGGACATGAAATCGTCGAATCCAAAGTTGATCTGGAACCCTGCAGCCGGTTCATGGATGCCCCCCTTCCGTTTACCCACCAGGAAGTCGCGCAGCGTGCTGAGACAACCGATCGAATTCTGAGTGAGCTACGAGAAGAGCATGCGAGGCAGCGTTTTGAACTTTTTCTGTGTTATTTTTACAACTCTCACTTTGATCCTGAAGGATTTAACGTTATTCGAACCCTCGGAATAACTTCGATCAACTTTTACTGCAACAGCATCTATCAATTCGAGCTCGTTGCTGAGATCGCGAAGTCGGTCGACTTCTCCTGGCATTCCGAACGAGACGCACGAGACGACTACTTGAGGGCCGGAGCCAAGCCGGTCTGGGTCCAGATGGGAGCAGACCCCGAAGTGTGCTTTCGCCCGATCCGTGACACTTGCATTCCAAGAGCATGCTTTGTCGGCCAACCGTACTGCGATCGGGTTGAACTCGCCACCGGGTTGCTCGCCGCATCGCTACCATTGGATCTTTACGGAAGCGGGTGGCCACACCCTTCTTCAAACCCGGGTGCTGCGCAGCCAAAGCAGGAAACCGCGCCACCCCCACTCGAGTATCTTGGACGCCGCCGAAATCCAACCGCCTCCGTTTCGAGCTACGTAGATTTGGCCAGGCGAATCCTCAGAAATGACGGACTGTGGAGGGGTGCAGCCCGCATCTACCAGATTCTGAATCACCGTCGCTGCCTCTCCCGCAATCGTGCCGCACTCGCAGTGGTCTCGAAGGGGAGAGCCAAAGATGTCGCCACAACCTATTCCGAATATGCAGTAGGGCTGAACTTCAGCAATGTCTGGCATGATGGAATTCCTTGCGGGAGGAAGATTTCACATGTGCGGCTCCGCGACTTTGAGGCACCAATGGCAGGGACCTGTTATCTAACGGGCTATTCCAATGAGCTGGAGGAGTTTTACACACTGGGGAGCGAGATTGATGCCTACAATTGCCCAGAGGAACTGATCGACAAGACTCGCTTTTACCTGACCCATCCAGAGGCGGCCAACTCACTCAGGCGGCGAGGTCAGGAACGTGCCCTTTCATCCCACACCTGGGACCATCGATTCAGGGAACTTTTCAGCCGCTGTAGCCTCACATAAGCCGCACGAACTTCCATATCGAAACTCGGGATCCATTTCTCGCTAATTGCGATTGCCCGTGGAGACTTTAAAACATTTGAAAGAATCGAACCGAGGGCAACTCGCCCGCGTTAATCGCTCGATTCGAGTGAATTTGTGATGCCAGTTTTTCCAGCTTCTGCAGTCATTCCAACTAGAAATCGAGCCGGGAGCCTCCGGGTAACTCTGGAATCGCTGTTGAGGCAAAACCTCATTCCTGCCGAACTCATAATTGTAGATGGCTCAGAGTCCGAGGAAACACATCTTTTGATCAAAGAGTTTGCCTCCAAACTCAATCCAGCCTGCAGAATAAAATACCTTCGGGCAGATAGGCTGGGGGCTGCCGTCCAACGAAACCAAGGCGTGGCTGCCGCCACCCAGAATTGGATTTGGTTCCTCGACGATGACATTCTATTCGAGTCCGAATGTGTCCTGCGTCTCTGGAATGCCGCTCAATCAGACCCCAAAATCGGTGGAGTTAATGCGCTGATCCAGAACCAGCGATACCAGAATCCGGGACGTGCCAGCCGGCTCATTTTCTCAATCATGGCCGGAGCATCGGCTCCCTCGTATGCAGGTCGGGTACTGGGACCGGCAGTCAACCTACTTCCCGAGGACGAGTCCAGCTTGCCCGAGGTGAATCCAGTAGAATGGCTAAACACCACCTGTACAATTTATCGACGCGAGGCGCTCCCGTCTCCTCCTTTTGACTCAATGTTTACGGGATACTCTCTCATGGAAGATCTAACTCTTTCTCTCCGCGTTGGGAGAAAGTGGAAGCTGGCGAACGCGCGTAGTGCAAAGATCTTTCACGACAGCCAACCCGGACCTCACAAGCAAAGCATTCGTGCCATGGCTGAAATGGAACTCGTCAACAGGCACTATGTCATGACCCAAGTGCTGGGTCGGAAGTCGTCAGTGGACCACTTCAAACTGTTCATGTGGGAGCTTTTCCAACTCGCCTCCTTGATGCAAACCGCAAAAGGTCGAGGGCAACTTGGGGAAAACCTTCAAGGCAAGCGTGACGCGATAAACAAGATACGCTCAACCATCAAAGGGTCCGCAGCATGAATTCACGGGTATTGGTGGGCATTGTGACCTGCAACCGGGCGGATATCCTTCCGAAGGCAATCCAATCAGCTCTTGAACAGACCTTCCCCGCCCTTGAGGTGGCGGTCATCGATGATGGATCACGCGACGCAACTCCAACGGTATCTTCCCAATTCCCTGAAGTAACATGGAAGCGCCGCGACAAAAGCGAGGGATATATGTCGGCCCGGAACGAATTCATGGAGCGTTCCGGCTTCTCCTATTTTGTAAGTCTGGACGACGATGCGTGGTTTCTAAAGGGTGACGAGATCCAAGTGGCAATCAACTATCTTGAGAGTCATCCGGAGGTGGGAGCGCTGGGATTCGACATACTTTCTCCCGACCGGCCGGATACCAGGGAACGATCCGCACCGATCCCGGCGGCAATGTTTATCGGTTGCGGTCATGTTGTGCGTCTTTCTGCTTTAGATTCGGTCGGAATGTACGATCCCGTACCAGGCGGATACGGTGGAGAGGAAAAGGATCTTTGCCTCCGGCTACTCGATGCCGGTTTTCACGTGGTGACACTCCCCGGAGTCCACGTATGGCACGACAAAACACCCGTGGCGCGAGAGCTTTACAAACAACATCGGTCAGGTGTCTGCAATGATCTCGCAATGACCCTGCGCAGGACCCCAGCCTTCGCACTTCCCATAGCCCTTCCCATGAAATTCCTGCGCCATCTCCAGTTCGCATGGAGTAGAGGGCTGATCAAGCCCTGCCTTCGCGGGTTCGCCCTGTTTATTCGAAATAGTCCGTCTCTGTGGAAGTCACGCCGCCCCCTGCGTCTCGATACGCTAAAGGCATTCGTGCGACTTTCGCGAGGTTGATACTGAATCGTCAACCGATGTCTCTCGAAGCTACTCTACTTAAGTCAAGCCGTGGGCTCACGAGCCGAATTCGGATCCTTTTCTACCGAATGCTAGGCCTGAGGGCAGGAAAAAGAAACCGTATTGAAGGAGGTGGCCGTTTTCGTCGCCTAAGTCAAATCAGCATTGGAGACTTCAATGCCTTCACACAAGGTTGCTGGCTCTGGCCGGAGGACACGGACTACGCGGGAGTTCGGATTCAAATAGGAAATAGGAACTATTTTAATCGAAATGTCATGATCGACTCCTGCGGGGCCGTGATTATCGGAAATGAAAATATGTTCGGTCCCGACATCTATATAACAGATTCGAATCATACCTGGGGTCCAGGGTTGTCTCCCGGCAGGGAACCGATGAAAAAAGGTCGTGTTTTGATCGGAAATCGTTGTTGGATTGGTGCAAAAGCGATTATTTTGAGTGGCGTTGAGCTGGGTGACGGATGCGTGGTCGGCGCCGGCGCCGTGGTAACGAAAAGTGTTGCACCAGGGACCGTTGTCGCCGGCATTCCAGCGCGTCCACTTAACCATTCGCTTGCCGTCGGGGGTAGTCGGTGAAGGTGGCTGTCATCCATCCCGATTCCCAGGACGCGATACGGCTCGCAATAGAGTTATTCCAACGTTCCCTACTGGGATGTATTTACACCATTGGTACCAACCGAGCTCCCGATATCTTCAATACTTTACTCGCACCTTTTCGTTCGGGTTCGGATGCCAATCTCGAAGCTTCAAACGCGAATTCCCTCCCTAGGCAACGAATTCAACTTCAATCCTTTTCAAGGACGGCAGCACATTCAGCGCCTGATGGGACTAGCAACGGGCAACGTTCTCTTTTTCATCGGAACCAGCAGTTCCAGAACCGAGTCCCAGATTCCGTGCTGCAAGACGCCGACGTAGTTGTCGGTTTCGCCAGATCAAGCTGGCTCCTGATTCAACGTTGTCAGGATCTCGGAAAACCGTTTGTCCTCGTCCAAACTCGCGAGCATCCGGCCACCCGACTTAGAATCCAGCGGGAACTCAGCAACCGCTTTCCGGAGTGGCACGACTATGAGTCTGAAACTCTGCCGGAGGTGCGGGCCATCGAGTATCTCGAGCTGGATACCGCAGCTCTGGTTGTTACCAAAAGCTCTTCGTTGCGAGAGTCCCTCCTAGAGCATGGAGTTGACGCTAAGCGAATTAACCTAGTTCCCGAAGCAATCGATTGTCGCGATCTGCAGGTAGCGAGAACTCAGGGGCCTCGGCCGTTCCGGTTCATCTATTCCGGCCAGTTCGATGGCCCAGCAGGTCTACCCCTGCTCCTGGAAGCATGGGGACGACTTAAACTCCCAAACGCTGAACTCTGGCTGGTTGGAGATGCCTCGCATTCCGTCACATTGCGACTATCGAGTCAGCCGGGACTTCGCCTCCTTTCAGCCGTTTCCGAGTCGAAAATTCAGGAGCTTCTCAATCAATCCGATGTCTTCGTCTTTCCAAGTTTGCTTGGAGACTCCGGCAACGAGATCCTCAGAGCAATGGCATGTGGGCTTCCTGTAATTACAACTACAGCGACTCCTGGCATTGATTTCCTAAAACAGGCGTCAAACGGCTGGATTCACAATGCAGGAGACCTGGACGCCTTGTGCTCCGATATGGAATCGGCCTATCGGAGTCCGTCCGTCTGTCGGGAGATGGGCCTAAGGGCACGAGCCAGGGCGGAGGAATTGAACTGGACAGGCCACGGGGACCAGTGGAGCAAACTCCTGCATGAGTTTTCGCGGAAACCGATCCGAAGCATTGAATCCAAGCCTTACCCACCCCGCGTCCTTGTCGCACATCCAGGAACGCAATATTCGAGACACCTCGCCCGGCAATTGAGTCAGTTTGGAATGCTAAAGGAGTTCCACACTTCAATCGCCTACACCTCGGATGGGGCCACCGCGCGCACCATAGGATTTCTGTCAAAGAAGTGGAGTCGACGGCTTGCAAACCGTCTTGTTCCCGGAGTTCCAGCAAGGCAGCTGATCACCCAACCAACAACCGAACTTCGCGCCTTGATTCAGCAACGGCTTGGTGCCGAGGAAGGCGTCGCAATCCTTCGCCGCAACCAAGCTTTTCAGGAATCAATCCCCGAGCAATCCCTCCAGGGCGCCAATGTCGTAATCGGATTCGATACCTCATCCTGGATTCTGTGTCGAAGAACCCAGCGACTTGACGGCCGATTCATTCTAGATCAAAGCATTGCACACCCCAGGTCCTACCAAGCGGTCCTCGCTGAACTCCAAAAGCGGTATCCAATGTGGGGATCCGTGACTAATAGGAAAAGCAATGAACAGCTGGTGCACGAAACCGCCGAGCACGATCAAGCAGACAGAATCGTTGTACCCAGTACTTTTGTCGCAAGAACCCTAGTCGAGCACGGCGTAGATCCAGCGAAGATCCGCAAGAATCCATTCGGCTGCGATCTTGAACTCTTTCAGCCAGGATCCCCAACTCCGATTCGCCCGCTTCGCTTCATCTTTGCTGGCTCACTGCAGGCAAGAAAGGGCCTTCCCCTGCTGCTCGAGGCGTGGAGGCGAATCGGAGGTTTGAGAGCAATCGAATTGTGGATCGCCGGCGGCGGTACAATTCCAGAAGCCGAACGCGAGAATCTTCCACCGAACATCCGCTGGCTAGGCCGACTCAACCAGGCACAGCTGGTTAGCGCGTTTCAACAATGTCACGTTTTTATTTTTCCAAGCTTATTTGAAGGCCTAGCCCAAGTTCAAATTGAAGCAGCCGCGAGTGGACTCCCGGTAATCGGCACAACAAATTCCGGTGCCGATGCCGTGATCGAGAATGGAAAAACCGGATATATCCTCCCTGCAGGCGATCTCTCAGCACTGGTTCAAACCCTCGAGAACATCGCGACGAATCCAAGTCAGATCAGCCAAATGCGCCAACAAATATTGGAACACCGGTATCTTTTGTCTTGGGATCTATACGGGGAACGATGGTCCAGGATCATCCGAGAAGTTGTCGCTGAACTTCCTCAATCCGTGAACTAAAGCCTCCCATGCTTGCAATAGTCACGACACATCCCATCCAGTACCAAGTTCCTCTCTGGAGGGCATTGGCCGAGAATGGAGGGATTCCGTTTGAGGTCTGGTATCTATCGCACCACGCCGCAAAGAAGAGTTACGACAGTGCCTTTCGGACGGAATTCGCCTGGGACATCGATCTCCTCGCCGGCTACCCCAGTCGCCTGCTAAGGGTCCCTCCGAACTCAACTCCCAACGCATTCTTTGAATCCCGGATTATCGGTTCACCCACCTCCCTATTGCAGGACAATCAGGCAAAAGTCCTATGGATTCAAGGATGGCAAGTCGCGGCGTACTGGCAAATGGCGTGGGCGGCAAAGCGATCAGGCTGCCGGGTATGGCTACGCGGCGAAAGTAATTTGCTCGCGCCAAGGATTCCCTGGAAGGAACCGATCAAGCGTCTCCTTCTTGGCTCTCTCTTCTCACGAGTAGATTCATTCCTTTGCATCGGAAGCGCAAACCGCCGCCTTTATAGGGAATACGGGATACCAGCATCACGACTCCACAACGCACCTTACGCAGTCGATAATTTCCACTTTGCGGCAAACGCATCCACCCTTCTTCCAAATCGGAACGAGATACGCCGCGCTTTCAACATTCCAGATGGAGCAGTCTGTGTCCTCTTCTGCGGCAAATTCGTCCACAAGAAGTTTCCCCAACACGTAGTCCAGGCAGTCAGTCTCGCGAGACAACAAAAGCCGGATAAAGAGATTCACATCCTCTTCGTGGGAAGTGGCGAACTTGGCGACTCACTGCGAGCTCAATGCAATGTGGTCTATGACGCAGCAGGCACCCACTCCTCAACACCCACCCAAGCGAAGCCCCATTCACCCAACGCCTCTTTTGCGGGATTTCTCAACCAAAGTGAAATCTCGAGGGCGTACGTGGCAGCCGACTGTCTTATTCTACCGAGCGACTTCGGAGAGACATGGGGACTGGTCGTCAACGAGGCCAATGCATCCGGATTGCCTTGCATCATCAGCAACCGCTGCGGTTGCGCCGAAGACATGGGAACAATCGCGGGAAATCGTATCTTCAACTTCGGAGATATTGCTGCTCTTGCCGATGAAATCTGCAAACAATCCAGTGTCCGAAAACCAACACTACCGAATCTCCACCTTCCAAACTTCGCGGAAACAGTCAATACGGTAGCGCAACTCTACAAGGCTGAGTCCAGTTCCTAAAACGGAGTTTGGCAGGCCATCGGCCTGGGCTCAAAACAGACAGGACAATCCCACTTCATTCGCAACAAGCGCCACTACTGATGCTTACACAACAGGAATCAACTTTCGACGAAAGCTCAGCAGTACAGAACACCGAGTTTTACGCGGTTCAGAAGCTTCGCCGGATTCTGCTGTCTCTTGAGCTCCTTCTTCTTCCATTTACCGCTGTTTCCGAGAACCCCGAGATTGCAACCTTTGCACTCCTAGAACTTCTCCTCTTTACGTGGCTCCTTTGGTCTCCGACAAGGCCACCCATTCTCTTCTTCGCATGGCTGATGCAATGGATGCAATCATCGTTGCTTGTCTTCTCCCTCTCTCTACAAGGGGTGAGTCTCTCGAACCACCCAAACGCAGGGCTGGCCACAGCCTCCTGGTTGGCTATCCTCTCTTCGTTTGCGTTGGGATGCGGAATGGCCATACCAAGTCGGTTCAAACAACCCCCTTCCTGGAATCCAGCTGAATGCAAATCGATCCCACTATTCCAGCTGGCAATTCTTTATGTTGTTATGGTTGCGAGCACGTCCGCATTAACCGTTATCGCTTGGACTTTTACTGGAATCACACAGCTCGTCTTAACCATCAGCTACAGCCGCTGGGCTGTCATCTACCTCCTCTTTATCTCCACACTCACAAAACAAAGAGGATACTGGCTGGCTCTGACGGTAATCCTGACTGAGATCGCAATTGGTTTTCTCGGATACTTCGGTGATTTCCGACACGTCATCATTGTGTTCCTGGTGGCACTCCTATCCTCCAACGGATCTCGACGCCTCATCTGGATGACGGTTCCCATCGCCGCCCTCGGAGTGGCTCTCCTTCTTGTTTGGACATCGATCAAAGTCGAATATCGCGCGTTCGTTAACAAGGGTGGAGGCTTACAGGTTGTGCTCGTGACGGACACCGAGAAGGTTGAACGACTGGTCTATCTTTGCCAGCAACTCACCAAAGCAGACCTTATTAAGGGTACCGATGCCCTGGTGAACCGCATTGCATACGTTGATCTTCTGTCCAAGACAATTCAGTACGTTCCGAGTATTACCCCCCACGAGGATGGAAACCTTTGGAAGGCGGCTGTCAGACACGTGCTGATTCCACGGCTCTTCGATCCTGACAAACCGTCATTGGATGACTCCGCACTCGCACGACGCTACACCGGAATCTTTGTAGCGGGCAAGGAGGAGGGGACGAGCATCGGACTGGGATATGTCGCCGAAAGTTATGTTGATTTTGGGCGATATGGTATGTTTGTTCCAAGCCTTCTTCTGGGACTTTGGCTTGGATGGATCCATTGGCGCTTTCGAGCCAAGCAATTCTTCCAGCCGCTCGCGGCTGGATTCCTCGTTGCAATTGTAGTGTTGAATGCAAACAGCATTGAAATCTCGAGCGCAAAACTGCTCGGCAGCCAGGTAACAATGGCTGTGATCTTCTTCGTTATGCTCTCCTTCGGAACGAGGATGTTACGCACGACGTCGCATCAGCCCATTGATTAGGAATTCCCAGTCGGTGGTAACTATGGTTTTGCGACCACCAATAATCGATGAAGACTGATCTTATCGTTCTGTATTATAGCTAACCTGGAGCAACATTGCCTGAAAATGCCAGATCCTTCTCTTCGTTCAGAATCGCCGTATTCGAATGGAATCCGGAAGAATTCCGCCGGAGCAGGATCAAGACGGCTCAGAATCTTGGTATACCGAATTGGACAACTAGGCGACACATTGGTTGCGCTACCGGCATTTCACGCAATTCGGAAGCTTCATCCAGCAGCGGAAATAACTCTCTTATCCGATCAGGCGGTTGGCCCGAAGGGAATTGGCGCGCCGCAGCTGCTCTCGAACACGGGCTTAGTGGATCATTTTGTCACCTATTTAGTCCCAAGGTCTGGGTCTTTTCTCCTCCTGCGACGCTTTTTTGATTCGCTCGGTTTGTGGTGGAAACTGAGAAAGAACAAATATGACCTCGCATTCTATCTTGCTCCCTCCCATCGCCCGCCTACGAGCGTCCGTCGTGACAGTTTGATTTTTCGTTCACTTGGGATTTCCCGTCTCTTCGGTTTCGGAATAACTTCTTCAAATCCATTACCTACTAACATTTCTGAGGCGGATTTCCTTTTGGAGCGACTTCGAGCTGATGGCGTATCGGTGCCCGCCTTGGGGCAGGGCGACATGTCCCTTCGGGTGCTAGATGAGGAATTGGCCGGATACAGAGAATGGGCGACGACGAACAAATTCCCGCATGACCGGATTTGGGTTGCGATTGGTGCAGGGTCGAAAATGCCGTCAAAGCAGTGGCCTGTTGAACGCTACGCTGCGGTTGCAAAGGAGCTCTTTCGACGCTATCGAATTGTGCCAATTGTGGTTGGATCATCGGATGAGCGCGGGTTGGGAGACCACATTATCCGTGAGGTCGGTTCAGGACTGAATGCGTGTGGCGATTTGAATATCAAGGAGAGCTTGGTTGCACTTGGTAAGTGCCTTTTCTATCTTGGCAATGATACTGGCACAATGCATCTTGCCGCCTGCGCCAAGCGTCCCTGCATTGCTGTATTCTCCTATCGAGCGCGGAAGGATTCTTGGTTTCCCTACGGAGTTCCCCACCGCGTGCTTCGCCATGATGTTCACTGCAAAGGATGCGAACTCGTCGTATGCGTTGAACATGCCAACCGATGCTTGACCGAGATCTCCTCCGACCAAGTACTTGCGGCATGCGACGATCTCATTCAGTCCCTTGCCTTGATTCCAAAACGGTAGCCTTTACTTACCTGTTGCTCCTTGCCGCCTGACAGGCTCGCTTTGATTTTCGAACCGCCTCCGCTGCTATGCGAGGATTTCATCTTGTCATTCGGACCATAATTATTCTTCCCGGGAACATTTGACTTCGATTGCATCTCATTTGGCTGACTGCTTCCTACTTCTAACTGTCTATCGGCTTTTTGATTCGGATTGGCGAGCACCTGGGGTTCGGATTCCCGCACGCGAGTTCCAATGTTCTTGAAGACACCCTCGGCTTCGCTTGGATGCTCTTGGTCCCTTCTGGGCATTTGATATACAAACACCCTGACGCATTCTTTTTGAACAACACTCATGCACTTTTCAAAAACGCGATTCTTCAGCGCCATTTTGTTTCAGGCAATTTTTTCAAAGTGAAGGCTCTTCACGTAATTCCATCGCTGGCCAAGTCGCAGGGCGGACCTAGTTTTGCGATCCTAGCCATCGCGCGCAGTCTCGCCTCAAGGGGTGTCTCGGTGGACATTATTGCGACCGCAGCAGGAATTCAGGAGGAAGACGAACTACGGGCAACTGCTGCAGACCTTAAGCCATTGGGCATTCGCGTATTTCCATTTAGACGACAAACTTCATTCTACAAGTACTCGAGTTTCCTTTCCAACTGGGTTAAGGCGCATGTTTCTGAGTATGATATTGTGCATGTCCATGCACTCTTTTCCCATGCTCCAACGTCGTCGGCCCTTCACGCGCGGAGGCAGGCCGTTCCCTACGTTGTCCGGCCTCTTGGCGTTCTGAACCAGTGGGGAATGAAGGAGCGGCGCCCCTTGTTCAAGGCACTCTCCTACAAATATCGCGAGTCAAAGATTCTCGCGAATGCAGCAGCAGTTCATTTTACCAGCCGCCAGGAGCAGCTTGAGGCGGAATCGCTAGGCACACCTCTTCGCTCCGTCGTAATCCCTCTTGGGATTGATTTGAGCCAACTTAAGACCAGAATTGATTCATCGGTTTTCCTGGAAAGATTTCCCGAAACACGCGGACGCAAAATCATCCTGTTCCTTTCCCGAATTGATCCGAAGAAGGGACTTGAGTTGTTGATACGATCCTTTGCTGTGTCCGTCCGCAGATTTCCGGCAACCTGTCTGGTAATTGCAGGTCATGGCGACTCCCTCTATGTGAGTTCGCTTCGAGAATTGGTTTCGAGGCTCGGTATTGAAAACTCTGTAGTCTGGACGGGGTTTGTAGACGGCGATCAAAAGCGCTCGGCGCTTTCAGCCGCGAGCATCTATGCGCTTCCATCCCATTCGGAGAATTTTGGAATTGCCGCGGTCGAAGCGATGGCTACTGGCCTGCCTTGCGTGTTGACCCCCGGCGTCGCAATCTCCGAGGGACTGCAGGAGTCGCGCGCGGCCTTGGTCCCGGATTCTTCGGTTGATTCAATCTCGGCAGCATTTGACGTTCTTCTCAGCACGCCCGATCTCGCACTAGAAATCGGCAACAACGGTCGATCGCATGCGTTTCGAGAGTTTGAAATGAACACCATGGGGGAGCGCCTCAAAGCACTTTACCAATCGCTGCTTGAAAGGGAATGATGGAAACGTCGTCTCCGAAGATCTCCGCACTGATACTCACTTACAATGAGGATCCAAACATTGAGAGAACCCTGGAGAGCCTCCATTGGGTAAATGAGATTGTTGTCGTGGATAGCGGCAGCACCGACAGAACTCTCGAGATTCTAGCGAGGTATTCTGCGGTCAAGGTGATCCATAGACATTTTGATGACCATGCAGCGCAGTGCAATTTCGGGATTTTGCATTGCTCAAATCCATGGATTCTCTCACTCGACGCAGACTACATCCTCTCCAAGGAGCTTATCACGGAACTCCAGCTTTGGAAGCCTGAGCACGGAATTCAAGCCTGGTATACCTCGTTTCAATATGTCGTCTGTGGGCGAACTCTCCACGGCACGCTTTATCCACCGCGCGCCGTGCTTTTCCGATCCGGGGAGTGCAGTTACGTTCGGGATGGACATGCACATCGGTTGATCGTTTCAGGGCCAACTCGCAGTTTCCGATACCGTATCCTTCACGATGATCGAAAACCGTTGGAACGGTGGACTGCGGATCAGATGCGCTACGCCAGAAGGGAAGCGGCGAAGCTTCTTTACGAGTCGGTGGGGTCCCTTCGAATCCAAGACCGGATTCGCGGCTGGATTGTCGTTGCTCCACTTCTGACGTTTTTCTACACCTATTTCGCAAAGGGCCTATGGCGAGACGGCTCTGCGGGCCTTTACTATTGCTTTCAGCGTGTATTTGCGGAACTCTTGCTTTCGCTTTGCCTTCTGGAGTGTCGCCTCAGCGGGGCGTCGTTCGCAAGGCGGCGGATTTAAGGTGCTTGTAGTCACGTCAAAGTCCGGCGTATCTACTCAGCTTGGTGGCCGTGCGAATGTCCGACTGCGATCGATGGCAACCGGGGTATTTCCTTGAGCCCGCTGAGCCTGCAGCGCTTCGGCAACTCTCGCTTTTTTCCTCCACACCGACAAAGCTCCGGAGAACCCGCTTCTAGTTTCATTCATTTGACCTCTGAACCCCTCATGAGATCCATCCAGCATCTGAAGTGCCTAGCAATCCTCACGGCGGTTGAACTAGCCGCCCACGGGGCGGGGCTCAACATGATTCCCGCACTTCCGCAGCAGGCCTCGAGTTCGCCGAACAGCGAGGATTCTGAGAGCGATGGATTCTGGTATACCTCATGGAACACGCCCCCGCTGCGCTCGTGGAAGGGAGTCGACCTGCGTACGACGTTGGACTACAGAGCGTTCTATACAGACAATCCGCGTTTGAGCCCCGGTACTCACAAGGGGGACTACATGCATTATCTGTCCCCATTGATCGGAGTTTCGCGCTCCTTCGAGACGGAGCAGCGTGCCACTCTTGTTTCCATTTCCTACCAGCCAACGTTTGTCGTCAGCAGCTTGGGGAACGGAAGAGACCAAGACTATCATTTGGTTCGCGGTGAGCTTTCCCATCTCTGGAACGAGAAGACCGTTTACCTCTCGCACCAGTTCCAAGAGTCAAGCGAGTCCTCAACACAGGCCGCCTTTCTCACACCCCAACAGGAGAACAGAACACTCGCAGGATTTCGCACCCCTCTCACCGGGAAAATTAGTGCAGATTTCGGATTTGAACAAACGGTGATTGACTCCGCTGTTCCGAGCTCCGCCGACAGAAGGCAGCTGAGGAACTGGATTTCCAATACCCACATCGACTACCAGCTTAAGCCCAAGCTCCAAACCGGCGTGCGAATGAAATTCGGCTATTCGGAGCAGGCCGGCGTGGCATCAGCAGCAAGGTATTTCTCTGAAAGCTTGGTCTCGACTTGGAGCTACCAGGTTTCGGGAAAGATTTCCGCGAGTCTGGATGCCGGTGGACAGATTGTTCAGTCGCAAACCGCCTCTGTTCGGGATCCGGAACCCACGCCCATCGCTTCTGGGGGTCTGATTTACGAACCTCGCTATGGCACCTCGCTCAGTCTCAACGGTGGTCGTAGCGCAAATGCTTCCCAGTTCTTCTCCGGAAGCTTTGTCACTGAGTCGGGATTGGATCTGTCAGTGCGGCAGCGAATCTATCAGGATTTCTTGTTGTCTGGAAGGTTCGCTTACTCGGTTGGCGAGTATTCGGAGTTGGACCCAAGCGCAACAAAGGTGAGTCGTGACTACTCCTATTACACCTTGACCGCGAACCTGCAGTGGCGAATTAACGCGCGAATTGCGACAGGCATCTTTTACCAGTATTTGAGTCGTGACTCAAATCTCTCGACCGAATCCTACTCCGCAAGTCAGGTTGGGGCGAGCCTGTCGCTGAGCCTGTAGAGATCATTCGATCCTTTTCCGGTGACGTCTGCCGATTTTTCCTCGGTTCAGGCAAGTGGCTTGCATAGGATGGATCGAGCTTTGTGATCGAAGTTCGGCACGAATCTGCGTCGGATGCCGGGCAGACTTGGCAACCGGTGATTGGGTTGCACTGAGATGCTCAAGAACCACCTACCAGAATACGCTTTGCTCTCCTTCGCATTCGGTTGCGCAGGCGCTGTGATCGTCCTCCGGTTGCTTATGGCTCGGGCGCTCATTGGGTGGATTCCCTCATGGCTTCCAGTTTCCCGTCGGCAAGACGAAGTACCCATCCCGCGAACGGGCGGTTTCGCCATCGTCGCCGGGATTCTCGTGGTTGCTACGATTGGCTGGCTCCGCGGAGCTCATCTTGCTGCGCCTTCCGCAACCACCGGGCTTTTGGTCGGCATGGGAGGGATGTTCACGGTCGGGTTGGTTCAGGACTTCTGGCCTCGGCTGGGACGCTTTTGCTACCTCGCCCAGTTTGCAGTTGCCCTGGCCGCCATTGGTTCCGGATTGCGAATGGACTATTTCCATCTCCCAGTCATGGGAGTGGTGAGCCTTTCACCGTTGGTTGCGACTATCGTTACCGCATTTTGGTTGGTCCTGTGCACAAATGTCATCGGACTCGTAAACGGCATCGAAGGCCTGGCAGGCGGAATTAGTTTAATGGTGCTTGGGCTCACCTTCGATGTGGCTCACGCCTCTGGAGATGCCGGAGTGGCCTTGTTCATTGCCGGTATGGCAGGCGGGCTTGTTTCTTTCCTGTGGTACAATTTCCCCCCGGCGCGCATCGCACTCGGAAAAAACGGAACCTATGTCCTGGGAATGGCGCTTGGAGGCCTTTCCATCGAAGTCAGCCATAAGGGGGCGCTTCAATTTGCCTTTCTGGCACCGACCCTGGCAATGGGGCTTCCCTTCTTAGACATGGGTATGATTTTGGCGCGTCGATTGATTCGGGGAATTCCGATTTTTCGGGCGAATCGGCGTCAGATCCATCACCAGCTTCAGGAGCAGGGGTTGGATCCGGTCCAAACGTTGATGGTCCTCTACGGGGTGTCGGCCTGCTTTTTAACGGCTGGCTTTGTTGTGATGTGGACGAAGGGCCAATTGGTCCCCTTGGTCCTGGCTCTCGTCGCGGTTTTGGTGCTGCTCTTCATGCGGCAGCTCAGCTTGGATTCAAGAGGCCGGTCAACGGACACATCTAGGGAAAGCCCTTCTGTTTTCAGACGGGAGATCAAGAACGCGGAGATTCTGGGCAAGTGGCTTAGCCTCCAGTCAACGCGAGTGAACGATTTTGACGAGTTCTGGACGCGCTTTTGTTACGTCATCAACGATCTCGGATTGACCGGGGCCGAATTACAGGCCAATGGGCTCGATCGATATTTCTCAAGCGGACTTCCGACGGGCGACGGCCTAAGCAGCCGGCACCGGATCCTCGGTCCAGGCGGAGTCCCGATCCAGATCCTGATTCGTGGCGATTCAGACAAGACCCATGGCACGCTTTTCTACACCTTGGCTGAACTGGCTGCCGAGGCGCTGCAGAGCGGACTTCAACGTTCCCGAGGATTTAAATTGGAGTAAATCCCCCCCACCTATTCGATTCACCGCACTTTCGTAAGTGCGGTTTTTTTGTCACTAGCTCCGAACATCAACCTTATCAAGCTCGGACAAATCAGCCCAGAAGCGGCAGTGGAAGGGTTAAACCTAGAAACGGCAGTTCAAACCGCAGATCGACGCAGATAAACGCTGATGGGCAGGGAGAAGGAGCAAGGGATACGTTTCCGATTCATTCACCTGCTGGGTGAGTCACACGAGCGGTCTTCACCTTCTGACGCCCGGTTTCCAATCTGAAAACGACGGCGCTGTCGCTGGTCGTTTTTGGAGTTTCGGCGGCGTTACCTCGCCGCGGGGCCGCTTTCCCCTTCATTGTTTTAACTTTTTACCACTTCAACTGCCGGATTTAGGTTCAACTGTAAAAGCTTTGTGGCCGAGAATCTGCGGGCAGCGTGGATCGAAAAGTCAGCAATCTGCGGGAGCCTTCTGTAAGATTCGGATCGGAAGATCGGCCGTTTCTGAACCGTGGTCACCCGATTGAACGAGTGGTTCGTCGTTTGGATCTCCCTCCAGGAAGTGAATCGTAGCGCTGCGTCTCAACGCTACGGCTAGCTTCAGCGGTTGAGATGTTCTTCCGGGATTGTATCGCAGACTGAGCCCTTCTGCATCGATCCGTGGTGAAAACTGGTACGAATTCGCGGAAACTGGATGCGAGCCATGCTCCTGGGGGCCTTCGGCGTTCATCGGTGCTGGTTGATTCCAGCAACGTTTGTTATTTGGTAAAGATAGTTTCTTCGGAGAGTCCTTCTTTCCACGGCCGAAAGACGGTTGTCCGTTTTGGTTTCCGTCGAGCCTGAGGGACGGGTGCCCAAAAAAAGCGCCGTCCTGCATTGGTACAGGACGGCGATTGCTTTTGGTTTGATCCAGGACCAAACCAGCCTATTGGCTGATCAGATCAGCTTGGGCCGTAGCAGGATTCAAGGATCCGAATGATGGGTTGATTAGGGTTGGGCTCACCGGGAGGGTTTGCCTGAAAGTTAAAAATCACCTCAGTAAAATCCACCACCGGGTTGCTGAAGTAGAAAACACCAAAGCGGGGTACGACAGCCGAAAGTTTATTGCTAGGGCTTTGGGCAGGTGACGCCATTTGGACCATTTTCTGAACATCGGCTGCGATTTCAGGCCTTTCGGACGACACCATGCTGGCAACTTGTTGAACCGAGGAGGGACTGATCTCGGAGATGACGATCATCGCCACTCGATAGGCCTTGGGGGCCTTGCTCATCACCGCAGACATCACCGCGACGGACTCATCGGGTGCGACCGTCAGCACAGCTCGAACCGTGGCGCCAACCGCAGTTGGATGCTGGGTCAAAACCGCTTCAACAGCCGCACGAACAACGGCGGAGCGATTCTCCTTTGCGCTGGCGGCAACAACTTTGGCGGCACGGTAAGGAGCCTCCACCAATTTCACACCAGCGAGGGAGGCCTTAGCCGAAGCGACGACAGGCAGATTCAATTCAGCACGAACAACATCGGCTGCGCTCGCAGAAAATGCGATCCCGGCGGATGCCAGCATCAACGAGGCCCACAAAAGCGGATTTTTGGAGTTCTTCATAATTCTATTCCAGGAAGTTGTCTTAGACCGTCGCCTTCGAACCACGCTTGCAAAAACGAAACACACCAAGAAGACCCAGAGCAATTCCAACCGCCTGGGTCGCATTGACCTCAGGAACTTCTGCCATGCGGATGAAACCCCACGAAGTCCCTCCATCCAAGGTGCTCCAGAACTGATTCAACGGATGAGATCCAACCGAAGGCAACGCCTCAGAAACGAGCCAGCCTGCGTGATGCGAAGCATCCAATCCGTCAAAAGCCAACGTGATGCTCAGGGTTGAAGGGAGACCCTTGGCCGGATCATAAGGAAATACGACCGTCGCCTTGTTGATCGATCCGGTCACCACCCCTTGAAGGTCGAGAACATCACTGTAAAGAACAGTGCCAGGGCTCGGCTGACCCGCAACAAGCGCACCATCGTTTTTCCAGATCGTGTACGACACGCCATTCAGTTTCGCGTAGTCGGAATAGTAGTAAAACGAGATACCGCGGAGGACGTTTCCAGCGCTGGGATCCAACGTGACCTGCGCGCCGTATTCTTCGTTGGGCTTTCCCTGATAGACAGCCTCATTCAACCGTCCAAGATCGTAAGCGGTGCTTGAAGCACCGGGGGCGGCAGAGGTGAACACCGACATCGCGAAGTAGGTATCAACCACTGCAGCCTGGCTTGCCGCGCTGGCGAGGCTACCTGCGACGGCCATCAAGAGCGCCGCACGTTTGAGTTGAGTCGTTTTCATGGTTGGTCAGTTGCTTGCGAGCCGTTTACAAAATTTCGAACTGTGCGATTTAAGCTCACCCGGTCACCGAAGTCTGTCTCGAAAAATTGGTAATAAAGGGTGAAACCTTAGAAAGTCTCTGGCGTAGTGTTAGCAGACTTGGGGGTCGCGTAAAGCGCAATCGCGCAGCCGAGGGCAAAGAAAAGGTGTAAGCTCTTTGTGTGGAACGGAATATCCACGCAAGCATCCAAACAAAACCCAGCCAGTGCGGTCCAGAGAAAGGGAACAAACGCTGGCGGAATGATTTTGAACTGGTTCTTTCTCGCCAGAAGGATTCCAACAACGACAAGGGTCACCAGAATTCC
This sequence comes from Verrucomicrobiota bacterium, assembly GCA_947454705.1. GTDB lineage: Bacteria > Verrucomicrobiota > Verrucomicrobiia > Limisphaerales > UBA9464 > CAIVQB01. Next base: position 57,257 of record CANGKZ010000001.1, read on the forward strand.
GAAGCCGATTTTTCCATATGAAAGGCGGGCTTCCAACCAGTCGTTGTGGACCATGCTTTCCCAACTGTCCGCCGTCGGATCCGTGTAAAGGTCATTCACAGCGTAAAAGCTGCCGGCACCGCTACCCCAGGGATCGAAATCCGGAATCATTTTCAATACCTGCCGGTAGATCGGGAGCCTGCCGCCCCACTCATCGGATCGAGCACGCTCAACTTTCTTCAGAATCGGGCCAATTCCAACAAACGCGACCGCAAGGGAAACCAGTAAGCCGGAAACCACGACGCTGATCGTCAAGAATCGAGGGAAGGATTTTCGATTGACCCAGGCAATCAAGGCCATCGCGACCACCTGGAACAGGCAGACGACGACGCCAGCCCTGGATGTGGTCATAAACACGCACACAATCATCAGCAGGGCCGCAACCGGCAGAATGGATCCGAGATTCGACCCAAACCTTGGGCGGGCGCCGGTACGACGGAATTCCCGCAACTGGTTGGTCCACCAAAGCCCAAGGGTTAATGGCCAAATTAAGTTGAAATAGGCAGTTCCCGTTCCCTGGTAAGAAAAGGGGCCCAAGCTGTCGTGAGCATCCAGCACAAACCGCCAATTGTATCGAGGGAGGATAAAAAGGAGTTCATTGGAGCGGGACAATCGCTGAATGATTGCTTCGATTGCCATCAAAGCGGTGCTTATGCTTAGAACCCAAAGGAGTTTGCGGATTCCGGGGGGCCAGTGGTTTGAACCGTTCGCCAGGCTGCGTTGAACTGCCTGGACGCGAATCCAGCGGCAAGTTGCGAAAAAGGCCCCGGAAAGCGCGACCTGCCAATACCATTCGTGTTCGGTGGCCTTCTGGGAATACGAATGGGGCAGCCAGACAATCGCTTCAAGGTACTGCAACGCAACGCCAGTGCCTCGGATAGCCGCTATGGCTCTCGCGTTCAGAAAGCTGACGAGGACGTAGACGAGAAATAGGAAGAGTGTGGTGATGAACAACTTCCCGAGCCAAGTTGATCCAAACTTCGGGATTGATACTGGAGGTTTGCCAACAAGCCCCACGCCAGCAAATAGCATCACCAAGAGATGCATGATTTGCGCAAAAGGTCGCGGGTGGGAATTGAACGCCCACGGCGTGTACACGACCAGGACGAGAAGCAGCGGCTCGACACACTTCCAAAGCCAATGTCTCAACCCGTCAATCAGCCCATTGGTGTTCACTTCGAATAGAAATTTGGCACCTGAGCCGATCAATCCACGGACTGGATCGGATCAGCCCTTTTTGTCCGGGGCTCCGTACACGCCTGCGCTGCTGTAGCCGTCCCGACCGTAATAGTAGTAGTAATAACCGTAGCCGCCGCGCTTGGGCAGCTGGTTGAGCACCAAACCATCGATTTGCGCTCCGACGCGCCTCATCTCTGAAATGGCACGGAAGACGGCCCGTTCAGGAGTCTTTGCCGCACGAATGACCAGCAGCACAATTTTCGCAAATGGGAGGAGACTGATGGTGTCGGCGACCGAATTCACAGGTGCCGTATCCACGACCACCACATCGAAGGCACTGGTAAGCGCCTCGAAAAACTCGCGGGTGTGGGAGCCTGCCAGCTGCTCCGCAGGATTGGGGATGCGTGGGCCCGCCGGAATCACCGTCAAGCCGGGTACACGAGTTGGGTGTTGGATTTCTGTGAACGACTTCTGTCCCAAGAGGAACGAACTGACTCCGGGATCATCCGGGTTCATTTGAAGTCGCTTGCCGATGGTGGGACGGCGGAGGTCGAGATCGACTAGAACAACCCGTTGCCCCAATTGCGCGAGCGAGGCGGCGTAGTTCAACGTGCAAAAGCTCTTGCCCTCGCCAGGAAGCGCGCTGGTGACCAAACGAACCTTGATGTCCGCTGCGCGCCCAATCATCGCAGTGGAGGCACGGAGGGACCGGAATCCTTCCGCCGTCAGGCCGTGGGCCTCGTCCACCATCACCAATCGGGGAAAAGTTTGGCCCTGCGAACCCGCGTCGATACTGATCGCCCCAAGAACCGGAATCTGCAGTCGATCCTCCGCTTCATCAACGGTTCGAATGCTGCCGTCGATCGTTTGGAGCAAATAGACCAAACCGATTCCAAGCGCGAGCCCGGCGAGTGCACCCTGAAGCACGTACCGGGTTCGATTCGGGCCGGAGGGGCGTTTGGGTTCGGGCGCGATTTCCGAGACACTGAGCGGAACATTGTCGATCTGCTTGGTAAGATCGAGTTCCTTGATCCGCTTCAACACAGACTGCTGGAGGGCGGTGTCGGTGGCCACATCGCGCTCGAGTGCGGCGTAATCGGACGAGATGCGGTTCAAGGCTTGGACTCGATCCTGAAGCTTGGTGATTTCACTGCGGATTGACGATTCGGCAGCCTCGACCACCGGCACCCGTTTTTTGAGAACCGCCAGAGAGTCGGCAATGACGCTTGATTGGGATCTCTGGAGGTCTTCCAGCTGCTGGATTGCCTGGATGAACTTCGGATGTTTGGGTTTGTAGCGATTGGTATAGCCCGCCAAGAGCACCTGCTGTTGCAGAATTTGCTGGCTGAGCCCGATCACCGCGGGCATTGATGAGATGCTCTTGATAGCCATCAACTCAGGCAGCTTATCCTGGGATTTTGAGGCTTGATCCAGGTCGCTTTGAAGGAGTTGGAGTTCGTTGTGGACCCCGTCTGCCTCGGCAATGGCTTTCACCAACTGCTGACTCAGCAGGCTGCGCTCGCCCTCGATCGAAGTCATTTGGTGAACCTCACGGAAATCCTGCAGTTTCTTTTCAGAAGTCCGGAGCTTCTTCTCGAGTCGATCCACTTCGCTTCGAAGGGATTCACTCCCCGTCTGAGTCGAGAGAAATGCCCGTTCCGCGCGATCCGCGATGTATTCCCGGGCTGCGGAGTTCGCCACAAGAGAAGTGAGCGTGGCATTGGTCGAATCGACCACGATGTCGATAAGCAGCGTTCCCGGTCGGAGTTTAACCGTGAGCATTCCGTTGATCGCAGCGACGGCGGAGTCCTCAGAGATGCTCTTGCCGGAGGCACCGGTTAACCGCTCGTCGGTAGTCAGCCGGTTCGTGGAAACAATCCGTCGGAGAACGGAGGTGTTGCGCACGCTTTGGACAATCGTGTTCAACATCACCGTATCATCCATACGGGCATCTTGGCCCACGCCCTCGATTGAGATGACCCGTTGCTGTTGACGATTGACGGAAATGGTGCTTTTCGACTGATAGGTCGGCGGCAAACGCATCGCCCAGACTGCGGTTCCCACTGCGGCACAAACCACCAACCCGACGATCATCCAGATGCGCTGAAGGTAGGGCTGGATGAGTTTCGGCAGGTCAAACCGCGATCCTTGGGAGCGGGAATACTTGGCGTATTGAGCGCTTCGCCCACTTCCCTGGGAAGCAGTTGCGGATGCGGCAATCGGATTCGGCACGGGGCCGCCGGATGGATTTTGAGAACTATTCACCAGAGGCCAGATTAAAAGGCGCTTTCGCCGACCGTAATGTTGTCGTCCGAGAGGATTAGAGGAACTTCACCACCGCCGCCCGTTGCCAAGGCCTTGGCATTGAACCGCAGGATCTCCTCTCCCTTTTCCGTGGAGCGTCGGATCCGGATTTTGGTCGGATCAGCAATCTTTGTATAGCCTCCTGCCATGGCGATGGCCTGCAGCAGGTTCAATCGTTCGCTGCTTGGAATCTCGTAAACACCGGGGCGGGCAACTTGCCCCATCATCACAAACCGCCGGGGAGCAAATTCTCCCACCAGGACCGTAACCTGCGGATGCTGAAGGTAATCGGCTCCATACCGGTCAGAAATTCGCTGCCGGGCGGCTTCCGTCGTTAACCCACGGACGCTCACGCGCCCGATGAGGGGGAGCACCACGGTGCCCTCTTCGTCCACGCGGGTCTTGGTGCTCAAATCCTCCTCCTGATACACACGCACTTCCAACGTGTCGCCGGATCGGATTAGGTAAACGCTACGCTCGTCGCCTTTTCCACCGGTGGAACGAGGCGACATCAAAAGAGTTTCCCCAGAACCGACGGCGGAAGCTTCGACCTTGCCCGCCTTGGGCTTGGCTCCGGCATCGGCCTCTGCTGCAGATGCCTCCGTGGGGCAAATCACGACGGCAAGGAATAGCGCAAGCCACAGGCAGGCTTGCGTTCTCAGGGAATTCCAACAGCTGATCCCAGCCACCCCATTAAGCGGGACTCTCGGTTGCTTCATCATCATTTGAATCGAGCACACAGTGCTTCTCGCCAGTCGTGTTCAGAATGCCAAAAATCGCGTAAACCCCAAAGGAGAACTTTTTTACGCAGCGATCCCCTACCCAGATACCACCGCTATTTTCGGGGTTATTGCGGGACCGGAGTCCTTTTCCTGAAGCTTGGCTATCGCCGCCAGCCGGTTGGTCACCCCCAGCTTCCGAAAGATTCGACGGTTATGAACGTACACGGTTTGGACACTGATTCCCAGTTTCTTTGCAACCGTCTTGCAATCGTACCCCTTGGCGCTGAGTTCCAGGATTCTGAGTTCAGCGGGGGAAAGATCGTGGTGCTGGGAGGAAACGAAGTCCTTCCGGACCAGGCGAAAGAGGGCCCGGAGAGCCACTCCTGAGGCCACTGGCAGGCCCTTTACCGCCTCAAGAATCGAAGCCACGATCTCCGTAAACGACGCCTGCTTCAGTAGGTACCCATCGGCACCCGCCTCAATGGCCGTAATCACCGTTTCCTCCGAATCAACACAGGTGTACGCAAGAATACGCATGGCCGGACACGCCTCCCGAATCCGTCGAATCCAGCGGAGACCGGAGTCGTTAAGGAGGCGGATATCAATCAGAACCACCGAGAACTTCCCCTTCCGGGCGGCCTCCAACGCAGGCGCACCGGAATCAAATGCCTGCAGCGGGGCAAACCGAGCATCCGCAGCGAGGTAATCGCGCAGCAGCTCGAGCAACTCGGAATTATCATCAATGATTGCGATCGATAGCATTCGTTCCTACCTAAGATTTACTAGCCGCATTACCCAGGATTCGCCAACAGCCATCAGCTAAATGACTCAGAATCAATTGTCCATAAAACTTTGAAGGTGGGCGTTTCTTGCCCACTCCGACGTCTTGATGCAACAATCCCTAGGGAGAAGCAAGTGGAAGGCCAATCTCAATACATCTTCAACAATTCTTGGTAATTCGAGACTTTCGGCTCAAAACGTCGAGGTGCCCCGTGGCTCACGGTCAACCAGGATTCAAGTGCCACGGGCGGACTTGGGTCATTCCGATCAATTCGGAGCGCGCAACTTCAACACCCCCGAACTTCCATACCGGTGTCTTGGCTCCTGAATCGTGTTCGGTCTCGTCCTCGGGCAGTGGGCGGTTCAGGTTTTCTCCATGAACCGGCGTGAACTGATTCACTTGGCGGCCTTCTCGGTGTTTTGGAGTGGCCGCAGTCTTGCGGCGGAACGGTCGGTAAACGCGCCCGATTCCTTCGACGCGACCCAGAGACAGGAATGGCTGACCGCGTGGACGGACGGCATTCTGGCCGATGCGCGGGACCGCACCTGCGACCGGGAACTGGGCGAGGAACTCGGCTGGCTGGTGAGCCCGATCCTCAACGGCTTTTACTACGGCTACCTCGCCACCCGGGACTCCGCGTGGCTGGACCGGCTGATCGATTGGACCGATGCCTGCACGCGTCGCGCCGTGATCGAACCCGATGGCTTCCCGAGCTGGCCCAAGGGCGACGGCGGGGGCGGAGCATCCTCCGAATACTCCGCCGACAGCCTGCTCGGCGAGGCCATGTTCCTCCGACCCGCAGTGCTGGCGGCGCGGGAAATTCAATCCGGACCCACCCTTCCGACGCGGTACCAGGATTGGGCGAAGGCGCTTCTGGCGACCGCCGAGCGGGTGTTCCAAAAGTGGGACAGTCGGAATTGCTGGCGCGCCGTGGCGGGCGTGGAAGGCGGCGGGGTGTGGGTGGTGCCGGGATTTGGCATCGACCCGAAAACCGGCGGCTGGTCGAAGGGCTACGCCAAGCGGAGCACGGAGGGATTCACCAATCCGGACAACAAGCTGAACCACATCGCCCGCTGGATGCTGGCCCTGTATGCGGCCACGCGGAAGAAGGTGTACCGCGACCGGGCGGAGGCCTGGTTCCGCGTGATGAAAGCGCGCCTGAAGACGCGGGGCGACGGACGGTTCCTCGTCTGGAACTATTGGGAACCGGCGGGGCCGTGGGATTTCAAAGCCGATGGATCGCCGAAGCATTGGATTGGCGTTCACCCAAACGGCGGCTACTACGCGATCGATGTGGAGGCGATCGTGGACGCCCACCGGCACGGGGTGGTGTTCACCCGGGCGGACATCGACCGGCTCGTGGCCACCAATCGCGACTTCATGTGGAACCAGAAGATCGAAGGCGCCCGGTTCCAGCGAATCGATGGCGGAGAAGTGGATCCCCGGTGGAAGAATTCGCCCGGGCTGCTCTGGGAATCCTTGATGCCCTACAACGCAACCCTGCGACGCATCTTCATCGCCAACCACAGGCCGAAATCCTGGGGCGGTCTCGCCTCCACGCCGTGGTTCCTGGCGGGAATGCCGTGAACTCATTCTCGCGGCCACAGGCTTCGCGCTTGCCGTCGGGTCGGTGCGGTGGGGATGCTGCGGGGAAACCACTCCATGATGCGTTCACGATTTTCCCCATCCACCCTGGCTTCCGCCGTCCTCCTCTTCGCGACGATGACCGCGGCCCTCCCCACCCACGCCGAGCGCTGGAAACCGGAGCGCGGCTTTGTGAGCCTGAACAACGGCAAGGATCTCACCGGCTGGGGCTACAAGCCGGATGAGAAGTTCGACGGCAAGACCGAGGCGAGCGATGGCCGCTACACGGCGAAGGACGGCATGATCGTGGTCAATGACTACGCGCCCGCCCGCGGACCGCACCTGCGCCAGCTTTGGACGACCCGCGAGTTCCCCAAGAATTTCATCCTCAAGCTGCAGTTCCGCGCGTCGGTGAATGCCGACAGCGGCATCTTCATCCGCAATCCGCAGCTCCAGTGCCGCGACTACCTGGTCGCCGGTCCGTACAAGACGCTGAAGAAGTACAAGCCCCAGGATTGGAACCAGATCGTGGTGACGGTGAAGGACAACGTCGCCCACTGCACCTGCAACGGCGAAGTGCTCGAAGCCGCGCTCAAACTGCCGGCCACCGGACCCATCGGCCTCGAAGCCGACCGCGGCCAGATGGAGTATCGTCACATCCAGCTCAAGGAACTGCCCTGAGGGTCGGAGATCGACGTTCGAAGATCGGAGTTCGAAGATCGCAGGGAGCCCGGGTCGTTTCGAGGCCCGGGCATTGGTTACTTGCGGATGAGCCAGACTTCCGAGACCTGGCAGCCGCGGCCGTTTCCACCGAGACCAGGGGGGCGGGTCCACTGGAGATCGAGCGCGCCGTTGGTCGTCGCCTGACGGGGAATATCAAATTCGAGCGGGGCGAACTTGAAGGGCTTGGTCATCATCTTGTGCACTTCCAGGGTGCCGTTGGCGACCAGACGAATCGGGATCGCAGGAGCGTCGCCCACGTACATCACGCGAACCTTGTACGCAGCGGACCGGTCGAGTCCGTCGTAGTGCAGGGTCAACGGTTCATCGATGAGCGACTCCGCGTGGTCAAGCCAGGACATGCGGACGGCTCCGTCGGGACGTTCCCCGGGCTCGTCGGTCACGTCGCCTTCCTCGAATCCAACCTTGGAGGACTTGAGGCTCGCCGGGTCCTTGGCGAAGGGAAGGTTGCGAACCACGTGGGGTTGGCGCGCAATGTTGCCGGTGTCGTCGTAGAAACCGCCCGGACCAGGATTGGTCCAGTTGACGATGCGATCGATCTCCTGCAGGCGCGCGACCTCGTTGGTCATCTTGCGCACGCGCTCGAATTGCTCGAGGAGCCACCGGCGGTTGTTGAGCGGGTAATCCGCGGTGTCGAGACTCGCGCCGCGATCGACGCCAATGGCCTGGTGACGCGGAACGCTCAGCTGCATGCGAATGCTCTGGAACAGCATGTCGCCGAGTTCGAACACCCGCGCCCGGAGATCGGTCGCCACCGGCTCGGTCAGGGCCCGGTTCAGATGGGACTCCGCCTGCTGCATCGCGATGCGGGATCCCGTCCGGCCCGCGGACCGCAGCGATTCCATCGCGCGATCCTCAAGTGAGGTTTCGTACAAGAGTCGGGACCGGAGAAACGCATCGTAGTAGGCGCGGAACAAAGCCTGTTGGAACCGCCAGTTGGCCTTCACCGCAGGCGTGGCGGTGCGTTCCATTTCCTGGAATTGGTGGAGCGTGGTGTTGACGCCGTCGTTCGCGAGCAGCGGTCCGCGCCAGTTGCGCTCCAACGCCAGCAGCCCCTGCGCGAAGCTTTCAGTGAAGGGTTCGCCGATGAAGTAGCGGCTGTATTCGCGCAGCGCGTCGGTGAGGTTGGTGGCAGCGGTCCAATGCATGGCGCTCCACACCGCCTTGTTCACGTCGTCATTGCAGCCCTCGGAATAGGTGATGAATCCGTCGGTGAGCAGCCGTCCGCCCGAGGTTTTTCCGTTCTCGAGCAGCGAGATGATCGCGGCCTGATCGATCGGGCGGGGGTTGATGCATTCGCGTCCCTCGGTGATGGCGTAGGCCGTGTCCCAGTCGGGAACAGGGTACTGGCACTGACGCGTGTGGGTGATGTCCGGATAATGCCGGATCGGATACCGCGCGGGCACGGCCGCACGCAGGTCGGGCAAGCTCATGCGCACCTGCGGACCAAAAACGATCCCCTTCAACCATTCGGGATTCTGCTGGTTCAGAAGGGTGAGGAATTCCTGCAACCATTCCGAATTGAAGCTCTGGGGTGAGACCCACATTTGGGCCTTGGGATGAACCTGGTGCAGGGCCTCCGTTTGAAGCTTCAACAGGTTCATCAGCACGGAGGGACGTGTGTGTCCGGGATCGCCGCCGGGGACGAACACGGCGTCGAGCCGCGGCAGGGCGCGATACACGGTGGTCCATTCCTGGAGGGACTTCTCGATGGTCGCCGGATCCGTGTAGTCCTTGTCCATCGCGGGCATCCACACCCACACGTCCATGCCGTAATCGTCGGCCAGCTTCGACATGCCGGTCATCATCTGGAGCGGGGGCAGCGGATAGTGCGGGCTGTCGACATCGTCGTCGGAACGGGGCGGGATGAGTTCAACGGCATTGGCGCCGAACACGACCAAATCGCGGTAGTACTGCTCCCACGTGGCGAGATCCCAGGCGTCGTAGGAGTGGGTCTTGGGACGATAACCGAGCTGGTGTCCGCGAATGGGGTGCGTCGGCTGCGCTGCGTTGGTGTAGCCATCCGGAATCTCGATCTTGCCTCGAGTGATGCGAAGCTGCCGAAGCAGGTGCCCCACTCCGTAGAGCAATCCGCGCGGATCATTCCCACCCACGCTAACCACCGACGGTGTGGTTCCGACGTAGAAGAACTCCTTCGATCCCATGTGCACCTTGGGAACGAGGCGGATGGCGACCTCGGAGCCCGAGGACGCATTCGTCTGAACTTTCCATCGGATCTGCGAGCGCTTCTCCACCTCCTCGACCAGCAGCGTCACCGCCTTGCGCTCCAGGGGCTCCATCCCGTCGGGCGCCACCACGATGGCGCGGCTGAGATCAAGGGCGGCCACGCGGGAGGTCATCAGACACGAAATCACCGCCAGCAAACTCAGGAAACGAAGACGCGGGTGCATGGAATGAGCTCAGGATTTCAGGACCCGGCGTCTTGCCAGGTCGGATTCGGGGTCGGTCGACTCAATCATCAAACGGGTTCGCCGGCTCTCCCATTTTTCATTTTGAATTCGTCATTTTGAATTGAGCCCCCTCCTCCATCCAGTTCCACAGCGCGGCCTTCCACAGCTCCACGCGCTTGCGTTCGGGACCCGACCCCGACAGCGATTCCGCCTGACGGATCAGATCGCCCAGTTCCTTCATCCGGTCCGGAGTGCCGAGCTTTTCCCAGGCCACCCGCTTCCAATCGATCCCCGAGGGCTTGTGATACGGCACGGGATAGTTCGCGGGATCGCAGGCGATGGATTCCAACCGGCGGTAGAACCGCTCCATCGGCTCTGAAGACGGACCAAAATAGAGACGGAAGAACTCGTGGAGGGTGGCATCCACATCCACCGAGGGATCGCGCCAAACCCGCGACATCACGTATTGCTCCACCTGGTCCTGCTCACCGCATTCGTAGATCCCGTGCACTCCATCGCGCACAAACCGCCGCATGGCCTGAGCGGTCTGATGAACCATCACGTGGGGAAAACTCTTCCAGCGTCCGATGAGCGCCGGCTCCATGGGATGGTGGTAATAAACCCAGAGGAACATCGGCGCGGAACTCTTCGCGCGCCAACCCTCGTACAACGCGAGGTCGTTCCCCTTCATCCCGGAATGCACCGGGTCATAGCAGGTGTGGAGGCACGGAGCGACAGACACATTGGGCTCCATCGGAAAGGACGGCGGCACCGCATAGGCCCAGTAGGCCAGGGTGGCGATGTACTTGTTCGGATGCGTCTTCCGCACCTCCCGCGCCACATTGTTAACAAATGTAAACCAGTAGTCGCTCATTTCACCGCTGCTGAAGTAGCCGGTCTTGTGGCCCACGCCGCGCTGCAGGAGCGCGGTGCAGTCGGCGCAGTTGCAGAGGTTCATGTTGTCGTCGGGGACGATCGAGAAGTAGTCGCCCACGGCCTTCCATCCCTCGGGCAGCGTTCCGCGGCCGTCGAAATAGTCGCGGGCCATCTGCACCACCTTGGCGATCAACTTGGGATTCGAGTAGCAGAGCTGGCTTCCCTGGGTTTTGGGATTCTTGGACTGGTACTCGGGATCGGTGAAGGTCGACTGGATGGTTGCGCGGTGAAAGGTGTGGTTGCCAGCCCAGCGCTCGCCACCCTCGCGGATGCGGCGCCAATGGAGGTGGACCTGATCCTGGCTGAACTCGCCCCATTGCCCGTGGAGGAACGGCCAGTTGCCCGCGGCGAGGGCGCTCCGATGCGGCATGGCCGGGGTGAAGCGGACGTCGCTTCCCTCCACGGCCACACTCGCGCGATGCGGAGTAATTACGTGCAGCGGCGTGGGACCAAACCAGCGCACCCCGAGGAAGCGTTCGAGGAATTCATACACCGCATAGCACGTGCCCTGATCGTCATAGAGGCCGGGCAGTTCCAACGGAGACTGACCCGCGGAACGTTCGGGATGTCCCACGGCCTTCCAGTAATCGATCTTGTAGCGTGTGCCTTGGAGCGTCTCGGCAATCATGGTGCGACCGTCCTCGCGGCGGGCCTCCGGAGTGTCGCGCCAGTCGCGGCCGATGAGGACGATGACGCCGGGTCGGAATCCGATGACGGCCTGCTGGCTCGGGATTTCGTCGGCGCGAAATCCCATTCGACGCGACGATGCGGTGTCGCCCACGAGAATGCGGCGCCCTTCAACCGACTTGGACTCCGAGAGAATCGGAATCTCCGCGCCGGTGATTTCGAGCAGATGCGTCTGTAACTCAAGCGCCGCGAGTCGCGCGGAAGGGGTGGGCTGATCGGCGGTGACAATGGAGCACGCGGGCCGACCGTTCTCCACCATCTGAAACGGCGCCACACGCGCGGCGCGGGACTGCGCAAACGCCGTGACGAGGCTCAGCCAGAGCAGCGAACAACCAAGGAGGAGCCGTTGTCGGACACCATGTGGGGAGAACATGGGCCAACCCTATTCCACGCGCAGATCGGCGATCAACGCAGGAGGCGGTTCAATGCAAAATGGTGAATGAAAAATGAAAAATGGGAGCACCTTCGGCCTACTGACTTTGGGCTTGGGACGTTGGACTTTGGACTCTCCGTCCCCTCACCGATTGACCGGCTTGAGTACCTGCCGGTCGGCAATTTCGCCTGCGGAGGGGTCGAGGGAATTGGCCGCACTCATTCGGGGTCTCACGTATTCCACGGCGGCCTGCGAAGGGCCAACGCGGACGCGAACGATTCCCGGCGGACCCAGGAGAGTGCCGCTGAGATAGCCGTATTCCGGCGCGCTTCGCACCGTGTCGGACCGGGCGTGTCCGGGCTGCGGGACCAGCAGATACAGGATCCCGTCCCGCTCCTGCCGGGCGTAGAAGTGGTCGTGTCCATGAAACACCGCGCTGACGTGGTGCTTGCGAAGCAGATCGTGAATGGGCATCGACCATCCGGGCCGACGCGCGGCGAAGACGTTGGTGCCGTTCGCATCGCGACCGCCCCATTCGTAGTACAACGACGCCTCGGCACCGCCGCGTCCCTCGCGGGATTCACCGCCCACCAGGTGGTGCAGGAAGACGAATCGGTACCGCGCCCGGCTCCGTTCCAACGAACGTTCAAGCCACCGGTACTGCTCCTCGCCGAGCGTCCGGGACCAATTGTCGCCTCCGCGTCCGCCCGAGCGCTTGGAGTACCAAAATGGATCCAGCACCAGGAATTGGGCATCGCCCCATTCGAACTCGTAGTAGTCCTGAAGCAATCCGGCGCGGGGGTGTCGCACGGTGTTTCCGGTGTAGAAGCCATTGGGAACCGGGTTTGGAAAATGGGATTTCCGCATTTCATTCGACCACACCGCCATGCCGTCGGGGTCGGCGTCGCGACGGCGGCCCTGCATTTCGCCGTCGTGGTTTCCCAGCACGAGGAACACCGGTGCGGTCTGTCCGATGCGACCCAGATAGTATCGCTGAGCCCGATAGTGCGCCGCGGCCTGGGAGTACTCGGCGTACTTGTCGGTCATGAAGGTGTCGCCAAGGTCGATGTGGAAGTCCGGGCCGGAGGAAACCGCGAGGTCGAGCGATCTGCGGTACACCTCGGGACTGGTCCCGTAGTCGAGATGCGAATCGGCCTGAATGGTAAAGACGAACTCTGATCCTGGAGAACGCGCGGTGGTAAACGAATTCTCCCGGGTGACCGACCAGTCGGACGCGCCCGGGCGTCGATAGTAAACCCGATATCGATAGCGGGTCGCGGGTTGGAGCGAGGCGAGTTCCACCTCGACCGGCTTGCCGGCGGGAAAGGCGCGGTTGGGAATGCGTGCAGGTGCGGAATCCGCCTCGGCACGCCACTCCACATAACCCTCCGAATCCTCGGCGGTGCGAACGCTGAGTGTGATGGCGTCGCGCGTGGGACGGACCAGCACCAGATCCACGGGTTCGTGCGGCACCTCGGTTTGAAAGGCCGGCGCCGGCATGCGGATGCCTCCTTCGCCATTCTGCGCGTTGGCCTCATCCGCAAAGGAAGCGAGGAGGAGAATTCCAGTGCCCAGTCGGACCAGGCGAAGGAAGTCGGGGAAACGTTTCATGGGGCGTCGTTGTCTCGATTTCGACGGCGTCCGCCGCGCGGTTCGGGAAGGGTCTGACCGGCGGGGACGTTGGTGAGGATCTGCGGCATCTGCGCGTTCACAGCGGAGAGATACTCGGACAACCGGGCATCGAGGCGACGCACCGACTCGGGGGATTCCTTCGCCAGATCGGTGCGCTCATAGGGATCGCGCGCCACGTTGAAGAGTTTGCGTTCGCCGGTTTCATAAACCCGCACGAGTTTTTCATCGCCGAGCCAAATCGCCGATGCGGGCCCCTGCCAGTCCTTGTCGTAGTGCGGGAAATGGATGACGAATTCCTCCCGGGGCCGAACCACCCGTCCCTGGCCTCCGTGAAACAGCAGCGGAACCAGGCTTCCACCCTCGATCCCCGGCGGCAGCGCACCGGTGAGCCCGGCGAGTTCAGCAAAGGTGGGGAACAGATCGCACGCACTCACCCGCACGTGACTGCAGGCGCCCGGCTGAATCCCCGGACCGGTAATCAAAAATGGTACGCGCACGCCGCCCTCCCACACCGTTCCCTTGCCGCCGGCAAGCGGCAGATTGCGACCCGGGGTACCGTGATCGGTGGTGTACACGATGTAGGTCGTCGAACGAATGCCGAGACGCTCCACCGCATCCTGAATGGATTCCATGCACGCGTTCACGGCGTCGGACTCCATCCTCCGACCTTCGACTCCGGGCCCGCCGCCCTTGGCGTCCTGGCTCGGGTAATGGGACAACTGGAGATAGAACGGATGCCCCGCCTTCACCTGACGTTCCATGAAGGCGATTCCGTTCCTGGTCATTTCCACGGCCTGCTTCGGATTCGGATTTGCCACGTTGTCCGGACCGCCGTTGCCGGTGGGGCCGTCGCTGTCCTCGAATCCATGGCGCTGCGGATCCACACGACCCAAGTGCCACTTTCCGAAGTGGGCCGATGCATACCCCGCGGTCTTCAACAGCTCGGCGAGGGTGACCTCTTTTGCCGCAAGTTCGATCGACGCCACGGGCGGCACCACGCGTCGTGTCGGCGCAGCGGTTCCCTGAACAGCACCCCGACCGCGCCCCCCGGAGCCATCGCCAATGAAGGTCATGTGAAGCGCGGCAGGACTTTTGCCGGTGAGGAGCGCGGCGCGCGACGGGGTGCAACGCGGCGACGCGGCATAGCCACTGGCGAACCGCATGCCGCCGGCGGCGAGACGCTCCAGCCCGGGTGTCGGAATCGAAGCTCCACGGGAGGCCGGGTCGCGATCGTCCATTTGCACGGACGTGCTCGACCAGCCCGCTCCTTCGCCGAGGATGACGATGAAATTCGGTTTCGCATCTGCCCCGTTGGCCGCATCGGCCCTGCGGCTCGACAGCAGCACCACGAGAACGCCCAGGAGGCCCGACAGGATGCGTGAGTGTTGAATCGGAGTCATTTGACCGGGGCTTCGCGAATGTCGAGGTCAGGGCGCGTGTTCCATCGGGGCTTCCAGCCGGGTTTCTCGATCCGGGTTCGAAAGATCACCGTGTTGTCGAGGTCCAGGTCCGAGGTCCAGATGAACTTCGCCCCCTTGAAGTCGGCCTGGTAAGAGGCCTCCTTCGGATTCACCCGCTCCTCGGTGAACTCCACCGCGGCGGGCCACGCACTGTCGTCGAAATCGATGGCGTACCAATTTTGAGGAAGCGGTGTGTGTTCCACCTTCGGGTTCTGAACGTCGCGGTTCAACGGCCCGCGGAAGAAGTTCTTAGCCTTCCAGGTGGCGTTCGAAACGGTGCCGTCGGCGAACTTGATGATGAATCCGCCGTCGCCGATGTGATTGCCGTATTCGAGGCCGGTCTTCGGATCGGCATTGTCCTTGGCCAGGATGGCGATGGTCATCGGGTATTCGGGGAGAATGTCCACGGTCACCACGTTGTGCGGCGTGAACTCGATTGGGTCCACGGCTCGGAGCTTGCCGTTGATGTACATCATGAACCAGTTGTCGGCGTACACGTTGACCTTGAGGGTGTCGGCGAGCGTGGGTTTGACGAGACCGCCGGAATCGCCCCGGGGTTCGCGGCGCGTTCCCGAATTTCCTGCGGCAGTTGCGGACGGACGGGGGCGATCTTCCCGCGGGCGTTCCGGCGGGGTGGAATCGCCGGTCGCTCCGGCGCGGGTCGAGACGACCTTGAGTTCCGCGGTGGCTAGAACCCGGTCGCGAATGGCGTTCAACAGCACATCGCGCGAAACAGATTCCGGACGATCCGCAATCACCGGCATCGAGGACAGCGCGTAGAGCGTGAGCACATACGTCTTCGCCCCGGGCCCCTTGGAATGCGGAGGCGCGTAGCCGAGGCGACGATTGATGCCGTTGTTTCCGAGGGTTCCTACGCCGCTGACATTCTTGGGCAGGCTGCGCGTCGCGGCGGGAAGGTTGTAGAGGGTCCAGTACCACTTGGCTCGGCCCTCGGGATCCAAGTGGTGCATCGCGAGCGCGTACCCGGCCGTGCCCGCAGGCGCGCCGTCCCATTCGAGCGGAGGGGAGATTCCCGCCCCATCGCCGGTAAATTCCACCGGGAGCATGCCGCCGTCCGACACCGCCGGACTCTTCAGCACAAAGCCCGGCACCGGGCGTCGGATCTCCGCAGCCGTGGAGGCCGGCGGCTCGCCGCCCGGGGGCGCATCGGCGCGCGGACGCTCGCGCCGGGGACGATCAGGCCGATCGGGTTGGTCCGGACCATTGCGTCCATTCTCGCGATCACCGGGACCCGCACCGCCACCACCGCCACCGCGGCGATCTCCGGGGCGATACACTTCGTTGCGCGTGGTTCCATAGGTGCCGACGAATTGGAACTTCCACGCGCCGGATTCCGCGGCGGAGTAATTCACCGAGGCCGGAGTGCCGTTCACGGTGTATTGAAGCGCAAAGGTGCGATGATCCGGCGATGCGGTGAATCCGGTGATTTTCGCGCCCCGAAGCGGGGGAAGATCCGGACGCACCGGTTGGGCGCGGGGCTGCGGATCCACCTGTCCGCCGGCTTCGGTCACCCGACCGTGGAAACCGCCGTTGACGTACGGATAACGGGTGGATGCGTGATAGTGATACCCCAGCTTCGGCGTCTCGTGTCCGTTGAAGGCGTCGAGTCCCACCGGCGTGGATCCGTCCGGTTCGGTGAGGCCGTAAATCGCATAGCCATCCAGCGCGACCGCAATCGGACTCGCCGTGCCGAGCACCTTGGCCAGATGCAGCGGCGCCGCGTGGTAATGGTAATCGTCGGCCCGACCGCAATGGCCGCCCCATTCATCGAGCTCCCCGATTTCCTGCGACACCTCGCCGCGATTATTCTGTGGATTGAAAATCGGAATGCCGTTGGCCGCGACCGCGATGGCCCCGCGCAGGAATCGTCCCCGAATCGACACCGGCGTGGCGGAAGGCTCGGGAGTCAGGGGAATCTGCCACGCGTTGGCCCCGGTGTACGGCTGCGGGAGCGGCACTTGTTGCTGCCAGGCGGTGATGCCGATCATCATGGGATGCGCCGGCAGGCCTTCCGATTCCACGTAAAGATAGCGGGCGTCGCGTCGCGTTTTCACCTGCGGCGCAAAGGCGGCGAACATGGCATCGAGCGGATGCGCCTTCGACTCCCGGCTGGAGGAACCCTCGGCGGATCCCAGCGCGGCGAGTTGCAGGATCGGTCGTTCCGCACCCAAGGTCGATACAGCCCCATGATCGTGCCATTCATGCGCCAGCAGCGAACTGCCGAGCAACAGCGTGGCGAATCCCATTCGAGCGGTCTTCATGGCTGCATCCTGACAGATGCCAGATGAATCCTGCATGAATGGCGGAAGATTCCTGGTGATTCATCCGGGCTTCATCTTGGGCCGGGTAGGATCCCTTGCATCGGACTCCGCCAATCCGCGTGCCAGAATTGGATGGGGACGGTATCGACACACCCGCCATCGATGAGACTGCTCCTGATCGAAGATGAGCCGGACCTCCTGACCGGACTCGCCCGCGCCCTGCGCAAGCAAGGGTACGCGGTCGATGTGGCATCGGACGGCGGCGAGGGACTCCACAAGGCGCTCGATGCGGAGTACGACGCCATCATCCTCGACGTAATGCTGCCGGTGCTCGACGGATGGCAGGTGCTGGAGCAGTTGCGCAAGACGCGGACAACCCCCGTGCTGATGCTCACCGCGCGCGATGGCAGCCGGGATCGGATCCGGGGGCTCGACGGCGGTGCGGACGACTACCTTGTAAAGCCCTTCGACACCGGCGAGCTCCTCGCGCGTCTGCGAGCGATCATTCGTCGCAGCGCACAAAAGCCTGCCGCCGAACTCGTGCTCGGCGAAGTGTGCCTCCACACCGCCGCACGAACCGTCTCTCGCGGTGGAGTGCCGGTGACGCTTACGGCACGCGAATACGTGCTGCTCGAATACCTCGCGCTCCACCGTGGCGAGGTGGTCACGCGCACGCAGCTCTACGATCATTTGTTCGACGAGAACGAGTCCACGCTGTCCAACATTCTCGATGTGCACGTGTTCAACCTGCGCCGGAAACTGGGGCAGGAGTTGATCGTCACCCGGCGCGGGCACGGCTACTGCATCGAATGAAACTCCCGCGCTCCCTCCGCTGGAGGATTCAACTTTGGTACGGCGTTCTTCTCGGCCTCCTGCTGGCGGGCTTTGGTGTCACGGCATACCAGCTCGAACGCGGCCGGGTGCTTCAGCGCATTGATGAAACGCTTCAACAACGCGTGCCGCTGCTGGTGGAATCCCAGCATCCCGCGCCCGGACCGGATCGGCAGCTCCGCGAATTCACGCTCTCCGCGGTCAATGCGGGACAGTTCGATCGCGCGGGGTCGGAGTCGTTTTACTACGTGGTCTGGCTGCGACACGGGGTGGTCCCGCGGATCACCTCCAGAACCGCACCGGCAGGAGTTCCCATGCCCGCTCCCGGCGCGCCCACCACGCGGCAGCGCGGCGAGTATCGCGAGACCTTCCTGTTTCCTGGTCCGGGCGACTGCGTGCTGGTGGGGCGTTCGGTATCGCGCGATTTCGACGCCCTCCAGCACCTCCGCTGGATGCTCACCGGCACCGGGCTGCTGATTCTGATGCTGGGAATTGCAGTGGGCGCCTGGATGACTGCGCGGGCGTTGAAACCGATCCAGGCGATCAGCGAAGCGGCCGACTCCATCGCTGCGGGCGATCTCACGCGTCGGATCCCGAGCGATGAGACCCAGAGCGAACTGGGCCAGTTGTCCGCCGTGTTGAACTCCACCTTCTCGCGTTTGGAAGACGCCTTTGCCCAGCAGGCGCGCTTCACCGCCGATGCCGCGCACGAACTCCGCACGCCGGTCTCCGTCCTGCTGACCCACAGCGAAAACGGCCTGGCAGGGGAGTGTACCAATCCTGAACACCGCGAAGCCTTTGAAGCCATCCGGCGTTCGGCGCAGCGCATGCGGCGTCTCGTGGCATCGCTGCTCGAACTGGCGCGACTCGACGCCGGACAGGAGCGTCTGGAGCGGCATCCGGTGGACCTCGCGGTCCTGGCCCAGGAGACCCTGCATGCCCTGAAGCCCCTCGCCGACACGCGCGGGATTGTCCTCGAATCCAAATTGGCCCCCGCGCCCTGCAGTGCCGATGCGGAGCGGCTCTTTCAGGTGATCTCCAATCTCATTACCAATGCCATCGTGCACAATCGGACCGGCGGATCGGTTCGGGTGGAGACGCGAGGCGATTCCGGCGCGGGCGTGTTGGTGGTAAGCGATGATGGGCCGGGCATTGCGGAGAAGGATCTTCCCCGGGTGTTCGAACGCTTCTTCCGAGGTGATGTCTCGCGATCCGGAAAAACCGGTGGCACAGGCCTGGGTCTTGCGATTTCCAAGGCCATTGTCGAAGCCCATGGCGGCACGATCTCCATCGCGAGTGAGCCGGGAATTTGCACGGCATTGACCCTCCGCATTCCCGAGCGCTGATTGGACCGCGAGGGGAATCCGCGAGACCAGGGCGTCTTTGCAGAACGTCGTCGGGTGGCCTTGAAGCGGAGGATACGGCGGCTCGACTTGGAGCATCGCTTGATGTTTAATTCAAGGCCACCCCCGGAACCGCATGAGGAATCAAATCCTGAAGCTCCTTCTGATGACGCTGATGCTTCGACTTTCGCTGCCGCTGGTCGCGCAACTCCCGGACTTCAAGGACACCCGCACTCCCATAGACATCGATGGGGACGGCGTGCCCGACCTCAACCTCTTGCGCAGCGAGGCTTTGTTCGCATATCCCCCTTCGCTTCCCAATTCATCCAGCCCGGTGTACTGGATCGATCGCTGGTATTTGGAGGCCCTTGGAACCACGAAGTTGGTCCAGTTCGACGCCACCGTTGTCCCTGGAACGGTGGTGCGCGGGACCGACGGGGAGGGCCAGGTCGCGACCTCGCCACTGCTCCTCTACGACGGGGAGTGGCTGCAAAAGAATCTCTCGTTCGGTCCCGGCGCGGGCAACTTCGCCACCGGACCGGTGATCGACGCCCAGGTGCGTGGGTTGAATTCGTACTATGTGGGAGTGCGTATGGGGACGAATAATCCGCCCCGAACCGGCTGGGTTCGCATCCCCACCGGCTACTTCCCCTACACGACCAATTGGCCGAAGGAGTTTTTGGGAACGTATTCTCCACCCTTTTGGACGGTTTCCGTCGCCGAGACCAAGGTGGCTCCGGGAACCAATACCTCGATCCGAATTGGATCGCCGGCCGACACGGGTCTGCGCTGGCGACGTCGGGCCACCAACCTGGTGGTGGAGATTCCCGACGCCGCGTCCGCGGCCCGGCTTGAGACCGCGACATCGCCCTTTGGTCCGTGGAGTCCAGCCAAGAGCGAGTGGGATCTGACGCTCACGCTTCCCCTGAATCAATCCGGCGAAGTTCCCACTGCGCGCTATTACCGGATACACCCGCAGTGACGCCGCCGCGGGGCGAGCCATTCCTTTGGAGTGCGGTGGCAGAGCGAAGCGTCGACACCGCCTTTGAGTCCGGAACCCAAGAAAGCACCGACCGGCCCCATCGCCATCACGCGCGAGGTCAGAGCCTCCGCACCTGTCTCAATTAGGCTTCCAATCTGAAAACAACGGCGCAGTCGCTGGTCGTTTTTGGAGTTTCGGCGGCGCGCAACGCCGCCCTACCGGCCCACGAAACGGCGGCGTTGCCACGCCGCGGGACCGATTTCCTCTTCAACCCTTCAACTTTTTTAACCCTTCAACTGCCGCTTTTAGGTTCAACCCTTCAACCGCCGTGTTCAGCTTCACCGCTTCAACCCTTCAGCCTCCCCTCCCCGCGCCGTGGCGGTGCGAAGTCTGAGAATCTCAGGCACATCAATCCAGGCCCAGGCGCGTCGCTGGTTCGGACCGGTGCGGCCCTGGTTCCCGTGCGTACCCTCGAGCGTGAACCGGCCTGAATAGATGCGCCCATCGAACTCGATTCGCACCTCACCCTGCGCGCCTTCCGGGGCTTCGCCCTCGAAGAAGTTCACCCGCGCATCGAGTTCCCACACGTTCACTGCGGTTTCAAATTCGATGAACTCAAACTCCCGCTCGGGCGAGGACCGGTGGTCCTTGAAGTAATACCCCTCGGGACTCTTGGGATGTTGGAAGAACAGCGTTTCAGCGCCGTTGCGCGGGCGGGCGTAGAGGTCGAGGTCGATCCCGCCGGCCCACCGAATCCCAATCTTGAGCGGACCCGAGGTGCGCGCGGGCGGTGCGGTGGCGCCGCCGCCGGAGAGGTCGCGCGTGATCCAGTCGGCGACCCCGGCATTCCGCGTGATCCGCACCATCGAGATCTTGGTCTGCGAGGGATCGATCGCCACGGCCACCGCCGGGAGCGACTCCGGTGGGGACTTCGCCGCACGGAACAGCGTGGACAGATCCCCGGTGAACACACCGAGCCGTCCACCTTGCCCTGCAAGATAGAGCCGCCAGAAACGGACCACCTTGTCCTGGTGCACATCGCTCACCCAGGGATCCCCGAAGTAGCCGCAATGCAGCGTCACGCCCTCGAGCGCGCCGCGCCGTTCACGAAGCCCGTACACGGTGTCTTCCCGCGAGGCGGCGAGATGACCATCTGTGGGCACGTAACCATCGAGCATGGAAAAGCCCGGTTCCTTGGCATCGGCATACAGCGGACTGCCCACCAGCATCACCACCGTATCACGATTGGAACGGCCCGGTTCCGTCGCGAGGAAGTCGAGGAACTGCGGGAGCCGGACAGCGCCCTCCGTGGCATTGGCCGGGGCGGCGTTGGTAGTGGCGAGGAATTCGCGGAGACGCCGAATTGGTTCGCCAAATTGGTTTGCCCGCGTGCGTCCGCTGCGGAAGGCAATGGTGTTGGGAATCCGAACCTCGGCCACGGTACGCAGGGCAAAGGCGTCGTAGATCCGGAGCGACGAGCCCAGCGGCATCTCCTCCAACACAAACCCGACCACGCGGCGGAACAGGTCGTCCTTTACCGATCGGTCGAGGTACGGGGAGAGCCCCACAACAAACTGGCGCGAGCTGGAATCCGCTGCCGCACCTGCGCTCGTCGGTGTGGCGGGTGCGGCGGTCGATGCGGGAAGGATCGAGAGCACCAGCAGGGCGGCGAGGATCAGCATCATTTTTGATGCAGGACTGAGGGGGAGATTATTCATGGCCGTTTCCGATGCGGGTGGGAATGGAGTCCGGGGCGAGGCGGCCGTTGACGGCGCCGACCGATTGAAGCTGGCTGCGGAGCTGTCCGGCGATCTGATCCAGCAGCAGGCGCTCCTGCCGGCTCTGGTCGCTGCGCAACGCGGCCTCCTTCTGGAAGGTGGCGCGGGCGAGGGCGACGACCGCGGTGAGCTGATGTTCCAGGCGTTGCTGAAGTCCGCGCGCCGCACCGAGGGCAAGACGCTCGCGGGCGAGTTCAGCCTCGAGTTCCGCGCGTTCCTCCTCGAGCTGTCGAAACAACGGATTAGACGGGAGACGCGGCGCGGTGTGCCGCGCGAACACGCGGGTCATGTAGATTCCCAGCGCGGCAGAGATGAACAATTCCGCGATCGCCTGGGCGCTGACGATCACCACATCCACCCAGCGCGTGCCCACGCCGTTGACCGATCCGAGTCCCGAGGGCTGTCCCCCCGCAGTGTCGAACACGCTGAGGGAACCGATTTGTTCCGCAGTGTTTTTAGACAGCGAGGGATACACCGCCGCGTAGGCCGCGACCCACACCAGCACCGCCACGACACCGAGTCCGAGGCAGGCCCAGAGGTACCCTTTTCGGGACGCGGGGCTGTCGAGCGAGTCCCAGCCAATCTTCACCGCCATCGCGCCCACGGGCAGCAACGCCGCCCAGAAATAGGCCCGCACCGGGTTTTCCTGAAAGGTCACCAGACCCGACTCGAGCAGGTTGAAGGAAATGTTGAGGACGCCGAACACGAGCAGGCCGAGCACTCCGAGACCCGCAACCACCACCATCACGCGATCCCAAACGGTCCAGGGCACCCAGGTGTTGGCGGTGGATTCCGCGCCGGAAGGGTCACGGTCGAGCAGGCGATTCACCGAGGACACCGTCTGCTTCACTTCGCCGAGCCGGGACTCCAGTCGATCCACACGTTCCCCATGGATGCGGGATTCCTGCAGACTGCGTTCGAACTCGGGAGCGTGGCGTCCCAGAAAAAGCGCCCGGTGATAGGCTTCAACCTCGGAGGCGGAAGATTCGCCGGGGCTGGCGGCAAGATGACCGATGTAATCGACATCGATGTCCCCGGTGCCGGACTGGGACGAAGCGGCGGTGCTCCGTGGAATCCGGGCGGGAAGAAAGGTGGAAGAGAGATTCATGGAAAGGGGGGAGTCCATTCCGGTTCCCAGGCGCCGCCGCAGGCCCGTGAATCGGGCACCGCGGCGGCGTGGGAATCGGATTCGTAGATCCTAAGTTGATCTAAACGGAACGAACGGGGGACTGAACCGGGCCGGGGGGGAAGGGAAGAGATGGCCCGTCGGATCAAGGCTTGTTCAGCACGGGGGGCTTCACGAGCGGATCGGTGTCCTGATTGTCATTCCCAGGCAACGCCGTGGGATCCGTCTTTTTGGAACGGTTGGAATCGCGATCGCGGTCCCGATCCCGATCGCGTTCCATTTTGGCCAGCTGCTTTTCGAGCGTGCGGATCTGCTGATCCATGGCGCGGCGTTCCGCATCGAGCGCGGCACGCTCCTGGCGAAGTTTTTCGCGCTCGAGGTCGAAGTCGCGCTTCATCACCTCAGCATCCTTTGAATCCCGCTTCGCCTTGACCTGATTCGCTTGCGCTTCCGCGGCCTCTTTCTGGGCACGCTCGATTTCCCGCTGGGCATTCTTGATCGCACGTTCCTGATCGCGCATGGCCCGCTCCACATCGCGCTTCACCTTTTCGGCGAACTCAGGACCGGGAAACGGATCCGAAGGCCGGGCGTCCGGCTTGAATTCGGGGCCGTCGCGCAGGGCCAGATCTGCGCCGGGACGGGCAGGTCCAAATTCGATACGCTTCTCCACCCGGTTTCCATTCACCGACGCGAGATCCCGATTCTGTGCGGCGAGTTCCTGAACGCGCTTCTCCAGGCGTTGGATGCGGCGTTCGAGGGCTTCTTCGCGGGACGAGACCGGTACGGGCTTCGAGATGGCCCGGCGTCGATTCGGTTCGGGAGGTTCTGGAGCCTCCGGCGCCTCATGGTCGGAAATCTCCACGTGGACAGCGTTCACAGCCGGCACCGGCGGAAGCGCGGGAGTGGGGGGAAACGCCGCCTGGGGCACGGGCGCCTCGGGAAGAAGAGCATTCTTGTGCAGCGGGGCGGAATCCTCTGACAGCGAACGGGAGGAGGCGATCACTGCAACCGAGGCGGAGGAATTAGCCTTGGGTGCGCTTGCGATGAGGGTTCTGCCTTCAGTCGAGACGACGGGCAGCGAACTGGTTTCGACGGATACCGTGGGAGTGTTTTCGTCGCGGACGGCGACGGTAACGGCGGAGGCCGACGGGGCGGCGTCCGCGGAGGATGCGGCGGGTGCGGGCAGACTGAGCCGCGGCGCGGCCCGGAGGCCGGCGAGTGCGACGCCCAACGAGCAGGCGGCGAGCAGTGCGAAGCGACCGCGTGCAAGACGCGGCGACGCGTTACGATCGGGATTGAGCAACATATGAATGCGTTCCTTGAGTTGACTTGGCTGACTCCAGGCGGCGGACGCGGCCACGGAAGGGTGGCCGCTTTGCCGACCGGCAAATTCGCAGAGAAGCAGCGCGTAATCGCGCGGGTTGGACGCGGTGGCGATGACCTGGTCGTCGCAGGCGATCTCGCGTTCCACCGTCAGGCGGCGGGACAGGATCCAGACGGCGGGATGAAAGAAGAACAGCGCACGCAGAGTCTGCTGGCAGAGGTTCGCCCAATCATCCCGACGCAGGAGGTGCGCCATCTCGTGACGGAGAATCTGCTTCAATTCCGAGGCAGGAGCCTCCTCCGCGAGATCGGTGGGAAGCACCACCGCCGGCTTGGCAAACCCGAGTGCGAGCGGCACCGGGGCCTCCTCGTGAAGCACCAGGCGCACGGGTCGGTCGATCGCAGAGTCGCGCCGGACCTCCTCGAACAACTCCAGCGTCTCCGGCTCGGGCTGTATGAGCGAGCGCTTCAGCGCGCGGAGCTGCCGGTATTGGTGAGCAAGGCGGGCGAGCAGAACAATCGAACCCAGCGCCATCAGGGCGAGCAGTCCCATCACCCAGCGTCCGGGAATGCCCAGCGACCAACGGGTGATCCAGAATTGAGGCGTCGTGTTCTGAAACCAGCTCTCAAGGCGCTTCCATGCGGAATGGCCGGGCGCCGCATTCGCCGTGGGCTCGTCCGCCGATTCCAAGGCCGGGGCCGTCGGGTTGGACTCCTTCAGCGATTCAACCGCGAGCTCCGTTGGCGTCTCGGGAATCACCGCGGTGCCGACGGTTGCGGTTTCGGTCGCATCCTGGTGAAGGAACTCCGCAGGCACGGCGCGGGAAGAATCCAGGCGCGCACTGCCCCACTGGAGCACTGGCAGCGCGGCCACCACGAACAAGGTGACCATCAGGGCCGCGTGGCGCGTGGCGGCATTCAATTGGCGGAGTCGGGAGAGCAGCAGCACGACCAGCAGGGTCACAAGACAACCCTGCACGGTTCCGTTGACCAGCGCGGCGAGCGCCTCACGGGCGAGGGATTCAAGGGGGGTGCTCATGGTTTCTTCTCCCGGATGCGGCGCTTCAATTCGTCCAGCTCGGCCGGACTGAGTTCCTCTTCACGCAGAAAACTGAGAACGAGTTCCCCGGGGGATCCGGCGAAGAACTTGCCGAGAAGCTGCTGAACCGCGCTCCGGGCGGCATCGGCGCGCGGAACCTTCGGGACGTAGATGTGGGCGCGTCCGCTCTTTCGGCAGGTGAGATACCCCTTGTCGCGGAGAATCCGCATCAGGGTGAGGATCGTGTTGTACGCCGTGCCCTCCTCACCGGACAGCGCCTCGACCACGTCGGCCACCGTTCCGGAACCGCGCGACCAGATCACTTCCATGATCCGGTGTTCCGCGTCAGTGAGTGTTGATGATTTCTTGCGAGACATATCGCACGATCTCTTAACGAATTAGTTGTTACAGTGCCAGCAGCTTTTCCGGAGTCAACTAAATCGTTAGTTGTTCGAAGTGGATTTTGCCACGAAGGCTGTTGCAGACCTGCAGTGGTACGCCTGCGGGGTGGGATTGGTTCGTGGAAATTTTGTTCAACCTGGAAACGGCGGTTGAAGGGTTGAACCGAGAAACGGCAGTTCAAACCGCAGATGGGCAGAGAGAAGGAGCGAGGGATGCGTTTCCGGTTCATTCGCCTGCCGAGTGAGGCACGAGAGGTGTTCACCGTCTGACACCCGGCTTCCAATCTGAAAACGACGGCGCTTTTGCTGGTCGTTTTTGGAGTTTCGGCGGCGTTGCCACGCCGCGGGGCAGATTTCCCCTTCAACCCTTCAACTTTTTAACCTTTCAACCTAAAAACGGCAGTTGAAACCACAGATGGACACAGATTCACACAGATGGAGAGGGAGATGCGTGACTCAAGAGGTCTCAAACGGTCTCACCTTCTGGGTGATCCATGAATCCTTCCGTTTCGCGCGTTTTCATCTGTGTTTATCCGTGTCCATCTGTGGTTGAACTCTTTTTGAACTGCCGTTTTGGGGTTCAGATCAATTCCGGGCCTGACAACCGGGGGGCGGAGGGATTGACTGAGGCATCATGAATCGCCTCCTCCTTGCCGGCTTGTCGCTGGCTGCCGTGGTTGCGCTGCGCGCGGCCGAAATACCCACCTATCTCGATCCCGCTGCGGGCGGGGCCGACTACGTCGCGCAGGGCGAGTACAAGAACGACTGGGGCGGCTCGCAGGTCATCGCCCTGGGCAACGGCGAGTTTCGTCTCGTCACCTACCCCGGCGGGCTTCCGGGCGCGGGATGGAATCAGGAATCAAAAACCGAAACCCCCGGCAAGCGCGACGGCGACAAGGTGGTGTTCGAAGCCGGCAATGGGCGTCATGTGGAACTCGCCGGCGGCAAGCTGACGGTCACCACGCCCAACGGCGGTCCCTACATCATGGAAAAGGTGAGCCGCACCAGCCCGACCCTTGGTGCCAAGCCACCCACGGGCGCGGTGGTTTTGTTCGACGGCACAAGCGCGGCTGGATGGGAAGATGGCCACATCGACTCCCGCGGCCTCCTCGCCGCCGGAACCCGCAGCAAGCAGGTGTTCACCAACTTCACCGCCCACTTCGAGTTTCTGCTTCCGTTCAAGCCGCTCGGACGCGGACAGGACCGCGGCAACAGCGGCGTGTATGTCCAGGATCGGTACGAAGTGCAGGTGCTCGACTCCTTCGGACTGAAGGGTGAGAACAACGAATGCGGCGGCATCTACACCCTGGCCAAGCCCGCGGTGAACATGTGTTTCCCGCCGCTGGTGTGGCAGACCTACGACATCGAATTCACTGCGGCGAAGTTCGATGCCTCGGGCGCCAAGACGGAGAACGCGCGGCTTACCGTTCGACACAACGGCTTTCCCATTCACACCAATCTCGAACTGGTGAAGAACACCCCCGGCAACGGCCGCAAGGAAGACGCCTCGGGCGGTCCTTTCTTCCTCCAGGGCCACGGCAATCCGGTGTTTTATCGCAACATCTGGGTGATGCCGAAGTAACGGCTTTACCCAGGACCCGGCCGGTTCCTGGGAAAAGGGGCGGCATCGAGGATCGACCAGAGAAACTTTGGGATCTTGCGCGAGCCGCCAGCGTCTGGATGCGGGGTGTGGTGTCGGGGGTTGCTTTGGTTTCCGAGCACGGGAGCTGAGGCGCCAGCCGATAAACCAAGAGCCCCGCATCCAGGTTCCTGTGTCAGGTCCTTGATTTGAGGCGTACCGTTTTCGGTCGCCTTGCAGGTGAAGAGCACGCACCGTTGCGCGGCCCCAGGCCCGCACACGTATCGAGATGATGGGCGTCTCACGCGTGCATCCCGGGGAAAACCAATCCCTTCCCCTCATGCATCCATTGCGAGCGAGTTCCTGGTTTGCGGCCCTGTTTCTTGGCCTTGGCGTTGTCTCCGTCGGCCTGGCCGATGAGGACGCCGGGCATTCGCGTCATGGCACCGCCTTTGATTCGGGCCTTCGCCAGAAGCCCTGGAAAATGGAGGGCATTGGCCACTCGCACTTCCCCATCACCACGAAGGTGCCCGAGGTGCAGGACTGGTTTGATCAGGGCAACACGCTGCTGCACTCCTTCTGGTTCGAGGAGGCGGAACGATCCTTCCGCTGGTGCCTGAAGCTCGATCCCGACAACGCGATGGCTTACTGGGGTCTCGCCCGATGCGGACTCAACTGGTTCACCCGTGGTCCGCTCGACAAGCCGGACGTGAAGCGGTACCTCGATTTTCTCAACGACGCGGTCCGACTGAAGAAAACGGTCAGCGAACGGGAGCGCCTGTACATCGAAGCGTGGGCCGATTCCTTTACCGGCGATTCCTTCACGCTCGGAGGCAAGGAACGGGCCGAGATCCTGTGCCGACGCCTCCAAGCCATCGCGCTCAAGTATCCCGACGACATTGAGGCCAAGGCCCTCTTCGCCCTGTTCTCGATTCATCCCGGCCACGCCCTGAGTACCGAATTGATGATCCAGCAGGTGCTGGCAAAGGAACCGGATCATCCCGGCGCGCATCACTACCGGATTCACAATTGGGACACCGCGGCGCCGGAGCAGGGCCTTCCCAGCTGCATTCGCTATGGTCAGGTCGCGCCGAAGGTGGGTCATGCCGACCACATGCCGGGTCACAACTTCACCAAGATGGGGCTGTGGCACGAGGCGGCGTGGTCGATGGACACCGCCACGCGCATTGAGCTGCAGTACATGAACCAACAGCTCGCGCTTCCGTTCGAGACCTGGAACTTCGCCCACAATCGCAATTACCTCTGCTACATCCAGGAGCAGCTCGGAATGGTCGATGTGGCCCTGCAGGGAGCGCGCGATCTGCTCGCCGCGCCGCGGGATCCGGAGTCCAACAAGGACAACCAATACGGCGCCTTTGATCAGGGCATGGTGGCGCTGGTCCGCGGGATGGTGAAGTTCGAGCGTTGGGATGACATTCTGTCGCGCTCCAATTCCGTAGCCATTCCCTGGCGTGACCTTCCGAATGACAAGTTGATGCGCGCCTTTGCCGAAACGCTCGCTTACACCGGCAAGAAGGATCTGCACCAGGCCCGCACCAAGCTGCAGGAATTGAAGGGGCTCGCCGGCAACAAGAAGGAATCCGAGTCGTCCGAGATCATCAAGATCGCCGAGGGACTCCTGCTCGCTGCGGAGGGGAACCTGCTCGACTCCACGCGCCTGCTGCTCGATGCCGCCGCGGCGGAGAAGAAGGAACGCGATGCGGGGAATTACGACAACGATCCGCCCGGAAGTCCCTGGCCGGTGAATCGGTTGCTCGGCGATGTGTATCTGGAACGGGGCGAAGCACGGCTCGCGGTGGAGGCCTACGAACGCGCGCTCAAGCAGGAGCCCTACGATGCCTTCACCCTCTCGGGTCTCGCACGCGCGCAGGCCGCCGCGGGCGCGAAGGAGAAGGCCGAAGATGCCTTCGGACGCCTGCTGTACGTGTGGTCGGGTGCGCAGAAGAATCTCCGATGGATGACGTCGGCCGCGGCGCTCGGTTTGAAGTCCGGCCCGATCGCGCCCACGCTCGCCCCCGAGCGGGCGTACCGACCCGAACTGCTCGCGCATCTGGGCACGCTGAACTGGGAGCCCTACGCCGCGCCGAAACTCAACTGCCTGGATGTGGACGGAAAACCGGTGACGCTCGATCAGTTCCACGGAACGAACGTGCTGCTGGTATTTTACCTCAACGACGAATGCGTTCACTGCGTGGAGCAGCTGAAATCGATCAACGGGCACGGGGACGACTGGAGCAGCGAGAACACCGTGGTGCTCGGCGTGAGCAGCGTGACTCCGGAGAAGAACAAGGCGTCACCAAAGCTGGGTAAGCTCGCGATCCGATTGCTGTCCGACGTGAACCACGAGAATGCGCGCCGGTTTGCATCGTTCGACGACTTCGAGGATTTGGAACTGCACTCCACCGTGTTGATCGACACACAAGGTCGGGTTCACTGGAAGCGCACCGGCGGCAAGCCCTTCGCGGATGTCGACTTCCTGCTGCAGTCGGTGAAGCGCATGAACCAGAAGACGGCGGAGGCGCGGAAATAGACGGGACAAGTCGAAGGTCCAAAGTCCCAAGCCCAAAGTCGGCCGTCCGGAAGGTTCATTCTTAATTTTTCATTACTCATTTTCAGTTGGCCCTCCTTCCTGCATGAAACGGATCCTCGCGCCGCTCGTTCTGTTCATCACCAGCGCGGCTTTCGCCGGGACGCCGATCGAGTTGAAGCCTGATTCGCCGCACCTTCACGTCACCGGTTTGGGTTGGTACTCGGAGGATGCGCCGATTCTTCACCGGCTTCCGCTCCGGTTGAAGTCCACGGTCACCGATGCCGTGTGGTCCCTCGCGCAGCATCCCTCCGGGGCCCGCATCCGGTTTCGCACGGATTCGACGCACCTGATCCTCGCCGCAGCGAATCCCGACACTTCCACCATGCACCACATGACCACGGTGGGCCAAAGCGGCTTCGACCTGTACGTGGATGGCGCCTACCGAAACAGCGCGTGGCCGGACAGCGCCGGGAAGATTCGCAAGGACTGGACGCTCGGCCCGGATCGGCGTCTTCGCGAGGTCACCCTGTACCTGCCGCTCTACAAGGCGGTGACGCTCCAGGGGATCACACTGGATGCGGATTCCAAAATTGAGGAACCCGCGCCGTATGCGATCCCGAATCCGGTGGTGTTCTACGGGTCATCGATCACCCAGGGCGGCTGCGCGGAGAATCCCGGCCTGAGCTTCACCGCGATTCTGGGTCGGCGGCTGAACGTGGACTTCATCAACCTCGGCTTCTCCGGCAACGGACTGGGCGAGCCCGCAGTGGCCACGGCGCTCGCGGAGTTGAGTCCATCGGCCTACGTCCTGGATTACTGGGGCAATCCTTCGCCCGAGATGTATCGCGACACGCTTCCGGGCTTCGTGGCCACGCTGCGCGCGCGGCACCCCAAGGTGCCAATTTTGATCACCAGCCCGTTCTGGTTTCCCTCCGAGAGCGGATCGCCCGAGGCACACGCCACCCAGGAGCGGAAGCGTTCCATCACCAGCGACTTCGTGAAGGCGCGGCGCAAGGCCGGGGACCGGCAGATCTTTTTTGTCGATGGCCTGACCATGCTGTCTCCGACGCAATCGCATGGCCTGGTGGATGGGGTTCATCCGAATTCCCTGGGCTTCCAGTTCTGTGCCGATGGCCTCGAGCCGCACCTGCGCCGGGTGTTGAAACTGCGGGCGGGGCGCTAGCGGATTGGAGTTTTGGGGTCGGTTCCGCATCCAGGGACCGAAAGGAATCATTCAAGCCGCGGGCCCCGGGGTTCGATGGGACTAGGGGGTAGCCTCGGCGTTGGGACGCGGGGGCCGCTCCCGCCTGCTATGCCCACGCCCTGCTCATTCTCGCTGCCGATTCACGGTTGGTCGTGCGGCCTTGTTGTGCTGGCGAGTGGCGGACTTCTCGCAGCGCAGACACCCGCGGTGCCCGGAGGAACAGTTCCGTTCCGAAACACGGCGTACGGCGACAAGGCGCTCGCCTCCATTGATCTCAGCGGCGATTTCCTCTCCCGCGCCCCGGAGAGCGCGATGAATGTGGCCGTGGGATATGCGGCTTTGATGGCCAATACCACCGGCTATCGCAACGTGGCGGTGGGTGCATTCGCGCTCGGGGCCAATGTGTCGGGCCATGGCAATGTGGCCCTTGGCCGAAGTGCGCTCGGATCGAGCGTGGCCGGCGCGGACAACACTGCCATTGGCGATCAGGCTCTTTTCTCACTCCAAAGCGGCTCGGGAAACATTGCCCTCGGCAGTGGCGTGGGCGCGTGGCTGACCAGTGGATCGGACAATTTGTACGTCGGCGCGACCACCGCCTTTCCCGGAGGACGCCAGGTGTCGGAGAGCGGAACGATCCGCATCGGGGACGTCGAGGGACGTCACCGCGCCCTGTACCTCGGCGGGGTTCAGGATGCCGGAGTGGCGTCCGTTCTTCCGTTGGCGATGCAACGCGATGGCAAGGTGGTCCGACTCCACTCGCTCCCGGAATTGCCAGGAGGAACGCCCGTGGTGGTGGATGATGCCGGGCATCTGGGCCGCGGGGTCGCATCGGGCGGTACATTGTCGCACGTGGCAGCGGAGCCGGTGTCTGGATCAATTCTTTTACTTCGAAGCGGCTCGCCACCCCCGGCCGGATTCACCCGACTGGGAGTGATGCGATCGGAATACCGGCCCGCTGGATCTGCACCGAAGGAAATCACGCTGGACCTGTACGTGAAGCCGTAAGCGCCCGAGTCGCTCCGCGCCGGCGCGTTTCTCAATTCCCATGGATTCCAGCCGATTCAACGCCTCGCCCGGTTCGAGTCGTGGGCTTCGATCCTGGACCCCGCCGTTGGTGGCCGAGTTGCAGTCGCTTTTGCCCCAGTACCGGTTTCTGGAATTGATCGGACGCGGAGAACGGTCAGCGGTGTATCGCGCGGTTCAAACTGCGAAGGAACGCAATGTCGCCATCAAGGTGATGCCCACGGATTCAGTGACCGGAAATGATCCAGGCTTTCTCGAGCGCCTCCGGTTCACGGTGAAGGCCCTCGCGGATCTCTCCCATCCCGGGATCGCCGGCGTGTATGAACAGGGCGAGGTGGGACGCCTCTTGTATCTGGTCGAGGAACCGGTGGACGGAACAGATCTCGCGCGACACGTGCGCATGCACGGGCGCGTGAGTCAGTCCGAGGCGGTGGAGATCGCCATCCAGATCTGCGATGCGCTGGAGCGCGCGCATGAACGCGGTGTGGTCCATCGCGATCTTCGCCCCACCAACCTGCTTCGGGATGCTTCCGGGAGGGTGAAGATCGTCGATTTCGGTCTCGCCCGGGGCTCTTCCGGAAAGGCGATGGCGATGGATGCCGGAGACTACGGAGCCCCGGAGTTGTCGACACCCGGGGTGGTCGTGGACAGCCGGGCCGACCTCTATTCGCTCGGCGTAGTGCTCCATGAGCTGCTGACCGGAGATGTGCCCCGCAGCCCTTGGACGCCCCCGAGTGAGGCGGCCGACGTGGACCCGCGCTTCGATCCCATCATCGACCGCGCGCTGCGGCCGAATCCGGCGGAACGCTATCCCACCGCCGCCGAATTCCGTCGCGACCTGAAGGCCATCGAGCGGCGTCCGCTTGCCGGCGTGCGGCGCAGACCATGGTGGAAACTCCTGGCCATCTTCGGCGGAATCGCGGCGCTCCTCGCGCTCGTGGTGCTCCTCTGGCGCAGCCGCGGGGATCTTGCGAACGCCGGCACGCGGCTGGTGCCCGAATTTGGTACATCGGCCATCGAAAGCATTGAAGTTCCCGATGCGGACGCGGCAATCGATCCCAACGAGTCCACCGTGGAGTTCTGGGCCCTCCCAAGCAGCGCGGGATTCGGGTCCTTTTTCTCATTCGGAGGTGGCAGCGGATCCGGTGCCCTGTCCGCGATGGCGGGAGTGTTGGGCCAGGCGGGCGGGGGGATTCGGTGGGATTTCGGCGGACCGGCATCGGTGGGACGCCTCAGCGCACCGGGCCTTCCAAGAACGATGGGGAACTGGACTCACCTCGCCTTCGTGGCCAGCCGCGCCCGCAACGACATGCGGCTCTACACCAATGGAGTTCTGTCCGTCTCAAAGCCCGGGCTCGGCCGATTCGCTGCATCGACGAATCGATCGCTTTGGATCGGCCAGTCGGATGAGGGCTCCATGAAGGGATCGTTGACCGAGTTTCGGGTGTGGAATCGGGCGCGTTCTGAAGAGGAGATTCGCAGGGACTATCGACGGGACCTAAAGGGAACCGAACCTGGCCTCGTGCTTTATCTGCCGCTCAAGGACGGAAGCGGCAGCGTCGCCACTAACCGCGCCGCAGCCACCGGATCCAAATACAATGGGCTGCTCCGCGGCGCTCCGACTTGGACCTCGAAACCCGAACCCGGTCGCGCGCGACGAGGCGATCGTGTGGGCTCAGTGGAAAACGGCAAGACCAACACGACTGCCTCCAGCGTTGAGGACCGGGAATCCAGTCGAGCCGAATCCCGGGACGGTGAGAGAGCTTCGCGTCCGTCGGCTGCGAACTCCAAAGCGGCGGCAGATCGCGATCCGGTAATTCTCCGACCGCGTGAGCCTGCGGTTCCACGCATCGACCTCGTGGGCGCAGCCACCAACCGGGTTCGTGGTGCCGCAACCCGCGGAGGCGGCTCAGCCACCAACGCTTCGCGCGCCCGTGCCCAAGGCTCCGGAGACACCGTTATTGGAGAGCACGTCCTTCAACTCGCGGGCCCCGCAGGCGCGAGCAACGCCATCGCCCGAGGTCGCTCCAACACCTTCAATGTCACGATCGGTCCCGAGGCGCGTGAAACGAGCGGAACGAATCAGGTCGCGGTGGGAGCCGATGCGCTTCAACGAAGCCGTGTCGGGAACGGAACGGTCGCCGTCGGATCGGAGGCCCTGACCCAGGCCCGCGAATCCTCGGGGAACACCGCCGTGGGTTCGAAGGCGCTGGCCGCAATGCAGCGGGGATCCGGGAATCTCAGCGTGGGTGCGAAATCGGGCGAGGGCCTGCGCGAGGGGAACGACAACTTGCACCTCGGGGCGACCGGAATGTCGCTCGGGGATCTCGCGGTGGAAGATCGCCGCATCCGCCTCGGTGAGCTCGGAGGACGCCATCGCGCGTTGTTCCTGGGAGGCGTCCCTGCCGTGGAGGCCGCCAGACTCGACCGCAGCGCCGATCCCCTGCTCCTCGGAATTCGCGAAGATCGCCAGGTCGTCCGCATTCGCGACTGGGGCAGCCCCAAATCGGGAGTACCACTTTTGATCGACGACTCCGGGCACCTCGGCCGCGGGCCAAGGCCTGCCCGGGCAGCGGACTCCACCGCTGAGGGCTTCACCTATCCCCCCGGTGCGTACGCGCTGCTTCTCGAAGGTTCCGCCCCGCCGCTGGGATACCGACGGCTCGGCGTGGTGGAGCCGGATCGGCTCGGGGCGTTTACGCCTGCAAACTCCAAGGCCCCGCCACTTCGATTCGAACTCTTCGTGAAGGAGTGAGGGCGATCCGCCGCGGGGACTACGGGGAGCGGGGCTCCATCGGGGCCGGTGGGGTGGCCGGAAAGAACGCCTGCTGGATCTTGCGCGCGAAGCGGATTCCCAACTGCTGAACGCCGGCTTCGTTGAAGTGATCGCCATCCACGCGGCGGTACTCGGGCCCGAGATCATCGGTCTGCGGACCGTCGTAAGTGAACGGCACCGTCTCCAGCACGTGCTGCGCACCGCGATCGATCCGCTCCTTGCGTCGCTGCATTTCGGTGGGGCCAATCTTTTCCAGAATCCCGGGATCGAACGCATCAAATCCGATCACCCATGGCAGTTTGGGATATCCGGAGTCGATCCGACTGCGGGCGATGAGCCGTTTGAAGTTGTCGTAAAACACCTCGGCGCTCGGGCCCTGATTGAGATCATTCTCATTTCCGAACCACACGATCGCGCGCAAGCCGGTGTACGGAGTCCAGTGCTGCAGCGTGGCGCGGCAAGCCACATAGGAGGAATCCCCGTTCTTGGGATCCTCCGCCACCTTGCGCCAGCGCTCGACCGTCGTTCCGCCAATGCCGGTGGAGATGATCAAAACTGGAACATGCAGCTGGCGCACCAGCACATCGCCCACCGCGGTCCAGGGCGAGGCCCGGTGCGCATCGGCTGGCCGCAACGGATCGTCGGCATGGCGGAACCCAAGCCGTGCGGGCGGCGTGTTGGTCCAGTCGATGCACGTGGCCACGCGGTCCTCCTCGGATCGACCCGGACGGATTCCCTGGAAATTGGAACAAAAGGAATGTCCCGCCGCGACGAACACCTCGCCCACGCCGACCTTGGAAATGGTGCTCTCGCCGATCACCGAGCCCGACGCATCGAGGGCCCGGACGGTGAGCGTGTACCAGCCGCCAGCGGCGACTTCGAGCGAGCCCTTGAACTCGCGGGAATTCGGTTTGGCGATCACGACAAAACCGGAGGACTTGCCATCGACGCCCTCGCGATACGCCGCGATGAGCGAGACGCGGGCCTCGATCTGCGCGGCCGGTTTGTCGAACGAACCCGCGATCGGAACGCGCGCCGTGTTGGCGGCGGAGCGTTGAAACACGGCGTAGGACATCGGCGACGTGAGGTTCAACGCATCGGCCGCGGCGAGTCCGCAGCAGGCGACGCCGGCGAACGCAACCAGCGCCAGCAGATGACGCAAACGGGAAAAAGAATGGCTCATGGGTTTGGGTGCCGCGAACTCCGGCGCACCGAAAATGGACGAACCCGCAGGCACGGGTCGATCCCCCATTCGGGAAAACGCCGACATTTCGAAGCCATCCCATCGCGTGGAGATAGAATCCTTTACCCCAGCGGATGGATTCGATCCTCTCGGGCACTTCTCCTTCGACATGAAACCGCCAATTCCAAGGCCTGTTCCCGCTGTGGTCGGACTGACTCTCACGCTGGCGTTGACGCTGCTTGGGGGCCTGGTGGGTTCGGGCGCGCGTGCGGACGCGTCCCCGCGGGAGCGTGCAGATCCGAATTCCCGGATCGCCCACACCCAGCTTGTCGAGAAGGCGCGGCAGGGCGGGATCGACCTCTATTTTCTCGGCGATTCCATCACCCGCCGATGGGGCACCAAGGATCCGCAATACCGCGACTTTCTCGCCAACTGGCGCACCAATTTCTTCGGATGGAATGCGGGCAATTTCGGCTGGGGAGGCGACACCGTTCAGAACGTGTTGTGGCGCATTCGCGAGGGCGAACTGGATGGGGTTCATCCCAAGGTCATCGT
Source organism: Verrucomicrobiota bacterium (assembly GCA_947454705.1). Lineage (GTDB taxonomy): Bacteria > Verrucomicrobiota > Verrucomicrobiia > Limisphaerales > UBA9464 > CAIVQB01. The sequence goes on from CANGKZ010000001.1 coordinate 94,082, forward strand.
GGTGCTCGCTGGCACCAACAACCTGGGTGGAGCGGATGCGACGGAGCGCGCGGAGGAACTCGTGGAGGACGTGACGGGGGGAATTCGCGCGATTCTCAGAACGATCCTTGAGAAGGCGCCCGGGGCGACGGTAATCCTGACCGGCGTATTTCCACGCAACGATGGCCGGCGCGGAACCCGGCTGATTCCGTTGATCCGAACGATCAACCAACGACTGGCAACGATGACCGATGGAAAGAAGGTCCGGTTCGTGGATCTATCGGATCGCCTGGCCGACCGGGAAGGCAGGCTGGTGGACGGTACGACGGTCGATGGCCTGCATCTGTCGGTGACCGGGTACCAGATTTGGGCAGACGCCTTGAAGCCACACCTGATCGAGCTGCTGGGTCCACGGTCTGCGAGGGATCACGCACCTCCGCCCACGGGCGATCCCGGCGTGCGCAACGGAGCCCAGTGATCCCGCTACTTCCCGGTCATCTGAATCGGTTGGATCAAACCGTTGGCATCGTACTCCACGCGGTCGATGCAAACCTGCCGTGAACCCTTGTACGGGCCATCGCCGGTTTGATCCTGCCACCGGTGGTACACAATGAGCCACCTGCGGTTCCCGGGTGCCTGAACGAACGAATGGTGACCGGGACCCTTTCGGGTTTCATCACTGGTGAGGATCGCGCCGTGGTAGGTCCAGGGTCCGACGGGACCGGGCGCAGTCGCGTAATGAACGGAGTACGACGACCGCTGCCAGCCCCCGTGACTGTAGGAGAGGTAGTATCTTCCCTGGTACTCGTGCATGAAGGCCCCCTCGGTGAAGTTCTTCGGCGTCTCCACCGGGATCTCGTGATCGAGGCTCACGAGGTCGGGCTTCAACTCAAACACCCGCAGCTTCGCCCCGGCACTGCCACCCGCGTAGAGGAAGCTTTTTCCGGACTTCGGATCGGTGAAGACCATCGGATCGATGGCCTCGAACCGTTCGTCTCCGGTCAGCAGAGGCTTGCCCGAGTCCACAAACGGACCTCCGGGCTGGGTGCCGACGGCGACGCCAATACGGGACGGGGTCGGATGCTGCGGCCCCACGGAGTAGTACAGATAGAACTTCCCGTTCCCGCGCAGCACCGAAGGAGCCCAGGCGTAATGACGCTTTTGCCCGTCGTCTCCAATCCAGTTCACCTGGTCAAAATCCAGCACCGGTCCGTGACGTTCCCATCGGCCGGTATCAACGTTGGTACTGGAGAACGCAAAGAAACGCTGGCGGCCTGGTTCATCGCTCCAGGTGGGGTAGATCCATAAGGTGTTGCCGACGACCATGGCGTGGGGATCGGCGCCGGGGAGGATGGGGTTCGGAAATCCAGCCGGCTCGGCGGCCTCCGACCGAAACGCGAGGAGCGCGAACAAGGCCAGTGCTTGAATCCGAACTGAAATGCGGGAGAGGTTCATCGACCGGCAAGATGTGAATCCATTCCTCGGCAAACGCCACTCTTTGTCGGAATTCGTGGGAGGCGACCGGCCCCGGGAGTGGGAACCCGACGGGCGATGGCGCGCGAACCGGTCGTTTTATTGTAAAGGTGCAAGGACTGCATCGACTTCGGCTCGTGCGCTGCCGATCCTCCCACGAGCTCCGAGCCCGACGACGTCCCAAATCCTGCATCCCATGAAAATCACGCGGATCTTTGCCCATCGAGTCGATCTCCCCCTGCATGAAACCACCTACAAATGGTCGGGCGGGAAATCGGTAACCGTGTTCGACAGCACCATCGTGGGCGTGGAGACGGACACCGGCCTCATCGGCTACGGTGAGGTGTGTCCGCTCGGACCGTTCTACCTGCCGGCGTATGCGGAGGGCGTTCGCGCCGGTTTGCGCGAGCTCGGGCCGCATCTCATTGGCGAGGATCCCCGGGAATTGGCCCGGTTGAATCATCGCATGGACGCCGTGTTGAAGGGGCATCCGTATGTGAAGTCGGGCGTGGACATCGCGTGCTGGGACATCCTCGGCCAGGCCACCGGCCTGCCGGTCTGCACGCTGATGGGTGGTCGCTACGGCGAATCCGTCCGGCTCTACCGCGCGATTTCGCAGGAGGATCCCGAGATCATGGCCGCAAAGGTCGCGGGCTATCGCGCCGAGGGATACACTCGGTTCCAATTGAAGGTGGGCGGAGATCCCGATGTGGACATCGCACGCATCCGCGCCGTGCGGGGAATTTTGAAGCCGACCGACCGTCTGGTGGCCGATGCCAACACCGGCTGGACCCAGCACGAGGCGGTTCGCGTTGTCCGCGCGGTGCGCGATCTCGACGTTTACATCGAGCAACCCTGCCTCACCTACGAGGAGTGCCTCGCGGTGCGACGTCAGACGGATCATCCCTTCGTGCTCGATGAGAATATCGACGGCCTCGACGTGCTCCTCCGGGCCCGGGCGGATCTGGCCATGGACGTGGTGAACCTGAAGATCAGCAAGCTCGGCGGCCTCACCCGCACCAAGCAGGTGCGCGACCTCTGCGTGAGCATGGGCATCGCAATGACGCTGGAAGACAGCTGGGGCGGCGACATCACCACGGCGGCGATTGCTCACCTGGCCCACAGCACGCCGGAGCCGCTCCGCTTCACCAGCACCGACTTCAACAGCTACGTCACCGTCAGCACCGCGGAGGGCGCACCCCAGCGGGTGAATGGATACATGGAGGCGAGTACCAATCCTGGTCTCGGCATTCGTCCGCGACTCGATGTTCTCGGGAAGCGGTTGGTGGACGTTTCGTAGGAATCACAAGTTCACCGCCAACCCCCACAGAACGCCGCATGGAGTTTTTCAATCGTCCCGCGCGCTGGTGGACGGCGGTGGTCGTCGCCGGAGCGTGGGCGACTGCGCTCGCAGGCGGGGTGAACGCAGCGCCCGTGGTTCCCACCGGCGAGGCATTGCTCGGAGAGTTTCGCTGCACCACCTGCCACGCCGCGTCGCCCGCGCAATCGGCGTGGATCGCTCCCAAGGCGGCCCCGCGATTGACGGGTCTGGGACGTCGCGTCGATCCCGCGTGGGTGACGCGCTATCTCCTGAATCCGCAGGAAGCCAAGCCGGGTTCGACCATGCCCGACGTGCTGCACGCGCTGCCCGAGGCAGAGCGGGCTTCGAGCGCGGAGGCGCTGGCGCATTTTTTGGCATTGGGTGAGACGACTCCGTTCCGACGCGTGATGCCGGATCGCGGTGCGGTAACCCGCGGCGAGGAGTTGTACCATCGGGTTGGATGTGTGGCGTGCCACGATCCGCAGAATCCCGCCGCGCAGATCGAAGGGTCGGTGCCGCTTCCCGTGATGAGCGCGAAGTGGTCGGCGGAGGGACTTCAGCAGTTCCTGCAGGATCCGCTTTCGCTGCGTCCGTCGGGACGCATGCCGTCGCTGCGCCTCACCGAACGCGAGGCCGCGGACATTTCCCATTACCTGCTTCGCGACACGCAGGTGCCGGCTCCGATGGAACGGATCCGCTTCGGCGGTCGGATTCGATCGCTGGAGGATCTGGATGCGCCGGAGATTCAGCGCAGCGGTCCGGCATCGGACTTCTCACTCCCGCCGTTGTCGCGCGAGCGCAACTACGCCCTGCGGTTCAGCGGCTGGTTCCAGATCGAGAAGGCGGGACGGTACACGTTCCATTTCAAGGCGGTGGGGTCGGCCCGACTCTCGATCGCCGACGGATGGCGATTGGGCCAGGACAGCTGGCAGCGGGAGAACGTGGATGGACAGGCCACGCTGCGGCTCGATCCGGGCTGGTACCCGCTGGTGATTGATTTCGTTCAACGCGGATCGAAGGAACCGTCGATCACGCTGGAGTGGGATGGACCGGGTATTGCACGCGAAGTGTTCGCCCCGTCGCGGCTGCGTCATTCGCGCGAACCCATTGCCGAACCGGTGCAGTTCGCGGTGGACCCGGCGAAGGTCGTCGCGGGCCGGCGCATCTACGATCAACTGCACTGCGCCGCCTGCCACGAACCGAATGGCACCGCTGCACCGGCGCCGGCGTTGGCGGCATTGAATGCGACGCGTGGATGTCTCGCGGAGGCGGCGCTGGTTCCTGTCGCGGTGCCTCGTTTCACGCTGACGCTGGTGCAGCGCGCTTCGTTGAGCGCCGCGATTCAGCGACTGGCCGCAGCAAATGTCCTGGCACCGAGCCCGCGCGATCGGGTATCGCAGGCCATGACCACCTTCCGCTGCGTTGCATGTCACGCGCGCGGTGGCGTGGGTGGGGTGGCTTCGGAACGCGATGCGTTTTTCACATCGTCGGGTGAGGACCTTGGCGACGAGGGACGCATCCCGCCGCGGTTGGACGGCGTGGGGGATAAGCTCCGACCCGAGTGGCTGCGCGAGGTGTTGTCGCAGGGCACGGGCGTGCGTCCGTATTTGCGCACGCGCATGCCGGTGTTCGGCGCGGGCAATGTGGCGTGGCTTGCCGAGGCCTTCGTCTCGCTCGATCGCCACGCGATGGCCTTGCCCGAGAATTCCGATACTCCCGAAGCCCAGCGCGAGGCGGGTCGCAAGCTCGTGGGGACCGATGGGCTGTCGTGCATCGTGTGCCACCGGTTCAATCGCCAACCCGCCCACACCATGCAGGTGCTGGACCTCATCACGACGCCGACGCGCCTGAACGAGGATTGGTTCCACCGGTTCCTGCGCGACCCGAACCAGTTCAATTCCGGAACGCGCATGCCGGCGTTTTGGCCCGATGGCGTGAGTCCCATGCCCGCCGTTCTCGGAGGCAACACGTCGCGTCAGCACGCGGCGATCTGGACGTATCTCAGCGATGGCCTGAAGGCGCGGTTCCCCGAAGGACTCAGTCGTCAAAGCATGGAGTTGACCGTCGGAGGCGAGACCGTGGTGTACCGTGGAAAATTGTGGGAAGCGGGTTTTCGCGCGGTGGCGGTGGGACATCCGGGCGGATCGAATCTGGCCTTCGATGCCGAGGAGCTTCGCCTCTCGCTGCTGTGGCGTGGTCGCTTTCTCAATGCCGCACCGCATTGGGGCGTGCAGGGAATGGGACAGATCCGTCCGCTGGGTTCCAACGTGGTGGTATTCCCGCACGGACCCGCCTTCGCCGAACTTCCCGATGCGCAATCCCCGTGGCCCAAAGCCTCGAGCCGCAGCCTCGGAATCCGATTCCATGGGTACCAGCTCGATCCCAGCAAGCGTCCCACCCTGCTCTATTCGGTTCGCGGCAGCGCGGTGCAGGATGTGTTCCTCCCGATCGAATCTGCGGAGGGCGGCGAGGCGTTGAGACGCACGTTGAGCTTCGACAAAACCTCCGCGGCCGCGGGTTCGACCCTGTATCTCCGACTCGCGAGTGGAAACCTGAAGACGATCTCTGCGAATGCCTGGCGACTCGACGACACACTCACACTGCGGGCGGGGAAGGGCGTATCAGCATTGGTACGCACCTCGGAGGGGCGGCAGGAACTTTTGATCCCGATCGAAACGAGCAACGGGCCGACCCGGCTGGAGGTGGACTATGCGTGGTAAGCTTTGGATGCATCGCCTGACGCTGCGCGTGCTGGCACTGGTCCTCGGTTGTCTCGCCTCGGGGGCGATGTCTCATGCCGATGAAGACCATCCGTGGCTCACGTACAAGGGACGCCACGGTCCCGGGAAGGGAAAGCGCATCGTGTTTGTGACCGGCGATGAGGAGTACCGGTCGGAGGAATCGATGCCTGCCATGGCGCGCATCCTGGCGGAACGACACGGCTTCCAATGCACCGTGCTGTTCTCGGTGAACAAACAGACGGGAGAGATTGACCCCTCGGTGGACGACAACATCCCGGGGCTGGAAGCATTGAAGGACGCCGACCTGATGGTGGTGTTCACCCGCTACCGTCATCTGCCCGAGGACCAGATGGCGAAGTTCGTGGAGTATGTCGAATCGGGCCGACCAGTAATCGGCGTTCGCACCGCGACGCATGCCTTTGACTACGATCGATTCCAGAAGGAGCGGTTTTCAAAATGGGCGTGGCGCGGGCCGCATCCGGACTTCCGCGGAGGATTCGGACGTCAGGTGCTGGGCGAGACGTGGGTCGATCACTACGGCGGCTACCGAAGCGAAAGCACGCTGGGGATCCCGGTGCCCGAACGACGCAATGATCCCATCCTGCGCGGCATCGATACGGTCTGGGGTCCGTCGCACGCTTATCAGGTGACCACGCTAGAGGGCGACAGTCGTCCGCTGCTGATGGGTCAACCGCTGATGGGACTCAAACCCACCGATGCGCCCGATCCCGCGAAGCCGCCGGTGCCGGTTGCGTGGACCAAGACCTACACCGGAACCTCCGGAAAAGCGGCGCGCGTGTTCACCACCACCATGGGATACGGCGAAGATTTCAAGGAGGAGGGCGTTCGTCGTTTGTTCGTGAACGCGTGCTATTGGTGCGTGGGATTGGAGGATCGGATCACCGCCAAATCCGACGTTTCGCACGTGGGCACCTACGCGCCGCGGAAAAGTGACTTCGGCGGATTCCGTCGCGGCATCACGCCGTCGGACCTGCAGCAAAATCTCAGCACCGACGACCTGGCCGACGTGCCTTCGAACGATCGCGAGGCCGAGTCGTATCGCATCGTGGACATCCCGATGCCCCCCGACGCCGTGCTCGAAGCGGGAAGCGTTCTGGAACTTCCCGACGGGCGTCTCGCCGTCGGAACGCGCCGCGGGGAAATCTATTTTGGTACAGGCCTGCAATCCGTTCCCCCGGTGCCGCAGTGGAAGCTGTTTGCCAGCGGCCTGACCGAGGTGCTCGGACTCGCCTGGCGCGACGGCGTGCTCTACGCCACGCAGCAGTGCGAGATCACGCGCGTGCTCGACACCAACGGCGACGGGCGTGCGGATCGCTATGAAACCGTGAGCGACGCGTGGGCCTGGGGCGGGGAACACGAGTACACTTTCGGATCCGACTTCGACCGCGACGGGGCCATCTGGACCCTTCACGGCCTGACCGACAGCTACACCTCCGAGCGATTGTTCCGCGGATGGGCGTTGCGGCATTTTCCCGATGGACGCTGGGAGGCGATGTGCAGCGGTCTGCGCAGCCCGGGCGGCATCGCCTTCAATCTCGCCGGCGACGCCTTCTACGCCGAGAGCCAGGGTCCGTGGAACAGTTCGTGTTCCCTCAAGCCGCTGCGTCCGGGCGGATTCATGGGCCATCCGGCGGGAAACAAATGGTACGACCAAGCGCCAAACATGGGACCGCGCCCCTTGGAACCAGTGGGCGATGAAGCGGCACGGCGTCACCTCGAAGTGGGTCGCATTCCGCAACTCGTCCTCCCCGCGGTGGTGCTGCCGTACAAGAAGATGGGGCAGAGTGCATCGGCAGTGATGCTCGATCGATCGGGCGGGAAGTTCGGTCCCTTCGCGGGTCAGTTCTTCGTGGCCGATTACACATTGAGCCTGGTGATGCGTGCGGAGATGGAGCAGGTCGATGGCGTGTACCAAGGCGCGTGCTTTCCGTTTCGGCAGGGATTCGCAACCGGACTGATCGGCGGAACGCTGACCCGCGAGGGACATGTGTTCGTCGGTGGCAGCAAACGGGGATGGCCGGTGCGGGGATTGTCGGATCGCGCGTTCCAACGGCTCGACTGGACCGGCGTCACACCGTTTGAAGTGCATTCCATCCGCGTGCGCCCGGATGGATTTGATCTCCATCTCACGCAGCCCGTGGATCCGGCCAGCGCATCGGATCCCGACAGCTACACGGTGGAGACCTTCACGCATCATTTCTACGGCGCATACGGCGGACCCGAGATCGAGCAGGCGGACCAGCGGGTGGTGTCGGCCCGTGCGGATGTGGACGGACGGGTGATTCACCTCGTGGTGGACAAACTCGTGCCGGGTCACATCCACGAACTGCATTTCCCCGGGCTTCGCAACCGCAACGGCCAGCGGCTGGTGCACGACGTCGCCTACTACACGCTCAACCGGATTCCCAAGAAATAGCATGAGTCGCAGCCCCTGGACCCGCGGACTCCTCTGGGCCGCGGCAATGACGTTGCACCTCGCGGGCGCGCTCGCCGCGGAGCGTCCGCCGAATATCCTGCTCATCGTTGCCGATGACCTCGGGTATTCCGACCTCGGCTGCTACGGCGGGGAGATTGCGACGCCGAACCTGGACGCGCTGGCGGGATCGGGAGTTCGCTTCACGCAGTTCTACAACACCGCCCGCTGCTGGCCCTCGCGCGCGGCGATCCTCACCGGTTTCTACGCACAGCAGGTGCGTCGCGACACCGTTCCCGGAATGCCCAGCGGCACCTCGGGCACGCGTCCTCGCTGGGCCCCGCTGCTGCCCGCGCTGCTGCGCCCGCTGGGATATCGCTCGTACCATTCCGGGAAATGGCACGTGGATGGCCGGCCGCTGCAGAATGGATTCGATCATTCCTACAGCCTCAACGATCACGATCGGTACTTCGCGCCGAAGCTGCACACCGAGGACGACAAGCCGCTTCCGCCGGTGGATCCGAACTCCGGCTACTACGCCACCACGGCGATCGCCGAGCACGCCATCCGCTGCCTGAAGGAACACGCCGCGCAGCATCGCGATCAGCCGTTCTTCGAGTTCCTCGCCTTCACGTCTCCGCATTTTCCGGTGCAGGCCCCGGCGGCGGATGTTGCGAAGTACCGGGATCGATACGTGGAGGGTTGGGACACCCTGCGGCATGGGCGCTGGTCGCGGATGCAGCGCTTCGGAATCGGTGGATCCACCCTCGCATCGATCGAACGCGAGGTCGGTCCGCCATACGCCTTTCCCGAGGACCTCGCGCGACTCGGTGCGAATGAGATCAACCGTCCGCTGCCCTGGACCGATCTGAACCCCGCGCAGCGCCGCTTCCAGGCCGACAAAATGGCGGTGCACGCGGCGATGGTGGACCGCATGGACCGAGAAATCGGTCGGGTGCTGGAACAGATCCGCTCCATGGGCGCGGAGCAGGATACGCTGGTGCTGTTCCTCTCCGACAACGGCGCGAGCGCCGAGATGATGGTGCGTGGCGACGGGCACAATCCCGACGCGGACTGCGGAACCGGAGCGACGTTTCTCAGCATCGGACCCGGATGGTCGAGCCTCGCCAACACGCCCTTTCGCCGACACAAGACGTGGGTCCACGAGGGTGGGATTTCCACGCCGCTGATTGTGTCGTGGCCGCGCGGAATCGCCGCGCGTGGTGAATTGCGTCATGCCGCCGGACACGTGGTGGATCTCATGCCGACGCTGCTCGAAGTGGCGGGCGGCAAGGCCCCCACGAACTGGGCGGGCCTGGAAGTTCCCCCGGCGCCGGGCCGGTCGTTGGTGCCGGCGCTGCGAAGCGATGTGGCCTCGCTGCACGATTCCATCTGGTGGCAGCACGAGGAAAACCGCGCGCTGCGGCGCGGGGATTGGAAACTGGTCGCGGCCGGCGAGACCAATGCGTGGGAGTTGTACGATCTGCGTTCGGACCGCTCGGAGACTCAGGATGTCGCAGCGAAGCATCCGGAACAGGTGCGCGAGCTCGCATCGGAATGGACCCGTCAGACGCAAAGCAATCTGGAGCTCGCTCGACGCGATCCGCCAAACCCGTACCCGGCCTGGCGTCATTCAGGATCCGTGTTCATCAACACCACGCCCGATGGTGCGAATCTCCCGGCCGGTTCGGAAGTGAAGGAGTTTCCAATTTTGGTACGCCTCTCCGGGGAATGGTTTCCCTTCGCCGAGGCGGCTGCGGACGGCGCGGACTTCCGGGTGTCCACGGGCCTCGGGACCGCGTTGAAGTATCAGATCGAGGAATGGGATCCCGTCGCGGGAGTCGCGAGCGTGTGGGTGCGGGTGCCGCGGATCGGGGGAAATGAACGGCAGGAGCTTCGACTCCATTGGGGAAACGCTGCGGCCCGGAGCGAATCCTCGGGCGGCGCGGTCTTCAATGCATCGAATGGATTCCTCGGCGTGTGGCATCTCGATGGATCGATGCAGGATTCCACCGGCAAGATGCCCGCACGCGATGCCGGCACCGTTCCCGTGGCCGGCACCATCGGTCGCGCGCGGCACTTCTCCGGCGGCAGCGGCATCGCGCTGGGGGAGGGTCTCACGGGATTGCCCCAGGGCTCCGCCCCGCACAGCACGGAGGCGTGGTTCCGCGCCGAGGCACCCAACGCCACGATCGTGAGCTGGGGCAACGAGCACGCGCAGGGCAAGGTGGTGATGCAGTTTCGCAGCCCGCCGCATGTAAACTTCGATTGCTACTTCTCCGACGCAAATGTGCGGAGCCGAAGCCCGGTCCGGTTGAACGAATGGACCCACGTCGTTCACACCTATGAACGCGGACAAGCCAAAGTGTACGTCAACGGAGTGCTCGACGGGACTGGCAACGCCCGCGCGGCGGCGCTCGCAATTCGCAGTCCGGCGCGGGGATGGATCGGGGGATGGTATGACCGATACGACTTCACCGGGGATGTGGATGAAGTCCGCGTGTCGTCGGTCGCTCGTTCGGCCGATTGGATCCGCCTCGAGTACGAAAACCAAAAACCGTTCCAGAGGTTGGTGGGATGGATCGTTCCCCCCGCTGGCGATGTTCGGATCACGCCGTCGGAACTCACAGTTCAGGAAGGTGGCCATGCCACCCTCACCGCCGAGGTTGGCGGAGTGCATCAGGTGTCGTGGAGTCTTGTGGAACAGGGCAAGGAGCGCGTGGTCGCAGTGGATCAGCAGCGCTTCACCTTCCATGCCGATCGCGTGAAGGGCGACTCGACGCGGCTGCTGCGATTCCGTGCGGTGCGGCCCTCCGGAGTCCTGACGCGCGATATTCCGATCACCATTCGCGAGGCCCTGCCCGAGCCGGCGGTGGAGCTGAAGGCGCCGCGATCCTGGGATGGGCGGACTCCGTTGACCCTCGATGCGCGCATTGTGAATCAGTCTGCGTTGAACGCCCGCGGGGTGGGAACCAATCGGTTTGTGTGGACGATGGAAGGTCCCGCAGTGACCCGCGCTGCAAACGGCGGTCGGGTCACGCTGGAGCGCGCGCAGGGCAGCGGGTTGTTGACGGTCCGTGTGTCCGTGAACAACGGCGGGGCTTCGACTGTGGCCGCCGCCACGATCGCGGTGCGCGAGCCCAGACGCGATGCGTGGGTCGCACGCACGCCGGGTGCGGACGAGCAACCGGAGGACAACCAGTTCTATCCGCGCAACGTTCGCAACGAAGGCGAACTGGTGTGCAACGGGATTGTCGAAGGTCCTGCGGATGCGGTGTTCCTGCGCGTGTTCGCCGACGGCACCGCGTACCGGACAATCCGTGCACCGTTGAACCGGGAGCATCGGTATCGGATTTCGGTGCCGTTGAAGCCAGGCCTCATCCACTACCGGACCGAATTTGGAACGATTGCCGGCGGGATGGAACGGATCCTCAAAACGGCGACCAACCTGGTGTGTGGCGACGCCTACGTGATCCAGGGACAGTCGAACGCGGTGGCAACCGACTGGGGCGCGGGCGAGCCGAAGGGGGGCGATGAATGGATCCGGACCTTTGGCAGCATGACCGGCGATCCGGAAGACACCACGCGCTGGGGAATCGCGGTGCAGCGCGGACGCGACACGGAGGCGTATCAAATCGGGTACTGGGGATGGGAACTCGCGCACCCGCTGGTGGAGCGGCATCACGTGCCTGTTTGCATCCTGAATGGCGCGGTGGGCGGCACGCGGATTGATCAGCACCAGCGCGATCCGCTGAATCCTGAGAACCGCGCCACCATTTACGGGCGTCTCCTGCATCGGGTTCGCGAGGCGCGATTGACCCACGGCATTCGCGGCATTTTCTGGCATCAGGGCGAGAACGACCAGGGTGCAGACGGCCCGACCGGCGGGTACGGATGGGAGACGTATCGTGATTATTTCATCCAGCTCGCCGGATCGTGGAAGCGGGACTTCCCGAACCTGGGAGGATCGTACCTGTTCCAGATCCGGCCGTTCTCCTGTTCGATGGGAATCGACGGATCCGACAATCGACTCCGCGAAGTGCAACGCACCCTGCCCGCGGCGTTCTCGCGATGGAGCCTCATGAGCACGGTGGGAATCGAACCCACGGGCGAATGCCATTATCCCACGGCGGGATACGCCGAGTTTGCCCGGCTGATTCTTCCGCTGGTGGAGCGGGATCATTACCGGGTGCCGGCCAGGGGATTTCTCACGCCACCCAATTTGGTACACGTCGAGTTTGTCGATGCGCGACGCGATCGGATCCGGTTGGAATTCGATCAACCGGTTCGCGCCCCGGAGGGATTCGGAACGTTGTTTCAACTGGATGGCAGCCGCGCTGGAATCTCCCGCGTGGAGGTGTCGGGCAGCACGGTGGTCCTAACTCTGGATCGTCCTGCGGCGAAGAAGGATTCCGGATCGCGCCTCAGTTATGTGGACGGGCGGGCGTGGTCGATCGCGCGTCTTTTGCGCGGCACCAACGGAATCGCGGCCCTGACCTTTTGTGACGTGCCCGTTGGCGAGTCAGCCGCGCGTGCAAAGTAACGTGGAGGGCGCGGTTCCACCCGCGCCCCATCTAGTCGCGATCCGCGTTCGATCACGTGAACGGGCTTAACCACAACCCAACGCAGGCGAACGATCGAAACCACCCGTCCGTCGGTCGGAGGGAATGCGTCGGGTCGGCTTCTCGAGTGCGATCCGCGATGGATCAGGGCGAGCGTGGAAGCCCGCCCTCCGCTCCGACTCGCTCGAACACGAAGTAGGCCCAGTTGTTCCCGCGCCGGTAGTGAAACGTGAGCAGCTGCGGACCCGCCTTGGGAAAGGTGACGGTGGCAATCTGCCCGTAATCCCAGTGATGCCATCCGGCGGTCGCCCGCGGGAGACGGCACTCGGCGATTGGACTCCCGTTGAGATCAAACCCGATCCGCCCGATCTGGTTCCCGGCGGCATCGCGGTGAACTTCCTTTTCGTTATAGGAGTAGAGGCACTTCACCGCATAGGTGCCGGGCTCGCGCACGTGGACGGTGTAATTCACCCACTCACCATCGGAGGTCCAGCCGATGTAGTGCTGATTGATCTGCGGACTGACCGCGTTGGTGTGGTTCAGATCGGCCCAATCCTTTACGAATGAAACATCCACGCCTTCATTCTCGCGAAAATGCCAGATGTACTCCGACGCGTGCGCACGCTGGTGGTTGTAGGGCGTGATCTGTCGGTTCAACACGCCGCTGCCTTCGTTGGTGGACGTGGTGTCGTGGTAGGCCACTCCCTCGCCACCGAGATCGAACAGCGCGCATTGCACGATTCCCGGAATGTTGGCCGGACCCGCCTTGTGATACGCGTCGGCAAATGGCTTGCCGGAGTAATTCGCCGGGATTTGACCCAGGGCTGAAAAACACAGCATCCAGGGGACCGCTGCGGCGAGAAGGGTGCGGAATGGCATCAGGCGGAGGATCGACATGGGAAATGGGATGCGCATGGAGATGTCACAGCGTCGCGCCGCGGTCGATGGTCAATTTTGAAACACCCCTCCCCGGAACCACTGCCGGATCCTGCTATTTTTCACGCGCTTCCATCCGGGGGTTCTGATACTCCGCCGGGGTGTTCCCCCGGTTGGTACCCGCGCTCCTCCTTGCTTGGATTGGGCAGCTTTCGATCTCCAGCGGGCTTGTGGCTGCAGATCGAGCGGTTTCCCTCGCCCCTTTGTCCCGTGGATCGTTCGCATTTGCGAACATTCCGGCGGCGGAATCGGGCATCCGGTTTCAAAACACGCTTCCGCCGGCGGCCGCAGCCCGGAACCGCAACCTGATGAATGGGTCCGGGGTGACCGTCGGTGATGTGGATGGCGACGGGAAACCGGATCTGTATTTCGCGGCCATCCAGGGTACGAACCGTCTTTATCGAAATCTGGGCCGATGGAAGTTCGAGGACATCACGGATCGCGCCGGCGTGGGGTGTCCGCTGTGGGCTTCGACCGGTGCAGTGTTTGAGGATGTGGACGGCGACGGGGATCTCGATTTGCTGGTATCCACCCTGGGCTCGGGCGTGCACCTGTTTCTGAACGACGGCACGGGCAAGTTCACCGATGCGACGGAGAAATCAGGGCTGGCGTCGAAAAGCGGGAGCATGTCGATGGCCTTCGGAGACATCGATGGCAACGGAACGCTCGATCTCTACGTGGCCAACTACGGGGTTCAGCCGATTCTGCAATCCGGTCCCGGTCGTGCCTCGATCCGTCAGGTGAATGGAAAGTGGGTGGTGGAGGGTCCGTATGCCGACCGGCTTCGCGTGGTGGACAATCAGGTGGAGGAAGTCGGTGAAGTGGGCGTGCTGTACCTCGGCGATGGGCATGGTTCGTTTGTGGCGCAACCGTGGAACTCCGACCGTTTCCTCGACGATCAGGGCAAGCCCAAGGCCCCGCCTGCGGATTACGGATTGAGCGTTCACCTCCGCGACATCAACGGCGACGGATTCCCGGATCTGTACGCCTGCAATGATTTCCAAAGCCCGGACCGGTGTTGGATCAATGACGGCAAGGGCCACTTTCGCGAGGTGTCGCGACTGGCGATCCGGAAGCATGCGTTCTCGTCGATGGGCGTTGATTTCGCCGATCTGGATCGCGACGGAATCACGGACTTCATGACCGTGGAAATGTCGCCGCGATCGCACGCGCGCCGCATGCGGTCGCTCACCGGTCCGCGGTATCTGCCGAATGTTCCGGGGCGTTTTGATTATCGACCCGAGGTGGTGCGCAACACGTTGTACCACGGCAATGGCGACGGCACCTGGAGCGAGATCGCCGAAGCCGCGGGTGTGAGCTCCACCGATTGGTCGTGGCAGCCGGTGTTTCTCGATGTGGACCTCGACGGATACGAGGACCTGCTGGTGGCCAGCGGCGTGATGTACGACGTGCAGGACCGTGACACCACCGAGCGAATCCAGGTCGAGGCGCGCGGCGGTGGAACCCTGGGGGGAACCAACCTGGTCCGCTTCCCGGCATTTTCCTCCCCGCTGCTGGCGTACCGAAATCGGGGCAACCTGACCTTCGAGGACTCGGGCGAAAAATGGGGACTCCGAATTCCCGCGATGTATCAGGGCATCGCACTCGCGGATCTCGATGGGGACGGCGACCTCGATGTGATCTGCAACTGCGTGAACGGCGAACCGATCCTGTATCGAAACGACGCCACGGCGCCGCGCATCGCGGTGCGGGCCCGCGGGCGCGCGCCCAACACGCGGGGGATCAACGCTCGGATTCGTGTGACCGGCGGTCCGGTGGTGCAGACGCAGGAACTCGTCTCCGGCGGACGCTACCTCTCGGGCGATGATCCGGTCCGAACTTTTGCCACCGGCTCTGCAACTGAAGTGGAGATCGAAGTCACCTGGCGGTCGGGCCGCAAGACACGGATCCCCCACGCCTTACCAAACCACCTGTATGAAGTGGATGAAGCCGCCTCGGAGGAAGCCAAGCCCGTGCTCGAACCCCGGAAGCCGCGTCCGCTGCTGGCCGATGTCTCCGGCGCGCTGAGCCACGTGCATCACGAGGAGTTGTACGACGACTTCGCGCGGCAGCCCCTGTTGCCCCGGCAGATGAGTTCGCTAGGCCCGCAGGTGGCCTGGATGGATTTCGACGGCGATGGACGCCCGGAGTTGGTGGTGGGAACAGGACGCGGCGGAACGCTCGCCGGGTTCAAATTCCGCGAGGATGAAACGGTCACGCCCTTCACGTCGGATTGGACCGCGCCGGACGACGTGCTGGGCATGACATCGTGGGTGCTCGCCGATGGCCGACCGGCAGTGCTCGCCGCGATCAGCAATTACGAGACGGCTCCGGGAGGCGCCTCTTCCCTGGTCGCGATTACGATGCGTCCAGCTCCAGGTGTGGGGCTTCAGGTGACTCCCTTTGACGAAGTGACTGCATCGGCCGGAAGCCTCGGCGTGCTGGCATCGGCCGACTTCGATGGCGATGGGTCGCTCGACCTCTTTGTCGGGGGGCGTATCAATCCTGGTGCATACCCCACGGCCCCCTCGTCGCGGATGTTCCGTTCCGTCGGCGGGCACCTGAAGTTGGACGAAGTCACTGATGCGCTGCTGACGGGCGTGGGGATGGTCTCGGGAGCCACGTGGACGGATCTGGAAGCCGATGGTTTTCCCGAACTCGTGCTCGCGTGCGAATGGGGCCCGCTGCGGATTTTCCGAAACCACCAGGGACGTCTCACCGCGTGGGATCCCCCGGTTCAATGGGGAACGGGGGCGGCGCGTCAGACGGTTCCGCTGTCTTCCCTGACCGGTTGGTGGGGCGGAGTGGCGGCCGGGGATTTCGACGGAGATGGGCGCATGGATCTGGTGGCAGGAAACTGGGGATCCAACACCGGATACCGCGCTTCGAAGGAGCGACCGCTGCGGTTGCTCTATGGAATGCAGGCTGGCTCGGGCAGTCTGGATTTGCTCGAAGCGTATTTTCCCGCCGATCTAAACACCGAGATGCCGCGCCGGTCGCGTCGGGCCCTGACCCTCGCCTTTCCCCAGCTCGCGGAGCGCTTTCCCACCCACGCGGCATTTGGCGAGGCAACGCTGTCGGCGGTGATGGAGGCGATCCCGCTGCGGATGGAATCGGTCGCCGCCACCACGTTGTCGTCGATGGTGTTGCTGAACCGGGGCGACCACTTCGAGGCGGTGGAGCTCCCGCAGGAGGCGCAATGGTCGCCGGTGCAAGGAGTGTCGATTGCAGATGTAAACGGTGACGGCAACGCCGACCTGCTGTTGTCGCAGAACTTCTTCGCCATGCGGATGGAATGGCCGCGCACCGACGCGGGTCGCGGGTTGGTGTTGCTGGGCGATGGGCGGGGCGGGTTCAAATCGCTGACTGCCCGGGAATCCGGCGTGATGGTCCTGGGCGAGCAGCGTGGAGGCGCGGTGGCGGACTTCGATGGGGACGGCAAGCCGGACTGGGTGGACACGCAGAACGGCGCGCCCACGCGACTGTTCCGCAACTACACCGGCAAACCCGGAATGCGTGTGAAGGTCGCCGGCGCGAAGGGCAACCCGAACGGATTGGGCGCGGTGATTCAGTTGCGGGGTGCCAGCGGCTGGGGCCCGGCCCAGGAGCTGCATGGCAGTTCGGGCCAGGGATCCGTCGATGCAGCGGAAGCCCTGGTGTTCGGTTCAGGCGATGCGGTCCGCGTCCGCTGGCCCGGCGGAAAGGTCACGGAGACCCCAGTTCCCCCCGGCACCCGAGTGCTGACCGTTAAACCGGCGCAGTGAGCGCGAATCGCGTGGGGGGAACGTAAAACCGGAGGCCGTGGGGCTATGGAGGTGCAGTGACGCGCGATTCCTTTTAGCGCCTTCACATTTCAAGCCGCCGCCGTCAGTCCCCAAATTGGATTCTCCGACCCGCTCCACTTCCGTCTGGCCACTCTTGCTCCGTTTCCTCCAGTGTTCTGACCGAAGCCCCGGTGGGAGTTTGCCGGGACTCGAATACCCGGAGGTTTCCACCCCATATCGACACGCAACTGCGACAGCACCCATCCGTGCAATAGGCGTCGCCGGTCTTCATGAGCCCGACCATTCAGCTCATCCTTTCTTCTGGAACCCGTGTTGTGACGCGCAGGGATGCGCATGGCATGGGTGGTGACCGCTTGATTCCCAAGGGGAGCGTTGGCGAAATCGTGACCTCACCGCTCGATGCCCAGCACGCCTATCAGGTGCGATTCAATGATGGCGTGGAGGCGATGCTCCGAAGGTCGGAATTCTCGATTCTCAAACATTTCAAGACCAACGAAGCCCTCGGGCGTCCCGGAGATTCGGAGGCGGGAGCTTCGGACTCGGAGGATCGAGAGTTCGAAACCTGGAAGCCTTGTATCATTTACCGCTGCATCGTGGGCTCGCAGGCCTTTGGACTGAGTGGTGAAGACTCGGATGTGGATCGCCGGGGTATTTATCTTCCTCCTGCGGAAGTTCACTGGTCGCTGTACGGATTCCCCGAGCAGTTGGAGAATGACGCGACCCAGGAAGCCTATTGGGAATTGCAGAAGTTTCTGGTGATGGCGCTGAAGGCTAATCCAAACATTCTGGAGTGTCTCTACACGCCCCTGGTCGAGCATGCCGATTCGCTTGCCCAGGAGTTGCTGGGAGAGCGGCACCGGTTTCTGTCGAAGCTCATCTTTCAGACCTACAGCGGTTATGTGATGAGCCAGTTCAAAAAGCTGGAACAGGACCTTCGAGCCCGCGGAGAGATCAAGTGGAAGCATGCGATGCACTTGGTGCGCCTGCTGCTCTCCGGAATCACGATGCTTCGAGAAGGCTCGCTGCGTGTTCGGCTGGATGAACATCGGGACGGGCTTCTCTCCATCAAGCGAGGCGAACGCGAATGGGCCGATGTGAACCAGTGGCGGCTTTCGCTCCATTCCGAGTTTGAATCGGCCCTGGGTATTACCAGCCTGCCTGATAGACCGGACTATGCGTGGGCAAATCAGTTTCTAATCCGGGCGCGGAGGCACAAGGCCTTCTCCGGATCCTGAGACCCATTGGGGAATTCGAAATGCTGCTCACCATTGCCACGACGCATCAGCCTGCGACCGATCTGGGATATCTCCTGCGAAAGAATCCGGCGCGACTGCAATCGTTCCGCCTCTCGTTCGGGACCGCCTGGGTCTTTTATCCCGAGGCCACCGACGAACAATGCGAAATGGCGTTGCAGGTCGAGGTGGATCCTGTGGGGCTCGTTCGAAATCGCCGTGGTCCGCAGGGCGAGGCCCGGACGCTCGATCAATACGTGAATGACCGTCCGTACGCTGCTTCCTCCTTTCTCAGCGTGGCGATTGCCGATGTCTTTGGGACCGCGCTGTCCGGCGTCTGCAAGGAACGACCCGGACTGGAAGATTTGCCTCTCCCGTTTGAAGTCACCGTAGCCGCCCTGCCGTGCCGCGGTGGTGAGGAACTCCTGCGCAGAATGTTTGAACCGCTTGGCTACGCAGTTGAGACGGAACCGCTGCCCCTCGATTCGCGGTTCTCCGAGTGGGGAGTGAGTCGGTATTTCCGCGTCAAACTCTCCGCAAAGATCCCGCTTCAGCGGCTGCTGTCGCACCTCTACGTCCTCGTGCCAGTACTCGACAACGACAAGCACTACTGGGTGGGGGAGGACGAAGTGTCCAAGCTGCTGCGCCACGGGGAAGGCTGGCTTGCCACACATCCGGAACGGGAGTTGGTGGCGAGGCGTTATCTGAAGCACCAGCGTCGGCTCGTGGAAGATGCCATGTCCCAACTTGTGGTCGAAACTGGGGTCGATCCCGACGAGGAGCAGCAGCGTCAAGACGCCGAGGAAATGGCGTTGGAGTCGTGTGTGAGTGCCGCCGGTACTGCTGTCGCGATCGGGACCCCGGAAGCGGATGCGCGAGTTGAGGAGGAAACCGGAGGCTCACTGAATGAGCAACGGATGGGAACGGTGTTGGCGGTCCTGAAATCGACAAGGGCCAGCCGGGTGCTGGATCTCGGGTGTGGGGAGGGACGGCTTTTGCGGGCATTGCTCAAGGAGTCCCAGTTCAGCGAGATCGTCGGTGTGGATGTTTCCCATCGCGCGCTGGAAGTCGCGCGGGATCGGATTCGATACGATCGGATGTCGGAGATTCAGCGCGCGCGTGTGAAGATTCTGCAGGGATCGCTCATGTACCGGGATCAAAGAATCTCCAGCTACGAGGCGGCGGCGGTGGTGGAGGTGATCGAACATTTGGATGCGCCGCGGCTGGCTGCGTTTGAGCGGGTGGTGTTTGGCTGCGCGAAGCCGGATCATGTGGTGGTCACCACTCCAAACCGGGAATACAACGTGAAATGGGAGAGCCTTCCCGGCGGGCAATTCCGCCATCGTGATCATCGCTTTGAATGGACCCGGGCGGAGTTCCGCACCTGGGCCGAGCGTGTCGCGTCCGGGTTTGGGTATCGTGTGCGCTATCTACCGGTGGGTCCCGAGGACGCGACGGTGGGTCCGCCCACTCAGCTGGCGTTGTTTGAAAGGAATTCTCCATGAGCCCGGCGATCCTTCCCGAGGATTCCAAGACACGGGCACTCTCCTCGATCGAGCTTCGGCGTCATCTTCAAGATCCCGCTGCCGATCAGGAATCCTATCCGTGGATTTCTGCCATGCGGGAACTGCAGTGCCGACTCCCGGAGGAGTTCGAATCCGTGATTTCATTGAGCACCAGCGAATCTCCAAGGGATCGTGAACTCGCCGCGGATCTTTTGGGACAAAACCTCCTAGCTGAAAAACAGAGGCTTCCGGAGGTCCGTCAGATTCTACTTCAAATGCTGAACCGGGAACAGATGCCCCCGGTGGTGAAGGCGATCGCCTTCGCACTGGGTCACGTCAACGGTCCGGAGTGCCTTGTGCCCTTGGTGAACCTAAGTGAGCACCCGAGTGCGGATGTTCGCCTTGCGGCGGTCTCAAGTCTGGGAGGGGGTGCGGATCCGCGTGCAATTGCGGCAATGATCCCGCGGGTGTCGGATGAAGATTGCGACGTGCGGAATTGGGCGACCTTTGGACTCGGCTCGTTGGTCGAGGTTGATGCGCCCGGGATCCGGGAAGCCCTGCTGAGCAGGTTGAATGACGCCGATTTGGAGATTCGCGATGAGGCCCTCATCGGGCTCGCGCGACGCCGTGAATCGCGCGCAGTTCCTGCGCTTCTTCGGGAATTGCAGAGCCTGAAGGCAAGGGGAGGTTCCACCGAGCAGTGGGAGTGGTTTGTCTCGGAGTTGGAGGAGGCCTTGAAGTTGGTTCCGGATCCGATGGAGTCCTCCGACTGGGCCCCTGTGGCTAAGGCGATTTCAGCGCTCCGTTCGGAAGGAGGAAATCGCCCGTGACACTTTCCATTCCAGAGCTCTCGTTGGTGGTCCTGATCGGTGTTTCAGGTTCAGGAAAAAGCACCTTTGCACGGCGTCATTTTCGCCCGACGGAAATCCTCTCCTCGGACACGTGCCGGGGAATGGTGAGCGATGATGAAAACAATCAGGCCGCCACGCCGGATGCGTTTGATCTGCTGCACTTCATCGCCCGGAAGCGTCTAGCTGCCGGGAAACTCACGGTGGTGGATGCCACCAACGTGCAGCCGGAATCGCGGAGGACCCTGGTGGAGCTCGCTCGCGAATACCACTTCCTGCCGGTGGCGCTGGTGTTGGACGTGCCGGAGAATGTGGCCCATGCCCGGAACCGAGAACGTCAGGATCGGGCCTTTGGGCCTCACGTGATTCGTCAGCAGGCCCAGCAGCTTCATCGATCGCTTCGGGGACTGCAGCGCGAGGGATTTCGCCATGTTCACATTCTGAGATCGTCGGAGGAGGCCGACCGCGTCGTCATCGAGCGTCAGCCCTTGTGGAACAATCTGAGACACGAGCACGGTCCGTTTGATCTGATCGGCGACGTGCACGGATGCTTCGACGAGCTCGTCGAATTGCTGCATCGGCTGGGATATTCGGTCGAAACTGTTTCCGACCCAGCCACGGAGTCAGGCGCTCCGCGAACTGCGGTGGTGCCTCCAAACGGTCGCAAATTGGTTTTCCTCGGAGACTTGGTGGATCGCGGTCCCAAGGTTTCGGAAACGCTCAAACTGGTGATGCGTGCCGTCGCTGATGGCGTGGCGCTTTGTGTTCCCGGGAATCACGACGCGAAGCTGCTGCGAAAACTGCAGGGTCGCGATGTTCAAATCACCCACGGGCTCCGGGAATCGGTGGAACAACTCGATCGAGAATCGGAAGCGTTTCGAAAAGAAGTTGCCGGCTTTATTGATGACCTGGTGAGCCACTACGTCCTGGATGATGGGAAGCTGGTGGTTGCCCACGCGGGGTTGAAGGAATCGATGCACGGCCGTGGATCCGGTGCCGTTCGTGACTTCGCCCTGTATGGGGAGACGACGGGTGAAACCGATGAGTTCGGCCTCCCGGTGCGTCACAACTGGGCCGCGGAATATCGGGGCACGGCCACGGTCGTCTACGGCCACACCCCGGTGCCTGAACCCGAATGGCTCAATCGAACGATCAACATTGATACAGGATGTGTGTTCGGCGGACGGCTCACGGCACTCCGTTATCCGGAAATGGAGCTCATCGCTGTACCCGCCCGGGCGACCTACACCGAGCCGCGGAGGCCGTTTCTTCCCCCAGCAGAGAAGGCGTCCGCGCTGTCCATCCAACATGAGAACGACGATCTGCTCGATCTTTCCGATGTGATCGGCAAACGGATCATCGGCACACGCCTGCACGGGAATGTCACCATCCGCGAAGAGAACGCTGCAGCCGCGTTGGAGGTGATGAGTCGGTTCGCTGCGAATCCGAAATGGCTGATCTATCTGCCCCCGACCATGTCTCCGAGTGAGACCAGCGGACTTGCCGAGTTTCTCGAGCATCCGTCGGAGGCCTTTGCGTATTATCGCAATTCCGGGATCCCGCAGGTGGTCTGCGAGGAGAAACACATGGGATCCCGGGCCGTGGTGATTGTGTGCCGGGACCACGCCGCGGCGCGGAGACGATTCGGGATCGTCGAGGATGCGGGTGGAATTTGCTACACGCGCACCGGGCGTCGTTTCTTTGACGATTCCAGTCTGGAGTCCGAGCTCCTGGATTGTGTGCGACGGGCGGTCACCGATGCTGGATTGTGGGACGAGTTGAAGACCGACTGGATGTGCCTCGATTGCGAGCTGATGCCGTGGAGTGCCAAGGCGCAGGAATTGGTAAAGCAGCAATACGCCGCCGTGGGAGCGGCAGCGGCAGCGTCCTTGAGATCCGAAGAAGGGGCGTTGAGTCGGACACTGAACCGCCTGCCCGAGGCGGCTGAACTGCTTTCGAGGACCTCCGAGCGAAGCCGAATGGTGAGTGATTATGTCGAGGCCTATCGGCGCTACTGCTGGCCGGTGAATTCCGTCGATGATCTCAAGCTGGCCCCGTTTCATTTGTTGGCGACCGAGGGACAGGTTCATTGCGACAAGCCGCACGACTGGCACATGAACACGTTGGCGCGTCTGGCCGGTGGCGTGTTGATGGCCACCCCATTCCGCGTGGTGAACGTCACCGACCCTGGGAGCGAGGGTGAAGCCGTCGCGTGGTGGGAAGCCCTCACCCAGCGCGGTGGAGAAGGGATGGTGGTAAAGCCGCTGGATTTCATCGCCAAGGGCCGCCGAGGGCTGATCCAGCCGGCAATCAAGTCCCGCGGGCGGGAATACCTCAGGCTGATCTACGGTCCCGAGTACACACTGCCTGCCAATCTCAACCGCCTTCGCTCACGGGGGCTCGCAGCCAAGCGGTCGCTGGCGCTTCGGGAATTTGCACTCGGCGTAGAGTCCCTTGAACGGTTTGTGCGGAAGGAACCACTCCG
This sequence comes from Verrucomicrobiota bacterium, assembly GCA_947454705.1. GTDB lineage: Bacteria > Verrucomicrobiota > Verrucomicrobiia > Limisphaerales > UBA9464 > CAIVQB01. The sequence continues at coordinate 117,383 of CANGKZ010000001.1, forward strand.
GCGCGTGCATGAGGCGGTGTTCGGAGTCCTTGCACTCGAGAGCGAACCCGTTGACCCACGTCTGTAGGAATTCCATGAACATTGAGCCCCGACTCCATCGGATCGTTGCCGACCAGCCCTATCCGTTGATGTTTGCCACCATCAGCGGCGCGCATCTTTACGGATTCCCCTCACCTGACTCGGATTTTGACCTGCGCGGAGTTCATTTGCTCCCGCTCGATCGGTTGGTCGGGCTCGACGTGCGTGACGAAACCCTTGAGGACTCGCGCATCATCGAGGGACTCGAGATGGACATCGTCAGTCACGACGCGAAGAAGTTCTTCTCCCTCCTGCTGAAGAAGAACGGATACGTGCTCGAGCAGCTCTATTCGCCCCTCGTTGTGTTGACCACTCCAGAGCACGACGAACTTAAGAAGATCGCCACGGGTTGCATCACACGACACCACTCGCATCACTACTTCGGATTTGCCGAAACCCAGTGGAAGCTCTTTGAGAAAGAGCAACCGCGTCGCGTAAAGCCCCTCTTGTATGTCTATCGGGTGCTGCTGACGGGGATTCACTTGATGCGATCTGGAGTCATCAACGCCAACCTCGTGGAGTTGAATGCGGAGATGGGGCTCCCGTACGTGGACGATCTGATTCGCCGAAAACAAACCGGGGAAAATACGACGCTGGACGACGGCGATATTGAGTTTCACCGCGGGGAATACGAACGGTTGCGGGCGCTCATGCAGACCGCGCATGACTCGAGCTCGTTGAGGGAAATTCCCGACGAAGGAACAAAAGCCGCGTTGAACGAACTGTTGGTTCGAATCCGCCTCGCGACACGTTGATTCAGAAATCTATTCCGCAGATGGATGTGGAACCACTCGTCGCGGATGAAGGGGCGAACTCGATCGGCGAAATCCATGCTGAATCGAATCGCCGACTTTGGACCCGGGACTTTGGGCTTTGGACTCTGCGCTTCCTCTCGATCAATGCCTGGTGGATTGAAAGCGCGCCGGAGGATGGAATTCGAAGACTGCGGTCCGAAAGATTCGGAAGGTCAGGTTGAGGGATTTCGGCGGGGCGTTGGGCGGGTTGGGGAGCGACAGATGGTACTCGTTGAAATCCGTCGGAGCGTACGCGCCGCCGAAGGTCATCGGCTTTGCGTTCCATTCGCGTCCAAGCTCATCATGCACCCGCTCGAGTTCCACGCGCACTCCGGGAGGACGCCCCTCGACGTTCACTTCCACGTTCGGAGAGTTGCCGAGGGAACGGTAGAACAATGTGATGCCCAATTGTGGAACTCGCGTGCTGAGTTGGCGCGGAGGCGGGGTGGTGACCATCCGTCCCCCTTCGGAGGGGTCGACGAAGTTTTTGAATTCGATACGGTCCAAGGTGGTTTCCGCATCGCTTCCGGGCATATCGGTCTCCACCACAAGTCGCCATGCGGGCTCATCCGGGAACAGTGCGGCTTGAAACGGGTGGGCCGCAGTCCGATCGAGGACGCGACCTATGGGAACGTGAAGCAGATTCCCTCCTGGATCTGAGAGCTCGTATCCAAGAACCCGAAGCGGTTTTCCGTCGGAACCGCTCGCTTCGAATTTCAAATAGGTTCGCTGAATCATGCGACCCGGGGCGGGCGAGTTGGTGAGCGCCCAGTTGGTTACGGTGAGGTCAAAGAGGGTCGCTTCAATCCCGGACTTGGATCGAGTGATGGGTAGGGAATCGGGACTCCACGAAGGGCCGCTGTAGGGTTGCGGATTTCGAAGGTGCACCACAGCGCTCGATGTGGGCCAGTCGCGGGATCCCACCACGGGCTCCTGCACTTCAAGCGGGATCACCTTCGCTCGGCGGGGAAAACGTTCGAGGACGACGGAATCCACCGCGGGCAAGCCGGGCGGAGTGTTAACACCCTGCATGTCGACCCAAAAGCCCTCTGAGGTGGTGTTTCCCGGATGGAGAAGTCGTAGCGAGGCACGTGTTCCAGAATTGGTGGGGGCTTCGACCGGACGGGTCCACATCACCAGGGAAGGACGGGGCGAGGTGGAAATCTGAACCTGTGCCGCGGCCGCCGGGTAGCAGAAGCGCAGGACGCGTTGCAGGACGCTCGGCAGACGCTTGTCGAGAATCTGCATCGATTGACCCGGGGCGATGTGATTGGTGCCATAGGTGACGGTCCAGATGCGGACGGTTCGCCCGTCCCGCAACGGCATGGTCTCCTCGCGCGAGCATCCACAGGTCAGCAGCAGGAAAAGACCCAGAACCCAACTCCCTCCCTTCCAATCCATGGCGGGACGCTAGGCCGGAGGCGCGGAATCGCACCAGCGATTTTGAAGTATCACGGTTGATTCGCTTTCTCGGCCGACTTGAGCGGGGAAGTTGCCTGCGGGATTTCCTGATGTTCCGCAGGTTGAGATTTGTGTCGTTCGATGGAATTGTCCGCCCCGCTCGGCGGCAACCCACACCATGAGCTCCCCTACCACGTCCTCCAAACCCGACTACCTCGAGTTGGGCTTCCAACAAATTGAACGCGAGATCCGCTGGCTGGCGGATGGACTCGCCGAGGTGTTGGCAGGCCTGGGCGAGCCAGAGCTGGCACAACAAATTCCCTGGCGGACCGACGCGGGTGCCGCGCCCGTGGCCACCAAGGCCTGTCCTCCGCGCCTGGGTCTGGCGATGGCCATGGCGTTCCAATTGCTCAACACCGTCGAGGAGCACGTCGCGGAGACGGTTCGTGCGCTGCGTGAGGACGCCGAGGGGCTGGCGAGCGAACGCGGCCTTTGGGCGGATCAACTTCAGGCGCTCCAGCAATCTGGGGCAACTCCCGCGGAGATTCTTCAGGCGATGCGCGAAGCCGTGGTGGAGCTGGTGTTCACCGCTCATCCCACCGAGGCAAAGCGAACCGCCGTGCTGGAGCAGCACCGCGAACTGATGCAGTTGCTTCAGCGGATCGGTCAGGGAATGGGACGCGAACGCCTGCGATCCGAATTGGTTCCCCTGCTCGAGCGGCTCTGGCGCACGGGCGAGATCCTGTTGCAAAAGCCGTCGGTCGCGGATGAACGGCGCAACGTGTTGAACTACCTGCGCGAGGTGTTGCCGCCGGTGGTCCCCGAGTTGGACCGCCGATTGGACCTGGCCTGGCAGCGCGCAGGATTTTCCCCGGCCCAGCTGGCGGAGCCCGGATCGCGTCCGGCCCTGCGGTTCGGAACGTGGGTGGGTGGCGATCGCGATGGTCATCCGGGAGTCACCGCGGAGGTGACCGCAGAAACCCTCGAACGGCTTCGGGCCAATGCGCTCGTGGTGCTGCACCGACAGTTGACGCGACTGGCGGGCAGGTTGCCGCTGTCGGACTGGATCCAAACGCCGCCGGCGAGCCTTCTTGCGTTGCGCGAGCGATGCATCGCGGCGGCCGGTGAACTGGCCGGACCGATCGTGCAGATGCATCCGGGTGAACCCTGGCGGCAAACCGTGGAACTCATGGCGGCGTGCCTCCCGGTGGAGTTACACCCGGGTCAGCTGGCGCAGGTTCACGGACGTCGGGGCGGGTATCGCGAGCCGTCGGAGCTGGATCGCGATCTGGTGATTCTTCACGCCACCTTGACCGAATGTGGTGCAGGCCGGATTGCTGATCACGAGATCCTTCCCGTGCGCCGCATCGTGGCCACGTTCGGATTTCATCTCGCCGCACTCGACGTGCGACAGAACTCCGCTTTTCACGATCGGGCGATTCGTCAGCTCCTCATGGCTGCGGGAATCGACGCGTCGCAATGGGAGGAATGGTCCGAGACGGAACGGCTTCGTTTGCTGGAGCGGGAGATCCGTTCTCCGAGGCCCTTCCTGCATCCCTCGGCATCGGCCGGACCCGAGGCGGATGCGGTGTTGAAGACGTATCGCGTGCTCGCGGCGCACCTCGCCGAGTTTGGACCGGACGGCATCGGGGCGTTGATCGTGAGCATGACGCGGAGCCTGTCGGACCTGCTGGGCGTGTACGTGCTTGCGCGCGAGGCGGGGCTGCTGCGGCTCTTTCCCGAAGGCATGGTGTGTCTGCTGCCGGTGGTACCGTTGCTCGAGACCGTGGACGACTTGGAGCGTGGGCCGGAGATTCTGCGGATGTTCCTCGAGTTCCCGGTCACCCGCGCGAGTTTGCAATTCCAGGCGCGTCGCGCTGGGGGATCCGCCGGACCGCGTCAACAGGTGATGATCGGCTACTCGGATTCGAACAAGGATGCCGGAATCATCGCCAGCCAATGGGCGTTGCAACGCGGGCAGGCCCGCATTGCCGCGGTGGGCGAAGCCGCGGGAATTCCGATCCAATTCTTCCACGGTCGCGGCGGGACGATCAGCCGCGGTGCGGGTCCGACGCATCGGTTTCTTGAGGCGTTGCCCGCCGGCTCGCTGCGCGGGGCGATCCGAATCACGGAACAGGGCGAAACCATCGCGCAGAAGTACGGCAATCCGGGAACGGCGCGGTACCATCTCGAACTCCTCATGGCCGGTGTCACCGCGGCCACCCGGCGTCACCGCCACAGCGCCCCGTTGGATCCGGCGCTCATTCCCCTCATGGAGAAGCTCGCCTCGGATTCGCGCCGCGAATACCGCGCGCTGCTGGAAACCGACGGCTTCCTGAGTTTTCATCGACAGGCCACGCCGCTCGATGCGCTGGAGAACACGCGGATCGGATCGCGTCCCTCGCGTCGAACCGGCAGCGCCACGCTCGCGGATCTGCGCGCGATCCCGTGGGTGTTTTCATGGACGCAGGCCCGGTATTATCTCACCGGATGGTATGGCGCGGGCACGGCCCTGGGGAGTCTTTCGCCCGACGAACTTGAGAATCTGCGCGAGCATCAGCGGTCGGTGCCTTTCCTCCGTTACCTCATCACCAACATTGAGTCATCGCACGCGAGCAGTGACCTCGAGGTGATGCGTGAATATGCTGATTTGGTGGAGGATCCCGTGTTGCGCGAACGGATCTGGAGCCGGATCGAGGCCGAGTGGCGTCGCACGCAGGAAGTGCTGCTGCGGCTGCGCGGTGTGGAATTCATCCAGAACCGTCCTCGGCTCGGCCGCACGCTGGCGCTGCGGGCCGCACCCTTGCTGCTGCTGCATCGACAGCAGATTCAGTTGCTCCGCACCTGGCGCGAACGAAGCCGTGCTGGAGATTCCGCCGGGGCCGATGCGTTGCTGCCTGAAATGCTTCTCACGATCAACGCCATCGCCAGTGGACTCCGCACGACGGGATAAACGGAGGCAGATCGCAGATGGGAGATGGGAGATCGGGAAGAGAGATGCTGGATGCTGGAGTTGGGTTCTCTGGGCCCGTGGAGTGATGGGACGGGTCGGTGTTTTCTCGGCACCGGTTCCGAAAGCGGTGTCGACGCGTTGCTCTGCCACCGCACTCCAAAAGTGGGACGGCGACTTTGGAGTGCGGCGGGAAGCGGAGCGCCACGCCGCTTTGCTCAACCGTGATCACAGAAGAGCGGACCGAGAAATTGCACGCGCAGGCGAAGGCACCGGTCGGTGTTTTCTCGCACCCGGTTCCGAAAGCGGTGTCGACGCTCCGCTCTGCCACCGCGCTCCAAAGGGACTTGGTTCGTGGCTGAACTGTTGCTCACGCTGCGCCTTTTTCCTTTGAACTTTTGCCTTTCCGCGGAGCAGCGACCTAATCTCTATGCACTCCATGAAGCGCCGACTGCTTGCCCTCTTCCTCGCCAGCGCCGCCTGCCTGGTGATGCCGGCGGATGAACCGAAGAATCACGATCTCGACGTCGTCACCGATGAATCCAAGGTGCCTCCGTACGAGCTGCCGCCGATTCTCGTGTCGTCGGAGGGACGCCCTATCACCACTCCCGACGACTGGTTCAAGATCCGCCGACCCCAGTTGATGTCGCTGTTCGGGAATCTCATCTACGGTGTCGTGCCCTCGCCCGAATCCCCGCTTCGAATCACCCGCACGGTGTTGAAGACGGATCCCGACTTCATGGGCGGAAAAGCGGTGCGCAAAGTGGTGCGGATCCAATTTGAAAACGCACGCGGTTCCGCGGACCTCCAGATCGTGGTGTTCACGCCGAAGGGGGCCAAGGGGCCGGCACCGGTGTTTCTGCAGACCAGTTTCTCCAACACCCGCGATGACGGACACAATGCGAATCCCGATCGACCCGGCTTCCTGCGCAACGGAATGCCGCTCCGCGAATTCGTTCAGCGCGGATTCGGCCTGGTCGTCGTGCCCCAGGGCGATCTTACCCGGCACAACGAAATCGAATTCCAGAAGGGCATCCATCCGCTCTTCTACCACACGGGTCAAAGTTTCCCGAAGGCCAACGAATGGGGCGTGATCGCCGCAACCTCGTGGGCCGCCTCGCGTGCGATGGATTATCTCGAGACGGATCCCGACGTGGATGCGAAGCGCGTCGGCATCACGGGCCACTCCAAAATGGGCAAGGCCGCGTTGTGGGCCGCTGCGCAGGATCAGCGGTTTGCCTTTGTGGTGTCGGCCCAATCGGGATGCGGCGGTGCGGCCCTTTGGAAACGCAACTACGGCGAGAACCTGGAGAAGATGGTGACCCGCTTCCCCTACTGGCTGTGCCGGAATGCGTGGAAGTTCGTGCGCAATGAGGAGGATCTGCCGGTGGATCAACACATGCTCCTCGCCTGCATCGCGCCGCGCCCCATTTTGATCCACAGCGGCGAAGAGGATCGCTGGGCCGATCCGCGCGGCGAATACCTGTCGGCCTATCACGCGGGCGAGGTGTACCGGCTGCTTGGCAGGACAGCATTGGCCACCGAGGCCTCACCCGCCGTGGGAACGGCGGTGCTCAAATCCGACGTCGGCTACTACAACCGTCCCGGCGGTCATTCGGTGGAAGTGTCCGACTGGATCCAATTCCTCGAGTTCGCCAGGTTGCATTTGAAGTAGGCGGGCTGTGTTTCTTTTTTGGGCGAATCCCATGTCGTTTCGAAGGTTCATACGGTGCGCATCCGCCGTGGTGATCGGAGTGATCTCCGCATCGGCCGGCGAATGGTTTGTGTCGCCTGGCGGGGACGACGCGGCGGACGGTCAATCCGAGGTCCGCGCGTGGAAGACCCTAGCGCGGGTGAACCGGCACGTGTCCCAACACGGCTTGCATGCGGGAGATGTCATCCGCCTGCGCGGAGGCGCGGTGTTCGAGGGCTCGCTGGTGGTGGATCGGGCCGGGGGTGGCAGGGAAGAGTCTCCTGCCCGCATCACCTCGTTCGGACGCGGACGCGCGATGATCCGCCCCGGTGCTGACACCGGTGTGCTGATTCGCGAGACCGGATGGATCACCGTTTCCGGCCTCAACCTGAAGGCCGGAAAAAATGGTCAGGGCGATGGCATCCGGTGCGACCGGATACTTGAGACGCCCAGTCGAATCTCCGGCATCACGTTGAAGGATTGCGATGCCGAGGGTTTTGCGTGGCACGGCATCATGGTGGATGCCGCGCAGCACCGCATGGGATTCGATCGCGTGCGGATCGAGAATTGCAGCACGCGCGGCAACCGGTATGCGGGCATCATGGTGTATGGCGGAAACCAGATCGGGCGCACCGAGCGTCCGCACCGCCGCGTGGAAATCGAACGCTGTGTGGCTTCGCGGAATCCGGGCGATCCGGACCAACTGGGCCAGCACTCCGGCAGCGGAATTCTGGTCGATGGCGTGGATGGCGGCGTGGTCCGGGAATGCGTCGCCTTCGAGAATGGCGCGGAGTGCCGGACGGAACGCGGCGGCCCGGTGGGCATCTGGGCCCATGCCTCGCGCGGTATCGTGATCGAACGGTGTGAGTCGTACCGGAATTGGTCCAGTTTGCGGGATGGCGGGGGATTCGACCTCGATGCCGGATGCGAGGATTGCGTCCTGCGCTGGAACTATTCGCATGAAAACCACGGGGCCGGATTCCTCGTCTACACCTACACCGGCGCGGCCTATTCGGATCGCGGATGCCGCGTGTATGGGAATCTTTCCTGGTACGACGGGGCGCGCGGATCCGGCTATGCGGGAATCCAGATCGGGTCGGAAACCGGGTGCCGCATCACCGACCTCCTGGTGGCCAACAACACGGTGATCGCCCCGCCGGGATCGGTCGGAGCGCTTCGCATCTCGGGTCAGTCGGTCGGAGGACTCGTGTGCAGCAACCTGGTGGTGGCAGCGCCGCATGGAGTGCTGGCGGCGATCTCCGGGTACCAGCATCAACTGCGGTTCGTGGGAAACCGCTACTGGCGCGCGGACGGGGTGCCGGTGTTCCTCATCGACACCCAGTGGCCGATCCGTGCCCTGGCCGACTGGCGAAATTCAACCGGGCCGGACCATCGGTTTACTGCGGAGTCGGAATCCTTTGCGGATCCCGGGTTCCAACCCCTGCCGTTGTCGCCGCCGAAACGTTCTCGCTCGCGGGATCAAAAACCGTTCTGGCCAAAATTGGACGCGAGGGCCGCCGCAGGGTTGGGGGCACCTACGCAATTGCCGTGAGTCAGAGTCCGGCGGTTGACGGAAACATCGATTGAATGCCACGGAGGCTCGGAGCAGGGGGAGGTCTGAAATCCGTCCTGCATCCAAAAGCGCCAGAGGACTGGCGCACTCCACGACGCTGCCGCGACTTGGTTCACCGCGCGGCGAAATTCGCCAAGTCTTGGACTGCGGGAGTCCTCTACCGCTTTGGAACGAGCAGATATCGCGAACCTAGAAACGGACGCGAAAGCGAGGATGCAGATCAAGGCTTGGGGGCCTTGACCGTGGGGTCGGCCGGCACCGCGGCGGCATCGCGCTCCGCGGGGACTGCGGGGCTGCTCTTCACCTGAAGCTGAAGATCCACCGCGCCCTGGGAGACCACGTGGGGCGTCATGTCGAACTGCAGCGTCCGGTCGTTCCCGTTTCCGAAGGCGATCGATGCCGCGATGCCTCCCGCAGTAATTACGCGGGGAGTGGACACCGTGGTGAGCTCGCCATCCACTTCGAGCGACTTGATCAGTTCGGTCGTTTCCTCGGCGCTCAGCGTCGTGTGTCTCATTTCTGATCCAGCGAGGAAAAACCCGGAATAGCCGAGTCGGGTGAGCAGTTCCTCGGATCCCTCGTAGATTCGCGACTCCACGAGCACCTGCTCCTGAGCGGGGTCGCGTCCCTCGGGGGAGGGCTTCACGAGCAAGATCGCGCGATGGCCCGGGCTGGTGATCCAACCACCCGTGAGCAGCGTTCCGCCCGCGGGAATCGTGGCCCGGAGTCCCGCCTTGAAGCCGTCGCCCGGTTGCGTGTCGGCAGACTCCGCAGCGGGAGTGGAAGCGGTTCCTTTCGGTCCATTGCCCGCTGCGTGTTTCGCCTGCGCGAGTTCCGCACGGGCGCGCGCAAGCTCCCCGCGGAGCCGCATGAGTTCCGCGCGACTGGCGCGCGCGGCCTCGGTGCCGTCGCGCAGCCGTTCATTCGAGCTGGAGAGTTTGTCGCGCTCCTGATGAAACCGCTGGGCTTCGCTGGACAGGGATTTGTTCTCGGCGGACAGACGCTCGATCTCGTGACGCTGGAGAATCAATGGCGCGGCGACCACCAGGGCCAACCCGGCGAGGAGAACCACATTCGAGGTTTTCATGAAGAAGGCGGAGAGACCCATCGATGCAGCGGCGGGCTGCGTCACACCCGCCGCAGCGACGGCAGCAACAATTCCCGCAGCGAGGGCGTGGGGCGCGGTGCCGAGGCCGGCTTCGGTGAGCAGGATTCCGAGGACGACCAGGGAGACCGTGTGACCGCGTCGACTGAAAATGAGGCGGAGCTTTTCGGTGGCGCGGCTGACCCGTTTTTGGGCGGCATCCTCCGAAAGATCGAGCACGGCACCCACGCGCTTGAGGTCCATCTGCTTCAGGTAGCGAAGCACCAGGGCGTCGCGGTCGGCCTCGTTCAACTCATCGAGCGCGGAGTCGAGTTCCGACCCCAGCTGTTCCAGAAGTGAGGTGCCCGAGTGGGTGGACTCGGTGAAATGATGCGCCTGCCGTTCGCGATCGCTTCGGCGCGTCTCGGATCGAAGCGTGTTGGAGGCGATGTATCCGGTGTGGCGGTGAAGCCAGCCTGCGAGCACCGTGCCGGATGGAATGCGCGAAGCTTTCCGGGCGAGGTCCACGAACACCTGTTGGGACACATCGGCCGCGAGATCGTTTCGGCCGTGGAGCCGTCGGAGCGCGGTCGAGTACACGAGCGCGGTGTATCGGCCCACCAATTCTCTGAACGCGGTCTCGCTTCCTTCTGCGGAGTATTCCCGCAGCAACTGCAGGTCTTCGTTCACCACGTCATTAAATCCGCCCGCCGTCGGATTCCGACAAGAAAACAAATGCCCGTCGTTTTAGCAGGAAATTGCGTCCGGTGCCGACGAGTGATTGCGGCATTGTGGCCCCGGGCGGTGAAGAATCAAAAGGTTGGAGAGATCCAAAGCACGATGGGCGCGCGGCAGACGGTGCTGGTGAAGTTCTCAACCAGGCGGCATGAGGCGAACGAATATGTTCAGAGGAACGGCAACATCGATCGGGCGTTTGGCGCGATGAGCACCTTCAACGACATGCCGCTGGAGTCGCAGGCGATGATTCAGGAAATCGTGAACCGGTTTGAGAACGAGGTGAAACAGCCCTTCACCAAGGAAATGCAGTCCACGCTGGCCACCCTGGATGCGGCCCGCGGAAAACAGCCCGCGAGCGTGACCAAGGCCGTGAAGGCCGCCGCAACCTCCCTCGCCCAGCAGTACGCGCGGGTTTGATCCAGATTCGATGCGCGGTGATTAAGCGGCGGCTCAGAGACCGGACCGCGGAATCAGCGGCCAGAGGAATCGCGCGAGCAGTCGCGCGGCTTCGATTTGAATGGTGGAGGAGACCGAGTCCGCACGCTTGAAAAGCGATGCCGCGATGCACCGGGAAAGGGATCCAAGTGTTGAGCGCACTCCAAGCCAGGTGACCCGCGGGCCGTGCCGGCTGGCGAGCCAGAAGGTGATCACGGCAAAGCTGAATTCCCGCGCGGAGCCCACGCGTTGATAAGAGAACGGGACATCCAGTCGGCGGCATCGAAAGCCACGCCGCAACTGCTCCAGCGCCCAGGCATAATCCTCCATGGTGGGCATGGACTCATCGAAGCGGATTCGTTCCCACAGCGATCGGCGGATCATTCCCATGCTGTTGGAATAGATGGAGCCGAACTTCAATCCGCGGTCCTTGATCTCCTGCCAGTCAATGGCGTCGGAGTAGAAGGGATCCGCATCCCACTTCGCGCTGACGCACGCGGTGTCCGGGTCCGACATCGCATCGACATAGCGTTCGATCGCATCGGCGGATTCGAGAACCGTGTGCGAGCTGAGAATCAGCACCAGATCCGTCGGGCAGCGCTCGAGCGCAAAATTGAGCACGCACGGATGGCTGTAGGCCTCCGTCCATTCCACCACGGTCGCCCCGAAAGCCCGGAGCAGGTTCGCGGATCCATCGGTGCTGCCGGTATCGATCCCGAGGATCAATCCCGGCAGTACGGTCTGGCGTCGGAGCGAATCCAGCACTGCGGGCAGCGTGGAGGCCGAGTTCTTGAAACGGATCACCACCCCGATTCGGGGCGAGGGTGAACGGAAGGTTTTTATTCGATTCATTCTGCACCCGGGGTTCGCCCTGCCCATGCGGACGCGAGCGCTCGACGATTGCGATGGATGCGGTCCTGCTTCTGCAAACGCATCAGTTCCCCGGCGGACCGTTCGCTGAGCTCCGCAAACACCTCGGCGCTCATGGCATCGACCGGACACGACGCAATGACGTGCACGCCGGCGGCGCTGAACGGCAGAAACGTACGCTTCAGATAATCGCCATAGGTGAACAGGAGCCCATCGGGTTGAAGGAAGAATTCGCGCATCCAAAGTTTCCCATCGGTTTTGACGTTCGGGAATGGGGTGGGCTGCACGCTAACTCCGCGGTACCGCATGCAAACTTCCAGCGTGTGATGACGTCCCTCCCCGGTGGGTTCGAACCAGACCAGATCGAGATCCGGGGCCTGACCCACGAGGCGGACGCGGTAGGAATTGGCTCCGAGATCCCGCGGCATTACCGACGAAGGCGGCATGGCCGGCCGGGTGAAGAAGGCATTCACCGGCGACGCGGCGAACGGCACCAACAACACCATCGCCACGGCCAACCCACGACCCATTCCTGGTAAGGCGGGCGCCTCTGACGATTGCAGGGACGTACTGTTTTTCGCAGGACGGCGCTGCTGCCATGCCCAGGCGCCGGCGGCCAGCAGAATCACCCATTGTGCCACGGGATGCATGGCCAGGAGGGGAATCGTGCCCGGCAGCAATGCGGCGCCGACTAGCGTTCCGACAACGGTGACACTTGTAATGGCAGGGCAGAGAATCAGCCACGGAAGCCACAACGACTCCATGCGGGCACCCGCGATCAGGACCGCAACAATCACCCAGCCCATGAGCGCGATGCCGCCGTGCCTCAGGCGGGACGGTTCGAAGCGCGCATTGGCGAGGAGCAGCAGCGTGCAAAGCGCGACGAGATTCCCACCCGGGGCGGAAATGAGCGGCGCGAGCAGTGAGAATGCGGCGGCGAGGTGCAGTGTTTCGACCGTGTACGGAAGCAGTCGACGTTCACCCCGGGGGAAAAAGAACCACACCACGGGAATGAGCCACAGGAACCCCATGAAATAATGGAGCTGGGGACTTTCCACGGCGGGAAAGAACACCTGGCGATATCCGATGAGTGTGAAGATCCGCGCCACGTTTGCAGCGAACGCGGCCGGGATCGCGAGAACCATGCGAAGGACAAAGAGGCCGGTGCGGCTCGAAGCGCACGACATGGTGTACGTGCCCTTCAGCCCTTATCGAACCCTGGAACGCTACGCCAAGCTCATCACCGACACCTTTGTTCGCACGGTGGCCGCCAACGAAGGCGGACGGGCCGCACGCCCCACCTTCGAAGGCATCGGCGTCAGCAATCCGATCACGCCGTAACGCGGAATCACTCCACGCGAATCAACCAATGAACAACGGCTTGAGATGGCGGTCGTACAGATTCGCCATCACCTGCCGACTCACGATTTCTTCGTTCGACTTCAACAGGTCGAGGTAACGCGGACCCGCCTTCGCCGCGAGTTTGAACGACACGTGCAGCAATTGACGCACGTTCGCGTTGAACTCCGGATGACCCGGGATGTGGCGAATCGCCGCAGCTAGCTGAGGCCCCGTCCAGCCATTCACCACCTCGGCGCTGGGGAGCTTCGCGCGATCGATGTCGATCACACTCGCATACGGCGCGCACAATTCGTCCACGTGCGCGAGGGCGTACGCGTAGATTTCCTTGGCCAAGGCCAGACCATCCCCGCCCGCCTCGGCGAGGCCGATGACTTCCTCGAGCCACGTCGTTCCTGCGGTCTTCACATGCACGCCCGCGCCCGTGCGAGCCAGCGCGCGACGAATGATCGGATAGAGCGAGAACTTGTCGCTGCCGCTGTGGACGCTGAGTTTCAGGTTCGCCGGCAGACCGTACTTCGCCACCGCATGCGCGATCACCGCGAGGTCGTCGTTGAACTCGCGTTCGAACTGAACCAGGTCGCCGACGTAATCCACGCCCTTGTTGAACCGGCCGGTGAACTTCGGCGCGATCGTCTGCACCCGCACCTTCTCGTCGGCCAGAGCCGCGAGAATGATGAGCAGCTCGAGCGGCGTCTGCGGCGCGTCGGTTTCATCCATCGACACCTCGGCAATGAGGTTGTCCTCGCCCTTCGCAGCCACGATGTGACGGTAGATCTTCCCGGCGTCCTGCACCGCCAGCAGGTACTTCGCGACCACTGCCTCCACCTCCGCACGCGTGGTGGCAAAGGGCTGACCGACACCGGTGATGCTCACCGTTCCGATCAGTTCCGGGTGACGCGCAAGGAATGCGGCCACGTCGGAAGCTGCCGCCGGCTTCCCGATGGAATCCGCGACATCGATGGTGAAGAAATCGGAACAGGCGAGGAAACGTCCCACCGTTTCGAGGCGAATGTGATCGGCATCCACGTGCCATCCCTGCTTCCAACCGAGCGCCGCAACGGCGGCCTTCGCAGCATCGAACACGCTCTGCGGTTCGGATCCAATGAAGGTATGTTCGCGGTTCGACTTGTTCCACACCGGCACCACCTCGATGCCTTCCGCGGCGAGTCGTTGAAACGCGCGGAGCTGGGCCTTGGCCTGATGGGCAAAGCGGTCACCGACACCAAAGGAGAAGCGTTCGAGAGTGAGCATGGTTCGAGATCGATCGAAAGTGTGCCGCGAAGCCTACCGGGCCGTCCTGCGCAGTCCAGCCCGCGGGAACGCACGCTCACACCCGCAGGAAGATCTTTCGCGAATACAGGAACTGCAGGAACCAGAAGCCGAATCCCAACGAGACCAGCGCCAGCACCAGTTCCGCATACGGACCGGCCGCCACGGCCACCGGTCCGCCTACGAACAGCTTGGCCAACCCCTCGAAATCGATGAAGCGTCCGCCGAAGTAAATGGTGATGGGGTTCACGCCGATCCAGACGAACGGCATGGCCCATTTTTGGAACTTCCACACATCGATCACCTGATAAAACGCCGCCAGCAGCAGGCAGCTGTAGCCTCCGGCCACGAGGACGAAGGACGAGGTCCAGATCTTCTTGATCACCGGAAAACTCGGATGCCAGGCCCATCCCAACGCAAGACACACCAGGCCGCCGACGATGAGCGAGCCCACCTTCTTGCGGTCATTGAACGCCGGATTCTTCAACACCAATCCGGCAAACACACCCAGCAGGCAGCTCGCGATGGCCGGCAGCGTGCTCAGGATTCCCTCCGGATCGTGATCCCCATCGTAGCGGCGCAGGGGCAGGTATTGCTTGTCGATGTAGTTCGCCAGATTCGCCCCCTCGGCGAAGTTGCCTGCTCCGTGCCCCGGCACCGGAACGAAGGTCATCAGTGCCCAATACCCCACCAGCAATCCGACACAGGCCCCCACCAGCGCCTTCGGTTTGAGATAACAAAACATCCAACCGGCAAACAGGTAGCACAGCGCGATTCGCTGCAGCACTCCGAGCAGACGGATCTTTTCCACCGGCCCGGAGAATCCCCCGTAACACAGGATGCCGAGGAAAAACAGAATCGCCGCCCGACGCGTCACGCGGAGTGCGGTCTTGGTGCGGCCGTCCTTCTCGATCGACTTCTCCAGCGAGAACACCAGCGAGACGCCCGCGATGAACACAAACATCGGGAAGATCAGATCCTCGAAATGGAATCCCTCCCAAGCCTTGTGATGCAGCTGTTCGGCGATCACTCCGATCACACCACCGCCGGCGAACTTTTGCAGACCGCGCACCAACTCCTCCGCGCCCACGATCCAGAACATGTCGAACCCCCGCAGGGCATCGAGCGACACGAGACGCGCCGATGAAGGCTTGGACGGCGAAGTGGAAGGATTCTGAGGGTTCATGAAGCGGTGTTCGGGCGACGACTCAGCCGCCTTGGACCCGCGAACGGATCCAAAATTCAAGCAGACTCCCGCGACAACGAGCCCGGAGGGGCGACCAATGTTAAATGCTCAATTCAAAATGAAAAATGAGCGCTCCGCCCTGCCGTAAGGAGTACCGCATTCATGCGACTCGGGTAGGCGCGTCATTCAATTCAAAATGCTCAATGAAGAACTAAAAAAGGATCCTTCGAACCCCGACTTTGGACCTTGGACTTGAGACTTTGGACTTACAGGTCCGCCTAGGGACCGTAAGTCACGTCGCGGAGACGGAAGAGGGTGGGGCGGCCTCCCACTTCAAAGACCTGGGTGATCGAGTCTGAGGTCGCCTCAAACGGTTCGCCTACCGGGGTCCACAGGTTGAGATCGCGCGAGGACTCCAGGACGTAGATTCGTCCCACCGTCACCGACTGGATCACCGCGACGGTGTTGACCTCCACCGCCACCGAGAACGGCGGTGTCGCTGCAAAGACCGGGGGATCAACGATCACCCGCGGGGCGCTGGTGTAGCCTGTACCAGCATTGGTAATCACCACACCGATGACGATTCCATTGGCGATCACCGCGGTTGCCGCCGCACCGGATCCGCCGCCACCGATCAACTGCACCTTGGGCACCTTCGTGTATCCGGAGCCAATCGCATTCACGACGACGTCGGTGACAAATCCACCAGTGACAACGGCTGTAGCCTTCGCGGGCTCCGGCGTCGCGGGACGCGGTGGCTCGATCCGGACGATGGGCTGGCTGGTGTAGCCAATTCCGGCGCTCGTCATCTTGATGCCGGTCACAATGCCTCCGGAGACCGTGGCCACGGCTGTCGCCCCGGATCCGCCGCCTCCCAAAATCAGGACACTCGGCACGTTGGTGTATCCGAACCCTCCCGAGGTGAGTTGAATTCCAACCACGAATCCATTGGCCAGCACGGCGCTTCCTTCAGCTCCAAGAGTGAAATCCGTGGTGGCGGGTTGCGGAGGAACAAATTGCTCCAGCGGGGTGATGGAGAGTTCGTCGGCATAAATGTGATCCTCCGGCGTCACATTCCCATCCACCCCGAGGCGTGCGCCCACATTCACGACTCCTCCGTTGGTCGGGGCGGTGAAAACGGAATACAGGAACTGCCACCCCGCCACGTTGGTCCTGGCCACCACCCGACTCGTTCCAGGAGCATCCCAAAAATCGACGAAGACCTCGCCGTTGGAGGTCGCCGGGTTGACGCGCCGCACGAACGCACTCAGGACCACGCTGGCTCCGGGCTTCACTGGGTAGAGACCGTAATAGGTGACCGCCATGCCGGATCCATTGAACGTACCCACTCTCAAATCGACACCCCGTGCGCCGCTGTAGGCCGCGGAATTGCTGCGGAAGGCGGCCCCGGACGACCCGATGCTCTGGAACAGCTCCATGTCTCCAATTAGCGGTCCATACTGAGTATTCACCGGGAGCACGTACGGCCCGGTCTCAAAGTTGCCTCCCGGCACGTTGGTCCAGGATCCGACGTTGCGCGCAAACGGCCCCACCAAAACTCCTCCCCGACGCGGCGGAACGAACTGGGCGAGCGGGGTCAGGGACAAGTCATCCACGTAGATCTCATCCTCCGGAGTGACATCGCCATCGATGTTCACACGCGCCCCCAGAGTGATGGGCCCGCCCAAAGCTGGAACCGTGAAAATGCCATACACGAACTGCCACTCGGAGGTCGTCGCGGGAACTGGAACGGGAGCCGTTCCGGGCGCCCCCCAGAAATCGAGGGCGACCGACGCCTTGGATCCCGTCGACTTGAGGCGTTTGACGAACGCGCTGAGGACCACGCTCTGTCCCGGCGGAAAAGTCAGCGTCTTGTAATAGGTCAGCGCAATGCCAGGTCCATTGAAACGGCCTGGCTTGAGATTGACGCCGCCGTTTCCATTGAAGGCCGCCAGCGAAGAACGCTGTGCTGTGCCGGATGCGCCCGCGCTCACAAACAACTCCATGTCGCCAAGCAATGGACCGTAGTTGGAGTTGACCGGCAGATTAGTCGGACCGTTTTCAAAATCCCCGCCAGGGACCAGGTTCCATCCCTGACCAGTGGAAAGAAAAGGTCCGACCAAGGCGTGGCTGTCGACGCCCGCCTGTCCAAACCCGGTGAGGAACGACGCAGCCAAGGCAGCGATCCAGAGCGATACGCCGAAAAAGCAGCGGAGACGAGGAACGGAAGCAGATGGAAGGTTCACGGGAAAAACGCCAAGCTCTGGCGGTAAGAGGTTTGAAGTGGATCCTTGTTCGGTGACGCCATCACAATCGTTCACAAATGTCAAGGATAGGCCTGAACTCCAGCGCTTTGCGCAAGCTCGGGTCCGCGTAAATCGGAACTTCCTCCCAGACCCGATCGAATCTTACCAATCCACCGCAGGATCAAGCAGTACCATCCTCGGTACTCGTTCGATCCCCCCGACCTGGGGCTTGAGCCCTTGGGCTTTGGACTCGTTCCCTTTTCCCGTTTCAGTTTGACACATGCATAGGGGTTTTGCTTAGCCTCGCTAGGATTTCGCCTGACTCGTAATCACAATTGATACCAATGGCGCACGAGAGCGAAACCGAAACTGCCCCAAAACCCATGATAAGAATCCCCCGTTCACTCTGGATCTCCTGCGTTGCGCTGCTCGGCCTGGCGTCAGGCCCTTCGCTGTTGGCGGAGGACGACCAGTGCGGTGATTTCCAGAAAAGCTCGTTTTCCCTGAACCCGCGCCACGCGGCCAAGGGAGCCCCCACCGTAGGGAGCCTCGGGGCCATTACGCCCGTGATCACCTATCACGGCGGCGCGCTGATCGGAACGCCCACGGTGTACGTCGTTTGGTACGGCAATTGGAATCAAGGCAACGGCACCGACACCCCGGCCGGACAGCAGATCGTCCGCGATTTCCTCCAGTCGGTCGGCGGGTCGCCGTACTACAACATCAACACCACCTACTCCGTCTCCGGCAAGACCATCACCGGCAACGTCGTGTGGGGCGGTGAAACCACCGACACCGGATCCAAGGGCACGACCCTGACCGACACCGCGGTTCGCACCGTGATTGCCAATGCGATCACCGCCAAGAAGCTCCCCAACGACGCCAACGGCATCTACCTGCTGCTATCGTCCTCCAACGTCGCCGAAAGCTCCGGCTTCTGCTCCCGTTACTGCGGCTGGCACACCTACGGCTCGGTGAGCGGCAAGAAGATCCGCTACTCCTTTGTCGGCAACGCTGCGCGCTGCCTCAACGGATGCGCTGCGCAGACCGTGAGCCCCAACGGCAACGCCGGTGTGGACGGCATGCTCTCGGTGATCGCCCACGAACTCGAGGAAGCCACCACGGATCCCGACCTCAACGGATGGTACGACAGCGCCGGCGCGGAAAACGGCGACAAGTGCGCCTGGACTTTTGGAGCCACCCAGGTGCTGCCGAACGGTGCCTACTACAACATGACCCTCGGCAGCCGCAATTACCTCATCCAGCGCAATCTCAAGATTGTGTCCGGTGTGAACTACTGCGTGATCCAATAATCCGGCGGTCCGGAGATTACAAATTCAGCCCTGTGGATGCTCCCCCGGTTCGCCGGGGGAGTTTTCATTTCGGGGCCCGGTTTCAGACAACGCTCGAACCGAACCGCTGAAGTTCAAACCACAGATTCACACAGATTCACACAGATTGGAGGGGGAGAAAAGTAGTACGGCGCAGGCAGAACCTCCTAACCGTCTGCATGATTCATGACTCCGTCCGTTCCGCTCCTTTGAATCTGTGTTTATCCGTGTCCATCTGTGGTTAAACTCTGCTTCAATTTCCAGAGGTCGGTTTCAGCAATCGATCGAGGACGGCCTGAAACTTTTTGATCGGCTCCACGCCGGTGAAGATCTCTTCGGAACGGATCACGATTCCGGAATCGTCGCAGGTGCCGATGAGAAATGTCGGCGTTCCTCGGATCCCCATTCGATCTGCGAGGGCGAGGCTGCGACGGATCGGGTCGCGGTATCGATGACTCTCCATGCAGGCCCGAAACGGTTCCGCCTCGATCCCGATGGCCGAGATCCACTTCGCTGACGACTCCGCAGAATAGGGAGATTGGTCCAGGTAGAGCAGGTCGTGCATGTCCCAGAACCGGCCCTGCTCCCCGGCGCATCGTGCGGCCTCGGACTTGGCCAGGGCATCGGCATCGTTGCGGTCCGGCAGATCGCGGAACAGCAGACGCACCTTCCCGGTCCGCAGGTACTGCTCCTCCAACTTGGGATACACCTCGCGTTCAAACTCCGCGCAGTGCGAGCAGTTAAAATCGGAAAACACCACCACCGCGACGTGCGCGTTGGTGGAACCCCGGAAGGGCTCGCCGCGGACATTCAGGGTGACGAACGGCTTGGGTTCCTCGGCCGGGACCACATCCTTTCGCACGCCTGAACCCTGGATCTCCAGCCGGAGCTGACGCAGCTCCTCCATCAACATCCGCTGCCCCTCGCGAAGCTCGGCGATCTGTTTCTCCAGCGACTCGATGGTCGCGACCGACTTCGATCCCGGGGCCGTTGTCTCCGCAGCGACACCGCGAAGAACCGATCCCAGCAAAAGCAATCCACACGCAACCGCACGCGAAGTCCGAAACCGAATCAAAGCCATGCGTCCACCCTGCGCCGCCCGACCCGACGAGGCAAGCCACGCGACCGCATCACGATTGAAACACTGCGCCCCTCAATTCCGTGAAATCGGTGAAATCCGTGTCCCTCCCCCGACCGGGCCGAACCTCAGTACCGGTACCCCAGGGCGAGCTGCACGTAGGCCGCGCCGTCGCCGTTGAACTGGAGGTGAACGTCATCCAGCACGAAGCGGCGGTCGATCATCCAGCCGCCGTCCAGCGACGCGTAGAATCCCTTGGGTCCACCCCAGCGGGCGCCGGCGCCAACGCGGATTTCTCGATAGCTCGCGATTTGATCGTCCATCGCCGGTAGACCGTGGTCGCGACCATACTTCGCATTCAGATGATAGGCGCCACCGGTCAGCTCACCGCCGATGAACAGCATGAGATCCTCCGTAGGACGATACTGGATCTGCGGACGCGGCAGCATCAGCGACAGCGTCCAGTGCTCCGCAAACCGCCAGCGAACGCCGGGCCCGCCCACCACCGGCATGTCGCGCGGACCATCCACACTCACCGACACAAACACCTGCAGGTCTGGATTGATCGTGTAGCCCACGCCGCCCAGGAATGGGGCATTGAAGTCCTTCCCGCTGATCTCCTCGAAATCGGAATAGAGCCCGGGCGACACTTCACCGAATGCCTGCCAGCCCTCGCGGAATCGCCACGTGGCCGAGAGCGGAACTGCAATCGACTGCAGATTCGCCGGCAGCGGATTGCTCGCCTCACGGCCGAAGTCCCAGCGCGTGTACGCCACCCCGGCGCCCCAGCTCAGTTCGGCCCCAGGTTGGAAGACCCCCTTGTATTCAAGCCGCGTACGAGCGGCATCGATGCTGCCCAACTGGCGGGTTCCGAGACGAATGTCGGCACCTGCGGAGTAGCCCGCGCTGACCTCCAAGGATCCGGCATAGGAGCCACCTTCGGGACGACCTTGGGCCACTGCGCCACCGATCGCCAGACCGGCGGCCATCATCAGAAATGGAGTCTTCATGTTGGT
The DNA here is from genome assembly GCA_947454705.1 of Verrucomicrobiota bacterium. Taxonomy (GTDB): domain Bacteria; phylum Verrucomicrobiota; class Verrucomicrobiia; order Limisphaerales; family UBA9464; genus CAIVQB01. The sequence continues at coordinate 138,487 of CANGKZ010000001.1, forward strand.
CCGCCAACCTTCACCAAAAGTGGAGAACCGCAACCCTCCAAATCCGAAGGCGGGTTGAACCTATTTTGATACCCACACTCGAAGCTCCGATCTCGCTGTCGCTGCGCCTCTGCGGTGAGAATGCCGATTCCTGATTGAAGGCGCGCCCCTTACGGCATGTCCGCAGCCTTGCGACGCCGTTCCGCCAGCTCGCGCCAGGTGGTCTGCAGAATTCCCCGTTCCTGGAGCAGCTGTCGCACCCGCGGATCGGTGAGGCATTGCAGGTCCGCCCGACGCGACTCGCTGGAGCCCGTGATGATCGGAAACTCCTCCGTCGGCCGCGACGCATGGAACAGAATCTCGGTGACCCCGGGCTTCAACTCGCGGAGCAGTTGGAGGAGCTTTTCCATCTTCTCCTCCGGCTTCCAGCCATACGACCCGGTGTGCAGGTCATCCAACACCGGCAGACCTGCATTCCAAATCTGCTTCACCCAGGGCTTGAGATAATCCATGGCCTCCCCGTTCTCGAGGCGGCTGTGAACTCCATTGGCGCCCACGGCAAGGATCGGAACCCGCTTTTCAATTCCCACCTTGGCGAAGCGTTCGAAGAATTCCTTCCGCGCGAACAGCGTACCCATGTGGGAATCGATGTGGGTGATGGGCAGCCCCATGGTTTCGGCGCGATCGATCTGCGCGCGGATCTCGCGCTCCACCTCGTCGGGCGTGCCCTTGAGCACCGTCGCCGCCGAACTCCGCCACAGGCATCCCTCGGGATCGGTGAGCCCAGGCACCTGGCTCTTTCCCGCCACGGGGCCCCATCGATACGGACCCCATTCCGAATTCATGGTGATGTGGAGACCGCTGTCGACTTCCGGATGCGCCTTGAGGTAGGTCGCGATTTCCGGAACCCAGGGACACGGCATCATCACCGCCCACGACGTCGCCACACCCCGCGACACGGCCTCCGTGGCACCCAAATTTGATGCATGCGACATGCCCACATCATCCACATGCAGCAGCACCACCACATCGGTGCGCTTCCACCCGAGCCGTTCGGCAAACGTGGATTCCTCCGCCGCAGCGGCCGTGAGGGCGCTCGCGCTCATGCAGACTGCGGCAACCGTCACGCCCGCAACGAGCCCGGCAGCCTGGTGAACCCGGTTCATAACGGCGTTGAGACCCGAGGAGAAGCGGCGCATCGATGGCATGGATCACGAATACCAGCCACACCCGGTGAAGGCGAAAAGGAATCTGGAACCGGAGGATCAATGCAGCGCTTCGGAGGCCCACACGGCTAAGTCTCGCCTGCTTACGAGTCGCGCCTTTTGCGCACAGCGTGTGCTCGCGATTCACACCCGTGCGCGGAAGACACAGTATCTTTTCCCCAAGATTCTGCGTTACGGACTGGGCGCATGAATCCCACCTGTTGCCGTTGGTGCGAGTGAAGGGATTCGTTAAACCTCAAACCAGGAGATCCTGCGTCATGAATCCGTCCCCCTCCCGTCGGTTGTTGTTTGGACTTGGCCTTTGCCTTGCCGTTGCGCGCCCGGTCGTGGCCGACGCATTTCAAAACGGCAATCTGGTGGTACTCCAAGTCGGCGATGGCTCGGCACCACTCAGCTCCGCAGCGACGGCGGTCTCCCTGCTCGAATACTCCACGACCGGAGTTCTCCAGCAGACTCTGAATCTTCCGAGCCAAAGCGGGACGGCACGCCTGACCCAGGCGGGAAGCTCCACCAGTGAAGGCTATATTTCGTTGTCGGCCGATGGGACCTCACTGGCGGTGGTTGGATACGATGCGGTGGCGGGCACGGTCGGCATCGCCTCCACCACCGCCAGTCTGCGCAACCGGGTAATCGATTCGGTATCGTTCACCGGAGACATTGTTCGCTTCGCGGGTTCGGGGTCGTTGTTGAGCGGCCAGAACATTCGTTCGGGAGTCATCGCCGGAAGCGATGCATGGGCGGTGGGTTCCTCTGCCGGAGCGATCGTCATGACCGGATCCACCCCGGGCAGCATTTACAACGGGATCACCTCGCTGCGCGTGGCGAACGTGTCGAATGGCAACCTCACCTTCAGCACGCAGTCAGGCACCACCACGCGCGGCATCTATCAATTCAGCGGATTGCCGACGGCCTCCGCGATGCCGAGTCAGGTCATCACCACCGACTCCACATCGGCACCGGTGGATTTCAGTTTCAGTCCCGACGCAAGTGTTGCCTACATCGCGGATGAACGGGCCTCGGCCGGTGGCGGTGTTCAGAAGTGGGTGAACTTAGGCGGGACTTGGAGTCTTAGCTACACGCTCAGTGCAGGATCTGGGCGGGGGGCGCGCGGACTGGCGGTGGATTTCTCGGGATTGAACCCGACGGTCTTTGCCACCACCACGCAGAATGAATTGATCAAGATCGTGGACACCGGCAGCAGCGCGGCGCCCACGATTCTGGCAACTGCGGGAGCCAACGTGGCGTACCGTGGGCTGGAGTTCGTCCCCATTCCGGAACCTGGTGAGACCGCTGCAATGACCGGCGCCGGACTCCTCGCGCTCGCGGCCCTGCACCGTCGCTGGAAACGCGCGGACCGGCGGGATTGAATTTGGAAAACCGGAAAGCAGGAGCGGAGGAAACCGGGAATCCAGAATCCAAAATCTGCTTCTTCAACGCTGTCCCCTCAGAACGCGACCAGTCGCGGTTAAGGAGACTGGGAGACTGGCGGCCCGAACCCGCCAGTCTCCGCATCTTTTGCTGCTGACGACTGGGTGCCCTATTTTTGGGCCACGGCGCCGGTCGCGATTCCGCTGAAACTGCTGCTTAGGCGCAGGCTCACCACCGGGGATACCGTGCCCTGGTAGGAATATTTTCCGCGGCCCAGATTGACCATGGTTCCGATTTTTTGACCGGTTGCCGCGTTGGAGAGAGTGAGAACCGCGGTGGGAACATTGCTGCTCGCCTCCACCTTCAATGCCCCATTTTTGACGGTCAGCTCAGCCTTGGACACGGACACTGTATCAATGGTCCGAGCCACAGTGAAAGTCCGCGACTGGGCGTCCCCATTGAACGTCGCGACGAAGGTAACCTCGGTGTCCACCGGCACCGGTTGGAAGGGGACGGAGATCTGTCCAGTCGTCTGCGCGAGTGCCGCGATGGTCACGGTGGCCGGTAGCGGGGCGACCGCCGGATGACTACTGGTCAGGGTGATGACCGCAGGTGAAAAGTTGACCCGATTGAAGGCAACGGCGGTCAGCGCTCCGCCCTGAAAAAACACTCCTCCGAGCGGCAACAGGGTCAGCGGAACCGATGGGCTGATGCTCGCAGTCTGCTGCACCGTGACTCCGTTGTAGCTTGCCGATGCGGTGACGATCGCTGGCGCATCCACATTGGCATCGCCCACTGCAAAGGTCGCCGTCGAGGATCCCTGGGGAATGATCACGCTCGTTGGCAGGGGCAATGCAGCGGTGTCGCTGGTGGTGAGGACGATCGGCAGTCCGCCCGCTGGTGCATATCCGGGATGTTGAAGTCCGTCCGAGCCCGTGGTGCGCCCGAGGCTGATCCTGACGATACCCGGCAGTGAGACATCGATCCCGCTCAAGCTCACCGGAATGGGGACCACCGGCGTGGTGGCAGGAACCAATGTGAAGGTGGTCACCACCGAGTCGAAGATGTTGCTCGGAAAGCCCACCGTGCCAATGAAACTGTGGCGATCCAGAATCACGCCGAAGAAGTTGTGGAGTCCGAGGTTGGAGCGAAGCCCGCCGGGAAGGGGGCTCTCGCAGCCTCCGACATCGCCGATATCAGATGCGAAATAAGTCTGACAGCTGCGATCCAGCAGACTGCCCTGACGAAATGTATGACGCACCCCGCCGGCTTCAAAGGCGTTCGACGTGTTGTCGAAGATCAAGGTGTCATCCGTGGTGATGGCACCAAAAATCCCCGACGCTCCTTTGAAGGGCGAGGGTGCGGGTGGGCGGTAGGTGAGGATGTTGAACACCGCGGTCGTTGCGGGACCCACACTTTGGTTCACCGAGCTGAGCAGTCGATCCGGATTGGTGACCGCGACATCGTAGGCGATGCACTTCAACGCCGCTCCCAGGATCGGCTGTGCCGTACCAGTCGCGGGGTCGATGGCCGTGAAACTGAGCGAAACCGTACCATCCGGGTTGACCGCGGCGCTTGCTGCGATGTCGCCCACGCCGTCGAGCGGTGGCGAAGCCGCGATGGGAAGCGGCGGCAAGGTGAAGTGGCTGAAAGTGAGATCTCCGGCCACCAAACTGGCTCCGGTATTCACCAGCTGATCCACACGAACGAGAGTCGCCTGCGCGGAGGCGGTGAGGGTGAACAGCGACGCGGCAAGCGTCAGAATGCGTTGGGACGATTTGGGCTGCATGACATTTTCCAGGTGCGACCACGTTTCGTTGAGCTTCAAAACGGGACCTCGAAAACATCAAACGCATGAGCATGATGCCATCCGGGCGCTCCCAACGGCGGTCAACGAACCCGTGAATGGGGCCGCTTCCTGAGCCGGGAGATCCAGTTCCTCAACCAGGTTCAGCTTCTGAAGGAATGCCGAGCAGCCAGCAAATACAGCTCGGTAACAGGATTGGTACTAATGCGAAATTGCTGGGGTTTCGATCGAGATGCGCCGCTTCATTTAAACGACGACGCCTCAACTTAGGAACGGGGTTGAAGGGTTAAAAAGTTGAAGCGTTGAAGAGGGATTCGATAATGCCGCGAGGGTTTTCTCATTCGTTTGGAGTCCCGTCTTCAGACGGTTGGGGGAGGCGTGTCTCGAGGCATTCAGGTGGTTGATTTCCAACCATTCGATGGACTCCGCGTCCAACAGCCGAGCCGCGTAAACGCGGTACTCCAAACGTGTGAGAAACTCCGCCGGCGAAATCCAGCAGCCGTGAGAGAAAACAACCGCGGGGTGGAGGCCATTGTGACTCAGCCGGCAGGGGAATGAATTGAAGGCGCATCCAACGATTCACCTCCCTCTCCATCTGCGTTTATCTGCGTCCATCTGCGGTTCAAACTGCCGCTCTGGGTTGAACCTTTCAACTGCGCCTCGTGGCGCCTTCCCGCTCAATGCGCGAGGATGCGCACGCAGGGGGTGCCGATGGAACCCGGCGGCTCTTCGCATCGAAGGGCCGAGGCCAGTGTTGCGGCGATGTCGGTGATGTAGAACGGATCCGCATACCGACCTTTCTTGAACGGCTTCCCGTAAAACAGGACCGGCACGCGGGTGTCGTACGAATAAGGCGTGCCATGGTTTGTTCCGCTCTTTCCGTTGCCGGGCAGGGCGAACGGTTTGGTCACCAACACCAGATCGCCGCTCCGCTCCGCATTGTATCCGTTCAACACGCATTGGCCGATCCAACCCGGTGCCTGCCCGTTCAGCAGTTGCTCGCGGGTGTAGCAGGCCTGGAAAAGCCCGGTGCTCAGCGCGTACTCCCGAATGAACGACGACACCACGCCCGCGTTGAGCTGCTTGTCGCGGAGGGTTTCGTGATTCAGGTAGATGTTCCCGTAGAACATCGTCGGAGTCAGAAAGTACTTCCCCGATCCGTACTGCTGATCGAGGCGCGTCATGAGTTCGGTCATGAAGTTGCCGCCGTTCGTGGTTCCATCGAGTCCGTTGGCCTTCGAGTAATCCACATTCGGCGCCACGCCGTGGTCGGCGGTCATCACCATCACCACATTGTCGAGCCCGACCCGCTTTTCGAGATGGTTGAAGAGGCGTTCCAGTTGGCGGTCGAGCCGGACCATCTGGTCCTGGATCTCCTGCGAGTACGGACCGAACTTGTGCCCGTTCCCATCCAGGGACGAAAACGAGAGGCAGAGCAGATCAAGTTTCCCCCGCTGGCCGAGTTGTTCGGAATCAATCGCCGCGAGCGCAAACTCGGCGGTGAGCTCATCCCCGAACGGAGTCGGGAAGAAATTCACGAACCCGTTCGTCGACACCGTGATCACGTGGTCGAACACCGTGTTGGTTTCCCCATCGAGATGCCCCTCGCCAAACCCGCGGTCGGATGCCTGGTATTGGTTCTCCGGCAGCAACCGCTTCCACACCTTGCCATCGTAGCTCTGTGGCAGCTTGCGATCGTTGAACGCCTCCACCCAGGCCGGGAGGTTGGTCATGTAGTAGGTGCTGGAGATGAAGCGGCCGGTCTTGCCGTCGTACCAGTACGCACCCGTGGGCTTCTTGCCCGCCGGGAGAATCGATCCGCGATCCTTGAGCGCGAGGCTGATGACCTTGGAGTCGAACTGCAGGCGGAGCTGATCCGCGAGCGTGCCTCCGATGAAATTGCGCGGGGATGCCTGGCCCGCGGAGTTGGTGGTTCCAACGCCCTGCACCGAGGAATCCGCCACACAGCCGATTTCCTTGCGGGTTTTGGTGTTGAACCAGCTGTTGCCCAGAATGCCGTGCATCGCGGGACCGCCACCGCTCAAATAACTCGCGTGCCCGGGACCCGTCACCGTGGGCATGTAGTTGTACCGGGCGAACGTCATGAAGGAGCCGCGCTCAGTCAAAAGCCGGAACCCGTTCCGACCAAAGAACGGTTCGAACCGCTCCAGGTAATCGTACCGCATTTGGTCCACGACGATCGTGACCACCAGCTTGGGGGTCTCGGCGGCGGAAGCGGCCGGAATCAATCCCATCGAGAGCAACAGGGCGAGCAGGCCACCGAGTTGGAGGACACGTTTCATGGTTCGTACAACAATGCGCAATGCAGTCCGCGGGGACGAACACGGTTGAGCTTTTTGGTTTCGCTTCAGCTCCACGCGATCGTTTCGGGCAACGACGAGAGTTTGGTGTCCGCATCGGTTTGTCCATCCCGCGAACGGTGGAACCCCGCCGCGTTCGGGAAATGTCACCCCCCGTGACCTGAGGCCGCCTTCTCAGAACCTGAATCCCACCGCAACCCGCCATAGGTCCTCCGGGGCGAAATTTGCGTTGGGATCGTACGCAACGCGCACAAAGGTCCTCGCCCAGTCGTAGGTGACCGACGCCCCAATCCCCCGGATCGTCCGGCCCGCCACCAGTCCGGTTTTGAGCAACACGTCGAAGGTCAACCGATGCTCCCGTGGCAACGGAGTTCGGTAGATGAAATGCAGGTGTCTTTGGTCGGGATTCTCCCGGATGTCCTGAACCCAAAGCGCACTCAGACTCGCGCCCCCGGCCCATCGATAACCTCCGTAAACGCTGTACGAGTCGTTGGGATCGAAGTTCAGATTCACGTACGGCTTGAGGTTCGTTCGACCGTATCCCACACCCGCAAACCAGGTCGTCCCCGTTTCCGCGGCAAGGCTTCCCCCGACAAAATCCGTCGAGGCCACCTGAATCGAGGGCAGAAGCCGCACCACTTCAAGATCCAGCTGCGAATCCCAGCCCGCGCGCCATTGCGAGTCGTCGTACCGCTCGGGAAGATAGTATCCGAGCCACAGATTCCCCACTTCCTTCCACGTGTAGCGAACGTTGAAATCCCCGGCATCCGTATCGTTCGAAAAATGATACCACGCCGTGGTGACCTTCCACTTCGGAGCGCTGGATTCTTTCTCCGAAACCTCGTTCTCCGCGACCTCCTCGGCCAAGCCGGCGAAGCAAGCCAGGGCACAGCCGATCGAGCACGCGAGGATTCCGGTTCGAGGATCCATTCAGGCAGCGGATAGAGTCTTGCAGATCCTCACGCGCCACGCTGCACCATGCGGACCGACAGCGCATCCCAGCCCACGGCGCGGCGATACCGTGCCTCATTTTCGAAACGCACCTGCTCTTCAAGAATCGCAATCCCGCCCAAACGCTCCGCGCACTTTTGGATCAGCGTCCGCGTGATCAACCGCGCGTGCGGCGCGCCCAGGCAGAGGTGCGTGCCGGCGCCGAAGGCCAGATGCGGATTCGGTTTGCGGTCCAGGCGGATCTCATCGGGCGCATCAAACACCGTCTCGTCCCGGTTCGCCGAAGCCCAGCAGAGCGACACCCGTTCGCCGGCCGGCACCGGAACTCCGTGGACGGTCGAATCCACCGGACACTTCCGCGCGATATGCGTCAGCGGAGTCAGCACCCGGAAGAATTCCTCCGAGGCATGCACTGCACGATTTGCATCGCCACGGAAATATTCCAGCGCCTCCGGATGACGGCCCAAATACGCAATCACCGTGGAGATGGAATGGATGATGGTGTCGCGCCCGCCCGCGAAGGTCAGATTCGCGTAGCCCATCATTTCCTCGCGCGTCAGCGCCCGCCCGCGGAACCGCGCCTGCGTCAGCGCACTGAAGAAATCCTCCCCAGGCGAGGCTTCAGCGCGATCGAGCTGCGCGTGCAGATACCGCTCCAGGGCGGCACCTTTTTTCTGTCCATCGCCGCCGTCGCGAAACACATGGATGCCCCAGCCGATCCACGTCTCGGCTTCCGACATCGGGACATTCAACAGCAGCGCCAGCGCGCGCGATTGAAGGGGAAGTGCGAAACTGCGGACGATTTCAATCGAGTCCCGCGCGACGGCATCGGAGATCGCTTCGTCGATCAACTGCTCCACCTGCGCGATCATCGCCGCCTCCTTGGGGCGACGGAAGAACGGCTCCACGATCTCGCGGTACTCGGTGTGATCCGGCGGATCCGTCTCCACCGGGATCTGACGCATGGTCCGGACGTCCTCCTCCGACGGAATCGGAATCCGGAACGGCGCGTCGGAGCTGTATGTCTTCCAATCCTTCGCCGCCTGGCGGACATCGGCATGACGCAGGATCATCGGGATTACCGAGCCCTGAAACTCGCACGCGAGCACGCCGTCCTTTTGTCGGGCCTCGCGAAACGGATCCGGTTGAAGGTCGCTCCCCTCCGGCGAAGGGGCGGTCGAATGCACACTGTTTTCCATGAAGAATGGCCCCCCGGACCGGCGGGCTCATCCACGAGAAACGCGCGACGGGAAGCGCATCCACTTCCGCGCCTCCGCGTCGGCCGCGCAAGCTCAATTCCCACACCGACTCGATCAACGATCCACGACGAAGGTGTAATCCCAGGGCTTGTTGGACCCGCTTTTGCGCGGAGCGCCGCCATCGTCGGTGCCGTCCTCGCCGATGCTGTAAACCACGAAGCCCCTGGGCCGCGGCTTGAACTTGAGCGGTCGTCCATCCATCGGATCCTCAGGAACCGCTGCGAGGTACGCGGGCACCAGTGCGTCGAGCGACTCCGGAAGCGCACCGCCATGCGCCTGCCTCCAGCGTTCCACCGCGCACGCCACCTCGGCGCAGCGGAGGACCGCGTACTGCCGCGTGGTCTTGGCCTCCACCTTGAACAACGCCGGGAGCATCATCCTGGCAACGGGAATGAACTGACTCCGAAACCGCTTCTCCACCTCTGCGTTCAACTTCTCCGACTCCACTCGACGCTTCGTGGGAGAAAGTGCGGCGAGTTCGCGGCTGCGGTCGTAGAAATTCACCATCACCGCCAAATCCCGATTCTGGAGTCCGCTCGCGGAGTAGAGCCAGATCACAAAATTCTCGAGTCCAATCCCCGTATTAGCGCCCCCGGCCATCACAAAGCTTTGGAACTGGCGTCCCGCCGGAAGCCGGAAGGCATCCAGATTCATGCACAACTCACCCGTCATGGCGGGGGCATAGGAGAACTCACTCGCAGCCGTGCTGAACTCGGTCTGGAATTCAGCCAATTGTTCCGACGTGAACCGAATGTGATGAAACACCCGCTCGGCGGAACCGGTGGTGATCGCCTCGCACGCGATGGTGACCAGGAACGAGATGACCGTCGGCTCATTCTGCAAGGTGCGCGACAACCTCAACGCATCCAACAGGCACTGCGACGCCAGCTCCGGCTGACCGCACTCCGCCGCCATCTCAGCGCAGACGCCCAGCTGCTGGGCGTAGCCCTTGATCGATGACAGATGCGGCAGCGTGGTCAGCACGCCTGCACTAAGATTGATCGGATATCGGCTGCGGGGATGCTGCAGCGCCGCGTGAATGGCGCGCAACGCAGCGGCGTTGGTCGCCAGATACGCGCGGTTGGCTGTCAGCAGCCGCTCCGTCACCCCGTTGGTCCGGCTCGCTCGACTGGTGAAAGCAAGTTCCAATCCTGGTACCGACACCGACCGCAAGCCCGAAGCGGCGGCGAGGAACAACGTGGCCGCATTCTCCGAATCGGGGACCGCAGAATACCAGGTGTTGAGTTCAGCCGATGAGGTGGGGAGCCCCGCCGCGCGCAGGCGACTCAGGCGTTCCTGCACCTCCCCCGGACGCCGCCCCATCCACGCCAGCGTCGCGCCAAAAACAACGAGCAATGCGAGGGCAACAATCCATCCGGAACGACGGGGAAACTTCACGGACCGAGACTGTTTTCATCACCCCCAAAAACGCAAGCGACCAAGCGCCGCTCCGGGTAGCCGCCGCCGGAAGAAGGCGGATCACGCGTCCGCCCCGCGGAAAGGCAAAAGGGAGAAGGAAAAAGGCGAAAGGCATGACCCGCCAAATCCAGCATCCGGCATCTGACCGCCGTCTTCATCCTGCATCTCTCCCCAATCTCCCAACTCCCAACTGCCATCTCCTCCGCGTGCTTCTTGCCTGCGGTTGAAATCCGCCGCCCTCTGGATTCCTAGCCCCGCCGGGATTTGCCGTGGCCGCCGAGACGCCGACGCACCGCATGGGCATAATACGCGACCGGAAGAATCGTCAGAATCGCAGCCACCCAGAAAAGGATCGTTTGGGTTTGCCCAGCGTAGGGATCGGAAAGGATTTGCCGGGCGATCGGATCATTCGCGTGCTCGGCGATGGCCACGGGACCTACCGCCGCGATTCGGGCGACGGCGAAACCTCCGCTGGCCGCAGCGCTCCAGCCCAGCGCCGAAAGCCACGCAAACGCCTTCATCCCCATCGAAACGCACCCGACCGAAACCAATCCCACCCCAACCGTCCCGAGCGACACCACACCCACGCCCAACGAACCAAAGCTGAAAATTCCGACCGCCACCGCGCCGATGCTGATCGGGGCCACGGCAATTCCGCCCCAGGCAATCAGCAGTCCGTAGGCGCGATCGCCACCCGCAATCCAGCCCACCACCGGAGGCTCCCCTTCATCGGGCGTGGAGAACCGCGCATGAACGAGGGGCACTCCGAGGAACGTCAGGCGGCTTCGGTATTCGCCCGCAGTCGAACCGACCTGATCCCGCGCGTCCCGAAAACAATCGGGGCAACGCTGCCGCTCCGCCGAACGCAAGATCCGCTGGGCGCGCATCACTCGAAACAACACCGCCGGCCAGACCACGACCGACGCCAGCACCATCCCCTGGGTCACCCAGGCGAACACCGCGCGGTGTTCCCACCAATGAAACGCGCCGGCGCGAAGCAGATACACCGCGCCCAGAAATCCCAGCGCACCGGAGAACACTCCAATAGTAATCTTCACCACCGCGCGGCGCTCCCGTGGGGTTCGCGCCTGATCCAGATTCGCGCGCAGCGTGAGCACGGTGGAAATCAGCCCCGAGCTGGAAGCCAGAAGCCCGGCAAGTCCCGTGGTCTTCACGATGAATCCGCCGTGGCCCACCGCAGCCGCTCCAATCCCCGCACTCTTGGCCGGGGAAACCATCACGGGCAGCACGGCCAGCACGTTCAACGTGAACATCCGACCCGGGGAGCTTCGCGAGAGAGCGCCCTCGACGAAGAAGAGAACCTTCTCCTGCAGAATCCTCCGGCCGCGCACCAGCCGCTGCTTAACCGCATCCTCGGTCAAATCCAGCGCAGCCGCCACATGCTCCACCGAACGATGCTCGCGGTAATAGAGCACGAGCGGTTCACGATAGATCTCCGGCACCTGACGCAGCGCAGTCCAGAGAATGGCCTCCTCCTCCTTGTTCATCGCGAGGTCCATCGATGAATCGCCGCCCGCAGGCAGTTCCTCCGCGAGCTCCAATCCCTCGGCCTGCCGGACCGGTTCCTGGACATCGGAGCGACGCAACCGGGAAACCTTGAAGCGCAGAATCCCGCACAACCACGGGCGCAGCTTTTCCGGTTCGCGCAGGGACGCGAGCTGACGCCATGCCTCGAGGAACGACTCCTGGGCGAGGTCCTCGCTTTCGCTGAGACAGCCGGTCGCCGAATAGGCCAGCGAGCACAGAAGGCGTTGGTACCGCTCGACGATCCGGCCAAAGGCCTCGCGATCGCCTCCCAGCGATGCCGCCACAAGTTCGGCATCCGTGACGGCATCCGTGGAGGTCATGCTATCCGCAAAAAGCTTCATACTTCAGAGGCAGGTGCCGAAAAACCCGGATCGGGTGACAAAGTTTCCCAACCGGCCATTTCCTACAACGGCGAACACCGCTCCCGGAGCAGCGCGCGGTGATCCATCCGACGAAAACTTTGTCACCGGGAGTCCGCGTTCGGCACCTACCAGCGGCAGGACGATGAAGTCGATCCCTCGATCGCCCCGCGCACCTCCCTCGAACACTTCAACAACACGCATCGCTCGATTATGAAGACTCCCTCAACCTCGGCTCGCACCCTAACTCGACTCCTCACCGCCGGACTCGCGGCACTCATCACTCAGGCCGCCATGGCGACGCTCCACGCGGCGGCCCCGTTGGTGCTCGATGACTACTCCGATCCAAAGGCCAACAAGAACGGAGTCGACCGGCTTCTCATCGACGACAAAACCGCCGGCAGCAAGTCCAAGGCAACCCACAAATGCGAGAACGGCGTGCTCACTGTCAAAGGAGAGCTGGTCCCGGGCCGGGGTGTGCCTGCATTCATGAGCGAGGTCTCCCTCCTCTCCGCCGATGGAAAATCCAAGGACTTGTCCGGCTACGCGGGAGTCCGCCTGCGCGTCCGCGTGATCAAGGGAACATTGATCGTTCAGGTGGGGAGTTCCGAAGTTCAGAACTTTGACTTCCACTCCAGCGCTCCGATCGCGGGCAAGGGCAGTGAATTTCAGGAAGTCCGCATTCCGTTCAAGGAGATGAAGCGCGGATGGTCGGAGCAGACCGCGCTCAATCCGAAAACCATCACCAGCATCAACCTGGTCTCGTTCGGAGTCGCGAAGGATTCGTTTGAGTATGCCGTGGATGAGATCGGCTTTTACTAAACCGACTCGCACCCACTCCCACCTGCCATGAATTCACTCAGTGCGACGGCGTTGAACCCTTCCGTTCAAAGTCCCCCGAGCTCCCGACTCGATTATCTCGATGCCACCCGGGCCTTCGCGCTCCTGCTTGGCATCGTGTTCCACGCGAGCCTGTCCTTTGTTCCCATCTTCATGGGGTGGGCCGTTCAGGACATCTCCACCAGCCCGGCAGTGACGCTGTTTACAACCGTAAGCCACTCGTTCCGCATGGGCACATTCTTTCTGCTCTCCGGATTCCTGAGCCGACTGGCCTTCCACCGCCACGGCGCGGGCGACTTCGTGCGATCCCGACTCCTCCGGCTCGGAGTGCCGTTTGTGCTCGGATGGTTCATCCTGCGCCCGCTCATGGTATCCGGATGGATCATGGGCTCCGCGAGTCTTCGAGGGCATGTCGATATCCTGGCCGGGTTGACCGGCGGATTCCTGAGTCTTTCGACCCTTCCCAATGGCCCCTTCACCGGTTCGCACCTCTGGTTTCTTTATTACCTCGCGTTGATCACCTGCCTGATCCTCGTTGTCCGCGGTCTCATCAAGGCCTCCGGCGAGTGGCACACGGCGGCACTCCATCGATTGGATTCATGGATCGGTTGGCTGGCGAATTCGTCCATTTCCCCGGCGATTCTTGCGGTGCCTACTGCGGTCGCTCTCGGCTTCATGCGGTTCTGGGGAATGGATACTCCGGATCAATCCCTGGTTCCCCACGCTCCCGCACTCTTTGTTTACGGAAGCTTCGCGGCGCTTGGATGGATGTTGAATCGTCAGCCCGATTTCATTGCCCGGATCACGCATCTCACGTTGCCGCGGTGGATTCAGGCAGGCCTGGGCATCACCGCCATTCTGACGGTAGGAGGCGTCGAGCGTGATCCCTCGAATCCGCACTTCCTCACAGCGCGCGTGATCTACGCCCTGGGATACGCGCTCACCATGTGGTCACTTGCGTTTCTAACGATTGGCATCTTCAGACAGTTGGCCGCGAGGCCGAGTCTGTGGGTTCGTTACCTCGCCGATTCGTCGTATTGGATGTACCTCATCCATCTGCCGATCGTGGTCTGGCTCCAGGTGGCGGTTGCGGAGCTTCCGATGAATTGGTTCCTCAAGTTGGCCCTGATCTCGGGCCTCACCGTTGCGTTCTCTCTGTTGAGCTACGACCTCGTCGTTCGGTCGACCGCACTCGGCTGGCTGCTGAACGGACGTCGCAAAGAACGTGTGTTGATGCCGTGGTTGCTGGGAAGCATCGGCCTCCGCGGGATTGGCAAGACGGCTTGAGCCCAGACGCTTCGAGACCCGCTTCCCCGAACCGTCCGGGGACGGGACTCCAAACGAATGAGAAAACCGTCGCAGCAGCGGCGGAATCCCCTTCAACACTTCAACATTTCAACCCTTCAACTGCCTTCTGAATGACCCCGCCGCGCCTGTTCCCGGACCTCGCGTCGGTCCGCCTCCGACAGCCGCGCGAGATTCTTCAGCTGCATTCCCATGCGTGGGTTCTTCGCGAGGGAGGATTCGTGGCGGATCAGGAAATCCCAGTAGAGCGTCGTGAACGGACACGCATCGGCTCCAACCCGCTTGGCCGGATCATACCGGCATCCCGCGCAGTAGTTGCTCATGCGCTGGATGTACTTGCCCGAGGCGATGTACGGCTTGCTCGCCATGATCCCGCCATCGGCGAATTGCGACATCCCCAGCGTGTTCGGCAGCTCCACCCATTCCACCGCGTCCACGTACATCGCGAGATACCATTCGTGCACCTCCTGGGGTCGCACGCCAAGCAGCAGCGCGTAGAGACCGGTCACCATCAGGCGCTGGATGTGATGCGCATAGCCGTACTCCAGCGTCTGGCCAATCGTCTCACGCAGACACCGCATGTCGGTTTTTCCGGTCCAGAAAAACTCCGGCAGCGAGGCCGTGGCCTGGAGCGCGTTCAACTCCACATACCTGGGCATGAAATGCCAGTACACGCCGCGCACGTATTCCCGCCACCCGAGGATCTGACGGATGAATCCCTCCGCACTGGCCAGCGCGACGCGGCCGGCGCGGTATTCGTGTTCTGCCGATGCGATCACCTCCCGCGAATTGAGCAGCTTGAGATTCATCGCGACCGACAGACGCGAATGAAACAAATACGCCTCCGCGCGCGGTGTCGCGGCATCGAACAACGCGTCCTTGCCTGCGGAGGTCCACATCGCGTCCTGAAACTCGCCGAACTTCGGCAACCGGTTCTGGATGAAATCCTGCAGGGCCACCCGCGCATCCGACGCCGTCACGGGCCAGTCGAACTGCTTCAAGCTGCCGGGATGTTTTGGAAAGGTGCGTTCAACCAGCGACAGGACCTCGCGCGTGATGGCATCGGGCGGGAACTTCACCGGCTCGGCAATCCGTCCCGGGCCCTGTTTTCCGAAGCTCGCCCGATTCTCCTCGTCGAAATTCCACGCGCCTCCCACCGGTTGGTCGCCGTCCATCAACACGCCGTGCCTGCGCCGCATCTCGCGGTAGAAGAACTCCATCCGCAGTTGTCGTCGTCCCTGTTGATGCGTCGTGAATTCCTCCCGCGTGGCGAGAAAATGCCGATCCACGCGGATCTCCAACGCGATGCCCAACTTCGCCGCCGCATCGTTCATCGACTGCTGAACCCGCCACTCTCCGGCCTCCACCATCACCAGCTTCTGCGGTCGGAGTTCCCCCACCGAAGCGGCCAATTCCGAAGCCAGCGAACCCGCATTGGCGGCATCGTCCAGTTGCCGGTAGTGCACATTCCAACCCCGCGTCCGCAGCGTTTCCCGAAAATGGCGCATCGCCGACAGAAACACCGCGATGCGCGCCTTGTGGGTCCAAACATGCGTGGACTCCTGAGCCACCTCGGCCATCCACACGGCGTCCTGCGCAGAATCGAATCCGTCGAAGGCCGCCGACGCTTCATCCAGCTGATCGCCGAGGACGACGATCAGATTGCGAACCGACTTGGAGTTGGATTGGAAACGAGTCTTCATGCCTGTCGCGAACCGGACGCATTACCCTGCCGGTTTTCACGGGAGCCGGGGAACCGTATCATGAGTTTCGAAATCCGCTGGGATCGAGTTTGTCGCTCCAACGGGCTGAGGACGGCCCGCACCCACCCATCCGTTCGCAGTTTCACGCGGGTGTGAGTTGTCCTGCGGGGCCGGATCCTTTTTGATTCATCGCATGCACCCCGCAAGACCGAGCTTCCGGCGATTCCTTCCCCTGATCGCTTCGTGTGTCCTGGGGATTCCCGCAGTCGGCGCTGCGGAACCCGCGGCGGTGCATTTTTTGGTGCCGGGATTCCACGTCGAGGAACTCCCGGTGCGTCTCAGCAACCAGAATTCGCTCCGCTTCGATCCCGACGGAGTTCTCACCTCGCTCGGTTACGACGGTCGGATCTGGCGGCTTCGGGATACCAATCACGACGGATTGGAGGACACCGCCGAGCCCTACTGGGACAAACCCGGAATCAGCGTCCCGGTTGGGATGGCGTGGACCACCCAGGGCTTGTACGTGACCTCGCACGGCAAGCTCTCGCTGCTGCGCGATACCAACGGCGACGGACGCGCCGATGTGGAGGAGATCGTCGCCAGCGGCTGGCCGCCGACCGACGCCGCATCCGGTGGAGTGGACGCCACAGCGGTCACCGTTGATCCGAAGGGAAACGTGTACTTCGGGCTCCTGGTCGCCGACTACGCCAACGCTTATCGCCTGCGCCAACGGAAGGATCTGAATCCGACCGAGAAGGCCTGGCTCGCGGCCCACGGCAAATCGGCGGAGGGAGATCCTGCGGAAACCGTCTCCCTCTACGACCTCGCCTCGCCC
Source organism: Verrucomicrobiota bacterium (assembly GCA_947454705.1). Lineage (GTDB taxonomy): Bacteria > Verrucomicrobiota > Verrucomicrobiia > Limisphaerales > UBA9464 > CAIVQB01. The sequence goes on from CANGKZ010000001.1 coordinate 155,407, forward strand.
CGCGGCACGATCCAAAAATGGGACCCGCGCACCCGGAAGCTGGAGACCATCGCCACCGGCATGCGCGTGCCGTACACGCTGGCATTCAATCAGGCGGGCGACCTTTTCAACACCGACCAGGAAGGCGAAACCTGGATGCCCAACGGCAATCCGCTCGATGAGTTGAATCACATCGTCGCCGGACGAAACTACGGCTTCCCGCCGCCGCATCCCCAGTGGTTGCCCGGCGTGGTGAGCCAGCCGCCGGTGGTCGGATTCGGACCCCAGCACGAAAGCACCTGCGGCTTCGTGTTCAATGAACCTTCGCCTTCGCCTCGATCCCGCGTTTCCAGGAGCGGCTCCAGTTTCCCGCTTCCTGCATCGCCGGGGCAGGGGCTCTTCGGTCCGCGCGAATGGAAGGGCAACGCCATCGTCACCGGCGAGTCCCGCGGAAAGCTCTGGCGCGTTCCCCTGGTGCGGACGGCATCGGGCTACCATGGAAGGGAGCAGTTGTTCGCGCGATTCGACTTGTTGGTCACCGACGTTGCCATCTCCCCCCGGGGCGATCTCTACGTGAGCTGCCACAGCGGGCCGCCCGATTGGGGAACCGGCCCGCAGGGTGCCGGGCATTTGTTCCGCATTTCCTACGTGGATCCCAAGGCACCACAGCCGCTTCACGCGTGGCCGGAGTCCGCGACCGAGGTTAGGGTGAATTTTCATCGGCCCGTCGATCCCTCCGTGCTGAACGGACTTAAAGCTCCCGCGACTGCCCCCGCATCAAACGGCGGGATACGGATCGAATTTGGTACGTACGTCCGCGCCGCCGACCGGCTCGAAACTCTGAAGCCGCCGTATGCCGTCGTCCGCCAACAGGACGCCACGCCGCGGGGCCATCTCGCGGTGCGGGCCGCGCGACTCGAACACGGCGGTCGGACTCTGGTGCTCACCACGGATCCGCATCCGCTCCAGGTGACCTACGCGTTGACCCTGCCGGGAATCAAAGCCGTTGGCGCTACCGGCCCCGGAACCACCGTGGACCTCGACTACACCCTCACCGAGGCGAGCCGTCCCCAGTCGGTGTCGAAGCGCACGCCCGCATCGGTCCCGTGGGATCAACCGGTCGCCTGGGCTCCCGCACTGCGGGCTTCCTCTGGGACCGACAGCCGTTCACCGCAGTTCGAACCGGGCGATTGGGAAAACGGCCGCGCGCTGTTCCACGGCGACAAACTGCAGTGCGCGAAGTGCCATCGCATCCGCGGCGAAGGTCCGGGCATCGGACCCGACCTCAGCAATCTCAAGGACCGCGACTTCGCCAGCGTCCTCCGCGACGTCCGCGATCCCAACGCGACCCTGCATCCGGATTACGTCACCTATCAGGCCGAACTCAAAAACGGCGACACACTGACCGGATTTTTCTCACGTACCGAAACTGGTACCACTGAAGGAGCGGCCGACCGGATCACCCTGGTGGACGCCACCGGACACGAACTCACGGTGAAGCGTTCGGACGTGATTCAGCTGCATCCCAACGGCCTCAGTCTCATGCCCACAGGTCTGCTCGATGGACAGTCCGATGCGGCGATTCGCGATCTGATGACCTTCCTGATGTTTGAACCGGTGGTTCGAACCCGCGCGGAACTCCTCGAGGTCGAACGAGCCATCAGCCCAATCTCCGCACGGGAAACATCCACCAAAACCTCGGGAACCCAGCCGCCGTTGAAGGTGGTGCTCGTGGCCTCGGCGCAGGATCACGGACCGGGCCAGCACGACTACCCCGCTTGGCAGAAGCGATGGGCCCCCTGGCTGGCGTCGGCATCCCCGGCCGGGATCGAAGTCTCGCAGGCCTGGGAGTGGCCCTCGGCGGAACAATTCAAATCGGCGGATGTGATCGTGTTCTACTATTGGAACCACCGCGACACTCCGGAGCGCCTCGCGGAATTCGATGCCTTCCAGCAACGCGGGGGCGGAGCCGTGCTGCTTCACTCGGCAGTGATTTCCGACAAGGCGCCGGAGAAACTGGCGGAGCGCATCGGATTGGCCGCCACGCCCGACCGCGTGAAATACCGTCACACTCCGTTCACTCTCGAACTCACCCCGGGCAATCCATTCACCCGGGGACTCCCCGAGCGTCTGGCCCTGCTCGACGAACCGTACTGGCCGATGATTGGCGACATCGCCCGGGTGCAGGTGCTCGCCTCGGTGCAGATCGATGGAGGCAAACGTCCGTTGATCTGGAGCTTTGAGCGCGGGGCGGGGCGAGTGTTTGCGAGCATCCCGGGACACTACCGCTGGACGCTGGAAGATCCCTTGTGGCGAACGCTCGTGCTGCGCGGAATCGCCTGGGCCGGCCACCGGGATCCCGACACCTTCACCGGACTCTCGGTGAATCCCACGCACTGATAGAGGTGCCGGACGCTCCATCCCCGCGTCCATTTCTCACGGAAAAAGCACTCCGTTGATATCGATCGATCAACGGATGCTGCAGCCTGCGTTCTGCGGAAACGTACGTTGACGCGCCCAGTCGCGTCTGACCTGATCGTTGACGGGGGGGTGGGTAAGTCCGTTTTCAATTTTCTTGTTTCAATTTATGATCCCCCGATCCGTTCGCGCTTCCGCTCTCGCGCTTCTATTGAGCTTCGTCGGTTTCCGACCGTTGCTGGTTCACGCCACACCTGCCTTTGCGCGTCAGGTAAACCTTCAGTGCACGGCCTGCCATACGGACTTTCCGATCCTCAACGATTTTGGCCGGTCCTTTAAGCTCGGCGGCTACACCATGAGCGCGGATCAAACCCAGCTCCCGCCCGTTGCGTTCATGCTTCAACCGGGCTTCACCCACACGCAAAACGGCATCCCGGGCGGCGCGGCCCCGGGCTTCAAGGACAACAACAATTGGGCACTCGGCACCGCCAGTATCTTTTACTCCGGCCGTCTTTTCGGTCCGTACGCGAATTCCCTGTTCGGCCAGAACGCGGCAGAAGTGCTCAACAAAATCGGCATCTTCTACCAGCACACCTACGACGGCGTCGCCAAAAGCTGGAACTGGGACAACGTCGAGGTGCGCTATGCCGACACGGTGAAGCTCCTCGGCAAATCGGCGGCTGCCGGATTCTATCTCAACAACAACCCCACGCTCCAGGACCCATGGAACACTCTTTCGGCCTGGGGATTTCCGTTTAACAACTCCCCGCTGGCACAGACCCCTGCGGCGGCAACCTTGATCGACGGTGGCCTCTCGCAGCAGGTCATTGGCGGCGGCGCCTACGCCTACTTTGAGGAGACCGTGTATTTGGACGCCGGCGTGTACCACACCCTCGGATCCGGGTTTCAAAACTTCATGGGCATCGACCCGACCGATGAAACCCAGGTTCCCGGAGTAGCCCCGTACTGGCGCGCTGCCTACACCCTTCACAATGAGGAACGGACCTATTCCTGGATGATCGGCACTTCGGGAATGGTGGCCGACACCTACCCCACCCGGATCAGTACTGCCGGGAAGGATCAGATCGTCGATATCGGGATCGACACCCAGTATCAGACCACGATGGGCAACAACGACCTTCTCGCCATGGTCTCCTGGACCCACGAGAACCAGCGCTGGAATGCGAGTCAGGCCCTGGGCCTCTCGTCCAACGCCACCGATGACCTGTGGCGTGCCGCCGCCAGCCTGCACATTCTTCACGACAAGACCTACGCCGCAGCGATCCAGTACTTCATTGTAGATGGCAGCCCCGACGCCCTCCTGTACGGCGGATCCGCCATCGGCTCGCCGAAGAGCGACGGTGTCATTCTGGAAGCGAGCTGGCTTCCGATGGCCAAAACGGGGGGGGCGAACTTTTGGCCGTACAGCAACGTCAAACTCTCCGTCCAGTACGTCATCTACAACCATTTCAACGGAGCCCGCTCCAACTACGATGGGATGGGGAGCAACGCGCGGGGAAATAACACTCTGTTCGTCAGTGCCTGGGTTGCCTTTTGACCAGGGACGGGCGGCGCAGGACCAAGGAGAAACGCGAACCGGAGAGTGTGAATCTGGAAAGCATGAAAGCAGGCCTCTGAGGGAAGGCAAAAGTTCCAAGGAAAAAGGCGCACGTTGCGGGCGCTGCATCCAGCATCCAGCATCGCTCCCCCATCTGCGATCTCCCATCTGCGATCTCCCATCTGCGATCTCCCATCTGCGATCTCCCATCTGCGATCTTCGAAACCCGCCTCGACGCAGAAACCCGAAGTTTTTTTGTCCAAAATCCGCACGCGGACGGAAGTATGTGGCAACCCCACGCATGTCCGCCGACTCATCGCGTCCGTCCGAAGACCGCAGCGCCGCCCAACAGCGGTTTCTGTCGCTGTTTCTGCGCAGTGAGCGGGAGATCTTTCGCTACGTCGCCGCCCTGGTGCCCAACGTGGTCGATGCCGAGGACATCGTTCAGCAAACCGCCATCGCCCTCTGGGAAAAGTTCGATGCCTACGATCCCAGCCAGCCCTTTACCCCGTGGGCCTGCCGCTTCGCCCTGAACAAGGTCCGGCAGTGGGTCGAACGACGCCAACGCTGGCAGGCGTTGCTCGAGAACGGACTCGCCGAGGAACTCGCGCGCCGACGCGAGGAGCTCCGACCCGAACTCGAGGTCCGGCTCCGGCATTTGGAGGGATGCCTCAACAAGTTGCCCCCGGATCACCGCTCGCTCATCGAAGGCCATTACTATCGACGCGATTCCATTGAGAAACTCGCCGAGGCATCGAGTCGCACCGTCGCGGCGACCTACAAAACCCTGCAGCGCGTCCGACACACGCTCCAAGGCTGCATCGAAAACGCCGCCCAACCGGAAGGGGCCCTCGAATGAGCCTCGCCTTTCCATCGCCCGAATTTGATCACGCCGTCGCCGCGGTCTGCCACGGCACCGCAACCGAAGAACAAGCGCGCGACCTGAACCAGCTGCTGCGGCACCACCCCGCCGCGCTCGACGAATACATCCTTCGCCTGGAGCTGCATTCACGCCTCGCCTCGGATCCCGATCTGTTCGCCACGGAGCGCCCCGAAGCGATCCCGTTTCCAACCCCCGTCCCGCCCGCAGCGCACGCCGTGTGGCTCCGGCGAGCCCAGTGGATCCTCGCTCTCGCCGCCTGCCTCGCACTGCTGCTCACCGGAGTGTGGTGGAAGGACTCGACTGAACCCGCCGCACGCAAAGGCGGGACCAGCAAGGCCGTCGCCATGTTGGGACGCGTTGCCGACGCCGTCTGGCAACAGCCCGGGGAAACACCCCGCCCCGGCGGACCGCTGGAACCCGGCGCGCTCCGGCTCAAGTCGGGCCTCGCGCAGATTGTTTTTTACAGCGGGGCGCGACTGGTCCTCGAAGGTCCGGCCGAGGTTCAACTCGTTTCCCCCGCGGAAGTCATCTGCGTCGGCGGACGCCTCATCGCCGAAGTGCCCCCGCCAGCGCGCGGATTCAGGGTCCGCACCGAACGCATGAACGTGACCGATTTGGGTACCGTGTTCGGGATCGAGGCCGGCCCGCGCGAGACCGAGCTTCACGTCTTCCAGGGACGCATTGAGTTTCAATCCCCCGCCAGCGCGACCCAACAAACGCTGCTCGAAGGCCAGGGCGCCATCGCCGACGGGACCTCTCCGCCGCGGGCCGTGTCGGCCAACCGCACCCGTTTTTCCTCGTTGTTCGATCTGCAGAACAAATCCTCCGAGGCCGCTGTGTTGCGACACGAGCAATGGCGCGCAGCCGGCATCCGACTCGATGAGGACCCAAGCCTGCTGGTGCATTTCGAGTTCGAACCCTCGGATCCCTCCGACTGGCGCCTGCAAAATTCAAGCAAGCGCAGGGACGCCACACCCGATGCCACGATCGTGGGCTGCCAGTGGACCGAAGGGCGCTGGCCCGACAAGCATGCGCTGGAATTTCGCAACGTGAACGACCGCGTGCGCCTGGAAGTCGGGGGGGAATACGAGGCGCTGACCCTCGCCGTGTGGTTGCGCGTGCAGGGATTGGATCGCGAGATCAACTCCCTTTTCATGAGCGATGGCTTCGAGGAAAGCACCGTTCATTGGTCCCTCCGCAACGACGGCGTCCTCGGGTTGACCGTCATCGGGGATGCTCCCGGTCGCTTCCAAATCTGCGCCAGTCCGCCGGCACTCGGGCTCGATCAGCTCGGTCTCTGGGTGCATCTCGCCGCGGTCGTCGATGGAACTTCGAAACGCGTGACCCACTACCTCAACGGCCGACCGGTGAGCGAACACGCGGTCCGCATCGGCCCGCCGTATCGCATCGGCGTGGCCGAGCTGGGCAATTGGAACGCGCGGGGATTTCCCAAAAACGATCCCTTCATGATCCGCAATTTCAGCGGCGCAATGGATGATTTCTGCCTCTTCAGCCGCGCGCTGAACGCCGATGAAATCCACCGACTGTACTCCAACGGAAAGCCGCAATCGGAACCCATCCGGCAGGGTCGCAACTGAAACCAAACTCCTTTGTCACGGTCTCAAACACACACCACGACTCCATGAAGACACGACTCTCGTTGCTCGCGATCACCTCCGCGCTCGCCTCTGCGGTCTGCAGCCAACTCTGCCTTGCACAATCGACGGAACCCGCCAACGACTGGAAACCCGCGCCCTCCAACCAGGCCGGTCGCCAATACCCGCAGGTGAATTCGGAAGGCCGCGTGAAATTCCGCATCGTGGCCCCGAAGGCCCAGAGCGTGGGCGTGAGCTTTCGCGACAGCAGCCCGTTCACCAAGGGCGAGGACGGCGCATGGACCGGCTGGACGCGTCCGCTCGATGAAGGATTCCACTACTACACGATCAACATCGACGGCGCCGAGGTCCCCGATCCCAACAGCCACTACTTCTACGGCTCCAGCCGGTGGGGCAGCGCGGTCGAAGTGCCGGCGAAAGATGCCGACTTCTACGCTCTGAAGAACGTCCCGCACGGCCAGCTCCGCGAGATCCATTACTGGTCCAAGTCGGGCAACACCAACCGCCACGCATTCATCTACACGCCGCCCGGCTACGATGCGAACGCGCGCAAGCGCTATCCCGTGCTCTACCTCCAGCACGGCGCGGGCGAGGATGAAACCGGCTGGGGACGACAGGGGCACGCCGGGCTGATCCTCGACAACCTGATCGCCGAGGGCAAAGCGCAGCCGTTCATTATCGCCATGGAATACGGCGGCAATCCCTTCGCCGGAGGAGGACCCCGACCCACCAACGCTCCTCCCGTCGTTGCCGGATCCACCAACCGTTCCATTCCCGGGCCGGGCGGACGCGCCTTCAACTTTAGCGCGTTCGAGAAGGCGCTGATCGAAGACTTCATTCCCTACGTCGATGCCAACTTCCGCACCGTCCCGAAACAATCCCACCGCGCCATGGCGGGACTCTCCATGGGCGGCATGCAAACCCGCGGCATCGCGCTGTCGCACCTCGACACGTTCTCCCACATCGGCGTCTTCAGCGGCGGCAGCATCGCGGTGACCAACATCACCGATCTGCCCGCGTTCAAGAAGAAGGTGAAACTCGTGTTCATCAGCTACGGCAGCAAGGAACTGGGCGGCGACCGACCCAACCGCGGTGGCGATCCCAAGGCGCAGACCGCCGCGTTGAAGGAAGCCGGTATCAACGCCGTGTTCTACGAATCCCCGAACACCGCGCACGAATGGCAGTCGTGGCGCCGCAGCCTCCATGAGTTCGCGCCGCTCCTCTTCAAACACTGATCCTCCGTAACCACACCGGGCAAACACCACTCATTCCTCTCACCGCACGGCATCGCAGCGCATTTCATCTCATCTCATCTGATCTCACGTCCACGACCATGAAGATTCATATCACTCTCCTGAGCCTCGGGCTCGCCTCGCTCACTGCGTGGGCGGCGGATGTCACCGGAACCTGGAAGGCGGAGTTCGAGACCCAGCGAGGTCTGCAGAAATACACCTTCAACCTCAAGCAGGACGGCTCGAAGGTGACCGGCAAGGCCAGCGTCGATCGCGATGGCGAGAAGCGCGAAGTCGAGTTCAAGGACGGCAAGGCCGATGGGGACACCGTGACCCTGGTCGAGCTGCTCAAGGTGCAGGATCGCGAGATCAACATCACCTTCACCGGAAAGGTTGAAGACGGCGCCATCAAGTTCACCCGCAAGGTGGGCGACATCGGAACGTCCGAGGCCACCGCCAAGCGCGAAGCCGGTGCCCGCGGACCCGGACCACGACGCGGCTTCGGCGGTCCGATCGAGCTCAAGCCCGATGACAAACCCGCCTTCCCCGATGCCCCGCAGGGATTCGACCAGGCACGCGACGGCATCGCCGCCGGCAAGCTGGAGATGGTGGAATACGATTCCAAATCCGTCGGAACCAAACGCAAGGCGCTCGTGTACACGCCGCCCGGATATTCCCCCAACACCAAGTATCCCGTGCTCTACCTGTTGCACGGCATCGGGGGCGACGAGGAGGAATGGCGCCGCGGTGGGAATCCCAATGTGATCCTCGACAACCTCATCGCGGACAAGAGCGCCGTGCCGATGATCATCGTGATGCCGAACGGACGCGCCCAACCCGACGACCGTCCCGGCCCCAACGCCATGGCCACCGCGCCCGCCTTTGCCAAATTTGATCAGGATCTCCTCGGCAGCCTGATCCCGTTCATCGAATCGAAGTACTCCGCAATCCCCGAACGCGAGAGCCGTGCCCTCGCCGGCCTCTCCATGGGCGGCGGTCAGTCGCTGAACTTCGGCCTGGCCCATCTCGAAACCTTCGCCTGGGTCGGTGGATTTTCCTCCGCTCCGAACACCCGTCCGCCTGCGGAACTTCTCCCCGATCCGGAGAAGGCCGCGAAGCAACTCAAGCTCCTGTACGTCTCCTGCGGCAACAAGGACGGCCTCATTCGCATCAGCCAGAACGTCCATGCCTACCTCAAGGAAAAGAGCGTGCCCCACATCTGGCACGTCGATGAACACGCGCACGACTTCCAACACTGGAAGAAAGGGCTCTACCAGTTCGCGCAATTGATTTTTAAGACCAACGCGAAGTAATGCTGAAAGCGATACCCGCGGGCCGGAGGTAGGTGGAGTGGGGGTGGGTTGAACTGTTGAAGAGTTGAAGGGTTGAAGAGGAAAGCCATCTCCACCCACGTCCAACATTCCCTATTCCGTCCAGCATCCAGCATCCAGCATCGATCCCCTATCTCCCATCTCCCATCTGCGATCTTCCATCTTCGATCTCCGATCTCCATCTCCGAATTTTCCGTTCATGACTCCCTCCTCTCGCGTCGCGGCCCTTCTCACGGCGACCCTCGCCACGGGCCTGACCGCCGGCCTCCTCAATAGCTTCGCCGCTGAGGCTCCCGATCGACCGCTCCAGATCCTGTATCTCGGAGAGGTCTCTCTGAACGGCCCCTCCCGCACCGGCGGTGGTGGTGGTGGCGGATTCGGAGGCGGACGGACGAACTACGCCTACCTGCCGGGCCAGACTCTCGCGCCCGACGCCATCTACTTCAATCATCGCCCCGATGCGTCGGACCTCTCCGAGGCCTACCTGAAGCACTTCGATGCCGTGGTGCAAACGCTCCCCGCCGCCAAAGTTTCAGCAGCCCAGCAGAAGCTGCTCGATGCCTTCAAGGGCAGCGGCGGTGCGGTGATTCAATACGCCGATGGCAACTGCCCCGCCGATTCCGTCCTGCGCGATGCCGTCCTCGGCGGTGTGAGCGCGAAGGCGAAGTCCGCATGGCAGGCTTCACTCGCCGCACGTCCTCCCCTGCAGCGTCTCGCGGGCGAGGTTCCCAACTACGAGCGACGCACCGAGCCGGTGAAGTACCAGGCCCCGCTTTCGCCCGCCGACAGCCTGCGCTACATCCAGGTGCCGGCGGATTTCACGCTGCAGCTGTTCGCCGCCGAGCCCGACATCGTGAAGCCGATGTACGTGGCCTGGGATGAACGCGGCCGCGCCTGGGTCGTTGAAGCCCGCGATTATCCGCACGGCCTCGTCAATGAAGGCGAACCCGGCCACGACAGCATCAAGATCTGCGAAGACACCGATGGCGATGGACGCGCAGACAAGTTCACCGTCTTTGCCGACCACCTGAACCTCGCCACTTCGTTGGTGTTTGTGAACGGCGGCGTGCTGGTGTCGGAAGCCCGCCACATGCTGTTCCTCAAGGACACCGATGGCGACGACAAGGCCGATGTCCGACAAGCCATCCTCCCCGGCTGGGGCACCGGCGACACCCACGCCATGCAGAGCAACCTGGGCCGCGGCTTCGACAACTGGCTCTACGGCGCCGTGGGCTACTCCAACTTCCGCGGCACCGTCGGAGGAAAGGATCTCCAATTCGGCCAGGGCGTCTTTCGGTTCAAGGCCGATGGCTCCGCGCTCGAGTTCCTCCATCAGTACAACAACAACACCTGGGGCTTCGGTCTCAACGAGGCCGGCGACGTCTTCGGCTCCACCGCCAACGGCAATCCGAGTTTCTACGGCTACCTGCCTGCCCACATTCTCAACCCCACCCAGCCCGGTCCCGGCCGACGCGGTGGCCCGGGCGCTGGAGGAGGCGGCGGATTCCGTCCCGGCTACCGACTCGACGACAAGCCGGGTGAAGCTGCGCCTGCGCCCGCTGCGAACCTCCGACGCCTCGCCTCCGCCAAGTCCCTGGCCCCGGGCATGCGCATGCATCCCAACACGCCGAACGTCCGCATGGTGGACAACTTCGGCGGATACACCGCGGCCGCCGGTCACTCCTTCCTGATCAGCGATGCCCTCCCCGCCCGCCTGCAGGGCAAGGCACTCGTCACCGAGCCCACCGCGAAGCTGATTGGCATCATGGACATTCAGCGCGATGGCGGCGGGTACAAGGCCGTCGATGGCGGAAGCTTCCTCGCCAGCACCGATGAGTGGATGTCGCCGATCTTTGCCGACGTCGGCCCCGACGGCGCCATCTGGGTGATCGATTTCTACAGCTTCATCATCCAGCACAACCCGACGCCCAGCCTGCAATCCGCCGGCGTCCAGGCCACCACCGGACGCGGCGGGGCCTATCAAACGGCGAACAACCTGCGCGACCAATCCCACGGTCGAATCTATCGCGCCGTGTGGAAGGACGCCCCGCGCCATTCAACCCCTTCGCTCGCCGGAGCGAAATCGTCCGACCTCGTGGCAGCCCTCGAGAGTGGGAACCAATTTTGGAACCTCACCGCGCAGCGCTTGATCGTGGACAACAAACGGACCGACACCGCGCCCGCCTTGAAAAAGCGCGTGCGCTCCGCCGCCGGTGGCAAGGGCGCGATCCACGCCCTGTGGTCGCTCGAAGGAATCGGCGCCCTCGACAAGGATACCCATCAATCCGCGCTCCTCTCCAAGGATGCGGCCCTGCGTCGCAACGCCATTCGCGCGCTCCCGGCGAACGATGCCGGCCGTCAGCTCTTCTTCAGCAGCCCGGTCATTCAGGATCCCGACCTGCTCACCCGCCAGGTCGCATTCACCAAGCTCCTCGAATTCCCCACCATTCCCGAGATCCAAACCGTGGTTGCGCAGCTCCCGCGCATTCCCTCGAACACCAGCGATGGATTCCTCAACGACACCGTCACGCTTCTCGGCCGCATTCACAAAGTCTCCGGCGTGGGCGAAAACGAGGTGAAGCTCGCCGCCGGCGATGCGAAGCGCGGCTCGGAATTATTCCACACCAGCCCCGTCGCAGCTTGCGCCTCCTGCCATACCGTCAACGGCAAGGGCGGCGATGTCGGCCCCATCCTCGACGGCATCGCTGTCCGCGCCTCCAAGGAATACATTCTCGAGAGCCTCATGGATCCCAACGCAAAACTCGCCAAAGGATTCGAGAACCTGCCCATCTCACCCATGCCGCCCCTCGGCGTGTTGCTCAAGGAACAGGAGCTGGCCGACATCCTCGCCTACCTCGACACCTTGAGAACTCCTCCCAAGGACGGCGTCACCGTTCCCGTTAAAAAGGCGAACGACTACGAGTGATCCGTCATCTCCCAGCTCCCAGCCCATCTCCGATTCCCGCTTCCCATGCGCCGCTCCCTCCACACCTGCTCGCTGATCTCGTTGCTGTCCCTCGCCGCGCTTTTGCCGCGCGCGAATGCCGAATCCACCAATGCGCCGATCGTTGGTCTGAAGCTGATCACCGAGGGCATCGGCGCACCCATGGCCCTGGCGCCGATTGCCGACGGTTCGGGGCGCATGCTGCTCGCGGAGCAGGGCGGCGTCATCCACCTGCTCGATCGCGATGGAAAACGCGCCGAGCCACCGTTCCTCGATCTGAGATCAAAAATGATACAGATCAATCAGGGCATGGAGGAACGCGGTCTGATCGGTCTCGCCCTGCATCCCCAGTTCGCCTCCAACCACCGGTTCTTCGTCGTGTACAGCGCGCCCCTGCGCGCAGGCGCGCCGCCCAAGTGGGATCACGCGGAACGCCTCAGTGAGTTCAAGGCCGCCGGACCCGACTTCACGTCCGCCGACCCCGCATCGGAACGGGTGATTCTCGAAATCGACGAACCGGACTGGAATCACAACAGCGGACGCATCGCCTTTGGTCCGGATGGCTTCCTCTATCAAAGCGTGGGCGATGGCGGCGCGTTCAACGACGTTGGCGATGTCTCGCGCGGACGCGGACATCCTCCCGAAGGTTTCGGCCAACGGCTCGATACCCTGCTCGGCAAGGTGCTGCGCCTCGATGTCGATCATGGGAACCCCTATGGCATTCCGAAGGACAATCCATACGCCGACGGCAAAAAGGGACGTCCCGAGATTTTCGCCTACGGCCTGCGCAACCCCTGGGGAATATCGTTTGATCGCGGCGGTCGGCACGAATTGATCCTCGCCGACGTCGGTCAGGATCGCTGGGAGGAAATCAATGTCATCGTCAACGGCGGCAACTACGGCTGGCGTTTGCGCGAAGGCTTCGATGGATTTGATCCCAACGCCCCGCGTTCCGCCCCGACCAATTCCGTGACCGTCGGAGCCGACGGCAAGCCGTTCGTCGATCCCGTCCTCACGTACAAAACCCTGCGCGGGCGCGGGACCGATTCGAATTCCTTCGGCGTCACCGTCACCGGTGGTTTCGTGTATCGCGGCAAGGCGATGCCCTCCCTCATCGGCAAATACATCTTTGCCGACTGGTCCCGCAACATGGGCTTCCCCGACGGCACGATGCTCGTCGCAACGATTCCCTCCGGCAATCCACCTGGAGCCCGCTGGACCGTCGAGCCGCTCGCGGTGAAGGACTTTCCCAATGGCCGCATCAAGGCCTTCATCTGGGCCCTGGGTGAGGACTCCGAGGGCGAGCTCTACGTGTTGACGAATGGCATGAACTCCGCGTTCGGAACGCGGGGCAAGGTGTTCAAACTCGTGCCCCAATGAGCCGTTCCGCAATCTCCTTTTCCCGAAGCACCTCACTCATGAAAACCGCTCCCGCCCTTGTGAAGATCGCCGCCCTGCTGGGTCTGTCGATCGCCAGCGCCACCGCCGTCTCCCTATCCGCCGACTCCCTCCGTCCCGATGCCGACGGCTATATCCGCGATTGGGTCATGCTCGCCCCAATCGTGGTACGCGAAGGCGAAACCTGCGCCGAGGCCCTGCTCAGAGATTCGGTCCCAAAGGAATCCGCGCTCAAGCCCAAGGCCGGCGACAAGGTCACCCTCGGCGGCAAGGAGCTGTCCTGGCGCAACGTTACCGCCTCGACCAACTTCTTCGATTTCAACGAAACGCTGAAGTCCATCAACGACCACGTCGCCGGTTACATCGTCACCTACGTGGAATGTGACGCCGACATCCCCGAGGTCGTCATGGCCGTCGCCAGCAACGATCAGGGCCGGATCTATTTCAACGGCGTGGACATCTACGCCTACACCGAGGCACGTCCCCTCATGCTCGATGCCGACAAGGGCAAGGTCACTCTGAAGAAGGGCACCAACGTCATCGTGTTCAAGATCACCAACGAGCAAAACAGCTGGCAGGGCGCGATGCGGTTTTTGGACAAGTCCGGAAAACCGCTGAAAAACCTCCGGATCAAACTCCAACCCTGAGCTGATTTTCATGAGCCCACGCCGCACTTCCGTCACAGGCCTTCGCGCAGGGATGCTGCTCGCGCTCGCCCTGGTCACAACGACCCGCGCCGCCGAGTCCGGCCCCACATTGAAGGATGCCTTCAAGGACCACTTCCCCATCGGCACCGCGGTCAATCGGAGCATGGTGATGGGTGGCGCCGGGTTTCGTCGCAGTGCCGAACTCAACGCGCAGGATGTCGTGGTCCTCAAGACCCACTTCAATCAGGTCACCGCGGAGAACGACATGAAGTGGCAGCTCATCCATCCGCGTGAAGGCGCGACTGGATACGACTTCGCTCCCGCCGATGCCCTCGTGAATTTCGCGCAGAGCAACCAAATGCAAGTCGTCGGCCACACCCTCGTGTGGCACAGCCAGACTCCCAACTGGGTCTTCGCCGGAACCAATCCCCCGCCGCCCGTCCCCACCAACACGGCACCCAGCGCTCCTCGTGTCGCCGCCAATTCCGTCACCAATGCCCCCGGAACCAACGCTCCCGGTCGCCGCGGACCCGCAGGTGGCTTTGGCGGATTCGGTCGCTACGACGGTCCCCGAGCCTCGCGCGACGAATTGCTCCAGCGGATGCGCGATCACATCCACACCGTCGTCGGACGCTACAAAGGCCGGGTCAAAGTTTGGGATGTGGTCAACGAAGCGCTCGTCGATGGCAACGGAACCAACGTGTATCGAAATTCCCTGTGGTTCGAAATCATCGGACCCGACTTCATCGCCAAGGCGTTTCAATTCGCCCATGAAGCCGATCCGGATGCCATCCTTCGCTACAACGACTACGGCCTGGAGAATCCTGCGAAGCGCAAACGGCTGATCACGCTCATCAAGGATCTTCAGTCGAAGAACGTCCCCATCCACGCCGTCGGCTCGCAGGCGCACGTGAACGTCTCGATGAGCTTCGAGACCATGGATCAAACGCTCGCGGAGATCGCGACGCTTGGGCTTCCGATCCACATCACCGAACTCGATGTGAACAGCGCGCAGGCCGGTCAACGTGGAGTGGGAGCCGACATCGCCAACAACGCCTCCACCACGCAAGGCGGCCTGGTGAGCGATGCCGACAAGAAACTCGCCGATGCCTACGCCGGGATCTTCCGTGCCTTCCTCAAGCATCGCGACTCCGTGAAGCTCGTCACGTTCTGGGGCGTGAACGACGCCGTCTCCTGGCGCGCCCAGGGCAAACCCCTCCCCTTCGACGCCGACAACCGCCCCAAGCCCGCCTTCGACGCCCTCATCCAGGAAGCCAAAAAGATCTCGGCCCAATAACGAGCCCGATCCCCGGCGCGCTTCAAGATCCGCGCCCCGTCCGGATCCTTCAGCCGTCTTCATCACTCCATGAGATTATCGGCATTCATCACTCTCCTCGTCCTGCTCACCGCGCGGGCCGTTGCGCTCGACGGTGAGATTCGCATCCACGATCCATCGACGATCGTGCAGTGCGACGGTCGGTTCTACACCTACGGCACCGGAGGCACCTGTCTGGTGTCCGAGAACGGTTGGAACTGGCAGCGCGGCACCACCCCGCCGCGTCGCGGCATGGCGCCCGACCTCATTCACCTCGGGGACCGCTACCTGATGTACGTGGCCCGCAATGTCGGAGCCCAGCCCCGCGCAGACATCAATCTCGTCTGGACCAAATCCCTCGACACCAATTCCCCCACGTACAAGTGGGAGGAGGCCGGCGTGGTGGCCTCCTCGGACGGCGCTGAAGATTGCAACGCCATCGATCCCGGGCTGTTGCTGGATCCCACCGACGGAAAGCTCTGGATGGTTTACGGCTCCTACTTCGGATTCATCCGCCTGGTTGAACTCGATCCCAAGACCGGCCTGAGGAAGGACACCAACGCCGCCCCGGTGAACATCGCCATCAACTGCGAAGCTCCCGTGCTGATCTACGAGGACGGATGGTATTACCTGCTGGCAACTCACGGAAGCTGCTGCCGCGGTGCCGACTCCGGCTACAACCTCCGCATGGGCCGGTCGAAGAAGATCACCGGACCCTATCTCGATCGCGAAGGGGTGGACATGATTCGCGGCGGTGGAACGCTGTTCGCGGGTTCGAGCGAACGCGTGATCGGCCCCGGCCATTTCGGACGCCTCCAACTCGGCGACAACGTCGAGAAGTTCTCCTGCCACTACGAAGCCGACCTGGATCGCGGAGGCGCGTCCGTCCTCGATATCCGACCGCTGCTGTGGAAAGACGGCTGGCCCGTCGCCGGCAACAACGTTCGCGAGGGAACCTATCAAATCGAATCGCTCCGCACCGGCACGGCGCTCGAACTCGCCGTGGAAGGAATGCCGGTCGGCGGACGACGCGAGCGCCGCGGAGGTCCTGGTCCCGGTGGTCCGGGTGGTCCGGGTGGTGGTGCTCCTCCGTCGGGTGGCGGCGGACCGTTTGGCGGAACCGGTCAACCGATCCCCAATCAGGAAGTCGCCAAGGTCTCCACCAACTGGCCCGCCGGAGCGATCCCCCTTCGCATGGGCAACTACCTCTGCCAGGCGCATCAAAAATGGAACATCGCCGCCGTGACCAACGCCGGAGGATATTTCGGATCCCCCTATTTCAAAATTACCGTGGCCAACACCGACCGTGCGCTGGCCGCGACCGCCGAGGGGGAAATGACCGTGCTGCCCGCCTTCACCGGAGCGCCGGAGCAACTGTGGCAAATCGATCCACTCACCGACGGGACCTTCCGACTCACGCCCAAGGCCATTCCCGGCCGAAGCGATCCGCTCGCCCTCTCAGCCATCGGAGCAAGCTTCGCCACGCTTTCGAGGTTTGAACCCGTCGGCAACAAGCACCGCTGGATTCTGAAAGCACCATGACCCCGCGTCGCTTCCTCTCCGCCCCGGCGAGCTTTGCCCTCGCCGCTGTCCTTGCCCTTGTCCTCGCGTCCGCCTTCGTCCCGACGCCAACGCTTCGCGCCGCCGAGGGACTCGCCACCGCACCCACACTCAAGCCCCCGGCGACCCCCGAAATCATCCCGGGTGCTGATGGATTCATCCAACGCTGGTTGATCCTGGAGCCGATTCCCACCGTCGGCCTCACCGACAACGCCGTGCAAGCCATGGTGAAAAAGGAGCACTTTCCCAATCAGCTGACGGTGCTCCCGAAGGACGGAGAAAAGGTCACCGTCGCCGGCGCCGACCTCGCCTGGCACGCCGTGGACACCACCGAGTACAACCTGAACCTGTTCCATTTCGCCCGCGCGCTGGGGAAGCCCACCTCCAATGTGCTGCTGTGGGGTGTGACCGTGGTGAACTCTCCCGAAGAGGTGAAGGATGTCCGGCTCGCCATCGGGTCCAACGCAGCCTCCGTGTGGTGGGTAAACGGCACTGAAGTGATCGGCATCTACGGTGATCGCCAGACGGTCATCGACGACGGTGTTTCAAAACGCCTCACCCTGCGGAAAGGCCCCAACATCGTTCGATGCGCCGTCGTGAACGGCGGCGGCGCCATGGATTTCTGCGCGCGATTTCTCGACTCACGCGATGCCCCCCTCAAGGGCCTGTCCGTTCGCCTTACCGATGCGGGAGGGAACTGATCCGCATACCCACGGGTGGTTTGAATCCTTCGCTTCCATGAATCCCCTTCGACTCGCCCTCCTGCTGATCGTCTCAGCTGCAGCCGACGACGTCACACAGGCGCAAACCCCGGCGGCCGCCTCGACGACAGAAACGGCAACGGCAACCAACACTCCCCCACCGCGTCGCGTTGGATTCAAAGCCCCGCCTCCGCCGCGGAATCCGGTTCCCATTCTTCCTGCACTGCCGGTTCCAACGGACGTTTCGTTCTACGCCACCAACGACGTTCCTCACGGACGGGTCGAGGTCGTCCACTACACCACTCCGGCAGGCACCGAAAAGCGGATGCACGTGTATCTGCCGCCGGGCTACGATGCCAACACCCAGCAGCGCTAT
The DNA here is from genome assembly GCA_947454705.1 of Verrucomicrobiota bacterium. Lineage (GTDB taxonomy): Bacteria > Verrucomicrobiota > Verrucomicrobiia > Limisphaerales > UBA9464 > CAIVQB01. The sequence continues at coordinate 173,365 of CANGKZ010000001.1, forward strand.
CCGGTTCTCTATCTCAATCACGGCGGGGGCGAGAACGACAGCCACTGGACGGCCAAAGGCTCGACCCATTGCATCCTCGACAACCTCATCGCCGCAGGCAAAGCCCGGCCGATGATCGTGGCCATGCCTGACACGGGTCGCCTGGTCTCCGGCAAGCCGCCGAAGCCCGGGGAAGACGACGCCTGCACGAAGGAATACCTCCAGCACATCGTGCCGTACGTCGATGGCCATTACCGCACGCGCACCACACGCGAAGGGCGCGCCGTCGCCGGACTTTCCATGGGAGGCTTCGTCACCTTGAACACCGGCCTCACGCACCTTGAGACCTTTGGGGAACTCTACGTTTTCAGCTCCGGCTATTGGCCCGACCAACTCCCGGTGTTCGCCGAGAACTTCAAGGCGCTCCTGAGCCAGACGAACCTGAACGAACGCTTCCGCATGCCGATCTATTTCGGCGTGGGCGAGACCGACATCGCCTATCTAAACAGCATGCGAACCATGGCCGTCTTCAACGACCGTGGCATCCGCACCTTTTCCGTCCTGAGCTCCCACGGTCATGAATGGCTGAACTGGCGGCGCTACCTCTGGCAAACCGCACAAGTCATGTTTCCCGAGGACCACTGAACCAAACCGCTTCACTCGATGATCTCCATGCACACTCATCCTCTACGCCTCACCGCATTGTTGGCCCGGCTCATATTGCTCCTGTCATTTGCAGCAACCGCCGCCCTCGCCGCCGACAAGGAAACCTTTGTGCTGGTTCACGGTGCCACTGCTGGCGGATGGGAATGGAAGCGAACCGGCAAGTTTTTGTCCGACGATGGACACACGGTCTATCGCGCCACCCTCACCGGCCTCGGCGAGCGCATGCATCTCAACAGCACCAATGTTGATCTTCAGACCCACATCAACGACGTGGTGAATCTCATCCTCTTCGAGGAACTGCACGATGTCGTACTCACCGGTCACAGCTACGGAGGCATGGTGATTACGGGCGTCATCGACCGTATCCCCGAACGCATCAAGCATGTGGTCTTTCTCGATGCCGCGGTGCCCGACGATGGCATGTCGCTCTGGGAGCTCTTCGGAAGCAAGGGCCCTGTGGATCCGAAGCGCTTCGCAGATGGCTTCATGCAGGTGCCCTGGGTCAAGCCCGACACCAAGCCGCCCCACAGCGTCAAACATTCCATCCAGTGCTTCAACCAGCCGGTCTCCTACAAGAACCCTGCGGCAAAGGCGCTCGACGTCACCTACGTGGCCTTCGTGCCGAAGGACAAATCGGCGGAGGAACGCGCCAAGACCGACAAGAGCTGGCAGCGCGCCGTGGCCCGCGGCTGGACGATCCGCACCTTCCCCGGCGGACATGTGGCCCAGCAGGAAGATCCCCGTGGCGTGGCCACGCTCATTGAGGAATCAATCCACGACCACAACAAGCCCGCATCCCCGAAGTGATTCCGTAAACGCCCGCCCCTGGTCAGCACCTCCTCAGACGTTTCTAGAAAATAACCCCGGGCTTCAGCCCGGGGGTTTCCCCACCGCGTCATCCCAAGCCTCGTAGGGGCGACAGAAGCCCATTCCTTACCCTTTCTTCTTTTGCCTTTTGCCTTCCCGCGACGCGGGCCCTCTCTCAGGTGATGGTCACGTGCACGCAGCTTTCAATGACTCCGTGGACCATGGCGTAACGGGTGAGACCGGCGGTGTCGTGAAGGTGAAGCTTGTTCATGAGGTGCTGCCGGTGCTTCTCGATGGTTTTGATGCTGATGCCCATCGTGACGGCAGCTTCCTTGTTCGATTGTCCTTCAGCCACCAGTTGCAACACCTGGGACTCCCGCGCGGTCAGGAGGCCCGCATGGCCGTCTCGCGTCCGACCGAACTTCCCGGCCATTCGACCCGCAGCGGCCGTACGCCGAGTAATGGCGGGACTGAAATACGACCGTCCCGCGGCCACTTCGTGAATGGCATGGATGAGAATAGCCACCGACGTCTGCTTCTCCAGGAACCCAACCGCACCGGCTAAGGTCATGCGTTGCACGTAAACATTGTCGCTGTGTGCCGAGAGCACGAGGATTCGGGCAGCGGGATTGGCGGCGATGATCTGGCGGGTCGCCTCATGCCCGTTGAGAATCGGCATCGCGATGTCCATGAGGATCACATTAGGACTCAGCGCGGCCGCCATCTCCACGGCTTCACGACCGTTTTTGGCCTGACCCACCACGCCACACCGGCCCTCCGCCTCAAGCAGTCGACACAAACTCTGGCGCACCACCGCGTGGTCCTCCACCAGCAGCACCTGGGTCAATTTAGACGCCGTCACACCACACCTCCCGCGTGAATCGGCATCTCCACCCGCACCGAGGTTCCCTGGCCGGGGGCCGACTCAATGGCCAGCGTGCCGCCGACCATCTCCACACGCTCCCGCATGCCGATGAGACCCAGGCGGCGATTCTTGCGGGAGGATAGGGTCTTCAGAACCGAGAACGATTTTCCGTCGTCGTTCACTTCCATGCGAACCGCACCGGGAAGTTCACTGATGATCATGTTGACCGTGCTCGCACGTGCGTGACGGGCCACATTGTTCAGACACTCCTGCGCAACCCGGAAGAGCACCATTCGACGATCACTATCCAATGCCTCTACACCGGCAAACGCCGTGAGGTTGATCATCAGTTTCTTCCGCGCCGCGAGCCGCTCCATGTAAGTCTGGAGTGCGGGAATGAGGCCCAGGTCGTCCAGCAGCGGAGGACGCAAATCCCGCGCAAATCGGTGCACTGCCTTCACCGACTTTTGAAGCAATCGTTGGGCGTACAGGAACCGTCCCTTCAGCGTCCGCGCCCCGGGAGCCTTCGTCCGGCCAAGGGCGGCGAGTTCCACCTCCACCGCGATCAACATCTGGACCACCTCATCGTGCAACTCGCGGCTGATTTCCCGCCGTTCATCCTCCTGGGCCGACAAAACCTGACGCGCCATATTGCGCAGCTTCAACTGCATCGTCTGCGACTCCACCAACAGCCTCCGGATCTCCTCGCGCCCCTGTTTCACCGAAGTCTCGCCGACACGTCGGCGCACCACCTCACGCTCCAAACGACGGTTTTGTTTTGTTAGATCGGCCGCGCAATGCCGCTCCGTTGCAGCCCGTTGTTGCAACCGGCGAAGCGCCTCGCGGGAGACACGACGCGCACGCACTAGGGGACCGAGCACCTTGAGATGAAACGTCCCCGCCTTTCCGATCCACGTCTTGGCCGAGCCATCCAACGCCTTCGCCGACGAGAGAAAACCCAGTGCCTCCGCGTGGAACTTTGCGAGATCGAGCGCGTCGCAACCCGCCTCCAGCAGTTCACGTCCGAGTGACCTGACGGCAGCAGCGGCGTGCGGCTGACGAGGCCCCAGAAACACACGAAGCGCGCTGAGGTAGCGACGCGAAAGTTCGGGGGAATTTCCCACTGGGCTTTTGTTCATGCTGAAGTGGCGACGGGGATTCGTTGAACGCTCAACACGTGGCCAATCGTCGCGAGGGCGCGAGACCGCGGCGCCGAGCGTCGGCGGTCCGCATGACGGCTCCGTACAACTGCAACACGAAGAAGGAAGGCGGGCTCATGCACTGGGCGAAGCTCATGTAGGTGCACACGAAGCAACGCCGCATCGTATCCAGACCGGTCCCCTGGGCTATGGGGTGTTCAAGGTAGGTCGATCCCTGCCCCGTGCCGCCTTCTTGAGTCGCCTCGGGGCGACAGGAGACTCCCTTTTCAAATCTCCTTTTGCCTTTCGGCATCCCCCGAAGCGGGCCCGGCATCCAACGCGGACATCCGGTTCATCCTCATGATTCGCGACGGCACCGGTCTCGGGGACCTTGACTTTGCAGACCCCGATTCGTCTCCTGCGCACCTAAGCTCCCGATCAACACAACCCGGTTCTACTGACCGCGACGCTTCGAGGGCGCCCACCCACTCCCACTCAAAAGGATGTGACAAGAATCACGGAAATCTCAGCAGACCGAATCCGTCTTAGCAGTCGGCCGCCGCGGTGGTTGGTGGCTCTTTTCGGGTGCATCTTCTTCGCCGTCCTTTTTGGACTCTGCCCCTCCTACGAGCTGACCTGCCGGCAAACGGAAGCCCACACCGTTGATCTGCGGGTCAGGCGTCAACTGTTCGGCCACACGCTCTCCGAACGCACGATCACCGGGGTCACTGGTGCGACAGTCGAGAATGGCTCCGATTCCAGCAGCAATCGCAATCACCGCTCGACGGGCAGTCGCGCCTCTACGTTCGAATCCAATACCACCGCACGGATCGTCTTCATCACCCAATCCGGGCCCGTTCCGCTCGTCTCGGCGTATGCGTCAGGCCGCGATGGCTTCCAAATCGCGACGGATGAACTCAACCAACTCCTGGCAAGCAACCGAGCAGAGGGTCGAGTTGTGAGAGTGCCATCCAGCCATTGGTTCTGGGGGCTCGCCGCGGTTCTCGGACTGATCACCGTCACCATCATCCCGGGGGGATCATGTCGCTGCCTCATCGATCGCTCCGAAAACGTGGTGAGAATCACCTGGCCGACCTTTCTCGGATCGCGACATGCGGAATTTGCGCTGACCGATGTGGAATCCTTCCGGGTGGTCCACCGAAATGCACCAGCCAGGACACGTGAATCCGAGGATCAACCGCAGCGCATGGAGGATTTCGTCTACGCCTTCAAGAATTTCAGCCGGCTTCAGCAAGCAAGCTTCGAGAAATCGATCGGAATCCGGCTGCACCAGGGCGAAGAGTTTTCCATCACCCGACAGAACGGCGCGAAGGCCAAACCGAGCACCGAAGAGTTGATCGGTCTGTTGGAGAAATTCCGCCGCGGCGATTTGTAACTTATGCCCTTCGCCCACAAGTAGCGCACCCTCTCTTTTGAAACTAGCCCCGCGGTTTCAGCCCGGGGTTTCGCCAACGGCGCGACCGCGATCAGCCCCCTCGGGGCGACAGAGGGTTGCTCTCCGCCCGCCACGCGACTCAAGCACCCGACGGAACCGGGCGGGTCAGCGGAACGGAATCGCGAGGACTGAGCGAACGGAAATTCCGAATGCGGTGGAAGGTGAGGTAATTCGCATCGTGCGCGTTGTTCGCGCCGCCCGTGTCGTCGTCGTAGGCGGTCCGACAGGCCGCGATCAGATCTGCCCCGTCGAACAACCAGTCGACGTACTGAAATCCATGCCTCACCCGGTCCGGATGATGCAGCAGGTGGCATCGCACCTCCCAGTGCCGCAGGTCGACACTCCGCACCAGCGACAGCGTGTTACGAACCGTGGCGGGCTTGCCCAGATGTTCCCACCCCGGCGCGATAAAACTCACCAGACTCCAGTAGGCACCGCTCTTGGGACCACGCCGCACCGCGAACTTCTTCGCGCCGCCCGGCAAATCCACGAATCCCGTTTCCGGATCGAACGCCACCGTGCGTCCGTCGTTGCTGATCCGGAGCAGGGCGCCCTTTTCCGGAACCTCGCGCGTGTCCACGCGCAGGAGATTCCACAACGTATTGTCGGGACCCGCCACCACGTTGCCCTCCAGCCAACCGCCCATGTCCCCGCGATTCCAGGCACGGTCGCTTGCGAGAAACTCGCTCGAAGTCCACTGCGCCGCATCCAGCAAGTCGCCATCCACCGGGACCGAAAGCACTCCGGCGCGATAGTTCACGCCCCAGGATGTGGGCGGATTCCGCCACTCAAACGCCCGCCACAATCGACCCGCGTGCTCCACCACCGGCATCGCCGCACAATGAAACTCCGCATCCGCCCGCAACACCCCCGAACGGCCATCCACCGGCGTGGTCCAAGTGGCACCGCCATCGCGTGAACGGCGGATGAGGATCCGTCCGTGATGCCGATCGAGCCCGAGCAGATACAACGCCCCGCGATGCACAAAGAGCGACGACCAAAACATCCCGTCGATCTCGGCGATCAACTGCCAGTGTTGTCCTCGATCCGCGGAGCGGTACACGCGGCCAGTCGCACGCTGGTGCTCGTTCGACTTCGGCCCGAAGAAATCATGAGATGCCACATACTCCCCGTTCGGAAGCACGGCGATCGAAGGCGAACCCACGAATCGCCCCGAGGGTGCCGGGCTGTGGGCAATCACCGTTCCAGGCACCGCGCCGTAAACCCCCTTTCCGCCTGAGCTCGGAGCGCCCGGTCGTGAAGCGCACCCGCTGAGCCATGCCCCCGTCCCCGCAATCGCCGTCATTCCCGCCAGCCCCTGAATCCACTGCCGACGGCTCCAACCCGAGTCACGACCCGTTGGAAGAACGCCCGGGCCCGCAGATGAAACCACGGCCGTGAAGGAAGTTGGGGTGGATGGGGAGGAATTCATCATACGAATGGGACGCCTTGAATCGTTTGAATCCACAAGGCAGCAACCCAATGAAACCCCGAACCCTCACACGCCCGCAATGAACAAGCCCCTGACTCTTCGAAAACACCGCCGCACAACCCTTCGAAACTAGCCGCGGGCTTCAGCCCGGGGTCTCCCTAACGCCAAGACCCATCAGCCCCATCGGGGCGACTGAGACTTTCCGCCGGCGTGCGCCGTGCCAGATGCCGCGACTCCGCGGTTATCCGTGACGTTCGAAGAGGAAGACGCCTTCCTGTCCGCTCGGATCCACCTGCTGGAAGCGCAGGGAAAGGTCGGCGGTTTTGCCCAGGGATTCCACTGCGGACGGGGTCAGCCGGAGGCTCTGGAACGCGGTGATTCGCTGGCCTGCTTCCCATTCCAGCGACTCCATTCCCGGCAACTGGATCGATCGGTCCTGGGTGGGGGTCCAATGGAATTGAATCCGGGCGAGGTCCGCTCCCAAAACGGAAACCGTCTCCACGCTGCAGTCGAGTTCTTCGGCAACCCCGAAGATCCCATGGAGGTCGAAGAACGCCCCCACCCATTCCCGCGTTTCGACGTTGTCGTATTGCGGGAGGATTCCCGGCAGTCCGCTTTCGATCTCGGTTTCTGAAGCCAGATTCGCACTTACCAAGACCAAGTCGCCCGGCTTCGTCCACAGGCGGAGCAGGTTCCACGCGGTGGCCACGGGCATGTTGGGCAGCATTCCCAGGAAGAAGAGGACGCGTCGCGGACGCGTTTCCTCTTCACCCGATTTGTTCTCCGCAAAGAGTCGCCGGCACCAATCCGGGGATTCGGTCATTGCCTCGAGGTCGATGACCCCGGCATGGGCCTCACAGGTCGAGGAAACGCGATCTCGGCTGACCATGGCCAGCGAGGGACTGATATCCACCAGAAGCGCCGCGTCGGGCTGGCGTCGGAGGATTCTCAGGCATTGTTCCTCCTTTTGGCCGCCTCCGCAGCCGAGCGAAGTCAGGGTCCACGGCTGATCCCCGATGGCCCGCTCGAGTTCGAGGAAGGCTGACTCATAAATGGAACCGACCTGGGAGCTTTTCCGCGCGGGCGACCAGGCGTCATGCAGCGCCAACCACTTCATGGACTGGTGTGGCGAGATGTAGAGGGCGCCTGCGGGCACGACTCCGCCCCCCAGCGACTGATGCAGGCGGGACAGCTGCGGCAGCATCCGAGCCGAGGGATCCATCCAAACCGCGAGAACATCTTCTCGCTGGCTTGGGTCGGACGGTGAACTGGAATTGGAAATCATGGTGGTCGAGATGTACCCGACAATCACCTAACCGCGTCGTGAAGCAGAGAGCAAGGGCCCGATTCCTCGCGGCAGGAACTGTCACACTGAAAACGGCAGTTGAAGGGTTAAAAAAGTTGAAGGGTTGAAGGGGAAATCAGCCCCGCGGCGTGGCAACGCCTCCGTTTATGGGTCGGTAGGGCTGCGCTGGGAAATGGGTCACCGCCGAAACTCCAAAAACGAGCAACGACAGCGCACTCGTTTTCAGACTGGAAACCGGGCGTCAGTAGGCGAATTCCGCTCGTGCCTCACTCAGCAGGTGAATGAATCGGAAACGCATTCCTTGCTCCTTCTCCCTGCCCATCCGCGTTTATCTGCGTCGTCCTGAGGTTTGAACTGCCGTTTCCAAATCACAGGTTCGACTCACATCAGGGGCAGGTGCATGAGTACACCTGAGGCCAGGTCCCAGCAGCTGACATCGGGTTCACACCGTTTCAGTGCCAGCCCGCCGTCTCTCCTCCCCTCGAAAATAGCCCCGTGGCTTCAGCCCGGGGTTTCCCAAACAAAACGCCCCACAAGCCCCAGCGGGGCGACAGAGGTCTCCTTCACCCCCTCACCACTTACTACCTTCGCAATCCAACCCACTTTGTTTCAAACCCGCGGACTGACCTCTTCTCCCTTCCTTCGCTTTTCAGGCCAGCACGCCCTTGACCACGTTGCCGAAGACATCGGTCAGGCGGAAGTCGCGGCCCTGGAATCGGTAGGTAAGCCGTTTGTGATCGATGCCCATGAGATGCATGAGGGTGGCCTGGAAATCGTGAACGTGGACTTTATCCACCACGGCATCCATGCCGAGATCGTCGGACGCACCATAGGTCAGGCCGGGCTTCACGCCACCGCCGGCCATCCAGATCGTGAACGCGTACGGATGGTGGTCGCGCCCCCATTTAGGACGGTCGTCGAGCTTGCCCTGGATGAAGGGCGTCCGTCCAAACTCACCGCCCCAGATGACCAGCGTGTCGTCGAGCAGGCCGCGCTGTTTGAGGTCCATGACGAGCGCGGCGCTCGCGCGGTCCGTGTCCTTGCACTGCGTGTAGAGTTCCGTGGTGAGGGAATTGTGCTGATCCCATCCTGCATGCATGAGCTGGACACACCGCGAGCCCCGCTCGATGAGGCGGCGGGCCATGAGGCAGTTGTGCGCAAAGGTCCCGGGTTCCTTCACATCGGGACCGTAGCTTTCCAGCACCGAGGCCGGCTCGTTGCTGAAGTCCGCAAGCTCCGGCACGCTGGTCTGCATCCGGAAGGACATCTCGTACTGCGCGATGCGTGCTGCGATTTCAGGGTCGCCGAAATCATGAAGCTTCTGCGAATTCAGCTTCGCGAGGTCATCGAGCATGTCCCGTTTCATCTCGCGCTCCACGCCGGCGGGATCGGAGAGATACAGCACGGGCTCGCGGCTGCCGCGGAACTTCACACCCTGATGACGCGAGGGCAGAAAGCCCGAGCCCCAGTAGAAATCGTAAAAGATCTGACCGCAGCTCGTGCCCTTGCTCACCGAGGTCATCACGACAAATGCCGGCAGGTTCTCCGCCTCCGATCCCAACCCGTAGCTGAGCCAGGCGCCAAGCGTCGGTCGTCCGGGCAACTGGGCACCGCTCAGCATGAAGGAGATTGCCGGGGCGTGATTCACGGCATCCGTGTGCATCGACTTGATGAAGCACAGCTCATCCGCAATCGCCGCCGTGTGGGGCATCAACGCACTGACCCACGCGCCCGACGCACCGTGCTGCTTGAACGGCTCCACCGGGGCCAGCATCAGCTTGCCCCCCGCGGCTCCGGTCATGGTGCTGAAGCGCTTTCCGCTGATCGCCGAATCCGGCACCGGCTGGCCGTGGATCTCCTTCAGTTTGGGTTTCCAGTCGAACAGGTCCACGTGCGTGGGACCTCCGTTCATGAAGAGATAAATGACGCGCTTGGCCTTGGGGGCGATGCCGGGGAATCCGCTGACTGCCGGCGGTGTGGATGCCTGAAGCCCATCACGGCCCAGCAAGTGAGCCAGCGCCACGGTGCCGATCCCCGTGGAGGCGCGTCCGAAAAACTCACGCCGCGTCAGCCGAAGTCGGGTTTCTTCTGCGGGGTTCATCGGCTACTCGAGGTTGAGGGTTTCGTCCAGGTTCAGAAGCGTCAGCGCGGTCATCGTCCACGCGGCCAACTCGGGGGTCCGAGTCTCCAGCGCCGGCGCGCCCCCGACTTCACCCAGAAATTTGGACACGTTTTCCGGAGCCGCTGCAAACCGCTGCCGATGACGCTCCACTCCCGCCAGGAGGACTCCGGTTTCCTCATCTCGAGCAGGGCGGCCCAGCACCCGCTGGAACATGGCGTTCACTCGCGCGGCGGGGTCCGGTTTGTCTGCGGTCAACAGCGCCAGCGATCGCGCCGCCTCGACGTAGGTGATGTCATTCGCCGTGGCCAGGGCGTGGAGAGGCGTGTTCGTGCGCAGCGGCTTCACCGCGCAGACGAGACGGGAACCGGTGTCAAAAAACATCGTCGGCCCGACGATGCGTCGCCAGAAGGTGTAGAGGCTTCGACGGTGAAGGTCGTCCCCGGTGCTGCGGTTGTACTTTCTGGTTCCGAAGGTGGCTTCCTCCCAAATGCCGTCTGGCTGGTACGGGGTGACGTTCCACCCGCCATCCATGGGCCGGAGCAATCCACTGGCCGCGAGAGCCTGATCGCGGATCATAAACGAGGGCATGCGGAACCGCGGCCCGCGAGCCAGGAGTTTGTTGAAGGGATCCCGCTCCAGCAGTGCGGGGCTGATCCGTGAACTCTGCTTCCACGTGCGACTCGTGAGGATGAGCCGCAGCATTTGCTTCACGTTCCAGCCCGAGTCGCGGAACTCCACCGCCAGCCAGTCGAGCAACTCCGGATGCACAGGGAATTCCGCCTGCACGCCGAAATCTTCCGGGGACTTCACGAGGCCCGTTCCAAAAAGCATCTGCCAGAAACGGTTCACCGTGACCCGTGCCGTCAGCGGGTTCCCGGGCGATACGATCCACTGCGCGAGACCGAGCCGGTTGCGGGGAGCCTCCGGCGGCAGCGTCGCGAGGAAGCCGGGCAGCGCGGCGGGAACTTCGTCCCCTGGCCGGTTGTAGAGTCCATGATCGAGGACGAATGTTTTCCGCAGCGTCGCCTGGTCCGCCATGATCATGACTTTGGGACCTTCGTTGGCGATGTCCCTCCGGCGCTTCTCCAACTCGCCGACCTCTTTGGCCAGCGCGGCCACCGTTGGCTCCGCTGCTTCCCATGCGGTCGTCAGGGATTTGCGTTGCTCGTCGGTGAGCTGCTCGGGCGCAATCCGCAGAATGACCACCAGCGCCGCATTGGTCTCGGCCTTGTCCGTCGTCTTCGCGGCCTCGGCCTCGGTCAGGATCTGCTTTTCCCAGGCCGGCCTGCGCGGCGCCGCATCCTTTCGTGCTGCGTCCAGCGACTGACGTTTTGCAGCGAGGGTTTTGTCCACCTCGGCGAGCCGTTCCGCTTCGTTCGCTGGCGGGATTCGCAGCACGGGCGGCGTCTGCGGGTTGCCCCCGCTGCCGTCCACCGGCGTCTGGTTAAAGAACGCGGTCAGGCTGTAGTAGTCGCGGTTCGTCAGCGGATCGAACTTGTGATCGTGGCAGCGGCAGCAATTGAACGTCAGGCCCAGCCAAACCGTGCCGGTGGTCTCCGTCATATCGAAGACATAGTCCACGCGGTTCTCCTCCGGGATGCGTCCGCCCTCGCCGTTGATCGGATGGTTCCGAAGAAACGCCGTGGCCAGCTTCTGCTCGTTCGTGGCGTTGGGAAGCAGGTCGCCCGCGAGCTGCCAGACCGTGAACTCATTCCACGGCATGTTCCGGTTGAAGGCCTTCACCACCCAATCGCGCCACGGCCACATCGAGCGGTCGCCGTCGCCTTGGTAGCCATTCGAGTCCGCGTAGCGGGACGCCTCCATCCAGTCCCAGGCCATGCGCTCGCCATAGGCCCGGGATGCCAGCAGCCGGTCCACCTGCTTCTCCCACGCCTCAGGCGAAGGATCCGCGAGCCACGCCGTCATTTCCTCGGGGGTCGGCGGCAGCCCGGTGAGCGACAAGCTGGCACGGCGCAGCAGCGTGCGAGGCTCCGCGGGAGCCGAGAAATCCAGGCCTTCGCGCTTCAGCGTCGCGCCGACCAAAGCATCCACTGGATTCCCAGCCTCCTTCACCTGCGGACGCTCCAGCGGCGTGAATGCCCAATGCTTACCCCACGGTGCGCCTTCAGCGATCCACCGTTGGACAGTCGCGATCTGCGCCGGCGTCAGATCCTTGTGCGCCTCCGGTGGCGGCATCAGCTCGTCCGGGTCCTTCGACAACAAGCGCTGAACGATCAGACTCTTTTCCGGGGCTCCGGGCAAAATGGCGGCACCGGTTTTCCGGACCGCCTTCGCCGCCGCCTCATCATCCAATCGCAGACCCGCCTTCCGGTGCTTCTCATCCGGCCCATGGCAATAGAAACACCGGTCCGAAAATACGGGCAGCACCTCGCGACTGAAGTTGACCGGCTCCGCCGCGGCGAGCCCCGCGAAGGCAAGGCCCACGCTCCCGGAAAGGAGGAGGCACAACTTGCGAACTGCGAGGGCGGACATGTCGGGCGATTTGTTAAGGCGTTGCTGAGGACGTTCACGGCATCCATCAGGGCTTGAGCGATGATTTCATTCCTCGCTGGGGATTTCGTAAATGGATTTCATTTTCAAGGCCGCTACTCGCTCGTGGCGAACAGCGGCCACTGCGGATTTGGCTCGATTGAAAGCGGTAGAGGACTCCCGCAGCCCGAGTCCTGGCGGATTTCCACGAACGGCGCCTGGAGTCGCGAAAGTGTCTTGGAGTGCGCCAGTCCCCTGGCGCTTTGGGATGCAGGACGCGCTTCCGACGACGCTCCTGTGTGCCTCCTCGCCAGTGTGCTTTCCCGTTTAGCGCTTCAATCCGGAAGCGGATGTTGAAGGGTTGAAAAAGTTGAAGCGTTGAAGGGGACTCCATCAACTCAACCCACGCCGCCACCAGTGCGACGGGCCAACGGGTGGACTCCGCGACGGCACGCGTCCGAGCAATAAAGCACCCGGTCCCAGTCCCGTTCCCACTTCTTGCGCCACACAAACGGACGGGCACACGCCACACACACTTTCGAGGGGAGATTCGCCTTCTTCATTCGCATCGGGCCTTGAGCGTTTGTCTGAACGATCATCGTCCGATGCACCTTCACCCGGAATCATCCGGATGCCAACCGAGCCCGTAACTTCTCCGCAGCGTCCGGTGAGAGACGCTCCGGCCTGAGTTCGCAGGGCGCTCATCGGCTTGCCGCCGAGAGCACGCATGTTCTGAAAAAACCGATTAGATCATTCCCCCGACATACCGCCTTTTCTTCCATCGAGAATCGCCCTGGCCGCAGCCTGTCCCGACACGGCCGCTCCCTCAATGCCACCGGAACCGAAGGCATCACCCGCCAACACGAGCGTCGGACGCACACACGCGATCGCGCACGGGGAGGCATCGGGAATGCGGGGGCGGCTGTAACGCCAGCCGTGGACTTGGAATTCGCGGACTCCCGAGCCGATCCAATCGGAGGCGGCCTCGATCAGTCGAAGCCCGGTCTCCTTGCGATCGCGATCCCAGTTCTCAAGACTGAACGCCGCCGTCGCGTGAAGCGTCACCGCCGGCACCGGCGAGACACCCTTCGCCTGATCATCCGAAACCCAAGCCAACGGCCCCGACCGCGGAACCAATCCGCCCGGCGAAGGGATGCGCGAAGGTCCGTCGAGTACGGCCAGGACTGCGAGGCATCGATCGTACTCGACGGCGGCAAGGCGCGATCGGAGATCGGGCGACAACTCCACGGCACCTGCATCCAGCAGCGCGAGTGATTGCGGGACCGGTGGCGTGAGCACCACCGCATCGGCGCCGAGCTCCGTGCCTTCAACCGTGCGCGCGATCCATCGGGATCCTTCCAAACGCAGGGAGACGAGTGCGGTTTCGGAGAGGACCTCCAACCCGCCGGCCAGATGCTTGGCCACGGCGGACATGCTCGGAGAACCGCGCCAGCGACACGGGACCCCCACCGCGGAATCTGCCGGGGACGGCCACCACTTCGCCCGCGCAGAACCGAGGCGCTCCTCCCACCAAGCATCGGTCAGCAGCGCCCGGTGAAGATCGAGACACGGCGCCCCGTGGTCGAAGACGGCATCGCCGATTCGCCGCGTGGCCATGCGACCTCCGACGCCGCGTCCCTTGTCGATCACCCGCACGGAGAGCCCGGCCTGTTGCAATTCGCGAGCGGCCACCAGCCCGGCAAGCCCCGCCCCCACCACCAGGACCTCCGTGAGCGAAGCAGAATGGGACGACACACTGGATGGCACCCTCCCAGTCTGGACCGGACCCGCCGCAGCGCAACCCGCGGCGTTCAAACGAGACCCAAACGCTGACGTGGCGAGTGCCCCGCCCGCCCCCAAAGCACCAGCCCGTATGCCGTCAAAAAAAGGCCATTCCTGGCTTCGAGAATAGCCCAGGGCTTCAGCCCTGGGTCTCCTCAACGCCACACCGCATCAGCCCCATCGGGGCGACAGAGACCTCCCCGCCTCTCTCTTCGATCCAATTCCGATCTCTTTCGTGCCTCTCGTGAGGACTCACGCCGTCTTCCTTCACCTGGGCGAGTTAGTTGCTCGGACTGGTGTCGTGAATTGTCAGGAACTTGGCCGACCTGGACCAAGCTACTTCACCCGCTTGGGCAGGTCGCGTTCACCACGGATTATATCAACCAGTTCGAGGGTCATCGGGTCGGGCTGTCGATAGAAGATCAACCAACCGTCAAAGGGCTTCTCGACCAGGGAAAACCGGTAGCCCGGGCGATGCGGCCAAACCACTCCCGAACTGGGCCGCCGCACCACTCTGTCGATGGTTTGGTCAACGGCGTGGGCAAAACGGTGAGCGAGTAGTTCTGCCGCCTCGGGGCCGTGCTCCTGCACCGCGGTGGAATACCAGAGGATTCCATTCCGTAATGCGGCGACGAATCCGTCACGGCGAACCAAGTTCATCGAACGGGCTTGGTCCGGAGTACCTTCTTGGCCAGACGTGCTGCATCACCGCGAGCCCAAGGAGCAGAGGGAGTCTGTTCCGAAGTCGCCAACCGCCGGTTGATTTCCGGCACGTCGAGGTTCGAGATTTGGTCGTGCGTCGGACGGGCCGGAACGAGAGCGACCATGTCCTTGCCATTGAGCAGGTAGATGGTCTTGCCGGCAGAGGCCTGTTTAACCAGGGCTCCCAACTTCGGCTTGGCCTCGCTGATGATGTATATCGGCATGTCCCAAAAGAGACCCGAACGAGACCCGGCGTCAACGGCGGAGCAAGGACATCCTGGATTCACCTACCTACTCAGGGCGGCAGAGAATCGATCCTGCCAAGAGTGGAATCAGCGCCGTTCCTCTCCCGAAACTAGCCGCGGGCTTCAGCCCGGGGTCTCCTCAACGCCACACCCCATCAGCCCCATCGGGGCGACAGAGATCTTGGTCATTGGGGTAAACGTCTCTCCCTCTCCCCAATAAATGTCGAAAAGCGCGGGCTCAGTTGCGCTCATCGACCTTAAGCGCCACGGTACGTCGTGAAGCTCTCCGCCCTTTCTGCAACATGCGCCGCACTGGTCGCGATGACGCTCGTTGGTTGCTCGCATATGAAGACGCCTCCCCTGCGTACCGTGGCCCATGTGGATCTGGATCGATACCTCGGGCGTTGGTACGTCATCGCGAACATCCCCTACTTTCTGGAGAAGGGGAAAGTCGCTTCCTACGACACGTACGCGAAGCGCCCCGACGGCAAACTCGATAACATTTTCACGTTCCGCAAAGGCAGCTTCGACGCTCCTGAGAAAAGCTGGCACGGAACTGCCTGGGTCACCAACCCATCCTCGAACGCAGAATGGAAGGTGCGCTTCCTCTGGCCGCTCACCAGCACCTATCTCGTTCTCGAACTGGACCCGGATTACCGGTGGGCCGTCGTCGGGACACCCGGACACGACTTGTTGTGGATCCTGGCGCGCGAGCGACACCTCTCTCCCGCCGACTATGAACACATTCTCGGACTCATCGCCAAGCAGGGCTATGACCGCGCCGCGATCGTTCCAGTGCCACAGCCTGGGACCTAAACGAACTGGTGGCCCACAAGACGACCCGGTTCGTCGCCCTCCGCAACGACGGCTCCGCGTTCACTGGGCCGGAATCATTCGAAGGTGACGGCTCATTTTTTCCCAAAACGGAAAGAAACCCGCAGACGAAAGCGAGAAGGCATGCGCATCGGAAGGCCGCCGAATGAGCGTGAGAACAACTCCGAGCGCGGCAAGTCGCTCGATAAGCTGCGGGACGAGATCACCCACCGGGCCAACACTGGGTGCGAACGCCACGACTTCCCTTAGCTGCTGCAATCGCGCCCACTCGACGATGCCGGAGACGGTGTCGTCTGCGTCGATGAGCTCTGCCCGACAACGATAGTGGGTCGCGGCCCGTGCGATGCCATCGGCGAGAACGGTGCGCAGAGCCTGGATGCGATTCTCGCTCAGGCGATAACGCTCGCGATACGTCCGCTCACTCGTGAATGCGGCCACAGAATCGGGCGCAAGCCCCGCAAGCGGTCCCACCTCGGGCGCAAGATCGTCTGCATGCAGCCACAGGCCCACCCGTCCGGCCTGCGCGGGGAGCGAGGTTGGGTAATCGGCCTGCGGACGTTTGGAGGTATCGGCGTATTCTTTTTGAGCCGAAGGAGTGACCGCGCCATCGGCGATGCGATGGCTCCCGCGACGGTCGTGCAGCAAGTCGGCGTGCGCGTATTTCTCCAGATTCGAGAGACGCACAAGGTAGGTCTTCCCGGGTGTTTGCAGGCCCGCAACCCAGCGCCAGGAGAGGGTGTTGCTGGCCGGATCGGCATCGAGAAGATGGCGGAAGAAAAAATCTGCTCCCAATTCCCAAGGCAGACCCTCGGCATGAATCCAGAAACTCGCCCACCACATCCGCGCGTGATTGTGGAGGTAGCCGATCTCCATCAATTCACGCGCAAGGAGGTCCATGCACGCGACGCCGCTTTCCCCTGAAGCTACGCGATCCGCCTTCTCCAAGACCTCCGCGGGCAGCGTTGCGCGCAACTCCCGGACACGCTGTTGCCAACTTCTCCAGACCTGCGGACGCAGTTCCAACCAGCCTTTCCAATAGCGACGCCAGCACACTTCCTGCAGCCATTTTTCCGCACTCGCAAAACTACAATGCGCGAGCGTGTCCCGAATCACCTCGTCCTCGGTGAGCAGCCGATGCCGGATCGCAGCACTGAGCTGGGAGACATTCCCATGGCCGGACTCCAAATAATTTCTCTCTGCCGAATATCTCTTCACCCGAGGAAGAAACTTTTCCCACGCGTCCAAAGCATCCACGCGAGTCAGCGGAGCGGCCGAAGGAGGACGTGGCGAGGCGCGGTCGATGGGTGGCAACTCTCGGGATGGCACTCTCGCAATCTGGACCCGACCCCCAGCCGCGCAACCCCCTCCACTCACCCCTCCCAAATTCGCCCGCTCTTCTGATTGCCGATGTAGCCGCCGCCGGAAGAAGGCGGATCACCCGCCCGAAGAAACTCAGCCGCCCCTCAATTGGTGGTTCCCTATTTCCGTCGGTATCCATCAGGACAGGAGGGCGGAAGCAACGCTTGCGATTCCAGGTTGATCCACAATCACGCTTCGCCATTCTGGATAGATGAAAGGGGTTGCCAAGTGGATCGCTCGAGGAATCGGAGCCGCGCTCCTTCTCTTGGTTCTTGGACTTCTATGTGAACGCGTGCGGGGATGGTGGTCGCTCCGGAACTACACGCGACAGATCCTGACCGCTGGAGAGCGTCTGGACATTTCGCAGCTTGAGCCCTCCTCTCGCCCCCAACCCGACCAGAACGCGTTCGTCGCGCTGCTGGCGCTGACCAACGCAATCAAGCAGTGCCGCCCCATTCTTGACGAGGCACCCCCCTTGGGGCGTGTCATCACCCCGGGAGTCCTGGTCGGAACGCATCGCCTCAACCAGTGGCCTGTGGACGACCGCACCAACACCTGGACGGCCTGGGCCCCGAAACTGGCCGCACACGCGGAACTCCTCGACAAGATCCATCAGGCCCTGTAGCGCCCCGGCTTCGATCTCGGCGTGGACTACCGAGGAAGCTTTGACCAAGACCTCAGCAGCTTGGTCCGCATCAAGGATGCAGGCCGGTTGCTCGGCTTTGCTGC
Source organism: Verrucomicrobiota bacterium (assembly GCA_947454705.1). Classification (GTDB taxonomy): domain Bacteria; phylum Verrucomicrobiota; class Verrucomicrobiia; order Limisphaerales; family UBA9464; genus CAIVQB01. The sequence continues at coordinate 191,278 of CANGKZ010000001.1, forward strand.
AATCGCCGAGCTTCGAGCCGGGCACCTGACGAAGGCTCACCAACGGCTCCTGGATCTTTTGCGCCTCGGTGACTTGATGGCTTCGGAGCGATGGCTCATCACCCAGCTGGTTCGACGGGCGATTCTGATCACCGCGTGGGACGTGCAGGTGGCCATGATCGCCGAAGGCGGGGGCAGCGAGTCCCAATTGGCCGAACAGCAGGCCGCCTGGCGGCGATTGGCACCGATGCACGATCTCATCCTCGCCCTCGAAATGGAACGCGCCATGGGATCGCGGTCGATGCGACAGCTGGTCGCCAATCCCAAGGCACGGGCCGAGGCGTTTGCCGGGATAAATGGACTCCATCAGCTCTCGCACGGCGATGACGACGAGGATGAGGTCGCCAATGGATTCCTAAAGCGACTCGTGGCGCCCCTGCAGCAAGCCCTCTGGAGGTACGTTTGGCACGATGCGGATGAGCTGCGAAACCTTCGTCATTTCACCGGGGCAATCACCGATGCGCGGACTGCGGCAGTGAATGGGTTGCATGCCGTTTCCAGTGCCCATGCCCACGCCAAGGACCCCACTACCGAAATCCTCTTCCCAGGATCCAGCTCCGCCTCGTGGTGGGAGCGCTTCCGATTTCCCTTCTCCTCCACGGATGGCTCCGTCGACGGCTCGCACCGCCCGATCTTAAACTTCGAAACTCAGATCGAGCTCGGGATCACTGCTCTAGCGGTGCATCGCTATCGGCTGGCACATGGGGATTGGCCTCAATCGCTCCGCGATTTATCCGCGCAGGATCTGCCCTCGGAGCCGCACGATCCGGTGGGCGGCGGAACTTTGATCTACCGTCGCGATCCCAATCACGGGTTCGTGCTCTACTCCAAGGGCGAGAACGGTCAGGACGACGGCGGCGATGCGAGTATGCCCTCGGATTCCGGCGAATTCGGGAAACTCAGCCTCGGCAAGGACAGTGTGTGGCCGCGCAGTGCAACCGCGGAGGAATCGGAAGCGGCGTTGTTTCAGAAGCGCAGAGGGCGAAGGTAGGCGAAGGGCGAACTTCCAAGGTCCAAGGTTCGGAGAGGCCCAGTTCAACAGGGTTCGGCGTTTGAGATCTAGGGCAGTTGCGCTTCCTAGCGGGTGGCAATGCCCCCGTTTCGTTCGTCGGTAGGGCGGCGTTGCGCGCCGCCGAAACTCCAAAAACGACCAGCGACAGCGCCGTCGTTTTCAGATTGGAAACCGGGCGTCAGAAGGTGAAGACCGCTCGTGACTCACCCAGCAGGTGAGTGAATCTGAATCGGAAACGCATCCCCTTGCTCCTTCTCCCTGCCCATCCGTGTTTATCTGCGTCCATTGCGGTTTGAACGGTCGCGGTAGGGGCCGGGGGAAACCTCGGTCCCTACTGCGACCACTCAGCATGACTCCAGGCTCCGGAGGAGTTCGATCACCAGCGGCACCTGAGAGGAATGGGCGATCTGCATTCGAACGGATCGAGGGAGTTCCACGGTAAATGGCTCGGGCTTAGAACTGGGGATCACCGCCTCGATGAACTCCACGGGTTTGGTGCGCCGGCGGCCACGTATTCGAGAACGGTTCCCGCTCAAGCGCCTCCGCCGGAGCCAGCCGGCAAAGGTCGGGTACTTAACGCCGATGTGCTTGGCGAACTCCACCCCGCTGGCTCCGCTACGGTCGAACTCAGCAAGAATCTCAGCCCGCTTCTCAGCCGGGGTTTGGACCCGCCCCACAGAATCCGACTTCAGCAACTGCGTATCCGAAGGTATAAACGTCATAATGCAACCACTATGACCTTTATGCTCCGCTCAGAATACCGGCGCTATGCGTTACGCTTACGTTCCTTCATCAGCCTTTCGGCTTCAACGCCATCCTCGGCCTGATCGGCCTGTCGGGCATCTTGATGCGGAACACCCTCATCCTGATCGGGCAGATTCACTCCAACCAAGAGGAAGGTCTGGATCCCTACCACGCCATCATCGAGGCCACCGTCCAACGGTCGCGCCCCATTATCCTGACCGCGCTTGCCGCCGTGCTGGCATTCACTCCGCTCACCCATTCCGTGTTCTGGGGCTCGATGGCCTATGTGCTAATTGGAGGTACTGCCGTCGGCACGGTGTTGAAGCTGGCCTTCCTTCCCGCGCGCTACGCCATCTGGTTTCGCGTGAGTCATGTGGAGCTCCCTCGTACCACTCAGCCGACCTCGCCGAATTAAGCTAGGAAAGGAGCACCAGCGAGGCGACATTCCGCACGATGCCGTGCGCAGTTCGAGCGGATGGGTAACCGAGCCCTTACGGATCAAAGGGCAGGATAGGAACGGAGGAACGACGAGCTGAAGAGGAATTTGAATGGAGCGGGTGAAGGGAATCGAACCCTCGTTTTTGTAGAAACAGGCCAAATTATCGAAAACAGGCGCAAAAACACGCGATTTTATCGGCCACTGGGTACAGACGTATGACACTGTATGACAATCGGCCGACGCGTTTTTTCAGCGCGACCATGGAGTTCCATGGCGATTCCAAGGCCGTTTTATCGGCATCCAATGGAATCCCTGAGCAAGCGGTCGACGGATTATTTTCAGCCCCATTTCGCTTACCGGTTTCCGTGGGAAATGCGCAGGCCGTAAGGTGGCTGGTTGGCGAATCGTCACCATGGCCAGCCTCATCAAACGCAAGGGAAGCCCCTTCTGGTTCATCCAGTACCGGCAGGGAGACAAGTGGAACAAACGCAGCACGGGCCTCAGGCACTCCGTCTCGGCCGAGACACGCAAGGCCAGGGAGGAATGTGCCAAGCAGACTCTCAAGGAACTGACAGTCAACAGGGTGGGTGGTGAAAGCCGCTGGGATGTGTGGGTGCTCAAGTTTCTTGAGGCACGCTATGTGGATCGCCCCAAGACCCTGGCCCGGTACAAGACCACGTGGCGGACGTGGATGCTGTACCTGGACAAACTGGGGCTGGAGCTGCCGATGCACGTCACACACGTCCACTGCCAGGACTTCATCGCATGGCGGCAGGACCCCAAGACCAAGGGCGTTTACCGGTGTGCCAGGAACACGGCCATCTATGACCTGAAGACCTTCGGCCTCATCATGAGTGAGGCGATGCGGCGTGGATTCATCACGACGAATCCGGCTCGCGGACTGGGCTTGGTGAAGACACGACCCAGGGAGAAGCCGGAGATCAACGCCATCGAGGAGATGCGAATTCGAGCAGAGCTGCCCAACTGGCCAGAGTGGATGGGCACCGCCTTTGAAATCGCAATAGCCACTGGCTGTCGACTGAGGGAGACCGTCATCGACCTGCGCAATGTCGACGAACGAGCCGGGACCATTTCCTTCATCCAAAAAGGTGGCAGGCCACACACCACTGCCCTCCCCCCTAAACTGTTGCCCCTGATTCAGCGGCTCAGAGCGGAGGGACGGCGGACCACACTGGATATGCCTGACAGGCCTTCCAAGGAGTGGCGGCGGTTCTTTCGAAGCATCGGTTTGCCGCACCTGTCCTTTCATTGCACCCGCGTCTCAGTTGTGACTCGACTGGCCCGTGCAGGGGTTCCAGAGCGACACGCCATGCGGTACGTCGGCCACTCGGCGACAACGGTTCATCGGATCTACAGTAGGCTCTCAGTGGGTGATCTGAAGGTGTGTGTCCAGGCGTTGGAATCCAACCCCACGGTTCCGGCAACGGTGACGTGACAGGTAACAAGATCACGGACTCCCAGCCGCTGATATGAGCGATGGATTTCGGTGGAAGCGTGACCGACATAGCGAGTCGCCAAAGCCTCAGAGACACCGGCACGCGCGAGACGACTTACTGTCGTAACCCTGCAGCAGTGGAAGCAGAAATCCTTGCGACCCATGCGGTCGAAAAAGGACCGCCAAGCTTTTGAGGCACCACGCGGCAAGAGGCAGGCAAAGCGGTGGCCTTCGCGGTGCCGGCGTTCCAAGAGAGGCCGCAATTCAGGAGCGATCGGTACGGTGAGGGAACGGCTTCCCTTCTCATGCAGAGTCACCGTCCCTGCTGCCCAATCGACATCGTTGTGGAGGTCCACCTGGGTCGCCTTCAACCGCGTGCCATGATGGATAGCGATTTCGAACGAAACCCGCATCCAATCTGGTTCACTTTCAAGTCGGCGGCGGATCTCAAGGATGTCCTCAGTGGTGAACTCAGGCTTCTGCTTGGGCTTCTCCTTTTTAAGGCTCAGATCACGGGCTACGTTGCGAGTGCAGTACCCACGGGCCTCGGCCTCAGCCAGAATCATCCCCAGCATCTTGATCTCATGGCGGGCAGTGTTGAACGAGCACGGTCGGACCCGCTCATTGCGTGTTGTCTTCCTCCACTCGATGTAGGCGAAGAGATCTTCGCGTTGAAGCTGACGTGGGAATCGAAGGCCTCGCTCTTCGAGGAAGGGCACGATGTTCCGCCAGCTCGTCTTGTAGCGCTCCAATGTTCGGAGCTGCGGGGCAGTGGAGTACCGGGCCACCAAGAAAGGTTCGACCCAGTGACTCCACGCCTCAGTGGCCACGATGCGGCTTACGGCCAACTCCTTGGCGCTGATCTCAAGCATACGGGCATGGGCGAGGCGCGTCTCATTTCGATTCGACACCTTCAGGCCAGTACTCTCGCTGACCCGCTTCCCTGTGATGGGATGCCGGTACGAGATCCAATGAAAGGGCGAACCCTTCCGCTGGTACAGGAACGCCAAGGCAGGCCTCCGTGTTTACTCCGTGAGATCCACACCCGTGGACTCCTCTGGGGGTTGCGGAAGTTTCGGTTTCGGCCTCTCCTGAACCGTGGCTCCGTCCTGAGGAGGCGCAACAGGAGGCTCAATTCGCCAGTACCGACGACCTCGGATAGCAACCTGACGAATACGGTTCGGAAACTCCTTCTCAAGTCGCCGCAGGAAGGTCCCGGCCGCATTGTTAAAAGACAGGAGATTGCCGACCTCGCGCTCAAAATCAGACTTGAGAAGCCTACGTTCCAAGTCCAGCGCTGAACCCTGCCAAGGAAGATCGACAGCTGCACTATCGACCTCCTGGAAGTCGTCCTTACCGTAACGAATCAGGACAGAGAAATCGTCCTCCCCGCTACGAAAGAGCACCGCATCGACAATCTCAAGGAACCGGAACTCTGAGGCCAACTCACGAAGTGCGACCAGAATCCGGGGATGATGAAACTGGGTGACGCCGTACCGCTCATTTTGAATGTCAGCTGGTACGGACCAACCCTCCAGGTGAGCGAGAAACGCTGGCAACTCGTCGGCCAGTGCCGACCAAAGAGCTGCACGGTCCCCCAGGGTTTTTACCGGCCTAGGCGGAGGACCATAGTTAACCACGAGAAGGATTACCTTATCGCGGAACCCATCATCCATTGGTGGGAGTACAAGCAAGTCCTCAGGGGAGTCGTTCAGACTCAGGGTCACACGCCAACAAGGGCGGAGGCCTACACCGTCGCACCTCATTCGACGACACCGCTGAATGGGATTCGCAACCACTGCCTTCAGGGACTGTCCGAATTGGCGCCTTGACCTCATGTCCCTGGAGGCCAGCTCATCTTCCAGGATTAAATGCTCAGCCTGGAAGAGCTCAAAATTGAAGCCCGTTTGAGCTGACAGATAGGCATATGCTCGCTCGGACCGCCCTCCCAACATGGCCGTGACCAGTTGTTGAAACAGTGACTTGCCCGAACCCACGGGGCCGGCAAGGACCAGGACCTGCCCAGGACGACGCACTCCGCTCCTCAATGCCTCGACCGCGCACTTTAACCATCCAAACACGAAGGGGCGCTGATCAACCCCATCAACGACGAACATCCGTTCAAAAAATCCGCTAAGCAACGGCCAGTCGCCGGCCTTGGGTGTGATGAGGTTCGGCCCCTTTGTAATCAACAGACGCCGGTCACCGTCCTGGTGAAGACCCTCACTGTACCCGGCGAGAGGTCCAGCATAGATGACATCGTTCTGCTTTTGAATTCGGACCAAAGCGTGTTCCACCTCGGACCCACCACCATCCGATTTCCGACTAAGCCCACGTTCTACGGCGAGTGACCTACTAACGGACTTCTCATCCACACTGATCCAGACGCCCCTCGAATTTCTCCTCCAATAAAGCCGGGTGCCGGAGTCGTAGAAAAAGTCCTCCTGATTGTTGGCCGGCTTGATTCGGGCCTCCTTGGCCTGGTGGACCAAGTTGTGAAGTATCTTGATCGCGTCACCGATATCCTCGTATGGCGCATCGGCCGGGCGCAGGTAGACCAAGGTTTGCGGGACTGTACCGGATACATCTGCACGGCGGGTGGCCCCAGCCAACCGGGTCAGGCGTCCTGGGTTGCGGCACGAGGTATCAAACCCAAGCTGCTTTAGCGGAGTCAGGATCTGTCCGACAACATCGGCGTAATCGGCGGCTGAATGGGCATTGACCTCGATGATGGCGTGGTACGATCTCCGGCCGCTTTTCGTGATTGAAAGGATCGGCAACGGCAGCACCCCAAGGACCTCAAGCTGTAGGTCCATCGGTAATGCGTCGTTCTCAACAAGAAGGTGACGGTGGGAAAGAACGTCGCCATCACCTAGCTCGCCTCGGTCCGTTGGGTTGACAACAAACCAAGCGCCGCCTGCTCCTTCTGGAACCTTGGCCGAGGATGTAACCTCCTTCATCCACTCGTCCCTGCTTCGAGTGACCCCCATTCCGTCCGGACGCACTTTACCCCCTTCGCTCTTATAGTTCCGGATGATCGTTACATTCTCACCTTCACGGAACAGTCGACCAAGTTGGGCCAAGAACTGCTGGTGCGGCTCGGCCGATGGCACGCCGTTTATCTTCAGGGTGGCTGGATCGATGCGGGGTTTCGCCATCGAGACCACGCACTTGGCAAAGGCGGTCAACTGATGGAGTTGGACCCTCTCGCGGGCGATCTTCGCCTGCTCGCTCGTACGGCGAGGACTTTTGACCTCACCCCCACCGGACTCGGTGGATGGCTGAACTGAGGGGCTATTGATGGGTTCCTGATCGGAATTCTGGTTGCTCATGGTGACTGGGGAAATGGGTGCTAAAAATGGATGATGTTCGCGGTGGGAGATGGGTGAAGGATGCAGGCCGAGAGGACATGGCCTCCCGGCCTGCTTGTTGCGCGGACTACGCTGGCTGGACTTTATCGACCTCGGTCGACAGCGGGGTTTGTGGCTCGTCGCCACCAGTATGAGCACCCGTCACGACTTGGATTGCCTTGAGTCGGCTTTCGCAATCTCGCAAGTGACCGACAGAATGACCGTCCAGAATATCGAGGGCTTCCCACCAGGTCATAGCTGGCCCTCCACGTTGAAGGGGTTCTGGCCGGCGGGAACTACGTGGAGGACGACGTAGTGGAAGGGCGTGTGCACTTGCACCCCGGCCTGTGCTAGGTCGCTCTTGCTGTAGTAGGCTGCTGCCTTCCGCGAAGCGCGGCCCGTCAGTTGGTAACAGGTGTCCCCATGCCCGATCTCGATCTGGACTAGCTCACCCCGGTTCAATCGCTCAATCCCAAAGACCGCAAGCCCGGCGGCCAGCGAGATCCCATACTTGGACGATTTGGGACTATCAATGTGGGCCTGCCCGATGGACCAGGGCTTTCCGTTAGTGGCCGCAACCTTGGCCTTGTTTTGCTCCGCCACCACAAGGGTCGCGTGGATCATCGATGCCCGGCGACTGAGCTTCGCTGTTGACTCGATGATGACGACCTTGCTCGCGGTGGGGAGCTTTTCTGCAGTCAGAACAACCGGCTCTTCGCCTGCGCTGATCGACTCGGTTTTTTGGGCGGCATGGCCCTCTACGAGGAGACCTGCAGCGGATTGCTCATCCGCCGAAGAAGTAACCTCGTTGGTTTTTGGAGGCGCGGCGTTGGCGCCGCCGCATTGGGATGACTCCTCAGGCTCGGTCCCAGCACCCCTGCGCTGATTTATCTCAGCGAGGGGGCCAGCTTGAGCTGGAGCTTCGTTGTTTGGGGCGTCAACCGGTCCGCTCTCGACTCCAGGAATGGAGCTGGCGTGGTTGGAGTTACTGCTAATATTGGGGCTCATTTTTCTGTTCATTCCGTTTTACCGACATACAGCTGCTCGCTTTCACGAACGCACGTAGGTACGAACCGAAAAAAAGGCGGGCCTTCCCCAGGCAGTTGGACTTTTTTTCCAAAAACAGGTCGAAGGGCCACGAAACCCGCGATTTACGGGCTATTTCAGCGCTTTTTATTTTTGCGGGGGCTTTTTAGTGGCGCATTTTATTGTTGTTGGCGCGGATTTTTGTTGTTAGCCATGGCGAGCCGGAAAAAAGCCAAGCCATGCCCCGATGCCCCCACTGCGGTACAGAGACGAACCGGAAGTGGACCCAGTACCACGGAAGATCCGGCCAACGGTGGAGGTGCCAGGGACAGGGGTGCGGAAAAACCTTCTTGGACCTGGACGCCCGGAACGACGCGAAGGTTGAGGCGATTAAACTTCGAATGGTGAAGATCAGGCATCCCCTGCTCCTGCTGGGACTCCGCCTGAGTTGCAGGCAAATCGAGACGGCCACTCGGATCAGTTGGGACTCGTGCCGGAGAACCCTTTTCGCCAGCTTCAAACTGGGCCCCGAGTTCACGAAGGAGTTCATCGCGGAAATCCAAGCCGCTTTGGACACCGTTGCTTCAGGCCACGTGCATGATCTCCTCGGGGACCTTGGAGATTGGTACTACCGCCATGACTTCATGAATCCGGACCTCTACGTGGCACCTATCCGGAATGCGAAGCGCATTACCCCAGCGCGGATTCGGAGGCTCAATCAATCAACCGCGGGCCGGAAACAGGTGACTCAATTACTTGAGGACGCCTGCCGACTTACCGGACCAGGGCTCTGGTTCAACGAGCGCGGAGAACTTCGGTGGAATGGGCCGGACGATAGGCCATAAAACGGAAGATGGATGCAGCCCCTGATCGAAACTGATCTAGACGGCGAGAGCCCAACCCACCGCGTTAACCGGGGCCGAATCCCAATACCAGCCCGTGTGGGAGCCCTCGGCGCTTTGCTCAGCGCACGTCCCCACGGGCTGGGAAACGCCTCTACCGGTCGCGGTGGGATTTAGGGCAGATGCCAGGGACGCCAGGGACAGGCCAATACCAAGGCCACCCTACCAGCATTACCGGGATACTCCCGGTGCTCATCCAGACACTTGGGCCAACACCACTATCACCACCCCAGGCTCATTTTCAGCCCGCAGCCTCGCCACTGCGTCCTCTCGGGCCGCCAGCTCCTCCGTCGCCGCCGCCACTCGAGCCCTTGTCGCCTCGGCAGCAGCCTTCAATTCGCCTCTTTTCAAATTCGTTAACGATACAGGGTGGCAGGGTGCATATACTTTTAGAAAATTAGAATTAGATTAATAAAAACAGATTGTTGTATCATTAGATACAAAGTCTTCTATTTCTATGCACCCTGCCACCCAGGCGGGGGGTAAGCTCAAAGGGTCAAGGGGCCACCCGGCCCCCAAATGTTGGCACGCTCCCTGGTCACACCAAGCCACCGCGCTCCTCGGGCCAGCGGCTCCAAAGTCGCCACAGGCACCTCGGCACCCAGCAACTTGGTCTGGCCCTCAGCTAGACAGTGGCCACCCCTGACACCCTGCGCAGGCGGCAGGCCGTCAGAATCACAGGCAGGGGGTGCTGGCTGGTTATACTTTTATCAGTCATTAAGAATTAAAATAACCAGAATGATCAGTCAGATATAATTGAAGGGTGAAATCTGGGCCAACCCACCACCCCCCACACCGGGGAAAAGCGAATGAGGCAGCTTGCACCTCGCAGGAGGGTAAAGAGTCTGGTGACCCCAACACCCTTGCAGCTCTGGCAGAATCTCAGGGGAGACGCTGCCTCAAGGCACCTCAACCACGCGGAAGGCCTGTCCCGTGGTCTTCACGTCAAAGGTCAGAGTCATGGAGCTTTCCGTGGCCAAAAACGGGTCACTGGCGTCGGTCCATGTTCGAAGGTCCGTGGTGCTCTGGACCTTATAGTTGAAGCCCACCATCAGGTTCAATTGAACCTGCACCTGCTTGACTGAGATGCTCATCGACGGCACTCCAGGCGGCGCAGCAACCAGGACCCGCGGTGCTGACGTGTAGCCACTGCCCGTGGAAGTTATTTTGACCCCCGTCACGACGCCGTTTTGGACCGTGGCAACGCCTGCCGCCCCAGATCCACCGCCTCCGAGAAAATAGACCACGGGTGCATTCGTATAGCCCCAACCAAGATCGGTCAGACTCACCCCCACGACAAATCCATTAACCACGGTGGCCGTGGCCACAGCGGGTCGAACCTGATGGCAGAGGGGGTCAGCGATACCTGAGTCAGGGTCCAAAACCACCGTGGCACCCCCCTCTCGTTTTCCATCGTGACCATGACCAGTCAGGTCACGCATCGTCCCATCATCGAAGTTCCAAAGGCCTGCCAACCCCTCCTCGGATCCGGTCAGACGGCAATACATTTGGCGTGAAACCTCGTCATCCTTCTTAACCCTCGACCAGACCCGAAGCTCGTCCACCGAACCTTTTGCGTAAAAGTAGGGCTCCACGTCATTTCTGCCCACCTGAAGTGGGTAACTTGTCTGACGTAGCGACCCTTTGATCTGGGCCTTGATCTTTGCCAGGACCCCATTGGTGTACAACTTGAGCTGACCGCTTGCAGCGGAGTAAGAAGCGGCCACATGGGTCCAGGTGTTAAGGGCCACGGGAGCATCCACGAGATGAAAGCCCCCGCCCTGCATGAACACGATGAACCGAACGCTCGATCCGGGACCTGCCCAATCTGCATCCCGTACCCATTGAAGCTCATAGGAGCGCTGGGAATCCCCGTCCAACCCATCACCCTTTGTCAAAATAGGCACCCCGTTCTTCAATGGATCTTTGAGGAAAACCCACGTCTCCACTGTAATCCCGGATGCTGTCTCAAGATCTGGGCTGTCCGGTATTGTCATGGCCCCAGTGATTCCATCCAAGGATAGAACCCGGTTTGTCTCAATCTGGGACCACAGCTGACTGCACGACCCCAGCAGGAGCACCGCTACGCTGAACAGCCTAAGAATCTTACGCATACCCATCCCATCGCTGCAGGGCGGGCCGGCGTTACAAATTCCGTGAAACTTTTTTGAAACAGTCGCCTTCAGCGGATCGATTGGATAAGTGTGACCATCATGCCGTCCACCTTCGATGATTCGCTACCTACCCGGGTCAGCCTGCTGCTGAGGCTGCAGGATGTGGCGGACCACTCGTCTTGGAAGGAATTCTACGACCGGTACCGACGGTTCATTTTCAGGGCCGCCCTGCGAAAGGGCCTAAGTCAAGAGGACGCAGAGGAGGTGCTTCAGGACACCGTCATCTCCGTGGCCAAAGGTCTGCCGAAATTCACCTACACCACTGCCGGATCGTCGTTCAAGGGGTGGTTGATGACGATCACCCGCCGGAAGGTGGTGGACAAGTTGCGCAAACAGGGGCGGCAAGTGCCCACCACTGACCTCGACGGTGCCACGGTGGAAAAGATCGCGGACGACGACGGCTTCGAGCCTGCTTGGGAGTTGGAGTGGGAGGACAACCTCATTCAGGCCGCCACTGACCAACTCCGGTTGGCGGTTGCTCCTCGCAGCTTTCAGATCTTTGACTGGACCGTTCGAATGGGGCGATCCACTCGGGAAACAGCCAAGGCGTTTGGTATCTCCGTGGTGCTGGTTCGGGTGACCAAGTTTAGGGTCACCCACAGATTCAAAAAGATCCTCCATCGCCTTGAGAAGGAACCCTGGCCCAAAGGGTGCAGACCATGAAATTACCGGCCTGGCTCGCCCGCCTTCTCGCGCGTGCTCCACAGGAGCAGTGGCAGGCTCGCTTGAGCGGGTGGCCACCCGACCTCGACCGCAACACGGAGCGCCGCATCCGGAAAGCCATTGAGAACCGGTTACGGGGGCGATCGGTTGGGAGGTCCACATGAGCGGCCCGCTCCAAATCCCCGGCTACACAGTCCTGTTTCCGATTGGCCGTGGTGCCTACGGTGACGTCTTTCTCGCCGAGGATTCCGCCGGCCGACGTGTGGCCCTCAAGGTGGTGACACCTCGTGGAGAACTGTCCGACAAGATGCTCCAGCGTGAGTTGGGTGGTCTGAAGCGCTTCCTCACCGTAGCAGAGAGCAGCCCCTACCTGGTTCGCATCCACGAGTTGATCGAGAACCTCCCCAGCGGTGGCTTTGCCTACGTCATGGAGTTAGCCGACTCCATCCACGCCCATGGTGTGGCCGACTACGCTCCATTGACCCTTCGGCACCGCCTCAAAACCGAGGGCCGTTTGCCTGTCGCCGAGGCGATCCGCATCACCGTTGGCCTGTGCGATGCCTTGGATCACCTGCATGGCCAGGGCTTGGTCCACCGCGACGTGAAGCCCGGCAACGTCATCTTTGTTCACGGCCACCCCAAGCTTGCTGATCTGGGCCTGATAAGCGGTGAGGGCGACTCAACCTCAGCCGTTGGGACCCAAGGATACCACGCCCCAGAGGGATCACGTGGCCCAAAGGCGGATCTCTTCTCGTTGGGGAAGGTCCTCTATGAAATGGCAACGGGTTGTGATCGCCAGGATTTCCCGGAACTGCCTCAGGATTTTCCCACCTTCAACGACGCCAAGGCTCTCTTGGCCTTGAACCCAGTACTGGCCAGGGCCTGTGCGGCAAACCCAGCCAACCGCTATCCCAGTGCTGCTCGTTTCAAGCGAGATCTGCTTCGCTTACAGGCCGGCAAAAGGAGTGGGGCCACGTTAGGAAGCTGGATTGGGGCTGGCGTCTTGACCGTGGGCTTGGGCTTGGGTCTGGGACGGGACTGGTGGCAGCAGCGACAAGAGCAACAATTCTGGGACCAGCTACCGCCGGTTGAACGTGTCAACCGAGCCTTCCAGCCTGAGACAGCCACTTCCTGGCGGAGGCACTTCATTCCCAGAAGGCCCCAGGGACTGGACCCCAGGCAGATTGACCTCACTGGCTTCTACAATGGGGCCCTCAGTCAGTCTCCCTTCATCACCCTGAACCCCAGTGAGGCCATTGAAAACAACTGGGGAACACTGCCTTCTGGGAGTGTGAACCTGGGGGGAGTCCCCTTCGACATCCGCGGAGTGGTTCACCTCAGCGGTCAGAATTTCGAGGCACGGATTCCCGGACGAATGCCGGCAGTCGTCACCAATATTCCCGTGGCTATGAAGTGCCAACGGATCCACTTCGTCGGTGCCACCCAATGGGGTGATCCTCCAGGCACCGTGGTCTGTCGTTACCGGATGCATTACGAGGACGGCAGCAGCGAATTGATGTCCGTGGAGTTTGAATGGGATGTCCAGTCTTGGTGGCTCCGGCGTGAGGACAACCAAGGAGATCTCAAACGCGCCAAGCGGGTTGCCCAAGGCAGCAATGCCCGGCTGGACTCCAACCGGTGGACGCTCTCTCTGTACCGGCAGACCTGGAACAATCCCAAGCCGCACCTCGAGGTCAGGTCCATTGACCTCGAGTCGGCGATGCTCAACAGCTCACCCTTTGTCGCCGGAATCACCGTGGAATGATCCAAGCGCACGGTCTTCAAAACGGCCATCGATTGAACTGACTGGATCGGCTGGGAGAAGCGCCCGGTGACATCCAGACGCGCCAATTGCCTGCCCGGCTAGTTGGCACACGGCCCACCCAGATTCGGCATCTCCAGGCCCCATGATTCGGCTTTGGATGTCCCGTGGTACAAGCCACTGGCTGGCGAGAACAGGCCGGCAGAAATGACGCCAGCGCATCCGGTTCGCGACCGACCTGAAAACTTTTTTCAAAAAATGTTCGGTGGAGATTCTCCGCCCCGGCGTGGACTTGGAGACACCGTGGTCCGTCCAACCCGAACCAGTTCGTTATTTTCTGTGTCCGACGGCCAGCCGTGCCCAGTACTTGGCTGGGCTGTCTATGAAAGACACCTCTGAAAACACCGCCCAAATCGAAGAGACCGAGGACACGTCCACGGTCGACAACGCAACCCCAACCATTGAGATCAGTGACGATCTACCCATCAGGGCGAGGCTCAGTCCCATCGGCTACGAGATCCTCCGGGCCGGTTCCAAAGCCTACACGCTGCTGATCGACAAACAGCCAGTCGCCAACATGGTCACCAAGAAGGACGCAGAAACCGTGGAAGCACTGTTCCGGTTCCTTACGAAGTACTCAGGGCGCAGGTACATGCGGGCGGCCCTGGAGGCTGTCCTCACGGAGCCTGAGCTGGCTGAGGCCACCAGCGAAGATGCCGGCAGTGACCCTGAGGAGAATTAAGCCAATCAACTAATGACCCATAGGGAGGCCACGGCTTAAACCGTGGCCTCCCTTATTTTTTTGCAGGGTGCAACCCAGCCCTCAATGGCGTTGCGCCTTCAAAAGGCGTGTCATTGGTTCATCGCAGGGAGGTAGAAGAGCCGGTGAATCCGCTCTTCCCGCTAGGCCAAGTCGTCGCCACCCCTGCCGCCCTCGAAGTGGTACCACGGGAGTTGCTGCACTCCTGGCTGCAACGCCACCAGACTGGGGATTGGGGAGCCGTCTGCCGGGAGGACTGGGCCGCCAATGACCGTGATCTCATCGAGGGCAACCGCCTCCTGTCGGCCTATCTCACGCCTGATGGCACCAAGGTCTGGATCATCACCGAGTGGGACAGGTCGGTGACCACGGTACTCCTGCCGGAGGAGTATTGATTCCTCTCAACACACAATATCAAAACCTAATACCTGAATAGTCAGGGCACACAAAATCAAACAACCACCAATTCAATGACAGACGTTAAAGGGGTCAACTGCGCCCCAAATATGGTGACGACCGTATTTTACGGGCGCACTCGTTTTAAGGGCATCTGGTACAGCACATCAGCCCCCACTAAAATTGTAATCAAAGATGGGTCAGTCACACTTTTTACTTTTGTGATAACCACACCTTCGTCGGACAACATCTTGATCCCAGGCGACGGCGTCCTCTGTTCCAGCGGTCTGATTGTCATCCTGGACAAACACGTTTTCGCTGTGGTGTTCCATGGCTGATCCGGAGTTTATCACTGCTATCCTACACCCGCACCAATTTGCCCAAGTTGCTGCCCTGGAACTGGAAGCCTCAGGCGGCCTGGGTGCAGCGTACTACGAAAAGCAGTGATCAGCGGCCGGCGCACACGAACCCGAAATCATGTTCCCTGGGGGTAGATTGGGAACCACTGCACTCACTGCACGCTTACGTTCGTCTGATCTGGTATCGAGAGCGATTCGCTCTTTTTCCAGACAGACGCAGAATCCGCGTCGAAATACTTTACGTTTAACTGCCACTTGCCCCTGCGCAGGTTTGAAAGCGCTGTTGCCCTGCGGATGATTCCCTGGTTGGCCTCTGATGTTGGGTCGCCGTGCAAACTCACATACAACTGACTGGTTTTACCGTGGCGACCTATGCGATCCTGGAAAATATGATCGTCAGACGCATCTAGGGAGTGACCAAAGACCACGAGAGCACCCTTTATTTCCGTGAAGGACCGATACATCTTGCAGAGATAGTCATTGTGGCGGATGCGCTCCACCTTCTCGTCACTTGTGCCTTCAGAAACAAACACAGGATAAAAATCTTGATTCAAGGCTGCGCGGATTTGCTTTATGAGTGGAACCTGTGTGTTAACCCACGTGAATTTCTTCATCTCTTTTCCAGTGTCAAACAGATGTAGTGCGCCATGGAGGTAACGTACGGTTGGAGTTTTAGAATTGTCAGGATCCCATGAAACATAATCAGCCATGGGATCCCCAGCCGGTTTTCGGAATCCGTCATCGCAGGAGATTTTGTCATCGCCTAAATTATCCTGCATTAGCGCCCAATAGAGCAGCAGATCGTAGTTCAGAGTGTTGATGCTTTTGTAGCCGCGAATAAACTCCCGGCACCTCAAGTATTCGGCCGATACGATGTCGTGTGGGCGGTCCGGGTGGGAGTTCGCAACTGCACCAACAAGAACTTCCCTCAACGCATCGGCGTCTCCGGCAGCTTTGGCGTTCGCTTCAGGGGCGCCGGGCGCATAGACGCTTGCGAGCATGGCAAAACTTCTCAATGCCCGAATCAAGGCCTCGAAGTTTTTCGTGCCAAGGACGTCGAAAGCCTCTCGTACGCGGGCGAGATTTCCAAAATCTGCCCGGTCAAAAAGCCTGCCATAGGTAAACACATTCGGACGGCATGATATGCTGAAGCCATTTCCCAAAAGCAGGTGACGGCTCTCGTCGGTCTCGGCTAGGACCTCGCTATAGGAGAGTAGCGATGGCGGGGGCATATGATTTCTTACGAGGTTGCGTTTTCATCCGCGAATCAAGTTCGGGCGTTTCTTCGCCCCGGATACGGGCGAGAATTGACTTGGCCTCCTTGCTCGAAGCGGGCGAATAGCTCGCGGTCGGCCCCCACCAGCTCTTGCTCATTGATCGAGTTTTCGAGTGAGAAGCCAATACTTAACCCGTTAGGTTGGGAGCAACGGCAACCCCAGTTCCTTCAGAAACTCATTGTGCTTCTGGGCGGCCGTCTGGATGGACTGTTCGATGGACTTCAGTTCCTCATGGGTCGCCTGTAGGTCGATCTCCTCTTCGCCCACTGCCGTGCTGATGTAGCGGGAGATGTTCAGGTTGAAGTCGTTCTTCTCGATCTCGGCCATGCCCACCCGCCGCGAGTAGCGAGGCTCTTCGGTCCGGTGCTTGTAGGCGTCGATGATCTTCCGGATGTGCTCGGGCGCGAGTTGGTTCTGCTTCTTGCCCTTCACGAAGTGCTCGGCCGCGTTGATGAAGAGCACGTCGTCCGGCTTCTTGCACTTCTTGAGCACCAGGATGCAGACGGGAATGGCCGCCGAGTAGAAGAGGTTGGAGGGCATCCCAATCACCGTGTCGATGTTCCCGTCCTTCAGCAGCTTGGTGCGGATGCGCTCCTCGGCACCGCCACGGAACAGCACCCCATGGGGCATGGATGATCGCCATCACGCCCTCGTCCTTGAGGAAGTGGAAGCCGTGCAGCAGGAAGGCGAAGTCGGCCGCCGATTTGGGGGCGAGGCCGTGATTCTTGAACCGGACGTCATCGGCCGTGGCGTCGGTCGGCTCCCATTTGAGGCTGAAGGGAGGATTGGCCACAATGGCGTCAAAGGCGGGCCTCTTGGCCGGGTTCAATTCACGGAGGATGTCCCACTCGTTGAGCAGGGTGTCGCCGTGGAAGATCTCGAACTCCGTGTCCTTCACCCCATGCAGTAGCATGTTCATGCGGGCGAGGTTGTAGGTGGTGATGTTCTTCTCCTGGCCGAAGATCTTCCCGATGGTGCCACCCGCCTGGTTCACCTTCTTGCGGACATTCAGGATCAGCGACCCGGAGCCACAGGCCATGTCCATCACGCTCTCCAGGCGCTGCTTGGATCCGGTCTTCGGCTCCTGGCTGTCCAGCGTCACGATGGCGGACAACACATCGGAGATCTGCTGTGGGGTGTAGAACTCACCCGCCTTCTTGCCTGCACCGGCGGCGAACTGACCGATCAGGTATTCGTAGGCATCACCCAGCGCATCGGTGTCGGTGGAGAATTCCGCCAGCCCTTCGGCGATTTTCTGGATGATGGTGCAGAGCTTCAGGTTTCGTTCGGTGTAGCCCTTGCCCAGCTTTTCGGATCCCAGGTTGATCTCGGAGAAGAGCCCCTGGAAGGCGCTCTCGAACGACTCGGTCTCGATGTATTTGAACCCCGCTTGGAGCGTGTGCAGCAGCGCGCCATCCTGGGTGCGTGCCATGTTGGCGATGCTGGCCCAGAGGTGCTGAGGCTGGATGACGTAATGCACCTTGCGGCGCATCTGCCGCTCGAATTCCGGCACGTCGCCCGGGTTGTTGGCGTACCACAGTGCCAGCGGCACCTGGCGGGCCTCACCACCGACCTCGGGATAATCCCGGCCCAGCTCCTTCCTGGCCGCCGTCTCGTAGTTGTCGGACAGATAGCGCAAGAAGAGGAACGACAGCATATAGTCGCGGAAGTCGTCCGCATTCATCGAACCGCGCAGGTCGTCGGCGATCCTCCACAGGGTATTGCCCAGCTGCATTTGGTTGGTTTGTGTCATCGGATTTCAGCGCAGAGCTGCTAGTTTCTCGTGAATTCGGTCGGTTTCGTCATAGCCGCAAAACAGAGCACACTCCGCCTCCCCGATATGGCGGCTGTAGGGATCAATGATCTGGGTATTGCGGTCGTATAGCATGATCGGCGCTAACCTGGCGTAATTGGCCTTAAGTTCATGCCATCGGAAGCCCCACTTCTCCATTGTGCCGGAAAGATCCGATTTCGTTTTCAGAATCTGGATGGCGGCAGGTTGATGTTGCTCGATGAAGTAGTCGACCGAGACCGTGCGGTCTTTCGTGATATTGAGCTTATGCTTTCGTTTGGCCGTCAGACCCGAGTCGCTCAGGATTCGCCGGACAGTCTTGTCGGCAACGTCCTCGTCGGCAACACGGTGCTCGTTCAGAATCTCAAGCCTTGAGATCGCTGCCAATCCCTCAGCGAAGACATGAATGTCGGTGGCATCCAGGGGTAATTCCAACCAGCGACAAAGCACACCATGTTCCTCGTGAAGATGATGCTCGGAACACAGGCGAAGCAGATGTTGCTTGATGGATTCAGACTCGATGTTTTGCCCCTGCCCGGTCAACCAGGACAGCGTCATGCCACGGTCACTCAGACGGAGGCCTTTAGGTGTCTTCTGGCTCAGCTCCAGCACCACTTGCCACCCATCTGGAAATGATACCGGCATGGTGAAGACCAGGCCTCGCGGGGTGCTTTCGATCTCAAGCGTCTTATCCCAGAACGAGGTGAGTAGGGAACGTAGATCGTTGGATAAAAGAGACGATTCCACAATGCTCACAGCAGTTCCCCTTCCCACTCCCAACCAAGATCAATGTTCCATAGCTTGGCGGTTTGGTTGATGAAGTCCCGAAAATCCGTGGGCTGGAAGCTGGCCAAAGGTTGGTGCACGTTTTGGGCGTCATCGTTTGTCGGCAAGTTCGGGTCACAGACATTCAGGTGCCAGCCTTTGGGAATCCGCTCCTTAAAGCGGAATCTGTGGCGACCCACCGGGTTAAACCCCACGCCTCGCACCCGCTGATTGGCGAGAAGAAACGTAGCATCGTAAGTCTCCGGATTGTCCACCTCGGGCGCCTTACCCAGATAGCGCATATCCGCGAATGGCCCATCCACCAGTTGCGGCCGGGTCTCGAAATGACGTCCTGCACTGTCGCTAATCTTCTTCAGCTCCAAGGTGTCACCCGAGGGGAGACACTTCGCCAGGCGCAGCAGCTCGTCGATCCGGTGAGGCTTGTAATGGTAACTCATTGCGATTTCTCTAGGGATGGGAAAAGCTGCTGCATCAGGCCTTTCTTGTGGGTCTTGAGGGCTTCGAGCTTTTGCGTCTCGGCGGTGATCCGGGCGTCGAGGCTGCTCAGGCAGTCGGCGATACGGTGTTGTTCAGGGAGCTTGGGAGAGAGAATCCGCACCGACGAAAACAGGCTCTTATTGATAATGGGGACCGCCTGCCTTCCAGCCAGTAATGAGATACGTTCCGAGGCAAACGAGAGTGCGAAGTACACAAACCCGGCCGAATGCTTGGAGTTGGGAACCACAGCGTTGATCTGCTGGTTCGTTGCACAGTCACGAGCGTTTTGGGCAACTTTTCCAATTGTGGAGCCAATGCACACGAAGAGGACGCTTCCAGCCTTGATGGGACGAGTTTCGGCAAAGCCGTCTTCGGTCAGAGTCGTCTTGGTCTGATCGACAAACCGGAGGTCCGAGATGTCCGCCGGAGAAACGAATGGAATTTCACCGTCATAGAACTTCGGCTGGTTAGTACTTGGCGTGCTTCCTGTCACCACTTGGCCGAAATCACCAACCGACTGAATGCCCCACTCCCCGGCGTTTTGGAACTCGGGGAAGCGGAGGCGGGGTTGGGTTTCGCCTTCGCGGGGAAAAAGCTGCTGCATCAGACCTTTTTTATGGGTCTTGAGCGCCTCCACTTTCCGGGCTTGGGCCGCCAGCAACTCGTCCAAGGAACTCAGGCACTCGGCGATCTTTTGTTGTTCGGCCTTTTGCGGCGGCAATGCCACTCTGAATTGCCCAAGCGTTGTCTTTTGAATGTTAGGGAGTCCGGAGCCAATTCGAAGCGCCATTATCTCCCGTTGTTTGGCTTGCAGCGCGAAGAAAAGGCAGAGCTTCTCTACCTGGGGCTTCACCGCCAATGAATAGCAGTGACCACCACTCCAAAAGGGGTCCCTGATGAACTGAACGTAACCACACGAATTCCCTCCCTCGCTAATGATGATCGTTTCGGCCTCTCTGTTGGCCTGATGGGTAAACGACGAGGGTTGAATTCCTCCGTTGTAGTGCGGGAAACGCCCAGATGCGTCCTTATCGGATGCAGCGAGCTGATCACCTTTTTTTAGAAAACAAAGCCCTATCAACGCATTGGAAGTCCACGGTTCCTCTTCTGCAAAAGCCGGAAACCGCAGCTTCGGCACCAGCACCGAAGCGGCTTCTTCCTCGATGGTGATGTTCGCTTTATTGCTCATACGCGCTGAGTCCTGAAATCTCGCGGCCACCGGCCCGCTTGGTGAGGTAGGGGTGGAGGTCCTCCATGAGGACGAGCTCGGCCTGGGTGCGGGCTTTCCAGCCGAGGTCCCGCGGAGCCATGAGGTCGCTCAGCCGCTCGCCATCGAAGATCATGCGGTCAAAGATGCCGTCCACGAAGGTTTGCAGGGCGGCGGTGGCGAGGCCGTTCTTTTGGGCGATGGCGGCGAGTTCCCTGCTGTTCTTCTCGGCCTTGAAGCGGGTGTAGCCCTCACGGATCGCGGTCTCGCTCAGACCCTCGCCTGCTTGGAGCGTGCCGATGTATTCGGCGATGTCGTCACGCTCGTTCATGAACTTGGCATCCGCGCTGATGAGGCCGATGAGCTGTTCGCGGGTCATCTTCGATTTCTCCGGCCCCTTAGCGGAGAACTTCGCGATCAGCCCCATGATGTAGTCGTAATCGATGACGGCAGAGGCGAAGAGCACGAACTCAAAGTCGATCTGGTCGGCGGGAGCCTCCTTGTCTGGCTGATCGAGGTGCTTGCCTCGCTGCTCTTTGATGCGCTGGGCGGTCTCCAGATAGGCTCCGCGAAACCCACGCAGGTTCTCCTCGGGCAGGATGCTCTGGATGGTGCCTTTGTTCTCCTCGGTGAGGTCGGTGTATTGGTCGAGCTGGGTCTTGAGTCGCTGGACCTCCTTGAAGCGTTCGATGAAGACCGTCTTGGCGGCATCGCCCTTCAGATTGGCCACGGCGGACGGAGCGCAATCGAGCCCCTGGGACTGCATGAAGGCCTCCAACTTCTGCACGGCCACCTCTAGCTTCTGGATGACCACCGGTGCCTTGTCCACCAGCCAGATCTCCCGGGCCTGCTCGGCGGTCTTTTCGCCGGAGAAGAGCGCGATGGCGGCATCGACGGCGTCCTGCTGCTGACGGAAGTCGAGGATGTTGCCGTAGGGCTTGGTGCCATTGAGCACCCGATTGGTGCGAGAGAAGGCCTGGATGAGTCCGTGATGCCGCAGGTTCTTGTCGACGTAGAGCGTGTTGAGGTACTTCGAATCGAATCCGGTCAGCAGCATGTCCACCACGATCGTCAGGTCGATCTTCTGCGCAGCAGGGTAGTCGGCATTGGGCCACTGCTGGTCTTTGATGCGT
The DNA here is from genome assembly GCA_947454705.1 of Verrucomicrobiota bacterium. Taxonomy (GTDB): domain Bacteria; phylum Verrucomicrobiota; class Verrucomicrobiia; order Limisphaerales; family UBA9464; genus CAIVQB01. Next base: position 213,032 of record CANGKZ010000001.1, read on the forward strand.
TTCTGAACGTCCTGGTAGTAGAGGTCGAACTCGCCGATCCGGTGGTTGGTGCCATAGCGTGCATTGTAATCGGCAAGGATGCCCTTCAGTGCGGCCTTCTTGCCTTCCGGGTCCACCTCGTTGTCCGACTGCTCCTGCGGCAGGTCTTCCTGGATCTGCCGTACATCGGGATCGCCCTCGGCGGGCGGAGAGAAGACGCAGGCGATGTTCAGCGGCTTGAAGTCGGGATCGGCGGCCTGCTTGTCCGCCTGCATCGTCTTGAACAGGGCGTGGTATTCGATGGCGTCATTGATCGACGCGGTCGCCAGGATGGCATTGAAGCGGCGACCTGCGGTGGCGGCATCGTGCTTGGCCAGGATGGCTTCGATGACGGCCTTCTTGGCGATAGGTTCGCCGGGCTTGGGTGCGTTGTTGCCCTCGGGCTTGTAGTAGTCGATGTGGAACCGCAGGACGTTCCCATCCTCGATGGCGTGAGTGATGGTGTAGGCGTGGAGCTGCTTCTCGAAGAGGTCCACGGTGGTGCGCATGGAGGCCGTGGCGTCCTCGATCTTATGCAGGGAGGCGTTGGCCTCGAAGATGGGCGTGCCGGTGAACCCGAAGAGCTGGGCCTTGGGGAAGAACTCCTTGATGGCCTTGTGGTTCTCACCGAACTGCGAGCGGTGGCATTCGTCGAAGATGAAAACGAGGCGTTTGTCCTGAAGCGTTTCGAGCTGCTCTTTGTAGGTTGGCTGGTCGTTCTTCTTCCGCTGCGTGTTGCGTTTGCTGGTCTCATCCAAGGCCAGGCCGAGCTTCTGGATGGTGGTGACGATGACCTTGTCGGCGTAGTCCTCCGACAGGAGACGGCGGACGAGCGCAGCGGTGTTGGTGTTCTCCTCGACGCAGCGTTCCTGGAAGCGGTTGAACTCCTCGCGGGTCTGGCGGTCGAGGTCCTTGCGATCCACCACGAACACGCACTTGTGGATGTGGTCGTTGAGCTTGAGCAGGGTGGAGGCCTTGAAGGAGGTGAGCGTTTTGCCGCTGCCGGTGGTGTGCCAGACGTAGCCATTGCCTGAGTCCTCCTCGATGCACTTCACCATCTGCTGCACGGCATAGACCTGATAGGGCCGCATGATCATCAGCTTCTGCTCGCTGACGATGAGCACCATGTAGCGGCTGATGGTCCGGCCCAGGTCGCACTTCTTCAGGAAGCGATCGGCGAAGTCATCGAGGTGACGGATCTTGCGGTTGCCCTCGTCGGCGAACTCATAGACGGGCAGGAAGCGCTCATCGGCATTGAAAGCGAAGTGCCGGGCGTTGTTGTTGGCGAAGTAGAAGGTGTGGTCGCGATTGCTGACGATGAAGAGCTGGAGGAAGCAGAGCAGCGTCTTGGTGTAGCCGTTGCCCGGGTCGTTCTTGTACTCGACGATCTGCTCGATGGCCCGCCGGGGATTGACGCCCAGGGTCTTTAGCTCGATCTGCACGCAGGGCACACCGTTGATGAGGAGGAGCACATCGTAGCGGTGGTGGCTGTAGTCGGTGTTGATCCGGAGTTGGTTGACGACCTCGAAGTGGTTTTTGCACCAGTCCTTGATGTTAACCAAGGTGTAGTTGAGCGGTGTGCCGTCATCGCGGGTGAAGGCGTTGCGCTCGCGGAGGGTGCGCGAGGCGGTGAAGACATCCGGGGTGACGATCTCGTCCAAGAGCCGGGCAAACTCGGCATCCGTGAGGCGGACGTGGTTCAGCTCCTCGAACTTTTCCCGGAAGTTCCTCTCCAGCGAAGCCCGGTCGGTGATGTCCCGACGGTATTCGTACTTCAGCCCCTGAAGCCTGCCGATGAAGCCGTACTCGATGCCGTCTTCCCTGAGGACTGACCTCTGGGACTCTGTAGGCGGGTCATAGCTGGAATTGGAAGCAGGCATTAGGGGAGGTGGAGATCCGATGGGTGCCTAATGTACTGCTGGAGTTGCCGGACACGGAGCACCTCCGACCCACCAACCTGTTCACAAACCACCCCATCCAGACGGCTCGAAAAACCGTCGCCCAGACGCACTTCGCGGTGTCCGACGAGCCTGTTCACAATACAAATGGTTCGTGACCGCCTCAGCGACAGCACTTTACGTCAGGGTCTCCACCGCCGACCAAAGGACCGACTCCCAAACGGAGGAGTTGGAGGCTTTTTGTCAGACCAGAGGCTACTCAAGAATCAGGCTCTTCGTCGAGCGTGAGTCCGGTGCAAAAGTCACTCGGCCACAACTGGACGCCATGATGAGCGAGATCCGGGCCGGCAAGGTGGCCCGGGTGGTCGTGTACAAGCTGGACCGGCTGGGCCGCAGCCTCACCCACCTCGCCCTCATCCTGGACGAGCTTCAACGGCTGGGTGTCTCCCTCATCTGTACCTCCCAAGGCATCGACACCAGCGGCGACAACCCAGCAGGACGGCTTCAACTGGGCGTCCTTATGGCCGTGGCCGAATTCGAGCGCAGTCTGATCCGGGAACGGGTCAACGCAGGCCTTCGGGCCGCCAAGGGCCGTGGCGTCAAGCTGGGCAGGCCGTCAACCCTGGCAGACCGGCGTGAGAAGATCCTCCAGTTGAAGGCCCAAGGAGTCGGCCTGCGGGAGACGGCTCGGCGACTGGAGATGCCTGCGTCTTCGGTGGCCAAGGTGATCAAGGCCAGCAGCGGCGGAGGCGAGAGCCTTTCCCAGGATTATCCCGGGTATCGATGACAGCATGGGCCTAAGCCAGCAAGCAAGCCACGGGGATACCTCTGGCTTACTGCCAACATGAAATGTCGGCGCGGACCTGTCTCCCAAGGAGGAAAACCCCGGTGGAATGCCACCGGGGTTTTTGAACTTACTCAATACAGGGCATAGGAGAGGTCGTTGATTGAGCCTGCCATTCCAAGTTCATGGGGATCGCGGCAAGCAAAAAGCAGGCGCCGACGATTGGCTTTTGAGTAACTTGAGCCCATTGGGAATGATCCGGGGATCATCCAACGGGATTGCGGTTCAGTGATGATCCCATCAATGCCTGCATCGCGCATGGTATGCATGACGCTGTACTGGGCGTCTGAGTAGGAAGACCAAGATTCCCAGTCGGCCTTGACCCAGATTTCAAGCCCCTCCTCCAAGTCGCAAACGATAGCGATGATCGGAAGCTGGACTTCACGCAACGCCTTAAGTGCCAATGGTGTCGTCGATGCAGACACCTTGTAGATTACAACGGCCTCGTGCATCCCACACATCACCCGGCCATATGAACCATCCGGTCGGGTAACATCCTCGAGGCGGGCCTTGTAGGAGATGAAATCGCAAGAAAGACCGGAAGACTGACGAACAAATTTGTCCCAATCCGGAGAGATGCTACCCAAAGCAGAATCAACCGCGACAAAAGCCATAGGATCAAGTGCCACATGGTTGAAGACGCCGAAATCTCGTTCCGAGTCGTAAGCTCGAGACAGACTCTCCTCCTCGAGAAACTCCCGCACCGCCTCTTTATTGGCGCGCAATTGAGCAGTAGTGGCGATAGAAGCGTTGATGTCTGCAGCTTCATTGGCGGCAGCATCAGGGCGGTCAATCACGTGGCTTTCCCTGGTAGTGATGCCAGAGTGCTTCGAGGCTCCAGTTCTGGAAAATCCACGATCGGAGGGTTCCACATTACCAACTTCAGTTCTCAAACTAGCCGGTGAGTTTGGCGCAACACCGTCCACCGTACTTTGAGTGGGCGATGAATGGCCAGTAATCGACCCGTAATGCGGACGCCCCTCTGGCCCAGCCTGTTCCACACACGGCGGTCGGTTGTCGGTATCGTTATCCTTTTGACGTTTGCTCATATTAACCATCGACCAACGAATACTCGGTCCAACCTCAGTTGTAGAGGCCATGCGCGAATATCCGCTGCGTGCCTTAGTTTTGTGGAACAGTCACGGCAACCAGGGCCTAGTTCGGCGCTACCACCGGTGCGTATTCCCAAGGGAGGAGTACGTCCCCAAGTAGCGGCCGTGCAGCTTTGAAAGTTTCCGTGTTTTATTTTTGACACCGTTCTGAAGACCGTCTTTCAAAGAGCGAGCCCCCCCCCCTAAGCGCTTCTGTGAAACCAACCAACGAGCCGACCCAGCCCCACCCAAGCCCACCTCCGACTGGCCCAGTGAAGAAAACCAAATGGGTAGCGGGACTAACTTCTTATGACTTGGACGTCCTGCGGCACGCCCCAACTGAGGTCAAATTAGTGGAATCTCCCGTCAACGAAGGAAAGCCACGGGCCATAAGGGTTAGCCCAGTCGAATTCGCCTCCCTGGCATCACAGCTGGCCCAGCAGTATTGCCGAGCCAACTCAGCCCAGCGGTATTTCCGTGCGGCGGATGAACTGATCCGCCTTGCTGATTTCTACCTCAAGCGCAACCGGCGCGTGAGCTCCGCCCAACTGGTGGCGGAAGCAGAGCGGGACATCAACGGGGGATACGTTGCAATTTGTGTCGCCCTCCAGACTATACTGAAGGGGGCAGGTGAAAAAAAGGGCAGGACCCAACTCGGCAACATTTCCACCCGGAATGGCCTAATTAAGGCCATGAAACGACTCTACGGTGATAAGTATCTGGACTACATCGTCCGGCGAACCTTTCGTATCAAAGGCAAAGAGCGCGAAGAGGATGCCATCCACCAGACGACTGTTGACCTGATTTTGAAGGATCAGCGGCAGGCCAACCAACGCCGTGGCCGGCGCAAACTGGATGCGAGTAAAACCAAATAACCATGGCCACACTCATCCACGCTGGGACAGACAAAGCGGGTGATTTGGCCATTGCCACGCCCTTGCCCCGCATTGGGGTGGGGATTCTGACCCATGAGCAAGGGCTGTGGCGTTAAGCTGGGTAGGCCTTCAACCTTTCCAGACCGGCGTGAGGAGATCCTCCAGTTGAAAGCCGAAGGTGTCGGCCAGCGAGAGACAGCACGGCGGCTGACGATGCCGGCGTCCTCAGTGGCCAAGGTTTTGAAGAAGGCCCAGACCCCACCTGCCACTATTTCTGCCAAGGAGTGACCGGAGGCCCACGTCGGATGACCTTCATCCCAAGACATCCAATCATACTGGGCCTCAGGCCAAGGCACGCCGGAGACACCACGACCAGCTTGCCGGCACCAACAATGGTGAAGCCGAGGAATCTAGGAAACTTCCACCACCCTGCACCCCTCCAACGGACAAGGCGTGGAGGCACCATGTTTTGGGCGAAGGATGGTCCCAATCGAGGACCGGAAACCAAGTCGGCGTGTCCTTGGAGGGGATTGGTAGGGGTGGTGGGCTTTGAACCCACAACCTGACCCTTATAAAGAGCCTGCTCTGACCAGTTGAGCTACACCCCCACGGGAAATGCCCGGGGAACCCCAGGATGGGGTCATATCAGGTGCAGCTTGGAGCAGGCGGAGATCATCGACTGACGACCACAAAATACTGAGACGGTGAAGGACCGTACACGGTGTTTTCGCAGAAAACCGGCCAAGGATGGACTTGGACCTCAATAAGCCTCGGAACCACCCGCTCCTGTGATCATGGCAGCTGGACAATTTTGCAAAGGAGGCGGTCACCCTCAAGGCGCACCTCCACGCATCGATCACGACGCCCGTCAGTGAAATGGACCCTTCCCCAATGGGTCTGCCCAAACTGTTCAAACCCGGTCCCTTTCACCACCTTCCATTTCCCCGGATCAAAACCAGCCCTGACCATCGATTCCCTTGCCTTCGCCATTGCCAGGTCTTCGTTTAGGGCCTTGGGAGGATCCGTGAGCTGGAATTCATAGACTGGGCTGGAACAACCGAGCAACAACCCGAGGCAAGCGGACAAAGAGGCTCGAACTGCATTCATGGTCTGTTCAGGTCAAATGGAGCAATGTCGGTGGCCGCTTGGAACCTGGACGAATGCCTTGGCACTCGTCAGATCAAACCGACCTCCAAGCAAGGGTCGGTCGCCTCTCCGCAAGATCAACCCGGCGGCGACCCAAACCAAGATCGGCCGGGATGATCGAATGTGGGAATCATGGGACTGGGCATCTTCGCGTACGGCTTATCGGTGAGGATTTTTTCGCGTCAGCGAAGAATCAAGAAAAGCGCCACCCCCCACCCCACGTGGGTGATTTGCCCCTGATCCTTAGGTTCGATTCCGGGCCTGGAAACCTCGAGAAACCGGGCCGATCGGGGCGGTGTCGTATGACACTCGTATGACAGTGACCGGGAAAACTGCGAAAATGCTGAGGAAAAGATTGGAGCGGGTGAAGGGAATCGAACCCTCGTGATGATTACCAAAGCGGTTCTGTGCGGAACTCCCTAAATCAAGGCCAGAATCGAGGAGAAACGCCGCCATTTCAGTCCACCGGCTGGACTTGGAGTGAACGCATCACCACCGGATACCACTCCCGGCCAGACCTTGGTGCGATCACCGGTGGCTGCATCGTCAAGTTTTGCGTTGCCGTTCGGGCTTATTCTTCCCAGCTTGAGTAAACATGGTGTTGTTGGTTCACTTTGGAAACAGCTCATTGCCGACGCTGGCCATGATCGATGACCATGGCTGTAGAGTTTATGAACAAATGATACAAGCATCCTTCCTGTTCGATGAACCTCGCGGCTCTCTGGCGTTGGCGTCGTTGTGCTTGATCTCTATGGCAGACGCCCCGGTGGACTGTTCGCTCATAAACACCCGCTTCCTCATCAATCAGATGGCAAAATTCAAAAACTGCGACCGACCACGCCCCATCAATATGAGATGTAAAGCACTCACAATCGTCGCAGGAACCTGGTTGATGTTCGTCTTAATTGCAGTCACCGCACACGCGGCTGAAGCGAGCACCAACGTCACAGTGAATTCCAGCAACAACACCAAGCGACTGCGCGTGATTGTTACCTCCGACTTTCCTCCTTTTCCGGTAAGCAACAGCGATCCGGATGATGTGCAGTCGATGGTCCGATTTCTCCTGTATGCCAATGAATTCGACATAGAGGGGTTGATCGCATCGGCGGGCACCTACGGCATGGTCGCCGAGAAGAGGAACATTCTGGCTGTCTTGGATGAGTATGACAAAGTGGATGAGAACTTAAGAAGGCACGACCCCAAGTATCCCACGGCTGACGCCTTGCGTGGTGTCACCTTTGAGGGCAAGGGGAAAAACAATGGCATCAAAATTCAATGGGGTTGCGGCAAGCAGTCGTATTCAGAGATTATTGGGGAGGGCAAGGACAGCGAAGCTTCAAAAGCAATTATTGCCGCCGCAGACAAGCCTGATCCAAGACCGATTTATATCGGTGTCTGGGGTGGTCCACGGGAAGTTGCCCAAGCCATTTGGAAGGTGAAGAACACCCGGAGTGAAAAGGAGGTGAAGGCCTTCATTGGCAAGCTGCGTGTTTTTTTAATTGCCTGTCAGGACGCGACGCATGAATGGCTGATGGATAAGTTCCCGGACTTGTTCATCATTGAGTCTAAGGAGACCTACCGGGGTATGTTTGGCAGCGACAGTCGCGCGTGGGCTGAGGCAAACATCATCAAGAGCCATGGACCGCTTTGTGCGATTTATCCTCCCAACGGGGCCGCTGGACAGGGAGTAATTGAAGGGGATTCTCCTGCATTTCTTTATCTCGTCAGTGCAAATCGCGGAATCAATAATCCGGAAGACCCCACGCAGCCAAGTTGGGGCGGCGAATACAAGCGAAGGATAGGCACGAATCACTATGTAGATGGTCCCGGGGGAGCATCGATCCGCAGGTGGCGGGCCGAGTTCCAGGCCGAGTTCAAGGAACGAGCAAACTGGACCTTGCCTTGACTGCGAACCTTTAAAAAACCATGCATTCCAAACTGTTGCGAACAAAGGGCACTCGCTGCATCCGTCCAAAATCCTGGCGGACACTTTTGATCGTCCTTGCGATGTTCGTTGTACCGCTGATGGCTCAACCTGAGCCCGCTGCTGCGGTTGGCGATTCGATCAACTACAGGCCGCGCATCATCGTCACTACCGATCTCGGTGCCGATCCTGACGACGAACAATCGCTTGTCCGGCTGCTGGTTTCCGCCAACGAATTCGACATCGAGGGCCTGATTGTCGCGACCAGCTGCTGGAAGAAGAGCCAGAACAACACGGCCATGCTCGACCAGATTGTCGATGCCTACGGCAAGGTCCTGCCCAATCTTCAGGTTCACGCAAAGGGCTACCCCTCCTATCAGTCTCTGAAATCCATCTCGGTCCTTGGCCAGACGCGCTACGGCATGAGTGACGTGGGCGATGGCAAGGACAGCAAGGGGTCGAACCTCATCATTGCCGCGGTCGATAAAAACGATCCGCGACCCGTGTGGATTCAATTCTGGGGCGGCGGAAACAATCTAGCCCAGGCCATCTGGAAAGTCCGGGCAACACGCTCCCAAAAGGACCTTGCAAGATTCCTCGGAAAGGTGCGCGTGTTTGACATTCTGGGCCAGGACGATGCCGGAGCGTGGATCGCCAGAAACTTTCCAGATGTTTTTTTCATTCGCGCCACCGAAGTTTACGGCTGGCAACCTCCGAAGAATGGTTCTTATCAACGCAACGACATCCAAAGCCACGGGCCGTTGGGAGCCATCTACCCAGATGCAAAATGGGCCACGGAGGGCGATACACTCGCCTTTCTGCATGTTTTTCCAAACGGATTGAACGATCCCGAAAAGATTGACCAGGGTGGTTGGGGCGGTCGCTTCAGCCTCGATAAGCAGGCGGGCATTCGCAGCATGTCGGAGGTCGCCAAGATCAACAATGTAGGAGAGTCACAGTATGATCCTTACCACATGTTTGGAAACACCTCGGAGCCGGCTGGTGTAATCAGGCGTTGGAGCAAGGGATACGACAACGATTTCGCGGCGCGCATGAAATGGAGCATTACGGGGAAGTATCAGGACGCAAATCATCAGCCGATTGCCTGTGTGAACGGAGATAAGACCAGAAGGGTTTTAGAAATCACCGCTGCGCATGGTTCCACCCTTACGCTGGACGCCAGCAGTTCAACGGATCCAGATGATGATATTCTGAGTTTCGCCTGGTCCTTTTGCAAGGAACCGAGTTCCTATGACGGCGACGTGACGATTCAGAATGCCTCGTCATCCGCCGCCACGGTTTCCATCCCGTCGAACGCAGGCGGGAAGCACATCCATGTGATTCTGGAACTGCGCGACAACGGTTCACCTAATTTGTACGCCTATCGCCGGATAATCATTCATGTGAAATGACCGACCAGGACCTACACCTTAAGGCCGTTGCGCCGCATGTCGCGTTCTGCGTGGACACGCCGGACATCCTGAACCATCGCAATCTCAATTCGGAGATCGAAATAAACACAGGGTGTCTGGTCTCGGCACGAGAAAGGTAGGCCTGAAAATCATTTCTGCGGTCGAAGCGTTTACTGCACTTTTACTGCAATCCGTCGTAAGTGCTTGATAATGAATGGAGCGGGTGAAGGGAATCGAACCCTCGTCTCAGGCTTGGGAAGCCCACATTCTACCATTGAACCACACCCGCTTCCGGAAAACGCAGGGACTTTCTACCCACCCACTCAGGACTTCGCAATCGGGAATCAGGGGAGATGCGGAGGAGATGGCAGTTGGAAGCTGGGAGATGGGGGAGTCGATGATCGGAGATCGGAGATGGGAGATCGATCGGAGGGAACCAGCGGGAAAATTCTGGATGCTTGATGCCGGAGACGACACTGGACGACGAGGGCTATCCAGAGGTTTGAAATCAACCGGCTGTGTGCCTCGAGACAGGCCTACCCAAACCGTCTGAAGACGGGACTCCAAACGAATGAGCAAACGCTCGGGGCAGCGTCGGATTCCCCTTCAACGCTTCAACTTTTCAGCCCTTCAACCGCCGGTTTCGGGCGAAACCGGCTGCCTACTGCGCAATCGGGACGACGCGGGCGCGGAGGAAGCGCGTGGAACCGGCGCTTGATGGAGCAGCCACGGTCGTGGTCGCTCCACCCGCGATCACCGTCTTCACCGCGGTCCAATCACCGGCGTCCACCGCGGGACGCTCTTCCACGATGTAGGACCGACCCGAGATCGAATCGAAGGTCACCGACGACGAGCCATCGGCCGACACCACGCCCAGCGTTGCCACCGGAGCCGTACTGACTTTTAACACCGCGGCAGCCGGACTCACGTTCACACCGCCGGAACTCACCACCACCGTGTAGCTGCCGGCATCGCTGAGCTTCACTCCATTCAACGTGAGACTCGCGGTCGTACCTCCCGGAATTTGCGTTCCCGACTTCGACCACTGGTAGCTGATGGCGCCGGCGCCGGTGGCCTGCACGCTCAGCGTGAAGGCCTCCCCTTCATGCAGGCTCGCGCCGGCAGGAGGCACGGTCACCGTCGGACCGGATTGCTTGACGGTCAGTACGGCTTCGGTGCTGACAGCGGTACCGCCGGTATTCGTGATGCGGAGTTTGTATTTTCCGGCATCGGTCAGTTTTGCCGAGGCAATCACGTACGACGCTGCCGTCCCAGCAGGTGCCGCGAGTTCAATGTCGTCCTTCAGCCAGCGGTAGGTCAGCCCTGTACCTGTGACGGTGGCGGTGAAGGTCACCGGATCCCCGACAGAGACCGAGGCACTCGCTGGAGGGGTCACGATGTTCGGGGCTTGATCCAGCACCGAGATCAGAAAGGTGGTCGAGTAATTGTCACCCCTTCCCCCGGCGTTCTGCCAGCCGGTCACGGTTGCGGTGAACGCACCGCTCGTGGTTGGGATTCCCGTGACCACTCCCTGCAGGCTTCCCGTCATTCCCGCAGGAAGATTCCGAAAGGTGTACGAGGCTGCTGTGCCGTGAATGGAGCTAACGATCGACATCCGGAAGCCAGCGGCCTGCACTCCATTGGTGGCGCTGATTGCCGTCACCTTCGTGGTGCCTTGGGTGATGGTGAGGCCGGTCGCGCCGGACACTCCGTGGAAAGCCCCGGCCACTGCCGCGGCGCCGGTCATCCATCGGATCACCGCCATCAGCGGCGACACCGCCACTGCGGATTCCGCCACAGCCACGCGCATCAACGGCGCGAGGTGAAGCATTGCCGACAGAACCAAGGTGGGGACACGCAACCAATTCTTCATATCGATCTGATTTTCTAGCACTCGACGAGCCAGTCTTATTTTCGACCCGTGAAACGAGGATATTAAATAAAAACGAAGTTCAAACCACAGATGGACACGGATGCACACAGATCAGCTGGAAATCCGGGAAAACCGAGCGACCGCCGGAGCGGAGTTTGTCCCGCGCGCGATGGGGAGGACGCGCAGGGTGCAGCGAAAGGGTTTACTATTATGGTTTGAAAGTGCCGGGATCTGAGTTCCTAGCACTTTGGTATTAATTACATCCGCAACCGCCGCCGCCCACGCCGCGTCCGCCGGATGCGGCTTCTCGGCTGAAGTACACGTGCTCGGTCAGGGCGAGGCCCGCGGGGTCGCGGTCTGCACGCATGACGCGATCGGCCAGCATGCCACGCTGCCAGGGTTTCACATTGGCGCATCCCTGCACCAAAGCCGACAGGATGCCCAAAAGGATCACGGAGATCAGGGGAGTTTTTTTCACGGAATGAAATGGTCTGGGATTCTGAGAATTGCCGCGGATACAGGCTGGCTTCGTGACAGTCCGATTATTTCTTCAACGCCGCCTCGATGGCCGCGATGTATTCCTTCTTGGTCTCATCGCCGCTGTAGCCGCTGTGGACCATCGTCACCTTCCCGCTGCGATCGATGAGGAACGAGCTGGGAACGGTCTGGATATCGAGCTTCTCGGCGAGCGTGCCCTTGGCGTCGCGCAGGATGATGAACGGCACGGAGTTCTTCTTCAGGAAGCCGTTCATGTCGTCTTTGCTTTCATCGATGCTCACCGCGACGATGGCGAATCCCTGCGCGGCGTACTTGGCGTGAATCTCCTTCAACGCCGGGAACGAGGCCTTGCAGGGGCCGCACCACGAGGCCCAGAAATCGACGAGCACCACCTTGTCCTTGAGGTCGGGCACCGTGCCTTCGAGGCGTTCCTTGGCCAGGTTCGGGAAGGTGTCGCCCACCTTCGGGGCCGCCGGTTTTTCAGCCTTGGCGGCACGCATGACCGGCGCGGTCAACGCAACGGCGAGCACGGACAGGGCGAGGAATTTAAGAGGTCGCATATTGATGGAAGGTTCGTGAATGGAAGGTGCCCGACTCAGTCACAATGGCTCCGGCCACGCCGATTGTCGAATCGAGCAGGCGAAGGCCTTCTTCGGGACCGAGGATAAAAATGGAAGTACTGAGCATACCCGCCTGGGTGCAGGAGGGGGCGAGAACGCTCACCGCGCGAACGCCATTCATCACCGGGCGGCCGGTGCGAACATCGAGGATGTGTCCGTAGCTGACCCCGTTAAGCTCGAAGCGGCGGAGGTAATCGCCCGAGGTCGCCACCGCTGCATCGCGCACGGCGAGGCCGGTCCAGCACGCGCCGGGCTTGCGGGGATCTTCCAATCCGATGTGCCACGCGGGACGTCCATCGGCGGGCAATCCAAAGACCCGGAGATCGGCCCCGAAATCCACCAGCGCGCTACGAACCCCAAAGCTCCGCGCGAGCTGCGAGATTTGATCGACCGCGAATTCCTTACCCACCCCTCCGAGGTCCACGCTCATGCCGGGTTCGGGCAGGCGTATCTTTCCTGGGGCACGCTGGACGCGTCGCCATCCCACGCGGGCACGGGCGGCCTCGATTTCCGCGTCGGTGGGAAGCGAGGTACGGGGTTCCTTCCAGTTCCACAGCTGGATGAGCGGGAGCGCTGTGGGATCGAGGATGCCGCGGGTGAGAAAGTGGAGTTCGTGGCAAAGGGCGAACAGCCGATCCGCCTCGGCATCGAGAACGGTCCAATCCGCGCCGGCGGCGCGATTGATGGCACTGACCAGCGAGTCGGGCCAGAAGCGGGAGTACTTGGCCTCGAAGTTGGCGATCCAATGAAGCGCCGAGGTGCGAAAGGCGGAGGCGAGTTGGGGATCGGCGAGGAAGGAGATCCGGCATTGGGTGCCGAGCGCGCGGAAGGTGAGTTCGTGCGCGCCCTCACGTACCGAAAACGATACGGACTCCTGGATTCGACGCAGGATTCCCGCGGCGTTGAACCGGTCGGAGAGTTCCACCGGAACGGGACGCGCGGGCACAGCCGGCGGTCCCGCAGGACGCGGGAGGTCGGCCACCACTTTGTGTGGACTGCCTAGAACCATAGTCCGAGTCCGACCGTGTACACGTGAGCACTCGGGTACGCGCTCGCGGGCGTGACGCCATCGAGCCCCTGCATGATGTAGCGCTTGTACGCGAGTTCGACGCTGAGGTTGTCGTGGATCTTCCAGCTCAGCACCGCACCGGTGGTGAAGGTGTTGAGACGGGAGAGGCGGTAATCCGAGGAGTAGGCTCCAGGATGTCCGGGCACGGTGAACGTGGAAGTACCGTTGCCGGGGAAGCTCGGGTCGTCGTTGAAGAGGATGGTGAATCCGTCCTGCTGCAGGGATCCCTTGGCTCCATCGGGGAAGAGCGGATCGCCGGCGAATCGGACGGCATAGAATTCCGCAGCGGTCTGGTAGTGGTAGCGGAAGAACGGGGAGAGCAGCAGCTTGCGGCCGATTTTCTGATGCCAGCTGAGTTCGGCGGTGTGGGCGAAGATGCCCCAATCGTCGTGATGGAAACGGTAGCTGGCTTCGACGCTGCCGTTGAGTGCATCGATGAAGTGAGTGATGCCGACCTGCGCGACCTGGCGGAATTTGTGGTCAGGCCGTTTCTCCTCGTGGTTCACGTCGACACTCGCCGGATCGTAGGCGTCCACCGGATACGAGTACGTGAAGTTCACGCCCTTGTACGGATCGGTGAGGTAGCCGTTGGAGAGTCCGAGGGTGAGGTTGAGGGTGACGAAGGTGTGGGGCGAGAGCAGCTGATTGACGCCCACCAAAAGATCGGTGGTGTCCTTCGAGATGGCGTTGCGCTGATAGAATCCGCTGACGCGATCGAAGTTGTGGGCCACGCCGAGATTGAGCGTGGTGTTGCGCTGGTTGAAGTCGATGGCTTCGTTGAGCGAGATGCCGAGGGATTGGTAATCGCTCTCCGAACTGTAGGCGAACCCGGGCGTGGTGGTGGTCCGACCGTACTTGAGGTCGGCACCGATGTTGCCGGAGTAGCGGCGGTCGTGGAGTTCCACGAGTGGCACCTGGCGATCGCCGGCTGCGGGAGGTCCGCCGGTGGGGGTGGCGCCGGAGATGGAGTCGTAAACGAACTGCCCCTTCACCGCCACCTTGGGATTCAGATCCGTCTCGAAGTACGCCGTCTGGGTCTGGACCTTCACGCGTCCCGAATCCTCGCGGTAATCCTCAAACCGGTATTCCACCCGATCCTCGGCCGAAGTCCGGATGGAACGGCCGAGATTCAGAATCACCATGAGTGCGAGCCCGAGGGCGCGAATCGACGATGAAGACGTTCGGGAGAGATCGGGGCTCGTGAGCTGGGTTCGCATGTAGGCTGTTGGGTCGCCGGTTCAGGTGCAGGTGACCGACCGACCGGAAACTTGGTTGCAGGGTTGTTATCTCTGAGGGGAGGCAGCAGGAATTGGACCGAAAAACGTGCTTAGCGTTAACGTTTTCCCTTCGGGTCCATATTGGCCTGCATATCGGCATCCGACACGGTGGTTTCAACCCCATTGGCGGGGATTTCGGCTTTCGCAATCCAGAGAAGGGCGTTGAGAAACACCTTCCGCTGGTTGGGATTTCCCCAATTGGCGTGGGTGTGTCCGCCCGTAAATCCGAAGCCGCGTCCGCCGTCAGCACGCTCAAAGGCCCACATCATGGTCTCCTCGCGTCCCGAAGCAGCGATGATGTGAGGGTAGGGTCCGGGAGGATAGACATAGGGTCCCTTGCGGACGGCGTCGGACGGCGTTGCGACGAGGATCGGAGTGATGTGGGACTTGGCCGAGGCATCGGGAACCCAGCGCATGTTGAAGTACCATTCGTCGCGATTGCTGAAGGGTTTCACACCGCGGGAAATGGGGTGCTTGGGGAAGCGCTCGTAGTTGGGCGACCACATGGGGTTGACCGAGAACTGGTGCTCGTAGTGACCGCCGATCCAGCGCTGCAGTGCGGCGCCGGGTTCGCCGGCCGGGACTTCCACGCCGTAGTGGGCGAAGCCGAGTCCGACGCCCTTGGCGGCGAGTCCATCGAGGAACTTCATGCGCTCCGGCTTGATGGCGGGATGTCCACCGCCGCCGTCGGCATACACCACCACGGCGTCGGCTCCTTCGAGTTTGGAGAAGTCATCCACCCAGGTGCCGTCCATCTGTTTGACCGGCCAGCCGTTGGAATAGACGTCGATCACCACGCCGGGGTAATCGGCCATCGCCTTTTGGAGGAGCAGGCAGCCGGCGCGGAATTCGTGCATTCCGGGCGGATGGCTGGGTTTGCCGGCGATGAGAACGATGTGCTTGGGAGCGGCGGGTTTGGAGGTGGCGCAGCCGGCGAGGAACGCGACAACGGTCAGTGCCAGGAGCCCTTGCACGAGCCATCGCATGGCGTGAAAGGGAGTGCGGGACTCGGAAAGATCAGGCCGGATCGAAGCAACGTCGGGGGATCGCATGGTAATAAGAAATGACCGTGGCGAGGGCGCCCGCGAGCTGCAAGTTGATTTCGGGCCGGGGACGGAATGGAGCCGGCGAGAAATGATGGGGATTCGCCTCTGGATGAGATTCGAATTGGTGGACGGAGGATAATAGCCCAGGGCTTGAGCCCTGGGATTCGGCGTAAATATGGAACCAGTCCCGCAGGGATGACAGAAACGTCTCTCTGCCGTCCCTCCCGGGACTCGAAGGCACCGATCGATTTTGAACCCTGGACTGAAGTCCTGGGCTATTCTCGTTTCTAATCCCAAGTTCAGAAGTGTTCGTTCGCGCGCCTGTTCCATTTTCATCCGTTCAGCATTTCAACTCTTCAACCCCATTCGATTACAGTTGTAATCGATTGTGCCTAAAAACAGACCGGGTGCGGGTTCCGATTCGGAACTCCGCACCCGGTGGAAGGGGATCAGCTTGGGGGAATCACTTCCCCGGCTGGATCAGGGCAGTTTCTTGATCCGGATGTCCTTGAACTGAACCAGCATCGGCGGACCGGCGTGGATCTGCAATGCGAGGACACCGCTGCGGGCGGCCTTCGAGGGCTGATCGTCGACGACGTCGATGGTCATGCGACCATTGATGAAGTGATTGAGATGGTTGCCATCGGCCACGATCACGTAGTCGTTCCAATCGTTGGCCTTGATGTTGGCCTGGAGCTCGGCGGACGGGGAGAGATCGCCAACCTTGGTGATCTTGGTCTGTCCGTTGACTTCCGTGATGCGGGTGCGTTGACCGCGTTCCGCGAGGATGCCGCGTCCGCGTTCCTCATACAGAATGCCACTGTAGGTCTTGCCGGCTTCGAAGTCGGCCTGATACCCACCGACCACAAACCCACCGGCGTCCACAACCTTGCTGCGGTACTGGATGCCCGAGTTGCCGAAGCCGACATCGTTCACGGGAATGATGCGGTACTTGGCGCGGAGTTCGAAGTTGGCCACGGTACCGTTGGTCCACACGAGGAAGGTGTTTCCCTTGAGCGGGCTTTCCTTCTCGGTGTAGCCGGTGATGGCGCCGTCCTGAACCTTCCAATGATTGGGAAGACCGTCCCAACCGGTAAGGGTCTTGCCATCGAACAGGGAGACGAATCCGGGCTCGGTCTGCTCGAGTCCCAGCGTCTTGCAGCCAGACTGGCTGAGGGCGAGGAGACCGACGACGGCCGGCAGGAGGAGCGCTGCGAGTTTTTTCTTCATGGGAATTTGAATCGATTCGGAGGGTTTCAGCGATCGACTCAACGGCCGAATGCCTTGCGGAGATTCTTGATGCCCTTGGTCGCGATTTCGTCGCGGGTGGGCTCGATGCGACGCCAGATGGCGGCCGCGCGGGCGATGACCTTCACGTCGGTGGTGAAGGATTCGATCACCACGTCGCCCTTGTACTTGATCGACTTGAGCGCCTTGACGATCGGCTCCCACTGCAAGGAGTCGTTGCCCGGGGTGCCGCGATCCGTACCGCAGGCGTGGAAGTGCGCCAGGAGCTTGCCGGCCTTCTTGATGGCGGCGGCCTGATTCTTTTCCTCGATGTTCATGTGGAACGTGTCGAGGTGGAGCTTGAGCGCCGGGGATCCGACATCCGCGATGAGCTTGAGGCCCTGATCGGTGGTGTTGAGGAAGTCGGTCTCGAAACGGTTCAGCGGTTCCACGCAGATCTGCACGCCCTTCTTCTGCGCGTACTTGGCGAGCACCTTGAGGTTCTTCACCACGAGGGCCCATTCCTTCTTCTGCTGCGCGGGTTCCACGGCATCGGCCTTGCCGACGACGCTGTACACCGGGCCGATCAGCGAAGGGCAGCCGAGGATGACGGCTTGGTCGATGAGGGCCTTGCAGTAATCCATGGCGGTCTTCTGTTCCTCGGCGGTGCCGCGGAAGTCGCGGCCGGGTCCCATGCAGGCGCAGATGGAACCGCAGGCGAGACCGGCCTTGTCGAGCGCGGCGCGAACAGCAACCGGATCGATGTGCGACGGATCCTCGATGGGAATCTCAACGGTATCGAAGCCCCACTTCTTGAACGTGGGGAACAGGGAGGCGCTTTCCGTGGTGAACGGAGAGGTGAACAGGAATGAATTGATGCCGAATCTCATGGAATCGTAGGGATAAAAAGGAGATGCGATGAACTGGGACGAAGCTTTTCAGGAAGACTCCGACTGCGTCCATCATTACTGCTACTGCTTGATGGCGATGGTCGGTGCGAGTTTGTCGAAGTCACGGTCCGTGGGCTTCTGAGCCGGAGCATCGTAGTTGTGCTTGCCGGTTTGGGGCTCGAGCCATTTGTAGATCTGCGAGTGGCCGTCCGCGAAATTGATGTTGGCTCCGCGGCCGTGGCGATCCGAGGGATCGTTCTGCCAGATGCGATTGTCCACCTGGATGGCGAAGTAGCCGTCCTCGAGCGTCTTGCTGCTCTCATCGATGAACACCAGCGCGCCCGAGGGATCGGGGTTGATGATGTCGGAGGTCTTCTTGCGCAGCGGATAACGGGCATTCACGCCCGGGACGTCGCTGTTCATCTGGCCCGACATCGAGTAGCTGCGGACGCGGTTGATCTTCGTCTTGTTGTTCCGCTTGTAGTCGTCGGAAGGGCAGACGTAGATGCCGAGCGAAGTGTTGTAGCGCCACAACAGCCCGTTCTTAATGTTCATGACGTTCGTGTCGCCCGGCTGGGAGTTTACATCGCCGAGAATCCACGCATTGGTATCGCCCACGTGATTCGGAACCAGTTCCTCGCGGAAATCGCCGCTGTAGAGAATCCAGGCGAGCCCGAGCTGCTTGGTGTTGCTCATGCAGGCAATGGAGGTGGCCTTGCTCTTCGCCTTGGAAAGCGCCGGCAAAAGCATGCCGGCCAGGATGGCGATGATGGCGATGACGACGAGCAGCTCGATGAGCGTGAAGCCGCGTCGGCAGCGAAGGATGGGGGCTGGATTCATGGCCTGTTGGGAGATTTGAAGTCTTGGGACTAAGTGAGTTCTACCGTTCCTGTGGTCCGCTGCCAGCCAAAATCTCGTGAGCGGTAGATTGAAACGGGTCTTCGGAAGCGGGAAATCCGGCGGAGGGTTTCGGTGTTTCGGGCATTTCCCCGTGAGGCTTCCAAGCAGGCAACGACGGCGCAGTCGCTGGTCATTGTGAAGGATCGGCGGCGTGCAGCGCCGCCCTACCAACCAATTAAACGGAGGCGTTGCCCCGCCGCGGGGCCGATTTCCCCTTCAACCCTTCAACCTAAAAACGGCAGTTACAGAAGAGTTCAACCACAGATGGACACGGATGAACACAGATGGAACTGAGCGGAGCGGAGGGATTCATAGATCACCCAGAAGGTGAAACCGTTCAAGCCCGGTCGAACCACCCATCTCCTTCTCTATCTGTGTGAATCTGTGTCCATCTGTGGTTTCAACTGCCGTTTCCAGGTTCACCCCTATAACCGCGGGCTGAGCCCACCGGGGCACAAAAAAGCGGGCTTGGGGGTGGCACACGGAAATTGCACCGCCCAAGCCCGCCAATCCCCCCACTCGGAGGGATTCAAAAAGGAGAAGGACGCATTAGAAGGGCCAATCTCGGAATTTCAAGCGGTTTCAAACCCGAGTTGCCCGCCGGTTGTTGACACCCCGATTTCCTCGATTTCACCGACACCGGCGAATATTGTTTACGATTGTAAATTAAATGGGGTTACCGCAGGAGGGATGAATGGGCGATTCGGGTGCCGTGGAGGTGTTGGTGGGCTGGCTTCGACGCTTGAGCCACACCAACAGGAGGGCCACATCGGCAGGTGAAACGCCGGAAATCCGGTTGGCCTGGGCGATGGTGGTGGGCTGGATGCGCATGAGTTTCTGACGCGATTCTTCCCGGATTCCGGGCACCGAGGCGAAGTCGAACCCTGCGGGAATGGCCCGTTCTTCCAGATCCCGGAAGCGCGCCACTTCGAATTCCTGACGCGTGATATAGCCCTCGTACTTGATGGAGATCTCCACCTGTTGGGTGATTTCCTCGGACAAAACGGGGCGTTCGCCTGGCAGCGTGTCGTAGGTGACCTCGGGACGACGCAGGAGCTGGGCGAGGGAATCCTGACCGATCCGCGTGCGTTCCAGCCGTTCGCGCTCGGCTTTTACCGCCTCGGCCTTCGCTTGGTAGCGCTTCAACAGACGCTCCGGGAGTAGGCCGATCTCGTGTCCCAGCGGGCTCAGTCGCTCGTCGGCGTTGTCCTGCCGCAGCAGCAATCGGTACTCCGCGCGTGAGGTGAACATGCGGTACGGCTCCTGGGTGCCCTTGGTGACCAAGTCATCGATCAGCACACCGATGTACGCCTGGTCGCGTCGGAGAACGATCGGTTCCTTCCCCTGCACGCGCCGAACGGCATTGATCCCGGCGACCAGACCCTGAGCCCCTGCTTCTTCGTATCCGGACGTTCCATTGATCTGACCGGCGAGGAACAGGTTCCGACACACCTTGGTCTCCAGGCTCGGGAGGAGCTGCGTGGGCTGGCAGAAGTCATACTCTACGGCGTAGGCCGGTCGCATGATCTCCGCCTTCTCGCATCCGATGATGCTTCGAACCATTTCGATCTGTACCTCGAAGGGCAGGCAGGTGGAGAAGCCGTTGACGTAGATCTCGTCCGTGTTGATCCCTTCGGGTTCGAGGAAGATCTGGTGATCCTCCTTCTCGGCAAAGCGGACGAACTTGTCCTCGATGCTCGGGCAGTAGCGCGGTCCCACCCCCTCGATCACGCCGGAGTACATCGGGGAGCGATGGAGGTTCGCGGTGACCAAGTCGCGGGTCTTGGGAGACGTCCGGGTGAGATAACACGGAAGCTGGGTCCCGATGCGGCTGAGGATGGAACCCGGGGGGTACCGGAGATTCGAGGCGCCGGGGTCCGCGGTGCGGGGTCCGGCGTACGATTGTTCCACGTGGAACAGTTCGTCGTTCCACAGGTCTTCCTTCCAATAGGTGAACCAGGGAACCGGCTCGTCGCCGCCCTGAGGTTCGCATTGGGTGAAATCGATGGATTGTCGAACGAGCCTCGGTGGGGTGCCGGTCTTAAGCCGTCCGAGTTCGAGCCCCACTTCCTTGAGCGAACCCGACAGCCCCATGGCGGCCGCCTCACCGGCCCGACCGCCGGTCTGCTGGTTCGCCCCCACGTGCATGAGTCCGCGGAGGAAGGTGCCGGTGGTGACCACCACGGTGGTGCTCAGGAACTGGACTTCGAGGCTGGTCTCAACTCCGTACACCGCGCCGTCCTTGTGGAGGAGTCGCACGGTCTGGCCCTGCTTGCAGTCGAGATTGGGTTGGCGTTCGCAGACCCATTTGAGTCGGAACTGATACGCCTTCTTGTCGCATTGCGCCCGGGGAGCCCAGACGGCGGGTCCCTTCTTGGTGTTGAGCATCCGGAACTGCAGCCCGGACATATCGGTCGCCCGACCCATCTCGCCACCCAGGGCGTCGATCTCCCGCGCGAGGTGTCCCTTGGCCAAGCCGCCGATGGCGGGGTTGCAGGACATCTGCCCGATGGTGTCGAGGTTGATGGTGAGCAGAAGCGTCTGACACCCCATACGAGCCGAGGCCAGGGCCGCCTCGACCCCGGCATGGCCGGCCCCGACGACAATCACGTCGTATCGCTTCGGATAGACAAACATCGGACGAAGCATGAACGGTCGTCGGATTTTCGCCAGTCCGGGTGCATGTTTGAGATGCCGGCAAATGAATGGAACCGCAGAGACGCGGAGGCGCAGAGAGGAGAATGAATGGTGGGGCGAGGAAAGGGGTGTTCGAAATGTTCCACGTGGAACAATGGTGGGAATCGGTGTGGTTGAGGCGGGGGAATCGCGGATTCGAAGCGCTAGGGCAGCCTAGACTGAGGAACGACGACGCTAGCGCTGGTCGTTTTGAAGCGTCGGCAGCGCGGCAGCGCTGCCCTACCCCGGGATGGAAGGGCGGAACTGCCGCGAGGATATTCCCATCCAATTGGAGTCCTCTCTTCAGACGGTTCGGGGAGGCGTGTCTCGAGGTATGCAGGTGGTTGGTATCCAAACTTTCGATGGCCTCCGAGTCTAACAGCAGCGCCGCGTAAACGCGGAACTCCAAACGTGTGAGGAACTCCGCAGCCAGTCGGAAGAAGGCGAAATACCCGGAATGCCGATGGGCTCCGTACGTCCATCGGGTTTCGCGCGAAGATGGCGACGACGGGACTCATGCGGGTCGCTTTGAAGTTTCGGCAGAACCACAGCTCTGCCCAACCGCCTAAAGGGTGAGGCGGCATTACTGCACCGCCGTGACTGGATTCCCCTTCAACCCTTCATCATTTCAACCCTTTAACCACGAGCTCCACCCCACGGGGTCGCGTCCGGGAGCAAATGTTCCACGTGGAACATTCGACCGTCCGAGGAACTTATCGGCGGCGGTCGAGGGTAGCAATCAGACCAAGGGTGGTTGCGAGGGCCATCAGGACCACTCCGAGGACCACCCCTTCGCGATGACCCCGCCAGGCGGGATTCATCAGAATCCAACCCGCGAGCGCCACGAGTATGGCGTCAGCTCCGAGGAGAATCCGCGGAATTGGGCTGTTCTTGCCGATTTCCGCAGTCTTGGGCTCCAACGCAACGCCAGGCGCACGGGCCCCGACTGAGCTCGGACCAGTGGGCGCTTGAGCCAATCCTGGGGTCAAGACACTGGGGACGCCACCCGAGGCCGAGGGCACCGGAGATGGAACCGTCCCGGGCTTCGTAGCGGAATCAGCCGGGGTAGAAGCGGAATCCCCGATAAGCACGCCAAAGCCACGGGAGGTGGGACGCTTGGCGTCCTTCCCGTTCTTCGGCTCCATCAGCGACCCGAGGCCCCGACCCAGTCCAGAGGTTGACATTGAGGCCCAAGCTTTTGGCCAAGCACCCCCCGGGAACAATGCTGAACTTCCACGACTTATGCCCAAATCACTCACAGGTTGTTCCCGACAACATTGGTGCAGTTCCAAACAACTGCCGGGTTGCCGCATCGCCTTGGGCGCGGCTATGGTATCCCCACTGAGTTCACAGAGATTTATGGATGTTACCAAGACCGCGTTCGGCACCTGGAATGGTGGCCGTTTCATGCATTTCGGCGAATCCCTCGACGAAGCCCGCTGGATCCAATCGGCCCAAAGAGCCTACGAAAAAGGCATTCGGACCTTCGTTACGGCGGACGTTTACGGTAACGGACAGGCTGATGAGCTGCTGGGGAAGGCGCTGAAGGGGATCCCTCGTGATACCTATTGTTTGGTAGGCGCGGTGGGTCATGACTTCTACACCGGCAAGCGGGATGGATCGAAGGGATTCCCCCGGTTCACCAATCCTGAGCTGCGTGGACCTGCGGGGTATCGCGACTATTTGAAGATGGCGACCGAGAAGTCGCTGGCCCGCTGCGGATCGGACCGGTTTGACCTGGTCATGCTGCACAACCCGGATTCCATCGGGTACACCGATTCCCGGGTCTGGGACGCGATGCAGGGGTTGGTGGACGACTCTCTGACCTCGATGCTCGGGGTCGCTCCCGGACCCGCCAACGGATTCACCCTCGATCTGATCCAGTGCTTCGAGCGCTTCGGATCCAAGATCGATTGGGCCATGATCATCCTCAACCCGTTCGAACCCTGGCCGGGCGCGCTGTTGCTGCCGGCGGCGGTGAAGAATGAGATTCGGCTGATGACCCGCGTGGTGGATTACGGTGGGTTGTTCCACGACGACGTCCGTCCGGGCCACGAATTCGGCTACGGCGATCACCGCACCTTCCGTCCGGGCAACTGGGTGGAGGCGGGAACCGAGAAGCTCGATAAGATCCGCTCCATCGCTGAACGCCACGGCATCACCATGCTGCAGCTCGCCTGCGCGTGGAATCTGTCGCATCAACCGGTGGAATCGGTGATTCCTACGCTGATCCAGGAAGTCGGCGCCCAAGCGAAGTCGATCGAAACCAAGGTCGACGAGCTCGCCGCGCTGCCCGAGGTCAAACTTACCGCCGAAGAAATCGAGTTCATCGGCAAGATTGGCGACAACCGCGGCTGCATGCACCTGAAGGGGGCAAACCGCTCGCACACCGCTGCACCGGTGGCGGATCAGTGGGGTTTGACGCCCGAGTTGGAAGAAGTGGGCCGGCGCTGGGGCATCGATGCCGACCGCGACTTGGTCTGCACCCACGGCTGATCGGAGTTACTCAACGCACTTGATCCCAGGGCTTTAGAAATGTCTGCCCCCGAGGTCACCGGATTCCTGCTGGCTCTGGTCCTCATGCTTCTGGGGCTGGTCGGAGCGGTGCTGCCTGGTTTGCCCGGGCCACCGCTGGTGTTCATTGCGGCGCTGGCTCATCGGCTCTACTTCGGTGATCGCGGCGCTTCCTGGTGGGTGATCCTGGTGCTTGGGGTGCTGACCGTGGTCTCCATCGCGACGGATTTCCTGGCGACGACCTACGGTGCCAAACGCATGGGCGCCACTTGGCGCGGAATTTTCGGGGCCGGGTTGGGTGCCTTGGTGGGACTTTTCGTTTTTCCGCCCTTCGGATTGGTGCTCGGACCGCTGGTGGGGGCCTTTCTGGCGGAGTATTTGTCGGGTCGGGAATGGAAAAGTGCCGGCAAGGCGGGCGTGGGAGCCGTGCTGGGATTGATCGCTGGAACCGCGGCCAAGGTGGCTGCCTGCCTGGCGATGATCATCCTGTTCGCCCTGAATGTGCTCTTGAGGTCTCCGATTTCCGGGAACTGAAGCTTTACCTCCACGCCGCTCTGTGGCAGGCATCCCGGTCCAGATGGAACGCACTCTCATTCTCTGCAAGCCCGACTGTGTTGAAAAAAACCTGATCGGCACTGTCCTCGCTCGGTTCGAAGCCGCCGGCCTCCGGGTCAGCGCTGCGAAGATGCTTCGCCTCACTCCCGCGCTGCTCGCCGAGCACTACAGCCACATCAAGGATCGCCCGTTTTTCCCGGAAATCGTGGAGTTCATGAGCTCCCGTCCGGTCCTGGCCGCCATCCTCACCGGACCCAATGCGGTCGCCGAGGTCCGCCAGATCCTCGGACCCACCGATTCCCGCAAGGCCCCGAAGGGCACGCTGCGTGGGGATCTCGGCACCGACAGCATGCGAAACATTGCTCATGCCTCGGACTCCGTGGAAAACGCCGAACTCGAAGTTCGCCGGTTCTTCCGCGCTGACGAGCTGCTGAGCTGACCCACTTTTGATCCAGCGTCCGGCGGGACTCCAACGGCGGGAGGATTCATCGGCCTCCACGAGGGGGTTGAAAAAACGAAGGGTTGAAGGGAAACCCCGGCGGCACACACACCGCACCGGGAATCTCTTCAACCCTTTGGGTTTTGGAGAGGGGTTGAAGGGTTGAACCTAGAAGCGGCAGTTAAAGGGTTGAAAAGTTGAAGCGTTGAAGGGGGATCCGACGCTGCAGCGACGGTTTTCGCAGACGTTTGGAGTCCGTCTTCAGACGGTTCGGGGAGGCGCGTCTCGGGTCATCCAACCGGTAGATTCTCAACCTTTCAGTGGCACCGGGTCCAACAGCAGAGCCGCGTGAAGGCGATCCTCAAGCTCGGCAAAGCAGACCGAGCAGAAGTTCAGCGTTTGAACCCGGCGGGCAACGACCTCGCTTGCGCGGGTCGTTTTGCAGTATCTGCAGAGCGGCAGCTCTGCCCTACAGGGGAACGAACGATGAGGACGCAGGACCGGATCAGCCCTGGCCGGGGAAGCGGATGAAGGCTTTCGCGCGGAGGCGGTTGATCCACTGTTTGCGGAGACGCTCGCGCTCCACGGACTTCAGCGTGGATTCCACATCCCCACGCACTTCGGACAGCGGACGCACCCGGCTGTCCTCGCGTCCTTCCACCTTCACGATGAACAGCGCGCCTTCGGTTTCAATCACCGGGCTGAGATCCCCGGCCTTGGCTTTGAAGGCGAATTCACGGAGCTCTTTGCGCAGGTCGCTGTCCTTGTTCTCGACCCAGCCCTGGTCGCCACGGAGACCGCCCTTGAATCGGCGTGCGTCGTCCGAGAATTCATCGGCAAGCTTTCCGAAATCCTCGCCGGCAGCGGCGCGGCCATGCACCGAATCCGCGATTTTACGGGGTTCGCCGATGGCGTGACGGCTCTTGTCGATGAGGATCATCCGCACCTTCGCACGATCTCCGATGGTGTAGCGCTCCTTGTTCTCCGAGTAGTAGCGCTCGATCTTCTTGGGCGAGATGAAGAGGTTCTGATTGATGTTCTTGATCGTCATCTGCGCGACGATGAACGCGTCGCGCTCGTCCTTGCGGAAGCTTTCGTAGGTCTGGTTGCGCAGGTGCAGCGTCTTGGTAAGCGTCAATCGATCGCCGAATTCCTCCTTCACACGGGAATTGACGACGTCATCGATGATCGACTCCGGCAGGTTGTATCCGGCGGTCTTGAACTCGTGGAGAATCAGTTCGCGCTCGACCAATTGATCGAGTCCATCGCGAAGAATGGTCTGGCGACGGCGCTCGAATTCCGCGGCGCGGCCGAGGGGAATGAGCTGCTGATAAGCCGCACGGACGGCACGATCGGTGTAGAGCTCCACATCGGCCACGGTGATGACCGACTCGTTCACGATGGCGGCCACGCCGTTGAGCAGATCGACAGCCAGGATCTGACCCGCCAGCATCCAAGCCATCGAGAGGGCGACCAACGTGCGCTTCCAGTTCATCTCGACCAACGGTAGCGGGGGCAGGACTACGTTCAAGATCCAAGGTGCCCCACGTGAAAGGGGTTGAGTCGGCGGAAGCGGCCCGGAGATGGAAGATCGAAGATGGTGGGGACGATGCTGGATGCTGGATTTAGAAGATCGGTGGTTCCAGCCGCGGACGATTCGCTCCAGAGAACCCCGCGCCAACACTTGATGGGCGACGTCGAAACACCGACGCTCTCCTCACACGTGTCCACGTCAGCCCCCAGTGTTGTCCTGCTGATCCCCGCCTACAACGAGGAGCATCGGATCGGCCCTGTCCTGGAACGTTACGCCACCCAGTTGCCCGCTGGCCATGCGGGACCGGTGAACATTGTGGTGATCCTGAATGGATGCCGCGACAACACCATCGGCGTCGTCGAAGCCGCCGAGAAGCGCCATTCCTGCATCACGCATCTCGTCTTCCCAGGTCCGATTGGCAAGGGCGGCGCGTTGATCGAAGGGTTGAAGCTCGCGCCCACTGCCGACCTCATCGGCTATGTGGATGCCGATGGGGCCACCCCTCCGGAGGCGTTTCTCGATCTCGTACGCCGGGCCTCGTCGGGTCAGGTCGACGCCGTGATTGCCTCCCGCTGGCTCCCGGGCGCGCGCATCACGCACGCGCAGCCGGGCAAGCGCCAGTTCGCGAGCCGGTTGTTTCATCTCTTCGTGGAGGGATTCTTCTGGATGGGCATTCGCGACACGCAATGCGGCGCGAAGATTTTCCGCCGACGTGCCATCGAGGCGGTTCACAAATACCTGTGTCTCGCCGATCTCGCGTTTGATGTGAACCTGCTCTACTCGCTGAAAAGGGCCGGATTCAGCATCGAGGAAGTCCCCACCGACTGGCACGATCAGACCGGGTCCAAGGTGGTCTTCAACTCCCGCACCTCGCTCAACATGCTGTTGTCGTTGATCCGGCTGCGGCTCCTCTATTCGCCCATTTATCCATGGCTCAAGCCGCTCCGGCCGCTGGAGAAGTGGATCTACCAAAAGCTCAACGCCCCGCCCCCGCTGCCACGTCAGCTGAAGCCCTGAATCGGTGCTGGTGAAGGATCCTTCGGATTTATCGAGACCCCATCTTCGAACTCCGATCTCCGACTCTCCCACCCCATTCCGTAGCGGTTCGAACTGCCTCTTACCCCCATCCGTGGTGTTTTTTCGCAATTGTTGCTGAAAACGGCTTGTTTCCATCCACTTCCTTCGCAACCGTGTTGACGTGCTCGACAACGTGCTGGAATCGACCGGTGCCGCACAGCCTCCCGTGACGGCAAAAACCCGCAAATCCAACCGTTCCGCAGCTTCCCCAGCTGCCACCAAGGTGAAGAACTACGTGCTCGACACGAATGTTCTCATCCACGATCCGGACGCCGTCTTCAATTTTAAGGACAACCACGTCTTGCTCCCCATCGAGGTCCTCGAGGAAATCGACAAGTTCAAGCGCGAGACCTCCGAACGAGGCCAGAATGCCCGTTCGATCTCCCGCATTCTCGACCAACTCCGCAAGCACGGCTCGCTGAGCGACGGCGTGCCGCTCGAAAGCGGCGGGATGCTGCGTATCATTTTTGGTCAACGCCTGAACCTCGATCCCAACCTCACCGGTTCGGGATCCCAGGCCATTCCGGGATCGGTGGACAACCGCATCCTCGCCCTCGCCCTCGCGGTGCGGAAGAGCGAGCCGGCGACGCCGACGATTCTGGTCACCAAGGACATCAATCTCCGGTTGAAGGCCGACGTGTACGGGCTCCCGGCCGAGGACTACGAGACCGATCGGGTCAACCTCCAGGACCTCTACACCGGGATGTTTGATCTCCCGTGTTCCGCGGCAAAGCTGAGTGAATTCCGTTCCGCCGGAATGCTGCCGCTGCCTGCGGGGCCGAAGCGGTCGCCGAACGAATACTGCACCATTTCGAGCGAGGCTGAACCCAAGCGCACGATGCTTGGCCGAGTGGATGCCACCGGCAAACAGGTCGTGCCGCTGCACGATTGTCAGAACATCTGGGGCATCAAGCCGCGCAACAAAGAGCAGCACTTCGCCCTCGACGCGTTGCTCGATGAAAAAATCAAGCTGGTCACCCTCATGGGCAAGGCCGGCACCGGTAAGACGCTGCTGGCGCTGGCGGCCGGATTGAAGCGCACGGTGAGCGACCGTGAATTCCGCCGCCTGGTGGTGGCGCGTCCCACCATCTCGATGGGCAAGGAACTCGGATTCCTTCCCGGATCGCTTGAGGAAAAGCTCGGCCCGTGGATGCAGCCGATTCACGACGCGCTGGAAATGTTGGGCGATCTCAACATGGGCCGCGACGGCGCGCGCAGCACCGACTTGCTCCGCAGCGGCACGCTGGTGGTCGAGGCGTTGAGCTACATCCGCGGACGCAGCATCGCGAATCAGTTCGTGATCGTGGACGAAGCCCAGAACCTCACGCCGCTCGAGGCCAAGACGATCCTCACGCGCGTGGGCCACGGCGCGAAGATCATCCTCACCGGCGATCCGTACCAGATCGACAATCCCTACGTGGATGCCGCATCGAACGGATTCATCTACGTGGTAAACCGCTTCCGCGATCAGGCCATTGCGGCGCACGTGGAATTGTCGCGCGGCGAACGCAGCGAACTCGCCGAGCTCGCCGCCAACATCCTGTAATCGACGAATCACGGCGGACATCGCTGCCGACTCATGGCATGCTCGTCCGCATGGATTCCGCTGCTCCAGCCAGGCCCGCCCCGCGTCTTCGGATGCGGGTGAGTTCCACCGCGGAATCGATCGTTCGCGGCGGACATCCCTGGGTCTATTCCGATTCCATCCGCGACCAAAACCGCGAAGGCACCGCAGGCGAGCTGGCGATCATTTACGATCGTAATGATCGCTTCCTCGCGGTGGGCCTGTACGACCCGGATTCGCCCATCCGCGTGCGGGTGCTCCACTCGGGAAAGCCCGCAACGCTGGATGAAACCTGGTGGCGAACGCGTCTGCAAACCGCGCTCGCACTCCGCACTCCGGAACTCATCGGTCCCAACACCAACGGATACCGGTGCATCAACGGCGAGGGAGACGGATGGCCCGGACTCGTGCTCGATCGCTACGCCGACCGCTGCGTGCTCAAGGTCTATTCCGCCTCGTGGCTTCCGCATCTGCCGCTTGTATCCAAATTGATCCACGAAGCCCTTCGCCCTGCGCAGCTAGTGTTCCGCATGAGCCGCAACATGGAGGCTGACGCCGCCCGCATGGGCGTGGCCGATGCGACCGTGTTGGATGAACACGGCGTGGCGTCCGCGCCCCTCGCATCTTCCGATTCCGACCGCGTGGTGTTCGAGGAGTCGGGAATTCGTTTTGAGGCCGACGTCTTTCGCGGACAGAAGACCGGCTTCTTCCTCGATCAACGCGAAAACCGCCGCCGCGTGGGGCAGCTCTCACCGGGCCGCGACGTGCTCAATGCCTTCAGCTTCTCGGGAGGGTTCAGCCTGTACGCCGCCACTGCGGGGGCGCGCTCGGTGCTGGATCTCGATCTGTCGGCGCACGCTCTGGAATCGGGAGAACGGAACTTCGCTCTGAACCACTCCAACGCCGCGGTCGCCGCCTGCCAGTATGACCAAGTGCAGGGCGATGCCTTCGGCTGGCTGGCGGATTCGCCGCCGCGCGAATTCGATGTGGTGGTGGTGGATCCGCCCTCGCTTGCCAAGCGCGAGGTGGAACGCGAACGCGCGATCGAAGCCTACGGGCGTCTCGCCTCGTCGGCCATTCGACGCGTACGCCCGGGCGGCGTTCTGGTGTCGGCCTCGTGCAGCGCGCACGTGAGCGAGGAGGAATTCTTCACCGCGGTCCGAACCGCAGCCCGGACGAGCCGGCGTCCTTTCACAGAGATCGCCACAACCGGCCCGGCCGGAGATCATCCGCCGCGGATTCCGGAGCTTCGGTATCTCAAAGCGATTTACCTTTCGCTTTCCTGACCCTGTAATCGACCGCCGACGTTTTTCGATTCTCCACGATGCAACCCTACCTCGATCTTCTGCGACAGGTGCTGGACCACGGACGGTTCAAGGCGGATCGAACCGGCACCGGTACCTGGTCCCTGTTTGGTGCGCAGACCCGCTATTCGCTCAAGGAAGGATTCCCGCTGGTCACAACCAAGAAAGTCCACCTCAAGTCGATCATCTACGAACTGCTGTGGTTCATCCGCGGCGACACCAACGTTCGCTGGCTTCAGGAGCATGGCGTCACAATTTGGAATGAGTGGGCCGATCCCCAGACCGGCGATCTCGGCCGCGTGTACGGCGCGCAGTGGTGTGATTGGCGGACTGCCGACGGACGCAGCATCCACCAGCTCGATCAGGTGATCGCTCAGATCCGCAAAAATCCGGATTCGCGTCGTTTGATTGTGTCGGCGTGGAATCCCGGTGAGGTGGATTCCATGGCGCTCCCGCCGTGTCACTCGCTGTTTCAATTCTACGTGAGCGACGGCGAACTGAGCTGCCAGCTGTATCAACGCAGCGCGGACCTGTTCCTCGGCGTGCCGTTCAACATTGCGAGCTACGCGTTGCTGACGCTGATGGTCGCGCAGGTGACCGGGTTGAAGCCCGGGGATTTCATCCACACGTTCGGCGACCTGCACATATACTCGAATCACCTCGAGCAGGTGCGTCTGCAGCTGAGTCGCGAGCCGCGTCCGCTGCCGGTGATGAAGATCAATCCGGCGGTCACCGACATTCACCAATTCCGGTACGAGGATTTCGAGCTCGTGGGCTACGACCCGCATCCCGCGATCAAGGCTCCGGTGGCGGTTTGAACCCGGGCGACTTTTCAACATGCATCCCGTGAGCCATCCGATTTCGGTCCGTCCCGCAATTCGCGAGGACTGCCCGGGAATCCTCGCGATCTACAACGAGGCGGTTCTCACCACGACGGCGACGTACGACTACGAACCGCGTTCGCTCGAACATCGGCAGCAGTGGTTCGATGATCATGTCCGCGGCGGATTCGCGGTGTTCGTGGCGGTGGAGACCGCGTCCGATGGGACCGAATCGATCGTGGGATGGAGCGCGCTGAACCGGTATCACGACCGCATGGGCTTCCGCTTCACCACGGAGAATTCGGTGTACGTAGCCGCGTCGCACCGCGGTCGCGGCGTTGGAAAACTGCTCCTCGCTCCTCTGATTCCCGCCGCGCAGGCTCGGAACCTTCACTCGATCATTGCTGCGATCGACGCCTCCAACACGGCGAGTCTGCGTCTGCACGAGAGGTTCGGATTCGTGCAGGTGGGGCTGTTCCGCAAGGTGGGATACAAGTTCGATCGATGGCTCGATGTGGCGTACCTCGAACTGGAGTTGCCCAACGAATCGACGGTGGTGGCCGCGAGCGAGGGGCGTTGAATCCTGCCGCGGAGGATAACCGCGGAGGCCGCAATCCTCGTTTGGAGTCCCGTCTTCAGATGGTTCGGGGAGGCGTGTGTTAGGTCGTCCGGGGATTTGAATTCACCCGTCCGATTCATTCACCGTCCAACAGCAGAGCCGCGTGAACGCGGTACTCCATGCGTGTGAGCAGAACCGTCGTCCCCTCTTCAACCCTTCAGCGTTTCAACCGTTCAACTGCCGCCCTCGGCATCACCGAAAGCTTCCGCCGAACACCACCGCACTCGCTTCGTGCGAATTCGGATCCTGGAAGGTCCTCGGCAACGGAGCCTGGCCAGGACCGAGCATCGGATTCCACGACCACTTGTCGCCGGGTGTTCCGGTTCCGCCGAATTCCTTCGGAGCTGCAGGGTTGATGAGCTGAAGCGGATTGACGCGCTTGGGCCGGGAAAACAAAGCGCCCACGAAGCCGTGTCGCTCGATCAATTTGTCCGGCGTTGAAGGCGTGAGCCGCTCCTGCACGATGGCCTCCGAGGCCTTGCCGACTTTATGCGCCTGCGAAGTGGGAGTGGCCAGCTCGCTGGCGCCAGCCTTTGCCGGGGCATTGGTCTGCACCGTCTCGGCTGCGCTCACGTTGAGGCTGGTGATTCCCAGCACCAGCGTCGTGAGACAACCCCACCGCATCACCTGCCGGTTGAAAGCAGGCCGTTCGAAAACTCGCAGTGCGACGGCGGCGGTGGTGGAGGTCATGGGAACCAGGGATTGTTCTGCTTTTCTTCTCCGACGGTGGTGAGCGGGCCGTGACCCGAACACACGAGGGTGTCGGCCGGCAGGGAGAAGATCTGCTCACGGACCTTCGACCGCGCAAGGGTCAATTGATCGCGGGCGCCGCCAATCGATCCGGCAAAAATCGCATCGCCGACGATGGCCACGAACGGACCGTCCTCGGGCCAGTTGCCCACGACGTAGGTGATGCCGTCTTCGGCGTGTCCGGGAGTGTCGCGATTGGTGACGCGCAGGCTTCCCAGCATGATGAAATCGTTGGCGCGAATCCGTTGATCCACCGGAGCGTTCTTCGATCCGGAGTGCACGCGCACCTTGGTCCAGCGTTCGCGAATGGCCGCGAGGGCGGCGATGTGGTCGGGATGCGAGTGGGTGATGAAGATGTGTTTGAGGGTGAGTTGGTTTTCCTCAATGAGCTTGAGCACGGCAGCGGCATCGAAGCCGGTGTCGAACAGCGCGGCCTCGCGGGTGACTTCGTCCCAAACCAGGTACGCGTTCACCGACATGCCATCGCCCTGCGACGTGATCACGCGCAATTCGCGCCAGAGGCTCACATCGACCGGTGCGGGCTTCCATCCCTGCGCCTGCTTTTCCAACCGGGCTCCGTCGAGCGTCAGAAGGGTTCCCAAGGCGGCCCAGCGGCAGCCAGCGGCCTTGCCGGTTTCCTCGAGTTGTCCGTAGGCCGACTCACTGAGTCCGGCGGCAGCAGCGGCTGCGGCGGGAGTCACACCGGTCGAGTTGCGGGCCTTGCGCAGAATGTCACCAATCGAATCTTCAAGCATCACGCCGAACACCCTAGACCGAGTCTCCGTCCGCGCGCAACCAGCCGGCGCGAAATCGTCGCGAGGCGGGTTTCGGAGATCGGAGATCGGAGTTCGAAGATCGCGGAGGAGATGCCCAGTGCCCGATGCTGGATGCTGGATGCTGAATGCTGGGGTCCCGGGTCGTCCGACAACAGAGCGGCGCGCTAAACGGGTCTTTCCCCTTCAACGCTTCAACTTTTCAACCCTTCAACCACCGCAACGCCTCACTCCCACCCGATGGTGCGTCCCTTGTTCTGCTCCTCGAGCCACTTGGTGAGGGGTTGGAAGTAGTCGCGCATCGCGCGGGTGCTGAGTTCTTCGCCGGTCGTTTCCTTCAACAGGGCCCGCCAGTCGCGCGTGGCACCGACGGACAGGAATTTCTTCAGGAACTCGCCGACTTCTCGATTTCCCCCGTAATTGCAGGACTGCGGCGGCTGCTTGAGGATGTTCCGCGCGATGTAGTCGTGGATCTGGAACTTCTGCACCGTGGCGAGCGCGTAGCTGTAGTAGTAGGCGGGATTGTCGGTGATGTGGGTCTTGGTGGCCGCGTCGCAGTACTCCTCGCCGCGGGTTCCATCGCCCAACGGCGGCTCGATTCCCTGGAAGGCAGAGGCGTACTTCCACCAGCGGGCGTTGAATTCCTCGGGCTTCAGATCGTTGGCGTACAGGTCGTATTCCCAGTGCGTCATGGTGCCGCTGGCAAAGAAGAGGAACGGAACCGCGTGGCTCAACGCGGTCTCCAGCAGCGTGGCGATTTGGTCCTCCTGGTAATCCGCGGGAAGAATTCCGACGGACTTCAGATACGGAATCTGCCCGGCAGCGAGCGAGATCTGTTCGCCAATTCCTTCATGAAAGGCCGGATTCGCGCCGTTTCGGAGCAGCGGCGGCACTTCGGGACGGGTGTAGGAAATAAAGTAGTAGCCGTGGCCGAGCTCATGATGCGCGGTGTAGAACCACCAGGGATTCGATTCCACACTCATGAGCGACCGGATGTCGTGGTCGAGATCCACGTGCCAGCACGAGGCATGGGAATTCTTCAGCCGGCCCGAACCGGGCTTGGCAGGAAACAGATCCGAACGCGCCCAGAAGGTCTCAGGGAGCTTCTCGAACCCGAGGCCCACATAGAACTGCTCGGCCGTCTTCGTGATGCTCTCCGGAGTGCGGTTGGTGAAGTAGCGGTCGAGCGAGGCCGCCTCGACCAAACCGCCCCATTCCTGGGCCCAGCGGTTGTTGATCCAGTGGGCGGGTATCTTTTTTGGTACCGGCTGATGGTAGCGCCGGGCGAGCTCGTGCTTGGCCCAGGTGTGGAGTTGGAGGTAGAGGGGCCGGAGGTCTCGGAGGAAGCCCTCGTTCATGGCCACCATTTCCTGCGGCGTCATGCCGTAGCCAGCCACCTGGAGGGCGAAGTAGTTGGAGTGTCCGAGCTCCTGCGCGACGCCGTTGCGGAGGGATTGGAGGCGTACCAATCCTGGTTTCAACGCCGGGCCGGTGCGCTTGGAGGCCTCCCAGGCGGCCCTCCGATCGTCCAAATCACGGGATTTGGTGAGGATTCGATCGAGGTCGTTGGCCACCACGTTGGATCCGCCGAGCTTAAACTGGAACCCGTTGAGAACCGATTGGAGTGCGGTTTCGGCACCGATTCGGGTTTCAACGAGCTTGGGGTTGGTCATCGGACCTTCGGCGGCGTTCAGCAGCACGCGCTTGAGCTGCAGGACCTGAATCGGGGTCAGTTCCGCGGATTGCGCCAGCAACGCGCGGGCTTCGGTGATGAGGGCGGGGTTGCCGTTGAAGGCGGCATAGGCGCGTCCGGCGGTCTCGCTGGCGGCGTCGTGCTCGGCGTTGACGTCGGTCGCTGCGGCCCATTGGGCGATGCTGTTGACGCGGTAGAGGGCTTGATAGCCAGCGTTCACCAGCGAGAGAAAACGCTCGGCGCGTTCCTGAACGGATGTGGACGACGTCTGGGCCGAAGCGTTGCCAAGGAAACCGAGGCTGCCCAGCAGCAGGGTCGCGAAGACAACGAACGACCGCATCCAGAGGGCGGCAAAGGAATGGGACCTTTGAGTCATGGGTTGAGATTACGAGGAATCGGTCGGGGTGCGAGTCCGAGTTGTGCGCAACGAATTGGGAGCAACCCGGGAAATGACTGTGAGTTGGAGTCGAGAATCTCGGTCGGTCCCTGAACCGATGGGGTTATGCAGAGCCCTTCCCAGACTGTTCACAATCCGAAACCCGCTTGAGAGGGCCGTGGAATGGACCACTACCGGCTGTTGTACGTGTTGTTCACACCCCCTACTAATGGCTTTCTTCTTTCAAAGAACAATCAATACTAGGCACCCGATGAAACTCACAATTGCCAAGGAGCAGCTCCTGACCGGCCTTCAGGCAGTTCAAAATGTTGTCGGTACCCGGACGACGCTGCCCATCCTCTCGAACGTGCTCTTGTCGGCCGCCGACGGTCGCCTCGAGCTGACAGCCACGGACTTGGATGTCACAATTTCCAGCAACGCCGCCGCGACCGTCACAGAACCCGGCCGGGCCACGTTGCCGGTCAAGAAGCTCTTCGGCATCGCCCGCGAGCTTCCGGCCTCCGAGATCGAAATCGAGATCGACGAGAAGGCGGTCTGCTCGCTGCGGGCCGGCGCCTCGTTCTACAAGATCAACGGCCTCCCCGCCGATGAATTTCCGCCGATGCCGACCTTCAAGCAGGCTCGCGCGGTGACGGTGCCGCAGGACAAGCTCCGTTTGATGCTGAAAAAGACGAGCTTCGCGGTATCCACCGACGAGACCCGTTATGTGCTCAACGGCATCTTCTTTAGCCTTAAAGAACACAAAGTAACGCTCGTGGCGACCGATGGACGTCGTCTGGCGATGACCGATGAGGAAGCCGATGTGCCGGCGGAAAGTCAGGCCGACTTTATCGTTCCGACCAAGGCGATCAACGAGCTGAACCGCCTTCTCGCCGGAACGGGAACGGTGGAAATGAAGTTCTCGGACAACCAGGTGGCGTTCACCACGAAGGCCGACAATGGGTCGGGCGTACTGATCATCAGCAAGCTGGTGGATGGCAACTACCCGAACTATCGCCAGGTGATCCCGGGCGAATGTCAGGAGCGCGTGGCCCTGCCCCGCGAAGAGTTCCTCGGGGCGCTGCGTCGTGCCGAACTGATGACCAGCGACAAGAGCAACTCGGTGAAGCTGACCCTCAGCCGCAACCAGCTGGCCATCACCGCCAACACCCCGGAAGTGGGCGAAGCGCGCGAAGGTCTGGCCATCAACTACAAGGGAAAGGACTTCGCCATCGCCTTCAACCCGGGCTACCTGATGGACCCGCTGAAGGCGCTCGACACCGAGGAAGTCTTCTTCGAGTTGATCGATGAATTGAGCCCGGGCGTGGTGAAGACCAACACGCCGTTCCTGTACGTGATCATGCCGATGCGCATGAGCTGATCCGATCGGGATCGAATTGGATTTCAAGCCCCCCGTGGAACACCTCGTTCCCGGGGGCTTTTTCGTGGCGGAACACGATCGAAGGTTGGACAGGAAAACGGCACGAAAAAACCCCCGAGGTCCGGAGTGGACCCACGGGGGTTTGAAGAAACGTTAGCGCTACCTTAATTCCAATCTAAAGGAATCAGGCGGCCGGAGCAGCAGGAATGCCTTCTTCGATCGAAGCGTTGAGCTCGATGAAGTCCAGCACCTTGCCGGTGAGGATGTCCTGCTGGATTTCGGGGAACGCGTTCCGCTCCTGGAGAACCTTCACCATCTTTTCCGGGGTTGTGTTGTTCTGCTGGGCGATGGCCACAACGCGCTGGCTGAGCTCGCGCTGGTCGATCGAGATTTTCTCGTTCTCGGCGATGCGGTTGAGGATGAAGGCAGCCTTGACGCGATCCTTGGCGCTGACGGAGGCGGACTGGAAGATCTCGTCCTTCTTGCCTTCGATCACTTCCTGGGGCACGCCGCGGCGCTGGTTCTCGTTGACGATGTTGTAGACCAGGTTGCGGGTCTCGCTGGCCACGACGCTCTCGGGCAGCTCGACAGTGACCTGCTGGAGCAGGGCCTGGAGGAGCTGGTCGCGAACGCCCTTCTTGACGCGGAAATCGATCTCGTTCTGGAGATCGCGACGGACGCCGGAGAGCAACGCCTCGACGTTCGCGGCACCGAAGCCTTGGGCGAAGGCGTCGTCCACGGTCGGGAGCACCTTCTCCTTCACGCCGAGCACTTCGACTTCGAACTGACCCGCCTTGCCAGCGATCTCAGTGACGACGAAGTCCGCGGGGAAGGTCAGCGACACCGTGCGCTTGTCACCGGCGCTGGCGCCGATGAGCTGCTGGGTGAAGCCCGGGATGAAGGAGTTCTCAGCGATCTGCACCCAGGTGTTCTGCTTTTCAGTCAGACCCTTGGCAGTCGGGTTGAAATCGGTGATGGGCTTGCCCTCGGCGGTGCCCTTGTAGTTAACCACGAGCACGTCGCCATCCTGCGCGGCGCGCTGGACGTCGTTGTACTTCACCTGCTGCTCGCGGAGGATGCCCACGGCGCGTTCCACATCGGCTTCGGAAGCCACGGCGGCTTCGCGCTTGGCCTTGAGACCCTTGTAGGTGGGGAGCTCGAAGTCGGGGGTGTGTTCGAGGGTGACGGTGTAGCCGAAGGGCACGCCGCGACCGAAGGACTGTTCCTCGACGTCGATGGTGACGATGACGCGGAGCTTCTGCTCGGCGGCGGCAGCGCGGTAGGAGTCCTCAAACAACTTCTTGCGGGCCTCCTCGGCGATGCGGCCGTCGAAGGATTTCACCACGAGATGGCGGGGGGCTTTACCGGGACGGAAGCCGGGGAGCTGGGCCTGCTTTTGGAAGGCGGAAGTCAGCTCGTCGAAGGCCGCATTGACCTTTTCGACAGGCACCTCGACACGGAGGAGTTTCTTGCAAGGACCCAGATTTTCGACGGACACGTTCACAATTTTTCCTTTCAGCTGACGTTCGGACACACCGCCACACCGCTCAGCGGTGGACCGGCAAAGAACCGGCAAAATAGGAAACCAGCGTGAAACGGGTCAAGTGCCACCTTTTGTCGTCTTGGTGGGCACCCGACCGGTCACTTCGCGGGTTTTGGGGGATCTGGGAGCTTCGACCGGTAGTGCTTGGCCATCCAATTGCCCCACGGATCCCACGTAAGAGAGAGGTCGAGAAGGGCGCGGGCATCGTTCGTCCGCCCGCGTTCCAACCAGTTCCAGGCCACGTAATTGGCCACGGTCACATCGTTCGTTCCCAACTTTAAAGCGAGGTCAAAATCCGCCGCGGCGCCGTTGGTGTCGCCGATCCAGTGTCGGGTGCGTGCGAGGTCGATCCGGGTGCGGGCGTTGTAGGGGTTCAGCTCGGCGCTGCGATTCAGCCATTCCGCGCTCCGTTTGCCCAAATCCCTCCATCCACGGCCGCCGTCGAAGCTCAATCGACGCAGGTTCTCCCCGATTTCATACGCGGTTCGCGCGTTGTCGGGCGCGGCCTGCGAGGCGCGGACCAGGGAGTTGAGGAAGCTGTCGGTGATCACTTCGGCGCGATCGGTGCGGGTGAGCCACCAGGATTCCCGGCCCGCATTCCACGAAGCCCAGGCGAGCGTTGATCCGGCGGCGAGGATCAAAATTGAGGCAATGATCCGCACCGGCAGAACCGAAGAGATCCAGAAGCGTTCGGTGGCGAAGCGAAGGTTCGAGGCCAGCAATCCGGTCAGCACCGCGCAGAGCAGCGCAATGGCGGGGATGTGAAGATCGAAATCCACCAGGCAGTGCAAACCCAGGCCGACCAATCCGGAGGTGGCCCCAACGAAAAAGGCGGTGCGGTTGCTGGCCTTGAGCCCGAGGTCGGAGCCGCGCTCCACAAAGCGGCTGGTCTTCCAGACGCCCCATGCCATCGCAGCCAGCGCGAGGGCGGCGATGCCCGCGCCGACGGCTCCGTAGTCCACGAGCAGATTCAACGGCTCGTTGTGCACCCAACCAGGATCACTCTGGATCCAGGGCGGACGGTAGGCCGGGAAACGGACATCGAACTGAGCCGGGCCCACTCCGGTTACCCAGTGGTCCTTCCACATCTTTACCGCAGGTTCCCAAAGCCACTTCCGCGAAGCACCGGCATCGAGGTTGTTGCTGGCGGTGACGTTCTCGATGCGGGCCCAGGCTTTGTCCACGGAGCGAACAAAGATGTAGCCGGAGAGGCCCACAAAGACGAGGCAGGCCAGCAGCGCGATGCGGAGTTCGCGTCGACGCCAGAGCATCCAGGAAAACAGGAACACGAAGGCGATCGCAGCAGCGGCCCAGCCTCCGCGGGACATGGTGACCGCGATGCCGGCGAGCATCAGGAGCGCGGCGTAGCCGTAGAGAATGCGGACCACCGGATTGGTGCGGCCGATGAACACCTGGGTAATCGCGACGGGAAACAGGGCTACGAGAAACCCGGCGAGGTGGTTGGGATTGATGAAGGTGCCGCCGGCGCGCTTGGCGTAGCCGGCGGGCTGGATCATCCAGAGCACGTGATCCGATTGGCGCACGCACTGGACCACGGCATACGCAGCGATTCCGCAGCCAGCGACGACCAGGATTTGCACCGCCCATTGCGTGGTTTCCTGGCGCTGGAGGTTGTTCAGCGTCACGAGGAACACCACCACCGCGCTGGACAGGGCGAGCAGCTCCATCCGCGCGGGATAGGTGACATCGACATGAAACGCGCGATACGCGGCGTACCCGAGAAAACCGAACAGCGGAAGCAGGACCGGGTGGAAGAGGAAGCGGTGCGAGCGGTTGAGCCAGAACCGGGCGGCCCACAGGAAGCAGGCGAGAGCGGCGACCAGCGAGAGCTCCGGGTTCTGCACGCCGCCGAAGAGGATCGCGGTGATCGCAACCAATCCGGGGATGAGGACCGTCAGGGTCCGCTCCAGGTATTCATCCCAGGTCTTCTTGTCAGGCATGTGGGGGCGTCAGCCTACGCATCCCCATGCGTCCGCAAAAGCGCGAAGTGCGTGCTCCCCGATTCCCGGTGATTTGAAACGCTTGTTCCGGTCGCCCGATCCCGTACTGTGACGGAATTCCGACCGGCACCGAGCCGAGCGGATACTTTCTATTGATGCACGAGCCCGCCATCACCCCGGAACTGGTCGCCAAGCACAACCTCACGCCCGAGGAATATCAGAAGATTCTCGATATTCTCGGCCGCGTCCCGAGCTACACCGAGCTCGGGATCTTCTCCGTGATGTGGTCGGAGCACTGCTCCTACAAGAACACGCGCCCTGTGTTGCGGACCTTCCCCACCAAGGGCTCGGCCATTCTGGTCGGAGCGGGCGAAGAAAACGCAGGAATTGTCGATGTGGGGGACGGCGTCGCGATCGCCTTCAAGATCGAGTCGCACAACCATCCCAGCGCC
Source organism: Verrucomicrobiota bacterium (assembly GCA_947454705.1). Classification (GTDB taxonomy): domain Bacteria; phylum Verrucomicrobiota; class Verrucomicrobiia; order Limisphaerales; family UBA9464; genus CAIVQB01. The sequence goes on from CANGKZ010000001.1 coordinate 253,672, forward strand.
GTGGAGCCGTTCCAGGGTGCGGCGACCGGTGTCGGTGGCATCATTCGCGACATCTTCACCATGGGCGCGCGCCCGGTGGCGGCGTTGAATTCGCTCCGGTTCGGCGAACTGACCAATCCCGATGTCCGTCGCCTGTTCACCGGTGTGGTGGGTGGCATCGCGCATTACGGCAACTGCTTCGGCATTCCCACCATTGCGGGCGAGGTCGCGTTTGACCGCTCGTACGAGGGCAATCCGCTGGTGAACGCCTTCGCGCTCGGCGTGCTGCGTCACGAGCAGATCACCCGCGGCGCCGCGCACGGCGTGGGCAATCCGGTGTTCTACGTCGGACCCGCCACGGGACGCGACGGTCTCGCCGGCGCCGCCTTCGCCTCGCAGGATCTCACCGAGGAATCCGCCGAACAGCAGCGCGGAGCCGTCCAGGTGGGCGATCCGTTCATGGAGAAGCTCGTCTGCGAAGCCTGTCTCGAACTCCTCGCCACCGGCGCGGTCGCGGGCATGCAGGACATGGGCGCGGCAGGCCTCACCTGCTCCACCTGCGAAACCGCAGCGCGGGCCGGCACCGGAATCGAGATCGAACTCGACCGCGTTCCCCAGCGCGCTCCGGGCATGACCAGCTACGAAATCATGCTTTCCGAATCGCAGGAACGCATGCTCATCGTGGTCCACAAGGGCCGCGAGGAAGAGGTGAAGACGGTGTTCGACAAGTGGGACCTCCCCTGGTCGGAGATCGGCGTGGTCACCGACACCGGCCGCATGGTGGTTCGCCACGGCGGCAAGATCGTGGTGGACGTGCCGGCCAAGAAGCTCGCCGACGAAGCCCCGGTTTATCAGCGCGAATCCGCCGAGCCCGCCTACCTCACCGCGGTGCGCAGTTTCCGTCTCGATGGCATTGCCGACTCCGGCGATCGCGTCGCGCAGCTCAAGAAGGTGCTGTCCGACTCCACGGTGGCTTCGAAGAACTGGGTTTATCGCCAATACGACCACATGGTTCGTGACGGCTCGGTGGTGTGTCCGGGCAGCGATGCCGCGGTGATTCGCATCAAGGCCGACTCGCTGCCGGTGATGAGCGAAGCGGTGAAGGCCGTCGCCGGGAATCGTCCGGTGCCTGACAAATTCGTGGCCTTCACGGTCGATTGCAACGGCACCTACGTTTACCTCGATCCGTACGAAGGCGGAAAAGCCGCGGTCGCCGAAGCCTGCCGCAACCTCGCCTGCTCCGGCGCGCTGCCGGTGGGATCGACCGACAACCTGAATTTCGGCAACCCGCATCATCCCGAGATTTTCTGGCAGCTGAAGGAATCGGTCCGCGGTCTCGCCGAGGCCTGCCGTGCCTTTGATGCGCCGGTCACCGGCGGCAACGTGTCGCTCTACAATCAGCGCGGCGCGCTCGGGGCGATTGATCCGACGCCAACCGTGGCGGTGGTGGGTTTGGTCGAGAAGGCCGAGCACATCACCACCCAGTGGTTCAAGACTGCGGGCGATTCGATCATCCTCCTCGGCGACGCCGTGGATCTCACCGATCCGCTCCAGGGCCTCGGTGGAAGCATCCTGCTCAAGGCGGTTCACGGTCTCAAAACCGGGACGCCTCCGCGCGTGGATCTCGACGCCGCGCGTCGGCTTCACACCACGCTGGTGGGATTGATCCGCGAAGGCGTGGTTCGCAGCGCGCACGATTGCAGCGACGGCGGTCTGGCCGTGGCGCTGGCGGAGTGCTGCTTCAGCCACCAGGTGGCGAAGGAGACCTTCCAGTTCCTCGGAGCTGAAGTGGACCTCAAGGCCGTGGCCGGTGCTGCGCGGACCGATGCCCTTTTGTTCGGCGAAACGCAGAACCGTGTGGTCATCTCGGTCGCCCGGACCGATGCCGCGCGCGTGGTGCGTCAGGCGCAGGCGTTGGGAGTTCCGGCGGCAGTGATCGGATCGGTCGGCGGGGAATCGCTGACGATCCAGACGGCGTCGGGATCCCTGACCGCGCCTGTGTCCGAACTGCACGACGGCTGGTGGAATTCCATCGCCCGCTCCATGGCCTGAGGCCTTGGCGGCCGGGAACGGTCGTCAGGCTCTTGCCTTAAAATTGGATCGCGCGGTGGAGAAAAGCGGGGCTCGCTGTCCCGCTGTTTACACCTGTGATCTTGGAGGCACGAGGCAATGACGGACACCGACCCGCAGAGGTTGAATACGAACTCGGAATCGATTCCTCCGGTCCGCCGGAGGAACGCATGGGTCGTAGGATTGACGCTTGGTGTCGTCGTCCTCGCGGTGGTGGGTTTTGCTGCGAAGCGTTCCAGGGGGCCGACGGTGTGTCCCGTGGAAGTTCGGAAGGTGATGACCACAAATGGTACGGCCGCCTTCAAGCTCACCAATCACAGTGCGTTCGATCTCCTGGTGGATTTCGGCGCGAACTATGAGGTCAGGACCCGTGAGGGATGGCAGCGTACGCCGCTTTCGGCGGGTGCTTCGTATCAGGCCAACATGAACCAGCTAAACGGGCACGATGCGACGATGTTCACCGGAGTTCCCTTGCCGATACTGCGGCCTGGGACGGTGTGGAGGCTTCGAGTCCAGGTGCACTCTTCGGAAGGGGAATTTAATTACTGGATCCGCAATCCGCGGGAATTCTGGAATGTCCTGAGATTTCGAGACGTCCAGGGCCGCTTCAAGATTGGGATGAACGGGAGGACGTTCCCGACAACGACCGAGGCCACCACGGTCGAAGAACGCTTCGGAGAACCGGGCGTGCCAGATCCAACGATCGATCATCGGTAGGGAAGAGCTGCTGCTCTTTCCCAACTATAAAACGACGAGCGTCAGCGTCGTCGTTGCCCACGACACGGCGAACCGTTTCATTTGGGTTCGATCCTTCCTCGCGCTGGGCACTCCCGTGCGAGGCTTCCAATCTGGCAACGACGGCGCATTCGCTGGTCGTTGCGGAGTTACGGCGGCGCACAACGCCGCCCTACCTGGGGTGATTGATCCGGCGGCGGCTGCCGGATTAGGAAACGGTCGGGGGTATTTCTTCCGAGGGGGAAGTCGCAGGAAGTTCTGTCGGCTCTGCAACGGCGGCGGACTGGCCTTCCGCTTCGGCCGCTGGTGCGGATGCGCTGGCGGCCTCGACTGCGGTCGCAGGAGCGGATTCCGCAGCGGGCTGTGCGGCTTCGGCTGAGGCTTCGGCTCCGGTGGGGAGCGGGAGTTGCGCGTCGGTGGTGGCGAGAGTTTCGGGGCGCTGGACCGGGATGCGGCGCAGTTCATCGGCCGCAGGCAGCGCTTCGAGCGAGCTCAGACCGAAGTATTCCAAAAAGGAAGTGGTGGTGGCGTATTGCATCGGACGGCCGATGACCTCGGCGCGTCCGGCTTCTTCGATCAGCCCGCGTTCCTTGAGCGTGGCGATGACTCCGTCCACGGCCACACCGCGGATCTGCTCGATCTCGGCGCGAGTGACGGGCTGCCGGTACGCGATGACGGCGAGGGATTCGAGCGCGGGCTGCGACAGCTTGGCGGGCCGGTTCTTCACGCCCACGAACGAGCGCAGCCACGGACCAAATTCGGGCAGGGTGACGAACTGCCACGCGCCGGCCACGCAGAGCAGGCGGAAGCTGCGCGCCGCGGCCTCGTGTTCCTTGGCCAGCTGGCCGAGGGCTTCCTCGATCTTCTCCACCGGCAGCTTGCGACAGGCGCAGACGTGCTCGGGCGCGCCCTCCTCGTCGGCCGCCCGGGTGAGGATGTCCCGCAATTCCCCGGCCGCGAGCGGCTTCGGCGCCGCAATCAGCAGGGATTCGAGGATGAACTTGAGTTCCATGAAAAAGAGTTGTTGGACCATCGCGGGGCGGAGGAATCAGGCCTCGGGGGCAGGCGGCGGCGTGTCGGTAACGGTGGGGGAGGACTCCACTTCAGCAGCGGGTGCCGCGTCGGGAATGGACGGCGAGGGGGAGCTGGAACTGGAATCGGTGTCGGAAAGTGCGGAGACGGGCGCCTCGGAAGCGGCAACGGCCACCGGTGCGGATTCATCAGGGGCCGCCGGCGCGATCGGAATGGCAGTGGGCGCGGCGGTCACTTCGATCTCGCCGAAGTCGTCGGTCTGAAAAATGACCAGCTGCTTCATGCGGGTCAGCTCAAGCATCGCGAGGAAGGTCACGATGACTTCGTTCCGGCTCTTCGCCGCGGCGAAAAGATCGGAGAATTTGATCGGGCGTCCCTCGGAGATGAGTTTGCGGAGCGTCTCGATCTTTTCGCTGACCGTGTGGGGATCGGCGTTGATTTCGCGAACGTCATCGCGCGCCTGGAAGCGCTTGAGGATCTGGCTGACCGCACCCACGAGGTCGAACATCGACACCTCGGTGCGCTTGGGAACGGCTTCTTCGGGAATCTCCACCTTGCCGGGCCGGCGGGAATAACGGTTCTCGGCGTTTTCCTCGCAGGTCTGCAGCGCGGCGGCGGCGTCCTTGAATTTCTTGTACTCCACCAGGCGGCGGATGAGTTCCCAGCGGGGATCATCACCCTCCTCCTCGTCGGCCTCGGGCTTGACCTGGAGGTCCACGGGCAGGAGTTCGCGGCTCTTGATGTACAGCAGCGAAGCCGCCATCACGAGGAACTCGCCGGCCACTTCGAGATCCAGTTCCCGCATCTGCTCGATGTAGGCGACGAACTCGGTGGCGATGCGGGTGAGGTTGACCTGGTAGATATCCACCTCCTGCTTCTTTACAAGATGCAGGAGAAGATCCAGGGGACCCTCAAACACTTCAAACTGGACGCGGTATTCGCTCATGGATGGCGCGGACGAGGCCGGCCGTGTGGGGTGCAGCGTAGGTTGGTCCTTGGAACCTTGGCAACGGGAGCTTGTTCACGGATCGGCGGGCGGGGTGCCGTTTGGCGTGATGTTGCGTCGAATCCGGTCTTCCAAGGGCTGCAGCAGCCAAAGAATTCCGAGAGCGAACCCGAGGGGAATGAGCGCCAACCGCCACAAACCCGCGCCGCAGGCGAGTCCGAGCGAGGCGGAAACCCAGACCGAAGCCGCAGTGGTGAGCCCGTGGACCTGCAATCCGGAACGGTCGCGAAGAATGGCCCCGGCCCCGAGGAATCCGATGCCGGTGATGACCCCCTGGATGGCCCGGCTGAGGGCATCGACGTTGGGAAGTCCGCTTTCCAGCACCAAATCCGACATCACCAGCGTGATGGTGGCCGACCCGAGGGCCACCAGGGCCTGGGTTCGCAGGCCGGCGGGTTTGAGGTGGAGTTCCCGGTTGTATCCGACCAGGGCACCGAACAGGGACGCAGCCCCGAGGCGCAGCAGAACCTCCTTGGTGGCAATCGGAGCGTTCGCGATGGACCCGAGCACGGGCAGGAGCGGGGTTCCGGGGAGGTTGGTCATGGGCCAAGGCAACGTCCAAAACCCCCGTTGGAAAAGGGAAAAGGCAAAAGGAAGCCGCCTCTCCCGTTGACCGCCCCGGTCCGGGTGCCTAGCGTCCGCCCCTCCGAGTTATGCACGTCCTGGTTTGTGACCCGATTTCACCCCGTGGCATCGCCTTTTTTCAGGGACGACCTGAATTCAAGGTGACCGTCCTCTCCAAGCGCCTCACCGAGGCGGAACTTCTGCCCATCGTGGCGGACGTGGACGCCATGGTGGTCCGCTCCGAAACGAAGGTCACCCGCAAGGTGCTGGAGGCCGCCACGAAGCTCAAAGTCGTGGGCCGCGCCGGCGTCGGCGTGGACAACGTGGACGTGGAAGCAGCCACCGCGCGCGGCGTGGTGGTGATGAACACCCCGGCCGGCAACACGGTCACCACCGCGGAGCTCACCTTCTTCATGCTCGGCGCGCTCGCGCGCAAGATTCCCGCCGCCCACGGCACCATGGCCGCCGGCAAGTGGGACCGGAAGGCGTTCCAGGGAACCGAAATCCAGGGCAAGACCCTCGGCATCCTTGGCGCAGGCCGCATCGGCACCGAAGTGGGCAAGCGCGCCCTCGCCTTCGGCATGCGCGTGGTGGCCTACGATCCCTTCCTCACCGAGGCCCGTGCGAAGTCGCTCGGATTCGAAGCCGCGAGCGATCCCGATGCGATCTACCAGCAGGCGGACTTCATCACCGTGCACATGCCGGTGACCAAGGAGACCCGCGAGATGCTCAACGCCGCGGCCTTCGCCAAGATGAAGCCCGGAGTTCGCATCGTGAACTGCGCCCGCGGCGAAATCATCCACGAGGCCGACCTCGTGGCCGCGCTCGAATCCGGCAAGGTCGCCGGTGCGGCGCTTGACGTGTTCCATGTCGAACCCCTGCCCGCGGACCACAAGTTCCGCTCGCTGCCCAACGTGGTGCTCACCCCGCACCTCGGTGCCAGCACTGAAGAGGCGCAGGAAAAGTGCGGCCTCGAAGTGGCCGAAGTGATTTCCGGATTTCTGCTCACCGGCGAGGTCCGCAATGCGGTGAACCTCCCGGGCGTCGATGCCAAGACCTACGAGCTGGTGAAGCCGTATCTCGTCCTTGGCGAGAAGCTGGGCAAGCTGCTCGGCCAGCTCACCCCGGGGGCGATCGACCGTCTCCACATCACCTACGGCGGCAAGGCGCAGGATCTCCCGCAGACCGATCCGGTCACCCGCGCAATCCTCCGCGGCTTCCTGAGCGTCGCAGCAGGCAGCGGCGTGAAGGACATCAACAACATCAACGTCCGCAGCGCGGCAGCCGCCCTCGGCCTGAGCGTCGAGGAGAAGAAGTCCGACGAACCCGTCACCTTCAACGAATGGCTGCACGTGCAGGCCTTCCACGGCGCGTCGAAGGTCATCTCGGCCGGTGGTACCTTTTTTGGATCACCCAACAACCCGCGCATCGTGCGGCTCTACAGCCAGCCGGTGGAGATCCCGATCAGCGGCAACGTGCTGTTGATCCACAACCTGGATCGTCCGGGCATCGTGGGCTTCCTGGGAACGGTGCTGGGCAAGCACGGCGTGAACATCGCCAACATGTCGCTGAGCCGCGACACCGAGGGCGGCGAAGCGTTGACCGTGTTGCACCTCGACAACGTGCCTCCGCAGGCGGCGCTCGATGAGTTGAAGGCCGACGCCGCGATCACCAGCGTGCGCGCCATCTCGCTCTGAGTTTTTTCCGCCTTCATCACGGCCCCGGCGGAATCCCGCCCGGGGCCGTTTTTGTTGCCAGGGATGCCGCTGGTGGGGAAGCGGCGGTTGAAGGGTTGAAAAGTTGAAGCGTTGAAAGGGAATGCAGTTACGGCCGCGCCGGCATTGCCGAATCTCGGTTGAACGACGGATCCAGCTCGTAGCTCGATGGATGAAGGTAGGGGGGCTTGCCAAATATCGGACGCAACCCGATTTGCGACATTTGGGAGTTCATCCAGCATCCGTAGCCACCAAGCGGTAGAAACGGGATTCGGGCCCACGAATAAAACGCAGCACTGCCTTGAAATCCCTCCGGCATGGGAGCGTGCCCCGACCCGCCTTCCGGATGCTCCACGTCCAACTTCAATGCGTGGTGACCCGCGCTCCGGACCTGCAGAAACAGATTCTTCGATTCCATCCGGAGCTCCGCAGGAACGGGCAGGTTGGTCCGGAGGGTTGCCGATGGGGTCCAGATCCAGATCTCCGCCGTGTCTCCGTTGGTCCCGGTGAGGGATGCAGTCCAGAGCGGTTTCTTCGAGTGGATCTCTACAACGCGTGGCCGGGTTAGAAACCAGGCGAAGAGCAGGGCCACGCCGAGAATCAGCAATGCGGCGAGCAGAGCGGAAAACGTGACTCTTCGCCGCTGCTTCTGCGAACTGTGGGAACCTCCATCCATTGGGCGAGCATGGGTGCCCAGAAATGGGCGTCAAGCAAACCAGCTGCGCGTGGATCTCGCCGCTCGCAGCACCGCGTCGCGACCGGCCGGGCCAAGCACGAGCAAAGCGGTGGACAGCGCATCGGAATCCGTCGCTGAGGCGCAGACCAACGCGGCCATGCGGTTGCCCTCCACCGGTGTTCCCGACCTCGGATCAATCACATGTCCAAGCGTCGTGGTGCCGGACCGAACGGTGCGTCCCCAGGTTGCGGAAACGGACAACGATTCATCGCGCAGGGGAATCGCTTCACCGGTTGGCAATGCAACCTTCCATGGCTCGCCCGAGGGCGTGGTGCCCACGGCGACGATGGTGCTGGTTCCCCCGTGAAGCAGCGCGGAGGACACACCGGCGTCGCGCAAAAGATCCGCAGCGCGGTCGAGCGCGTAGCCTTTGCCGATCGCTCCGAGGTCCAGTCGCACGCCGGCGCGGGTGAGTCGCACCGTGAACGCGGAGGGATCGAGCTCAATGCCATTGCCGGGAACCGAGGAGAGCGTCGGGATTTCGTGAAAGGGCTCGGGTTCGCCCGGCGCGTGAAATCCGAGGGCGCGCATCCACGTCCCTGCAGTGATGTCGAATGCGCCGTCGGTCGCGTGCGACAGGGCGAGTGCGCGCTCGATGAGACGAAAGACTTCGGGGGCCATGCGCACGGGCGCGTGGTGGCCACTGGCGTTGATCCGGGCGAGGTCGCTGCCCGGACGGAAGAGCGAGAGCTGGCCCTCTTGGCGGTCCACTTCATCGAGCGCCTCCTCGGCGGCGGCGCGGAGCGCGGCGGGATTCGATCCGTGCAGCACGAACTCAAACCGCGTCGCCATGGCGTGCCGCGCCACCAAAACGGCGGGAGGAAACTCAGCGCTCATGCCCGATGGAATCAAATCCGTGTTAATCCGTGAAATCCGTGTCTCGAAACGAAGCAGCCGGTCCCGTGCTGAGACCGGCTGCGTCGATGAATTCGGAAGCGGCCTGAGATGGATCAGGATTGGGGCAGGGTGCCGTAGGTGATCGGCGTGATGAGTCGGCCCGCGCCGTCGGTGACCTTGCGGGTCGCGGCGTCGAAGTAGCACATCATGCCGAGGCGCTCGCTCATTTCGGCGAGCGAGATGACGGTCTGCACCTTGACGGCGAGATCGATGCCGCAGTTCTGCGGTTCGAGTCCGCGGATGGCCTTGAAGAAGTTGCGGTGGTGGTTGGCCACGCTCTCGGCCTGGTCGCCGGTGAAGGCCTCGCTGGTGGCGGGGTCGATCTCCTCGGCGAACGGACGCTCGGGCTTCAGCTCCACCTTGTTGCCGGCCATGGTCAGCGTGGCCTTGTGGCCGCGGATCATTTCCTGAGTGCCCTGCTCGTTCACCGTGCTGGAGGTGATGTGCATCACCATGCCGCTCGGGAATTCAGCGATGAGCTGGACGATCTCGGGGACGTCGCGCATGTAGGCGGTCTTGCTGTCACCCTCCGACTTGAGATCGGACTGCACCTTCTTGTTGCCGACGCTGGCGACGCGGAGCGGGAACTCCGGATTGCCGGTGGCGAGCATGTAGGGATGCAGCTTGTGCGGGAAGAGATCGCCCAGGAGACCCGAGCAGTAGGGCTGATACTTGCGCCAGCGGAAGTAGTGGTCTGGGTTGAACGGGACCTTGTTCTTGATCTGCTTCCCCATCCAGTTTGCCCAGTCGATGTCCTCGGGGGTGGCCCATTTCTGGATGGTGTAGTTCCACTCGCCCTTGGGGTTGTTGCGCATGTAGCTGCCCTGGCTCATGACGACCGGGCCGATACGACCGGCGCGGATCCACTCGGCGGCCTTGTGCCACTTCTTGTCGGAGCAGCCCTGGGAGCCGACCTGGACGAGTTTGCCCGTGCTCTTGCAGGTGTCGTAAATGCGGAAAGCTTCGCCGAGATAGCGGGTCATCGGCTTTTCCACATACACATGCTTGCCGGCCTGCAGGGAGTCGCAGGTGATGTTGGTGTGCCAGTGGTCCACCGTGGCGCAGAAGATGACGTCGATGTCCTTCCGTTCGAGCACCTGGCGGTAGTCGCCATAGCCCTGGGCTTGCGGACCGGCTTTGGCCTTGCCCATTTCCACGCGGTGCTTGGACACGTCGCAAATCGCGGCGAGGGCGATGTTGTTGGCCTTTTCATCCACGTCCTTGCAGGTGGAAACGTGGGCGCCGTAGCCCTGTCCGCCCACGCCGACGAAACCGCAGACGATGCGGTCGTTGGCTCCGATCACGCGGCCCTGCCAGGGAGCGACGCCTGCGCTGACGCTCTGCTTAATGCCGTCATCGGTCGTGGCGCAACCGGCGAGGGAGGATGCAGCTCCGGCGACCGTAGCCGCTGCGGTGGCGCGCTTGAGGAAGTCGCGCCTGGAAGATCCCGAATTGGATTCGGGAGACGAATGGGGATTGGATGTGGACATGGGAATTGCGCGGAGAATTTGTGTGGTGCTTGGACGGAGCGTACCCCTGTCGAATTCGAGGTCAATCGGGAACCCCGAATCCATGGGTCCAAATGCAGTTCACAAGCCCGCGGGTGCAGGGTTTTTCGGGAGACGAACACGGAACACGGCGCCTTCACCGGGTTCGCTCTCGGCCTCGATGCGGCCACCGTGTTCGCGAATGATGCGTTCGCAGATGGCGAGTCCGAGCCCGGTGCCGTGGTCTTTTCCGTGGGTGAAGAAGGGCTCGAAGATGTGTCGAAGGTGGTCCGCCGGAATGCCCACGCCGTTGTCGGCAATCTCGGTGTTGACCCAGGTTTCGTCGGTGGAGAATCGCACGGTCAACAGCGCTCCGTCGCGGCCGGACACCGAGTCGAACGCGTTTTGATACAAGTTGGTGAACACGCGGGAAAGCCGCGGGGGATCAAGTCGGAGAATGGCATCGGGCAGCAGCCCCTCGATCTTCACCTGCACGCCGCGGTGCGTGGCCTCGGATCGCAGTTCGAGCAGCATATCCTGCAGAAATTCGGACACCGACACCGCAGGCAGCGCGGCCTTGGGAGGCACCACGCGGGTGAACTCCAGCAACTCGTGCATCATGCGATTGATGACCTCGATCTGCTTGCGGATCCGATCGCGCGCGGAGCGTCGCGCCGTGACCGAGGCGCCCTCCTCGGCGGCCAGATCGGCAGCGATGCCGATTACGTTCAGCGGATTGCGGAAGTCGTGAACGATGGTTCGCGAGAGCCGTTCAACCAGTTGGAGTCGCTCGGCCTTGAGGGATTCTTCGAGGAAGCGCCGGTTGAAATCCCGCATGCGCAGGCTGGAGTCGCGAACGATCGATGCGGCGAGCAGCGGCGAATTGGCGAGGAGCTCCAGCACCGTGTTGATGGGAAGGAAATGGAGGACGGTGTCCACCAGGGCCGTCGCGGTGGCGGAGCGTTGGAGACCGTCGAACACGGCCATTTCCCCGAAATAATTTCCCGCCTCCATGCGTGAGAGCACGTGGGTGCGGTTGGGCGCGGAGGCCGCGGAGATCTGCACAATCCCCTCGCCGATGATGTAGAGGCCGTCGCATTTCTGGCCTTCGACGAAGATGATCTCCCCTGCGGAGTAGCGGCGTTCCTGCCGCGTGCGCTGGACGAATTCCAATTGCGCTGGAGCGAGATGCCGGCAGAAGCGGGAATCCTCGAGGGCGACCGGTCCCGGGACCGACTCCGGAGCGGGGCGAGGAACAAAGACCGGAGAAGAGGAAGAATCGCTCGAGTTCACGGGATCGGATGAGATCAGGGTGGGAAGTGGGCCGGACGTTGCGAAGGCCCACCGGGTTTCAGTCATGGAAGATCCCGCGTGGCGGATGGGCAACCGATTTCGAATCGGAGGGGGAAAAGATCTTGCCTAAACCCGGCCCGCGTAGTTTCTCAGGGGCGTTCTTTGACGCCGCCGGCCTCAACCGCCGGCAACGTTTCAAAACATCCGTGGAAGTGCGGGAACCCCGTGAGAATCGGGGACGGTAGCGCCACTGTATCGGGACACAAACCCCCTGGTCGGAAGACAGCCACTGGGCCGAAAGGCTTGGGAAGGCGGGGGTGAGGATCAGGCCCGTAGTCAGGATATCGCGCCATGGATGCTCGTCACAGCCAGGTTCCACCCGGAGCCTGGCTGGCTTCGCCGCCCAGCGAAGGATGAGGCCTGCGGAGCACGCGGTTCGTGCTCCGGTTCGTGAATGTTCTGCGCCTTCATTCTCGGTCTGACGGGGAGGAAGGCGCATTGTGTTTTCAGGGCCGATCGGCCCGCCCGAACACGCCCCGCCCTTCCCCTCCGGTCCTGGTCTCTAGACCCAACGCCCTGCCGCCTGAAACAGCGGAGGGGCATTTGTCCGTGGAGATCAAGACCATGTCCGCCAAAGCAAACTCGTCCCCAGAATCCGTCGCACGTCCGTCCCGTATTCTCGTCCTGTTCCTGACCGTCCTCGCGGGCGGCTTCTTCGTCGCCCCCCGGGCCCTGGCCCAGGATCGGTACGCCTCGTCGGTGACGTCCTATACCTCCGGCACCGGCGTCGCCGCCGGATACACCGATCCCTCCGCCGCGCTGGGCGAACCCAGCCGCGTGACGCCTGGCACGTTCGGCGGTCCGGTGGATCCCTTCTCCGCTCCGTACCTCGGATCCCAACTCGTGGGTCTCGGCACCGACGGCTCGCTCACGGTTCAGTTCAACACGCCGATCCGGAATGATTCGAGCCACGCCTACGGACTCGATTTCCAAGTGTTCGGAAATTCGTTCTTCGTCGTCACCAACGGATTCGACGCAAACTTCAACTACATCGGTACTCCCGCGACCGACGGATCGGTCTTCGGCGCCGGGGCTGCAGATGCACGCATCTCGGTGAGTGCCGACGGGGTACACTTCTTCACGCTCAATCCGGCCCTCGCACCGGAGTTGAAGAACCTGTTTCCGACCGATGGCTCGGGCGATTTCTCCAAGCCGGTGAATCCCGCTGCGGGTAATGCGGCCTTCGCCGGGCTGACGCTCGATGGAATCCGCGCGGTGTATTCGGGATCGGGCGGCGGCGCGGGATTCGATCTCGCCTGGGCGCAGGATTCCGGTGGTCATGCGGTGAACCTCGATCAGGCCAGCTATGTCCGCATCGATGTCACCCGCGGCAAATTGCAGATCGATGGCTTCAGCCTCGTGGGTCCGTTGACCTCCGTTCCCGAGCCCTCCGTCTGGGCCCTGGGTGCGCTCGGACTGATTCCTGTGCTGTGGTCAGCTCGGAAACGCTGATCGAACTCGACCTCGAATTCGAATTCCGCTCGTGGATTTACAGCCCACCCAACTCGTGGAAGCCCGCCCCGCAGGCCGTTGCCCGGCCTGCGGGAAGGCGAATGCGTGTCAGCGCCCGGACCCCGGCGCCTGGTCGGGCACGTGCTGGTGCGATGCGGCAACAGGCGGTGGTTCGGCCGCGATCTCTCCCGGGGAATCGGGTCGCGCAGCGGGCTGCCTGTGCCGGTCGTGTCTGCAACAATGCGAACGCATCCCTGCGGCCGTGTCTGCGGACGAACCGGATGGATACGTCGATCCCGTCACCGGCTACTGGGTGTTCAGCCGGGCGTATCATTTGCGACGCGGCTCCTGCTGTGGCAACGGATGCCGTCACTGCCCATGGGCGGACTCCGATGCCGCGGAATCGGAGGTGTGTACCAAGAATGGTTCATCGATTCGGCTGCTGGTGGCGCTGCTGCTGTTTGTGGCGCAGTGCGGATTTTGGGTTCACTCACCGAAGGCAGTGGCCGGCGTGGTGGTCGAGGACTTTGATTCCGATCCCGTGTCGCGGGGTTGGAGTACGGCGGGGGCGTCGAACTGGGTTCAGTGGGATTCGGTGGCGAAGGATCTCCGGGTGCACTGGGACTCGTCGCGCTCGAACGGATTTTTCCTGCTGCCGCTCGGGACCACGTTGCGGACCTCCGACGCCTTCGCGGTGGAGTTTGATCTGCGGATGGAATCGGTCGGCCCGCGGGTCCCCGAGCGCCCGTCGATCCTTCAGGTGGCGATTGGATTCGTGCGTCGGGATCTGTTGCCGGACGGAAACCCCGGGCGGTTGTCGGGATCGGCGCGGAACCTCGTGGAGTGGGACTGGTTTCCCGGCGGCGAGATTCCCGGATTTGGGACAAGTCCCGACGCCATCTCGCCGGCGGTGTTCGGCGACACCGGAAACCGGGCCTTCAGTTTCGACAATTTCTACAACCCCGGCGACGGCGCGGCGTGGCGGGTGAGGATGAGTTTCGATCCGGTGAAGCGGCGGCTCGAGACGACGTTGCGTCGCGATGGGGTGGACGCGGGCCCGGTGAATCCGGTGGTGCTGTCGGCGGCCTTCCAATCGTTCGAGGTGGATTCGCTCGCGATCATCAATTGGTCGGAGGCACCGACGCGGCTGGACTCCCTCGATGCGGTGGGCCGGGTGGATCATCTCCGCATCGAGCTTCCGGATCCGCCGATGAGCGCAGTGGCCATGACCGCGCAGGGCGTGATTTCATTCACCGGGGCGTCGGGTTGGAAGTTCACGCTGCTCGCGAGTTCAAATCTTACCGAGTGGTCGGAGGTGGCGTCAGCTCCCGGCACCGGCGGAGTTATGGAACTCATCGACCTGCGGGAGGCGGCGTTTGCGGCGCAGTTTTACCGGGTGCGCGCGGATCGCTGAGGAAACAATCGAGGTGATCAAACGCACTCCAGAACAACGCAGGTCGCGCGCCGCGCAGGCGCGGGGCTTCACGCTGATTGAGTTGCTGGTCGTGATGGCGATCGTCGCGATTCTCGCGGGATTGTTTCTTCCCGCGCTCTCGCGGGCGCGTGGTGCTGCGGATGGCGCGCGGTGCGTGTCGAATCTGCACCAGACCGGGCTCGCGGCGCAGTTGTACTGGGAGGAGCACGGAGGGATCGCGTTCAGTGAACGCACTGTCCGGACCAACGGCGGATGGCGCTACTGGTTCGGCTGGCTGCAGGACGGTGTGGAGGGACAGCGGGACTTCGATCCCACACAGGGCGCCTTGTGGCCGTTCCTGCAGGGGCGGGGCGTGGGGGCGTGTCCTTCGCTGAATCGCGCGGCACCGATGTTCAAATCCAAGGCCCGGGGCGCGGCGAACGGTTACGCCTACAATCTGCTGCTCGGTCCACGGGGCGCGGCGGGCCGGGCCATGTCCACGGTGTCCGCACCGGCGCTGCTGGCGGTGTTCGCCGACGGCGGACAGGTGAATGATTTCCAGGAACCGGCATCGGCCGAGAATCCCATGCTCGAGGAGTTCTACTACTTCGACACCAACACGCTCTCGGCCACAGTGCACTTCCGTCATCGCAATCGTGCGCAGGCGGCCTTCGCCGATGGCCACGTCGCGGCGGAACTGCCGGATCCAGGATCGGAGGATCGTCGCGTGAAAGGACAGCTCTGCGGCCGGCTCAAGAACTCCGTGGTCGTTCCGTAATCGAGCGGTACCAAACTTGGAACCCTACAGCAGTCGGGCGATGTACACGGAGAGCCACGACAGCAGGAGCGCGATGCCGGCACCGGCAGCGACTAGGAGGGCGAGTCCGCCCCACCAGCTCCAGGGCATGCGCAGCGGGGATCCCGAGGGACCGGCCTCTTTTCGCGCGTAGAGGCGACCCGCAACGGTGAGGCATCCGATCCCGACCACGAGCAGCGCGGGAACGGCGATGCGTCCGGTGAGGCGGTCGGACACGGACTCCTCAATCATGGCCGCACCGCGCAGGGTGGCGAGGGCGCTGAGGGCACCCCAGACCCACGCGGTGAAGGCGACGGTGCGGCTGGTGGCGAGGGCGGCGACGGTGAAGCCGCAGGCGTAGATGGCGAAGGGGAAGGCGAAGACGAGTCCGAGCAGCATCTCGGGCTGGCGCACCTCGACACCGCCGAGGCCTGTATCCAAAAAGAGGCGGACCAGGAGGTCGGACAAGTTGGCATCGAGCGCGGTGACGTTCATGAGTGTCAACGCCAGGAGTCCGCCGCCCGACACCACGAGCCGTGCGGTGAAGCGTTGGGAGCGGGTGGTGGGGAGCGAGAAGGCGAATTCCTCCGAACCGTCGATGACATCGGCGCCACCGAAGGCGGGTCCGGCGACGAGGGCATAGAGCACGCCCACGACGAGAATCCACAGCGGATGCAGCACGAGGGGCAGCACCCACACGGCGGCGAGCCACACGAAGAGGAACACGGCAACGAGCCGCGAATGGGCGAACCATTCATTCCAGAACAGGCCGCGCCAAAGTTGGAACGTGGTGCGAACCCGGGCGGGCGCGTCCGTCTCCTCCTCCACGAGTCGGAGCGCGGGCTGGGGCGGCGGTATCATTTCCGGGCGGGCCGTCACCGGGCGACCAACGGGGCGTCGGTGTAGAACTCCCACGGAAAATCCGGAGCCCGCGGGAGTGCCGTGGTGGTGGCCTGCGAGGCAGCCCCGGGTTGGGAGCGGAAGATTTTGCGTCGGACCACCGCGCCGTCCCGCTGTGCGCGGAAGGTCCGTCCTTCATAGGCCATGTAGGTCCGCTGCTCGGGCGTGGCGTTTCCCGGCGGCATGCGAACGCCGTGGAGCTGGCACACCGCGGTTCCAACCTGATTGCCCAGGCCGGCCAGGCGCTGCCACGCGGACTTCGGCCATCCGAGGGGATGCAGGTAGGAGAACGAGACGTGCTCTTCCTTCTCCTGGATCTCGGCCTGCCAGGAGCCGGATTCCGGATCGCGCAGGTCGTGCGCAGACCACGGTTCCTGCGAAGCGTTGGCGATGTTGCCCCAGGCCTGGTTGGTGGTTGTTCCGGAGGAAGTCCGAGAGGTGGTGACCGGGTCCGCGGGGCAAATGAGCGACTTCGGATTCTTCAGCCAGGAGGGCTTGGTGGTGAGACGCGTGACGGAGCGCGGACGCTTGCCGGTGTCGTCGCTGTAGATCTCCACGGCGACGGCGACCTGATGAAGGTTCCCGAGACAGACCGCCTGTTGCGACCGCACGCGGGCATTTGCAATGCCCGATGCGGTGAGCGTGGCGAGGACTCCGAGGATCCCGATGACGGTGAGCAGCTCGATCAGTGTGAACCCGCGGCGTGCGGGAGACGGTCTGGTGAAAGCGGCTCGCATCAGGATTCCAGATCGGGTCTCACGGAGTCGGCGCAATCTGCCAGAGTCCGTAGTTGTTGCGCGGCAGCCAGAGCCCGTGGGTCCGGTCGGCGGCGATGGTGGCCGAATCGTACCAGAGCGAGCAGGGCTTCGCTTCGGAGAGAACCGGCTTGGCGTTCACCGGCAGGGCCGGGTCGAGGAGAAGCACGTGGCTCGAGGAAGTCGCGAGCAGGAGTCCATCGACCAGTCGCAGTTCCGAGACGGGTTCGGCCACGACGGTGGATCCGAGGTAGTCGAACTTGCCCGTCGGGTTGAGCGCCCAAGTCTCCAGCGAGGAAGCGTTGGTGGACGTGGTTGCAGATCGGCCGAGCCAGACGGTGCCGTTCGGTTGGATCCAGAGATTCTGCGACCATCCATCGGGAATCGGCATGCTGCCAACAAGGCTTACCGCCAGGCCGTCGTAGGCACCGGCCTGAAGGTAAACGTTGGGATCCTTGGAGTCTGCGGTTGGCAGGGCGCGGGTGTAGATGAGCTGTCCCCCGTGCGAGATTCCCGCCAGCGCGCCCGAGATGCTTACCGGTTTGCGGACAGCCGGCGCGGTGGCGTCGGAGAAATCCACCACGTCGAGGAAGTGCCGGATTTCCGAGAATCCGCCCTCGGTGACGATCTGCTTCTCCAGTTTGCCGAGGGCATTGGTGATGATGATGGTCGTGCTGACCGGGGGCGTGTAGCGGCTGGACTGATGGCTGACGAACACCTTGCCGTCGGCGAAATACGAAGCGCTGGAACCGGAGATCCATTCGTTGTCTGCCGGGGAGTTCTGCAGCAGCAACTGCGAGAGGAGGCTGGGCTTCGCTGGATCGGCCACGTCGAGAGCGAAGTAGTGCGACGACTGGTAGGACCAGAAGGGCAGCAGCGATGGGATCATCCGCGGTGCAGCCAGTCCGGTGGCCTTGATGCCGAAATCCACAGCGTAAATAGGTCCACCGTAGTAGTACCCGCCGTCATTGCGTTCAGTCCACACCAGTTGGGTGTCGTTGAGCCAGATCGCCTTCATTGGGGCCCAGTAGTAGTTCGCGTTGGTGCCCGTGGGGATGACGAGCGAGGCGAGCGGGGTGAGGGAATCGGCGCCCACGCGGACGGTGGAGACCTGCAGCTTGCCGGGAACCGGAACGGTTTCGGTGATGACCTGGTCGTACCGGTTGGTGACATAAATCACGGGCTGCGGCACCAGCACGATGTCGATGACTTGGCGGTTCGTGACAATGTCCGGCTGCGAAACGTACACCGGATGGGTCCACGTGGTGGTCACGCTGCGGATCTGCGAATTGCCCGGAATGGGAGGGAAGATCGTGGTCCAGTTGGTGGTGACCCAGTTGGTGGAGAGTGGCTGCGGAACCTTATCCAGGACCACGATTTCATTGGTGGTCAGGCTCGTCACGCCGATGCCGGCGATGGATTCCTCGCGGACGAAAGTCTGCGTGCTGGCGATGAGAACGATGGGCGGCGGTACGACTTCAGTGACGAGGTTGGTCACGAGCTGCTTGAGGGGCGGAGGCTGGACCTTGGTGATCTCGGTCCTGGTCACCGTGCGGGTGATGTTCTCCCAGGTGTCGGATGCGGCCTGGAAGAGATGGAGAACGTCACCCTTCAACGTGGCGCCGGTCAGGGGAATGGGATCGAGCTTGAGTGAGGCAACCGCCTTGTCCGGAGTGGAGGAGCGCGCCAACCGGACCTGGGGATTCGGATTCATTCCTGCTTCGATCAGCAGGAGGGAATCCCCCGCGAGCAGCACCCGGTCCACGGTCTCGGTCAGCGAGAGACGATCGACGACTCGCGGAAGATCGCGGTCCGTGGGATCGACGGTGGTGAGTTCCGACCCGGAGAGGGACAGTACCCGATTGTCGAACAGCGTGGCGCGTCGAGCGGTGCTGAGGCTCTCAATCGTTCCGCGCGCCTTGAGGGTTCCCTTGGTGAGATCGAAGTCGATAAGCTGCGTGCCCTGAAACCACGTGGCGACCCCGTTGGTGGTGCGCTGACCCTGCCAGGGAAGCAGGGCGAGTCCGGATTCGGGGAAGACGCTGAATGCCTTTTCGTTGGAGCTCGCCTCGGACCAGGACCATCCGGTGCCAAGGGTGACTTCGCTTTGCAGCACCGGCTTGGCGGTGTTGGAAACATCGAACAATTGCAGTCGCGTGCGGGTGCCGTCCGATCCGAGCGCGAGGAGCCGGGTGTCGTCGGCCATCAGCTGAAGGAAGGTGGAGTAGCCGGGAATGGAAAGGTGTCCGCTCACGGCCGGTGTGGCGGGATTGGCGAGATCAACAATCCACAGCGGATCGATCCGGCGGAAGGTGACCACGTAGGCGCGATCGCCGCTGATGCGCGCGGCGTACACCGACTCGTTGGTCACGAGGGTGAGTTTTCCAAGCGCGCTCGGAGCGAGCGGGGTGGAGAAGGAGAAGGTTTCCAACACCGCGTTGGGCGAGAGCGGAGTCCAGAGGGTGGTGGTGGCGCCGGTTTTCGGATCAACCACCTCGGAGTAGGAACCGGAGTCGGTCTGCGAAACCGTGGTGAGCACGGTGCCGTCGAAGCCCATGCGGAACTTGTCGGAGACGGTGCCGGCGGTGATCACGAAGCCCGACTGCACGGGACCGCGGGAAGGCTGGGTGAGGTCGAAGGACATCACGCTGTGATTGCCTTCCACGGCCCAGGCGGCGGGACGCTCGGTGGGGCTGGGCTTGCGGGTGCCGGTGCCGGCGATGAAGAGGTACTGATCGGTCGCCATCACCGCGTTCGGATTGACCGCGTAGCTCACGGGCTCGAGGGACACCGGCTTCTCCGGATTGGAGAGATCAAAACTGGTCAGCACGGTCTGCGCCTGCCAGTTGCCGTATTGAACGCCGGTGACCACTCCGTTGGTGTCGCGGATTTCCACCGGTGCGGGGCTGAACCATTCGGCGCTGGCGATCACCAGCGTGTTGCCGATGAGGCGGCTTTCGCGGATTTGCCCGGCCACGGGGAGGCGTCCGCGCAGAGCGGGTTTGCCGCCGGCGACCTGGACGATCAGCACTTCACTCGCCGAACCGTTGCAGTCCTGCTGGGTGAGCAGGGCGAGCCACTTCGATCCATCGGTTCCCGAGGCGAGCTGGTACATTTCCTCGCCCCAGACGGCGATGGGCAGCGTGCCGGTGAGGGTGCGGCGATCCGGGTTGGTGATGTCGATCACCTGAAGCCCGCGTTGCTGGTTGAAAAAGTACAGGGTGTGGTCGTCGATCTTCCAGATGTCGGACTCCACCACGGAAGTGCTGGTGTTCCCAACAATGCCGGTGGTTTTGAAATCCGCGGCGGACGTGCCCGGAGTCGTGGGGTTGATGCCGATGGAGACGGTTGAGTTGGACTGCACCTGCGGGGCGTAGCTGTTGGTCCCGCGGAAGAATCCGAGCGGAAGCCCGAGTTCGGACTCGGTCTCCTCACGCACCCGAACGGTCTCGGTGGCAGATCCGAGGGGAATGGTGAACTGCTGCGTGGCGGTGTCCTTGGCGTCCAGGATCTCCACCTTGCGCGGAGTCCATGCGCCGCGATGAACCTGGTTGCGGGTCTCCAGCGTGACGCGGCGGCGTCCCGCGGGCACGCGGACCGTGACCACAAGATTGCCAGCGACCGCGCGCACCGAGGTGATTTCAGAACGGGGCGCAGGAGTGGCAGTGCCGCCATCGCCGCCACGCACTGGAATCAACGCGGTGGTGGCCACTCCCATCCAGGCAAGGCATCCGGCCAGCCAGTTCAAACGGTTCGATGGCATCACGGTTTTAGTGTATGGCTTGGACCATACGGAAGCAAGACGAGAGGTCATGGCGTTGATGAGTTGAGAGGACCGAGCAGAATTGAAATCGAATGGAATCAGGGTTTCGGAGCGGGCGTGGAGACAACCACGGGGCCGGTGGGTGTGGCGGATCCGCCGGTGGGTTCGCGGGTAATGAACACCGAGGAGACCCCGGTCGTGCCGCTGGTCAGCGAGAAATTGAAAATCGCGGTCGAGGCATCGGAACGCGCGGTGCCGAGATTCACGGCCTGGCCGGTCTTCGGATCGGTTTGCCAGAATTGGTACACTTCCGCCGCGCTGAGCGGGGTGGGGTTGGAGATCACCGCAGTGCCGGCGGCTTCATTCGGCAGCATGAGCAGTACGCCGCTGGGTCCGCTTGGGGTCGCGGCGGCAACGGAGCCGGCGCCGAAAGTGATGCCCGATCCGGTGGTTACCGTTGTAGGAGAGGGAGTGGAACCCTGCGCCAGCGAGGAAGAAGGTGCCTGTGCTACGGGAGTTGTCCCCGTGGCGACGGCGGATTTTTCCGTGGGGGTTGCACTCCGTGCGTTCGTATCCGGGGTGAGGTTGTCGCTGAGTTTGACCTGCACCACCGGGGTGGAATGCACCGCGGATGCACCGGCAAGGTCGGCGGAATCGGCGCCGGTTCCCGCGATCTCTGTGGCGGAGGGAGAGGAAGGCGGGTTGCTGTTGCCGCCGGTCGTGGCTCCGGCAGTGGATGGGGATCCAGAGGTGGCGACCGTCGTGTTGGCGGTGGCTCCGCGCGAGCTGGGCGGATTCAGAAGAGTGAGGGCGAGCGCAGCGAGGGTGTCGGGCTGGATCGCGGTGGTGGCGGTGGTCTCGGCCGATTCGCCCGGACCGACGAGGCGGACCACCTGGAGCCGGGCGGTTCCGGGCGGGGTTCCGAGTTCGCGATTCAACAGCTCGGTGAGGACCGCCACCTGCGTCTGCAGCGCGCGTTCCTGGGGGCGATTGGCCGCGGCGGATGCGGCATGTCCGGAATCGGTAGCCGAAGCCGCGAGCGTGTTGGCGAGGCCCGTGCTCGATTTTCCGGTGGCGGTGGATTCCGACGCGGTGACGTGTTCGGCGCCGTGGCTGCCCGGTTGCGGGAAGGCGACTGCGGATCCGTCGGGACGGTGCGTCGAGGAATCTGTTTTGCCCGCGACGAGTGCGGATCGTGCGGCAACTGAATCCTGACGGAAGGAACTCCACATGGCGTGGAGTCCGATTCCTGCGGCAAAACAAGCTGCGGCCCCAAGTGCCTGCCACCCCCAACCATGATTCCGATTCCAACCTAATGAACCAGGACGCTCCACCTGCGTCGAATCTGCGGCAAACACCGGGGCCTCAGCCGAAGAAATGGTGGCGGCAATGCGACCCCAAACCCGAAGCGGGGCGGGGCGTTGCGGCACGGACTGGACACAGCCGTCGAGCGTCTCCTGGAGCTCCCGCGCGCTGCGGCGCAGGGCGGGCTCGGCGGCGAGACGGGCTTCCATCGCGACCCGTTCGTCCTCGGGCAGCATGTCGAGCACGTAGAGGCACAGCGCCTCCTCGGTCTCGGGCGGGATGGGTTGGGCGGACTCAGTCATGAATTCCTTTCAGCCGGCGTTTCAGGGCCAGCATGCCGCGTCGAATGCGCGCTTTGACGGTTCCCAGGGGTTGACCCGTGCTGCGGGCGATTTCCTCCTGGCTGCATCCTTTGAAGAAGGCGAGTTCGAGGGTGATGCGTTGTTCCTCGGGCAGACCGGCCAGGGCATCGCCCACGCGGTTCGCGTGTTCGCGCGCGGCGAGTTGGGTGAAGCCGTCGGTGCCGGTGCTGGCTTCCGATTGGGTCCATTCGGGGTCGCCCGATTCGTCGGACGCCGCGGCCCGGAGATCGGCCCGGCGGGCGCGGATGCGGAGGCGTTCGATGGCCAGTCCGCGTGCGAGCAGCACCATCCAGGTGAACGGACCGGATTGTGCGGCTTCGTACGTGCCGGCGCGTTTCCAAATGCGAACGAAGGTGTCCTGCAGCACTTCCTCGGCTTCCATCTCGTCGCCGAGCATCCGGATCAACAGTGAAAAGAGCGCCCCGCCGCGCGCCCGGTACAATTCCGCGAGGGCCCCGGAATGACCCGCGGCGATTTCGGCCAAGAGACGCGCGTCGTTGGCGTGGTTCGACGTTGCCGGGCCCGGGGATGGCTGGACGGCGCGAGTCGTTCCCGGGAAGGGAATCGAATCGTCCGGCTCAGGCATGGTTCGCGGAGTGGGCACGAGAGTTACGCCTATGATCCGACACCACCCGCGCCACCGGATGCAATTATTTGAAAAACCTCCAAACTCAGGGTGAGGAAACGATTCAGGACCAGTCCGGTTCCCTTGCCATCGCGCTCCCGTCGGTCGGGTGCGACTGCCCGGGGCGGCAAGAAGGCCCACACACGAGTTGTGCCGCTGCCTAGGCTGGGAATCCGGACTGGCCTGAATCGGCGTGCGACCGGATTCCTGACTCGGCCGGAGGGGCGGGGTCGCGGAACCAGTCCACAAAAAGTTCCTCCAGCGTGACCGGGAACACGTTCACCCGGGCGCCGGGAATGGCGCGAACGCCGTTGAGCTGGGCGTCATCGGTCACCCGGGCGAGGGCGGTTACCACGGGCCCGAGTTGCTGCGATTTCAATGCGCCTGGAATCGAGAAATCGACCGGAGCGGCGTTCTCGGCGAACACCACCTGCACGCGTCGCATGGTGCGGTGCCAGTCTTCCACCGCGCCTTCCACCACGATGCGGCCGCGGTCCATGATGCCGACCCGGGTGGCCAGGCGTTCGAGGTCGCCGAGCAGATGCGTGGACAGCAGGATGGTGCATCCGGGGCCGCGCAGGAGCACTTCGATGAGGCAGGTGTTGAGCTCGCGTCGGGCCACAGGATCGAGTCCTGCGGCCGGTTCATCGAGCAGCAGCACTTCGGGCCGGGTGGCCAGTGCAGCGGCGAGGGCGGCCAGACGCTGGTTGCCTCCTGAGAGTCCGGCGATGGGTTGCTGCAGGGGCAACCCCCAGCGTCGCGCGTGCTCGCGCAGGAGGGAATCGTCCCAACGATCGTAGAGATTCGCCGAAAAGCGGCTCAGATCCGCAAGCGACATCCAGCCGGGGACCTGTTGTCCCTGCGAAACATAAGCAACCCGCTGGCGGTGTTCGCGGGGTGCTGTCCATAGCCATTCCCCCAACACACGGGCCGATCCGGTGTCAGGTCGGAGGAGTCCCGCCAGGACCTTGAGCGCCGTGGTTTTGCCGGCGCCGTTGCGGCCAATTAGGCCGTAGACATCGCCCTCCTGCACCTGCAGGTCGAACCCGTTCACCGCCACCACGCCCCCGAGGAAGGTCTTCCCCAACCCGGTGGCATGGATGATTGGTTCCATTTTTGGTACAGCGCCGGCGGGTTCAGGCCCCGCCCGCGACGACGGCGAATTTCACCGGCAAATCCTCGGTGGCGCGTTCGGCGGCGAGGGCACCGAGTTCCTCGCGAACCACATTCAGCACCTTGGGCGAAGGCACCTGGAGCTGGGTGGCCTCGACGGCGAGCTGCTTGGCGGAGCGTCGAAGGGCCACATCCTGTTCGGCGGCGGTGAGCGCCTGAGCATTGGCGGAAACGAAGGCCCCCTTGCCGTGCCGCTTCTCGATGACTCCGGCGCGTTCGAGCTCCGTGTAGGCCTTCACCACGGTGGTGGGATTCACGGAAAGCGCGGCGGCGAGCTCGCGGATGGAGGGAATCTGGTCGCCCGGACGCAGCATCCCGCCGGCGACGTAGTATTTGAACTGGTCCATCATCTGCCGGTACACCGGCACGCCCGACCGCTCATCAATCTGCAAATGCAACTTGGGGCTCATGGGATGGGGAGTCTCAGAAAAACAATCTTTACGGGTGTGTGATGACAGCCACACACATGGTGTCAACGTTGATTTCAGTCCAAGGACGCACGACGAACTGGAAACCCGGTCAGAAAACCGGCGCCGTCTGGGACGCCTCGGTGCGGCGGGCCATTCAGGCGGGATTGAATCCGCAGCGAATTTGGGGCGCCACCCGGAAGAGACCGGCTACGGGGTTGGTTGAAAAACCAACGCGGAGGAAAGGGGAGGTGGGGTGGCCGACGGGACTCGAACCCGCAACAACCAGAATCACAATCTGGGGATCTACCATTGATCTACGACCACCGACCCGGAGGGGAAACTTAGAAATCCCCCGGCGGGGCGTCAAGCGCGGTCCCAAACCGTCTGAGAGGGGGTGGATTCCCGGATTTCGCCCTTCCCGCCTTGGTTTCGGTTCGGCTTCCATCGGGAACATGACCATTCCGGAACCCAAGTGGCGACGTCCGATCGAGGGAATCTCCGCCGTGCTGCTGCCCTTTGGCGACGATGGGAAGATCCAGTGGAGCGACTACGCGCAACTCGTCGAGCGCACCTGGGCCGCGGGCTTGGTGCCGGCAGTGAACATGGATACCGGCTACACGAATCTCCTCACACCGGAGGAGCGATCCGAGGTGCTGGGGCTGGTGAACAGCTTGTCGCGCGGACGCCGCTTCGTGGCCGGCGCGTTCATCCACGGGATGGAGGGCGACCCGGTGCGGTTGTATCGACGCGAATGCGGGGCAATCCAATGCTCCGGTGGAACGCCGATCCTTTTTCCCTGCGCTTCGCTGCAGTCCAAGTCCGGACCCGAATTGGTCGAGGTTTTCCGCGCGGTCGCGGCGGAGTGCGACGAGTTTCTGGGATTCGAACTCGGACAGATGTTCGTGCCGTTCGGACGCATCTGGGATCTGGAAACGTTCGAAGCGATCCTGGGAATTCCGCAGATGAAGGGAGCGAAGCACAGTTCGCTTTCGCGTGAACTCGAGTGGGAGCGGCTCGCGGTGCGCGATCGTTTGCGGCCGGATTTCCGCGTGTACACGGGCAACGATCTCGCGATCGACATGGTGGCCTGGGGCAGCGATTACCTGCTGGGGCTGTCGGCGTTTCACGTCGAGGCGTTCGCCGCGCGCGACCGCTTGTGGGCGGCGGGAGATTCGCGCTTCCACGAATTGAACGACTGGTTGCAGTACCTCGGCATGATTGCCTTTCGCGCGCCGGTTCCCTCGTACAAACACACCTGCGCGCAGTTCCTTCAGCTGCGGGGAGTGATTCGCTCCTCGAATCCGCACCCAAGTGCGCAACGTAGACCCGACTCGGATCTGGCGATTCTTGAGCCGATCGCGCGGCGATTGGATGAACTTGTGGCGGCGTCGAAGTGACCAAGTTGCACGGAGCAACTCGTCGAGGTCTCGACAAGCCATTGGGAGTTCCGGAAGGTTGCTTGCATGCCGAACGGGAAAGTCCTCGTCACAGGAGTGGCGGGATTTATTGGATCACACGTTGCCGAGCACTGCCTTCGCGCCCAGCGCGAGGTGGTGGGGGTGGATGATTTGTCCGGTGGTTTTCGCAGCAGTGTCCCCGCCGGGGTGCGGTTCGTGACCGGGGATTTGCGCGATCCTGCGATCGTCGATGCGTTGTGGGTGAAGGAAGGACCGTTCGAGGCGGTGTATCATCTCGCCGCCTTCGCTGCGGAGGGATTGAGCCATCAAGTCCGACGCCACAACTACCTCACCAACCTGGTTGCCACGACCAACCTGCTGAATGCGTCGATTCGGGGAGGCACCCGTCATTTCGTCTTCACGTCGAGCATCGCGGTGTACGGCACCGGTCAGCTGCCTTTGCGGGAGGACTCGGTGCCCAGGCCGGAGGATCCGTACGGAATCGCCAAGTACGCGTGCGAACTCGACATCGAGGCCGCCGCGCGGGCCTATGGAATCGGCTACACCATCTTCCGTCCGCACAACGTCTATGGCGAACGGCAGAACTTGGCCGATCCGCACCGCAACGTAATCGCGATCTTCCTCCGGCAGGGATTGAATGGAGAGCCCATGTCGGTCTTTGGGGACGGCTCACAGACGAGGGCGTTTACACATGTTGACGATGTGGCCCCGTGGATCGCCCGCGCCCCGTGGGTTGCGGGGGCGCGCAATGCGGTTCTCAACGTGGGGAGTGATGATGCGGTGCGTGTCATTGACCTTGCCGCGGAAGTTGCAGCAGCGCTCGAAATCCCGGTGCGAATCCGAAACCTCCCCGCGCGACCGGAGGTGCTGCATGCGGTGTCCGATCATTCCCGGGCGCGTTCCATTTTCGGTACTGCTTCTCCGGTGGATTTGAAGGAGGGTCTCCGTCGCATGGCGGCCTGGGCGCGTTCGCTCGAGATGGCTCCGAAGCGTCCCTTCGAAGCCCTCGAAATCCAGCGAATCCCGGGCGGCCCATGAGGACGCGTCGGCTGTGGTTTCCGTCATTATCTCCAACTTCAATGGACGCCGGTTTTTGGACCGGCTCCTGAATTCACTCCGTGCGCAGCGCGGGGTGACGCTGGAGATTGTGGTTGTGGACCGTGAGAGCACCGATGGTTCCATCGAGTACCTGAAGGCCCAGCCCGATGTCCGGCTCGTGTCCGAGCCCCCGTTGTCGGGACTGGTTTCGGGCTACGCGGCCGGCGCGCGCGTGGCGAAGTTCCCCCTGCTTTTCTTTGCCAACGAGGATCTTTGGCTCGATCCCGATTGTCTTGCCCTGCTTGCGGCGCAGATCCAACCCGCACTCCGGATCGGCATCGCAGATCCCTGGGAGTGGGACTATCACGGGATCCGACTGCATCACGCAGGCGTTTGGTTCGAGCCGGTCCCCTGGGCCACGAACTGGCCGTGGCTGTGGCGTCAGGCCTCCTTTTCGGCACCGCTTCGGCAGGGGGACCGGATCCCATTTCCGTGCGCCGGTGCATTTCTCATTCATCGCGACTGCTATGAGGATCTCGGGGGATTTGACACCCGTTTCTTCCTCGATTTCGAGGACCTGGACCTCGGCATCCGCGCATGGCAGCGGGGATGGCAGTGCGTCACCGTGCCCGAATCGCACGTGTATCACGCCGTCGGCGCCTCCGACACGCAGGTGGTCCAGGCTGCGCCGCAGCCGGTGGGCCGCCGCCGCTATATTTCCAACCGGAGCAATCTGTTTGTCCTCCCGTTGAAAACCTTCTCCGCGCCGTGGGTGCCGCTGGCCCTCCTGTCCTGGTTTCTCGCACTGGCCGGGAATGTCGCGCGGGGGCGATGGAATCGAGCGCTCTGGGATTTCAGCGTGCTGGAAAATGTCCGACGCCGTCTCCCTGAGTTGCTCACGTTCCGGCGCGCCAACAGTTCGTACAATCACTACTTCCCCGGGGAACGCTTCTTTCAGCTCCCGGAATTTCAGCGTCG
Organism: Verrucomicrobiota bacterium; assembly: GCA_947454705.1. Taxonomy (GTDB): domain Bacteria; phylum Verrucomicrobiota; class Verrucomicrobiia; order Limisphaerales; family UBA9464; genus CAIVQB01. The sequence continues at coordinate 281,635 of CANGKZ010000001.1, forward strand.
CAACGATTCCGGCCCCGCTCGGGAATGACTTGAATGTCGCGGCGGGGCATTGCCATCCAATCGGAATGGCATGGGCTCTAGAAAATCCGTTCGACCCCCGGCGGTCGATGGCATCAGGATGCGCACGATGAACCCCCGGTTTCCGCGCCTTTGGACCACGACCCTGTGGTGGGTCACCACGGCTTTGGCCGGTCCTGCGTTCGCCGCCACGGTCGACTTCAGCCGCGATGTGGCGCCCATTTTTGATAAGTCGTGCGTGCAGTGCCACGGGCCGAAGCGTTCGGAGAATGGCCTGCGTCTCGACAGCCGAGCGTCCGTTCTCAAGGGCGGCGAGCATGGCCCCGCAGCGGTGGCCGGGAATGCTTCCGCATCGCTGATCGTTCAGGTCGTCACCGGCGCGCATCGCGAACTCGCCGCCATGCCCAAAAAGGGCGACCGCCTCAGCCCAACGCAGGTCGCGGTGCTCCAGGATTGGATCAACCAGGGCATGGTCTGGCCCGACACGGCCAAGGCCGACAGCGCTGCCAAGGCCGCCCAACATTGGGCCTTTCACCCCCCGGTTCGGCCCGCGACCCCGGCGGTGAAAAATCCCCGCTGGGTGCGTTCCCCGCTCGATGCCTTCGTCATGGCCCGCATGGAGCAGGAAGGTCTGTCCCCCTCTCCGGAGGCGGATCGCATCACCCTGCTCCGGCGCGTGCATTTTGATCTCACTGGACTTGCGCCCACGCCCGCCGAGGTGGACGCCTTCCTCGCCGACAAGGCCCCGGGTGCCTACGAGCGCGTGGTGGAATCGCTGCTCAAGTCCCCCCACTACGGCGAAAAATGGGGACGCCAGTGGCTCGACGCCGCGCGCTATGCGGACTCCGACGGCTTTGAAAAGGACAAGGGACGCGCGGTGTGGGCGTACCGGGATTGGGTCGTCAACGCCCTGAATCGCGACCTGCCCTACGACCAGTTCATCGTCGAACAGATCGCCGGCGACCAACTCCCCAACGCCACCGAGGACCAGCGCGTGGCCACCGGATTCCTCCGCAACGCGATGTTGAACGAGGAGGGCGGCGTCGATCCCGAGCAGTTCCGCATGGACGGTCTGTTCGACCGCATGGACTGCATCGGCAAGAGCATCCTCGGCCTCACCATCCAGTGCGCGCAGTGCCACACGCACAAGTACGACCCCATCACGCAGGAGGAGTACTACCGGATGTTCGCCTTCCTGAACAACGACCACGAATCCTCGATGGTCACCTACACGCCGTCGGAACAGATGAAGCGGTCGGACCTGCTCCGGCAGATCCGCGATCTGGAGGAGGGACTGCGTCACACGACCTCCGACTGGCAGCAGCGCATGGCCGCGTGGGAAGCGGTCGCACGCAAGCAGGACACTGCGTGGACCTACGTCGATGTCCGCAACGCCGGCGACAACGGCGAGCGCTACTACCACTACGAGGACCACTCGATTCGCGCTGCCAGCTACGCCCCCACGCAATGGACCGCGGAATTCCGGGGCACCAATGATCTCGCATCGATCGGCGCCTTCCGGATGGAGCAGCTGCCGGATCCGAACCTACCCAGCGGCGGCCCCGGCCGGTCGATCCACGGCATGGCGGCGTTGAGCGAATTCAAGGTGGAGGCGACCGACGTCTCGAACCCCACCAACAAACTCACCGTGAAGTTTGTGAAGGCCACAGCGGATTTCTCCAACGAGGAGCGAAAGCTGGAGCCGGAGTTTCAATCGGAGTACCGCAAGCGCGACGGCGGCGACAAACGCGTGTACGGACCGGTGGCGTTTGCCATCGACGGAAAGGAAGATACCGCCTGGGGCATCGACGCCGGACCGGGCCGCCGCAACGTGCCGCGCCAGGCCGTGTTCATTCCCGAGAAGCCCATCCAGTTTCCCAAGGGCGCGGTGCTTCTGTTCCGCCTCCAGCAGAATCACGGCGGCGACAACTCCGACGACAATCAGAATCACAACCTCGGCCGGTTCCGTCTGAGCGTGTCGACCAACTCCGCCGCAGTGGCCGATGTGATCCCGCCCTCGGTGCGACAGATCTTCGAAATCCCCCCCGATCGCCGCACGCCGGCGCAGGTGGCCGCGGTGTTCAGCTACTGGCGCACCACGGTGGAGGCCTTCAAGGATACCAATACCAAAATTGAGGCGCTCTGGAAGCAGTGGCCGGTGGGAACCCCCACCCTCACGCTGGTCGCGCGCCAGGGCGAGGGTGCAAACGAAGCCAAGCGGCCCACCCACATCTTCAAGCGCGGCGACTGGCTCAAGCCGGCCGACACCGTAAAGGCCGGCGTGCCCGCGGCGCTGCACCCGCTCCCGCCGGGGGCCGATGATTCGCGTCTCACCTTCGCGCGCTGGATGGTCGATCGCAGCTCCCCCACCACGGCCCGCGTGGCGGTGAACCGCGTGTGGCAGTCCTATTTTGGTACAGGGCTGGTGGAGACGCCCGAGGACCTCGGCGTGCAGAGCCCGCCGGCATCCCATCGCGAATTGCTCGACTGGCTGTCGGTGGAATTCATGGACCAGGGCTGGAGCCTCAAGACGCTGCATCGCGCCATCGTCACCTCGGCGACCTACCGTCAGTCCTCGCGCGTGACGCCCGACCGCATCGAGAAGGACCGATACAACCGTCTGCTTTCCCGCGGTCCGCGGTTCCGTCTCGATGCCGAACTCGTTCGCGATGTCGGCCTCGCCGCGAGCGGCCTGCTCAACCCTGCGGTCGGCGGTCCCACCGCGCATCCGCCTGCTCCGTCGTTCCTCTTCCTTCCGCCCAACAGCTACGGCCCAAAGCCCTGGGACGAGGAATCCGGCACCAACCGGTATCGCCGCGCCTTGTACACCTTCCGCTATCGGTCGGTGCCGTATCCGTTCCTGACCACATTTGATGCACCGAACGGGGATTTCTCCTGCGTCCGCCGCACGCGGTCGAACACGCCGCTCCAGGCGCTGATGGCGCTGAACGAAACGGTGTCGATGGAATGCGCCCAGGGCCTCGCCGCGTTGGTGTTGAAGGAAGGCGGCACGACCGACGATCAGCGCATCACCTATGCATTTCGGCGCGTGCTGTCGCGTCCTCCCACTCCGGCCGAACGGGCTGAGATCAAGGGTCTGCTTGCCCGACAGCAGAAGCGCATCGCCGAGGGATGGGTGAACCCGTTCGAACTCGCCACCGGCCGGAATGAACTTCCCAAAGTCCCCGCCGGCACCACCCCGGCGCAACTCGCCGCCTACGCCGCCGTGTCCCGCGTGCTGCTGAACCTCGACGAGGCGATCACCAAGGAGTGAGTGAAAACCGGAAACCCAATTTTGGAACCCCAATCATGAAACGCCTCACCCATGCCGAGCACGCCGCCGAGGAATTCCGTCGGGACCTGACCCGCCGCTGGTTCTTCAAGCAGTGCGGCGTTGGACTCGGAGCCATCGCCCTGCAGCAGCTGCTCGGCGAATCGTCCGCGTCGGCCGCGTCGACCGCAACGGCGGCGATCGATCCGCTGGCGCCGAAGAAGCCGCATTTCACGGGCAAGGCCAAGCGCGTCATCTACCTGTTCATGGCCGGTGCGCCGAGCCATCTGGAGCTCTTCGACTACAAGCCCCAGCTCGCCAAATTCTCCGGCACCCTGCCCCCGGCGGAGCTGCTCAAGGGCTATCGCGCGGCGTTCATCAACCCGAGTTCAAAGCTGCTCGGACCCAAGTTCAAATTCGCCAAGCACGGCCGCAGTGGCACCGAGGTGTCGGAACTGCTCCCGAACCTGGCTCGGGTGGTGGATGACATCACGGTCATCAAGTCGATGCAGACCGACGCCTTCAACCACGCGCCGGCGCAGATCTTCATGAACACCGGGTCGCAGCAGTTCGGGCGTCCCAGTTTTGGTGCATGGACCACGTATGGTCTGGGCAGCGAGTCGCGGGACCTCCCGGCCTACGTGGTGTTCAGCACCGGCAGCAAGGGCACCAGCGGCGGGGCTTCAAACTGGGGTTCCGGATTCCTCCCCACCGTTCACAGCGGGACGATGTTCCGAACTGGAGGGGATCCAATCCTGCACCTTGGCAATCCGAAGGGCGTGGACGTGACGCTGCAGAAGGATTCCCTCGATGTGATCAACCGGTTGAACCGCCAGCGGCTGAACGCGGTGGGAGATCCCGAGATTGCTGCACGGATCAGCGCCTACGAAATGGCCTACCGGATGCAGTCCAGCGCTCCGGAGTTGATGGACCTCTCGAAGGAATCCAAGGCCACGCTCGAGCTCTACGGCGCGGAACCGGGCAAGCCGACGTATGCGAATGCGTGTCTGCTCGCGCGACGCCTGATCGAGCGCGGCACGCGCTTCGTGCAGATCTTCCACGAATCCTGGGATCACCACGGCGGTCTCACCGGCGGCTTGAAGGCCGAATGCGGCAAGACCGACAAGGCCAGCGCTGCGCTGGTTGCCGACTTGAAGCAACGCGGGCTGCTGGAGGACACCATTGTCATCTGGGGCGGCGAGTTTGGTCGCACGCCGATGGTGCAGGGCGGGGACGACGGACGGGACCATCATCCCAACGGCTTCACCTACTGGGTCGCCGGCGGAGGGTTCAAGCCCGGGTTAACCTATGGAGAAACCGACGACTTCGGGTTCAATGCGGTAAAGGACAAGGTGCACGTGCATGACCTTCACGCGACGCTGCTGCACCAGCTCGGGTTCAACCACGAGAAGCTCACCTACCGCTTCCAGGGCCGCGATTTCCGCCTCACCGACGTCTTCGGCGAAGTGGTCAAGGGCCTGATCAGCTAGGGGGAATCGAAGATCGGAGATCGGAGATCGTGTCTCGGGATTTGATTTCGGAATCGGTGTGAATCCGTGCAATCCGTGTCTCCCTGCTTGCCGCTACGCGGTGGGCTCGTAGCGGGTGATTCGCAACTTCTCGAAATCCCGGTCGAACGAAGCGACGGCCACTTTTTCTTCCTCGGCTCCGGCGGCCAGAAACGCATCCGCAAAGCCGACATTGGGGCTCTGCAATCGTTCAAGTGCGTTGATTACCTGGCGCTGCTCGCGCAATTGGACCCCATGCTGTTGGAGCAAAAGGGCCAGTTTTGCCGCAGCCGCCTTCCGGTCGACGCCGTAAAACGAAACCAGCGTGTAAATCGTCTCGGCGACAATTACCGGTGAGACGTCGAGAACGACTTCGCCCGCTGCAGCTCGGGTGAACAGCCTCCGCGCGGCTGCGGCCTGCGGAGCCGGTTCTCCCACGAGAAACCTGAGAAGGACGTTTGTATCGACCAGGTATCGAGTGGTCATCAGATCCCCTCAGCGGATGCCTCGCGAGCGATTGCTTCCCGGGCGGCTTGCTTTTCAGTCCGTGAATTAGTTACCGGCCGGTTCGGCTTGAGACTGCCGAACAAATCTTCCAACCGCGGGACCGGGCGCAGGATGACTGATCCATCGTCCCGGACCTCGTACGACACCCGTTGGCGGGGTTCGAGGTTCAGGGCCGTCCGTACCTCGAGAGGGATGGTGGTCTGAAACCGGTCGGTGATGGTGGATTGCGTCATGCGGTTAGCATACGCTGACACGCTGCATTGTTCAAGGCGCATGCATTATTTCAAATCCACAACAGCAGGCGAGACGCGCAGCGGGCAAGAATCGAAGATCTGAGATCGCATCTCGGGATTTGTTTTCGGAATCGGTGTGAATCCGTGCAATCCGTGTCTTCCTCACCCTCCCCGTCGGGGCAGGGCTACAGTTTGCGGGTGGAGCGCTCCATCATCCAGAGCGCGTCCTGATTGCGCGGCGAGCCCACGTTGAGCGGCAGCGGGGTGTTCTTCTTCAGCACGGGAAAGGTGCGGGGATCCACCCACTTGTGGATTTCGGAGTGGCCATCGGCGAAGGCAAATCCGCAGGCGCGGTTGTGGTAGCTGGCGGGGAAATCCACGATCTTCCACTGCGTCGGCTGATCCGCATATCCGGTCATTCCCACCACGAACTCGCCGTCGTTCATGCTGTCCTCGCGCTCATCGAGGAACACCCAGGTCATCGACGGGCCGGGGTCCACCACGTCGCTCATCTTCTTGTAGATCCGGAATCCGGGTCCAAATCCACCGACGTCATCGCTGTCGAACCACGCGTTCATCGAGATGGACCGGACGCGTGGGTAGGTGGTGCCTTTGACCACAACGGTGCTGCGGTCCGACGGACATTTCCAGATGCCGGCGCTGTTGCCGCAGTAGGGCCAGAGGACGCTCTTCTTGATGTCCTGGTTGATGTCCCAATTGCTCGGATTGGCGCTGAAATCGAGGCTGCCCTGCACCCACGCCTTGGACCCGTAGGACTGCGGGACGCGGTCGTTGTTGTCATCCACGTACAGCCGCCAGGCGAGCATCATCTGACGGCTGTTCGCCATGCACAGAATGCCCTGCGCCTTGGTCTTCGACTTCGACAGCGCGGGCAGCAGCATTCCGGCGAGGATCGCGATGATGGCGATCACCACGAGGAGCTCAATGAGGGTGAATCCGCTGCGGCGCGGGACTCGGGAGCGTTGGATCGGAATCATGAAACGAATGGGGATGAGAACTCGGCCTGAATGGCCCGGTGCTGTGGGATTCACCCATTCCTGATACGCTTCTGCAAGCCGGCAGCCGTGACGTTCGGGGAAACTTTGGGGAACGGGCCGGGAATTGAGCCTTGCCGACCGGCTCCGGGCTCCGCCAAATGAATGGGTTCCCGTTCCCAAGCGTCCGTGTTCGGACCTGACAGCACGCAATCCCTGCATTCCAGACCGTCCGCATCTCATGAAACTTCGTCTCTTCACCGCCGGCCTCGTCATGGCCGGGCTCCTGCCCCTCCAGATGGACGCCGCACCCAAGAAGGTGCTGGTGGTCACCGCCACCAAGGGCTTCCGCCACAGCTCCATCCAGACCGCTGAAAACGTCCTCGCCACGCTCGGTGAGACGAGCGGCGACTACGTGGTCGTGGACGTGGTCCGCGGCGGACCGAAGGGCACCGATGACGCCGAGGTGGCCGAGAAGATGACGCTGGAGAAGCTGAACAAGGTGGACGCGGTGATCTTTGCCAACACCACCGGGGATCTCGCGATTCCGGACAAGGACGGCTTCATTCGCTGGGTGGAGGCGGGCCATGCATTGATCGGCATGCACTCCGGCAGCGACACCTTCCACGGCTATCCTCCGTTCATCCGCGCGCTCGGCGGCGAATTCAAGACCCACGGCGCGCAGGTGCAGGTGGATGCCTACAACCTCGATCCCGCCCACCCCGCCACCAAGAGCCTCGGCCCGGTGTACACGGTCTTCGACGAAATTTATCAGTTCCAGAATTTCAAACGCGAAGAGGTCCACGGTCTCCTGACCCTCGATAAGAACCCCAACACCCTCGTCCCGGGTGATTATCCCGTTGCCTGGTGCAAGTCGGTCGGCAAGGGCAAGGTTTTCTACACCTCCCTCGGCCATCGCGAAGATGTCTGGAGCAGCGACTCGTTCCAGAAGCACATCCTCGGCGGCATCCGCTGGTCGCTCGGCCTCGAGGCCGGCAGCTCCACCCCGCAGGACAACGCCAACGTGCTCTCCAAGCATGAGAAGGCCGAGGGCTTCAAGCTTCTCTTCGACGGCAAGAGCCTCGACGGCTGGACCTATCGCCGTCCCGATGGCAACAAGTCCTGGAGCGTGCAGCGCGGCATCCTCTGCAATGTCCTTGCCCCGAACGAGCACGGCACCGACATCTACACCACCGCCAAGTACCGTGACTTCATCGTCCGCTACGAATACCAGGTGCCCCCCGGCTCCAACTCCGGCTTCTACCTGCGCGGCCGCTACGAGATCCAGATCTTCGACAACACCAAGAAGGACGGCCACGACAAGGGTCTGAATGGCGACATTTACAATGTGGCCTCCTGCGCCATCCCCGCGGTTCGCAAGGCCGGCCAGTGGCAGGAAGTCGAAGCCCGCATGATCGGCAACAAGATCACCGTCATCCTCAACGGCGTGAAGGTGCACGAGAACGTCGTGGTGGAACACGGCACCGGCAGCCACCTGGATGACAATGTCAACGAACCCGGACCGATCCTGCTCCAGGGCGACCACGGGTCCGTCGGATTCCGCAACATCCGCATCAAGGCATTGAACTGATGGTTTGAGGACCGGTTCATCGACCGGTCCCGCCCGCTCCTGGGCTTGGTTTTCAGGCGGGCGCTGTCACGGGATGGCGCCCGCTTTTTTTCAAAACGGATTCCCCTTCGTCTGATCGTTTTTCGTTCCGCCTGCGTCGTTTTCGTCGTTTCCGAATCATCTCGTTCCCCCGCATGAACCCCATCGTCCCGTCCGATTCCCCCTCCCCTGATTTCAACCGGCGCGACTTCTTCAAGGCCGGATCCATCGCGACCATGATGGCCGCCTTGGGAGGCATTCCGATCCATGCGGAGGATGCCAAGCCCGCGGCCGACGGTTCGCTGCCCGTTCCCAAGGCGGATCCGAACTACAAGGAGAAGCCCGTGGGTCCGCCGGTGAAGATCGGCGTGATTGGCCTCGGTGCGCAGGGACGCGATGTGATTGCCCAGCTCGGCCGGTTGCCGAATGCGCCGGTGGTGGCGATCTGCGACAACTACAAATCCTCGATCAAGCGCGCCTCCGAAGCCGCACCGGCTGCGAAGTCGTACGAAGACTACAAGGCGCTCCTCGCGGATCCGGATGTGAAGGGCGTGATCATCGCGACCCCCACCCACCTGCACCGCGAGATCGCCCTCGCAGCGATGGCGGCTGGCAAGCACGTGTATCTGGAGGCGCCGATGGCCGGGAGCATTGACGATGCGCGAGCCATTGCGAAGGCAGCGTCGGCGTTGCCGGCGAAGCAGATCTTCCAGGTGGGTCACGCCTTCCGCGCCAACCCGCAGCACCATCACGTGTTCAAGTTCTTCCGCACCGGCGCGTGCGGACACACCGCCTCGGCCAGCGCGCAGTACAACAAGAAGCAATCCTGGCGCCGAGCCTCGCCCAATCCGGACCGCGAGAAGGCACTCAACTGGCGACTCTTCCGCGAGACGTCACTCGGTCTCGCCGGCGAGATCGGCATTCATGCCATCGACACCGCGAGCTGGTACCTCGACGCGCTGCCCGTATCGATCACGGGCTTCGGCGGGATTCAGCAGTGGCAGGACGGCCGCGAGGTGGAGGACACGGTTCACGCCGTGGTTGAGTATCCCGGCGGCGTGCGACTGCATTACAGCGCCACGCTCGCGAGCGGATTCCAGGGCGAGCACCAGATCTTCCACGGCAGCGATGCCGCGATTCTGATCCGCGACAACAAGGGCTGGATGTTCAAGGAAGTGGACGCGCCCCTGCTCGGCTGGGAAGTGTACGCCCGCAAGGACGACTTCCTCTCCGACTCCGGCATCGCGCTGGTGGCCAACGCCACCAAGATCCTCGCCCAGGGCAAGAAGCCGGCCGAGGCCGCGTCGGACACCGATTCCCCGCTCAAGTACGCGCTCGAAAAGTTTGTCGAGCACGTGAACGAAGGCACCAAGCCGGACTGCGGTTGGAAGGAAGGATTCGAAGCCGCCGTGACCGCGGTGAAGGTCAACGAAGCCATCGTGAAGAATGGCAAGGTCACCCTCGAGAAGTCCGAGTTCGCGGTTTGAATCGGAGGCTATTGACCCTCGGTGGATGAAGCTCTCGCCGCGCGTGCACGACGCGCGGCGAGAATCCACGCGGTGAGGTTCCATCGGTCCGACTCGGTCGTGCTCTCCAGAAACGACGGCATCGGCGTGCCGTTCAACCCGGTGACCAGCGTTCGATAAATATCTTCGGGCCCGGGTCCGCATCGAAGCGTTGATGCCGTGAGATCGGCCGGAGGCGTAGGCTCGCCCCAATCGTTTTCCAAGTTCGGTGCAGCCATTCCGTCCCCCCGCCCCTGCGCGCCGTGGCAGGGGGCGCAGTTGACCTGGTACACCGCCGCTCCCGATCGGGCGTGACTCTGCAGTTCCGCATCGACCTCAAACCAGTCGGGCACGGAGGGAATCGTCAGCGAATGCGACCGGTTTTCGGCGTGATCCCACTTCGATGAAAAAGTCTTCACCGTTTCGATCACCGACTCGATGTCCCGCTGGGTCAGCAGGCCCGCGAAGGAGGGCATCGAAGTGCCGGCGATTCCGTTGCGGATGGTGCGTTCGAGGTCGGCCTCGGAGGGGAGAAATCCGCTCGGGGTGGAGCGGTACTTGAACACACCGGCGGTGAAACGTCGCGGCTTGGGCTGCATCCCGCGCGCCATGTCGCCGCGTCCATCGCCATACCGCCCGTGGCAGATCACACAATTCCGTTCGTAAACATACCGTCCCTGCTGGGCGAGAACGTCGGCACGGCGGACCGGGGAATGGGTGGGAGTCCCGGCGCGAAGCATGGGACCCGAGGCGAAACCGAGACTCAGAAAGAGGAAGAAGAAAATCGCACCGCGCTGCCGCAGACTGCCGCCACCGTCACTCAACGCACGCCGATGGGTTCGACCACGATCAGTGCAGCGATCTGTTCGCTCAGGGCGAGGCGCGCATTGCAGACCTGGCAGATGAGGCTCGCGGATTTTGAGACCAAGCGGAGCATCTGATTCTCGCCCAGACCCATTTCGCGAAGGCGTTGCGAGATGCCCGGATCGGTCTGCAACTGGCGGATGCGCACCGCCGCGCCGACGCGGACCTGACTCAACGGACAACCCTTCGAAGCCGCGCTTCCGGTGCTTGCGCAGGGGGACGATGGACATGGGGCTGCAGGACTGGACACACAATGATCGAACGAAATCCCCTCCGACTCAACCACACGCCCGTTGGCGGGGATCGACCGGATCTTGCCCGGAGCATGAACCAATTTTGGTACCCTTCCTTGGGCTTCCTCGGCGGGCCGGGTCCGGGCAGGGTGTCCGGGTGACGGAACCCGGTACCTCTGTTTCCTACGATTCACGCATCGCCGCCGAGCTGACGGCGCTGGGCATTCCCAGCGACTATGCGGTCGGGCGCGGGCTCGCGCTGCAACCCGAGGCGAAATCCCTCGTGGTCGCGCGCGTGCTGCAAAACGGGCGCGAGTTGAAGCTGGAGCCCATCACCGCAGAACGCTGGGCGACGATGCGTGAATCCGCCGAGAAGGCGGGCGTGACGCTGTTGCTCATCTCGGGATTCCGGAGTGTGGAGGCGCAGCGCGACATCCTGCGTCGGAAGCTCGATTCGGGAACCTCGCTTGAAGAGATCCTCACCGTGAATGCTGCTCCGGGATACAGCGAGCATCACACGGGTCGTGCGGTGGACATTGGCACTCCGGGCTGCCCGCCGTTGTCGGAGGAATTCGAAACCACGGCTGCGTTTGCCTGGCTGAAGGAGCACGCCGGCCGGTTTGGGTTTCGCCTTTCCTACCCGCGCCAGAATCCCTTCGGCGTGATCTACGAACCCTGGCACTGGTTTCGTGAGTCGGGGAATTAGAAGGAAGCCTGGAAGCGGCAGTTAAAGGGTTGAAAAGTTGAAGCGTTGAAGGGGAATCCGACGCTGTCTCGGGGGTTTTCTCATGGGTTCGGAGTCCCGTCTTCAGACGGTTCGGGGAAGCGTGTCTCGAGCAACGCAGGCGGTTGATTCCCAACCGTTCGATGGCCCCCGAGTCCAACAGCAGAGCCGCGTAAACGCGGTACTCCAAACGTGTGAACAGAACGCCGCTTCCCCTTCAACACTTCAACTTTTCAACCCTTCAACATCTTCCCCCTCCGCCCTCACGGCACCGACGGGCTGACCACCCGGAGGTAGCGCTGCGTTCCCGGTCCCAACAGCGGGACCTTGATCACCTGCGCGGCCTTCGACACCGGCACCTGCTGGACGGTCACCCACTGACCGGTGACGAGATCCTCCCGGGCCTGCACCGTGTAGCTGCGTCCCACTTCGGTGGTGAAGGCGAGGTCCGGATTCGGACCCGAGGTGACGAGAATTGGCGGCGGGAGTTCTCCCCCGGTGACATCCACCGTCACATCATCCGAGACGCCGATCGCCCCATCATTGACGGTGAGCCGGAGCAGGTAACGACCCACCGCGGAGAACGAGACGGTGGTCTGCAAATGGTCGGCCGGTGTGAAGGAAACGAGGCCGGGTCCGCTGACCACGGTCCAGCGGATGGTGGGTACTCCAGGATTCGCGGGCAGCCCGTCATCCTGGAAGGAACCCTGGAGCGACAGCGAGGCCGGCAGCACCACGGTCCGATCCGGTCCGGCATTGGGCAGCGGGGCCTGATTGACCGCGGTCACCTTGGCGTTGAGCGCCAGGTCGAAGCTGACGTCGCTCGAACTGGCGTTGGATTGATGCACCTCGACCGCCAGGGTGTTCGACCCGTTTCGCAACAGCGTGGCGTCGATGACTCGCTCAAAAAAGGTACTCTCATCCGCTCCGCCCACGGTCGCGCTGGCGAAGGTTTGGTAGGTGTAGTCGCCCTCCGGCATGTTGTCGCGCCACACTTCCTGCCCGTTGAGGAACACCACCGCGCCGTCATCCCGCACCAGCCGCACGGTCAATCCCTGAACGCTCTTCGCGTCCGCCACGTTGAACTTCGTCCGGAAATAGGTGGTGACGTATTTGTTGCTCGCATCGGGTCCGTAGCCCACGACGGTGGCTTCATCGCCTTCGTCGGAACTGTACCCCAATTGGGCCTTTCCAGATTTCCAGGTGCTGTCGTCGAAATCAGCCGCACGCCACGCGGTGCCACCGTCCGATCCATTGTCGAGGTAACGCCACACCGAGCCCGCAGCGAGCAGGACGGCATCCCCGGCGGGTCGTGTGGTGGTGAGAATCACGTCGTCGGTGGAGCTGAGGGCCCCGTCGCTGACCGACAGCCGCAGGGTGAAGGTTCCTTGTCCGGGGACGCTGACCACGGGCTTGGCAATCGAAGAATTGCTGAACTGCACCGGAGCTCCGCTGACCTGGCTCCACGAATAGGTGAGCTGCCCGCGCGGGAGATCGTCGTCGGTGGCCGATCCACTGAGGCTGATGTTGACCGGGAAGGTAAGCGACTCCACCTGCTGGTCGGGTCCCGCGTCCACACGCGGGGCAACGTTGGCCGAGGCTTCGGTGCCCGGTGATCCCTTGCCCTTGCTGGCAATCCAGTTCGCGGGGTCATCGGACAAACCATCGGTGGATCGGCGTTCCAAAGAAGATCCACTGCCCGCTGCGGCAAGCGGCCACGGTGCCGTGGAATCGTAGGCCACGGAATCGACCGCAAACCGCGGGACGATCGTCTCCTGGGTGCCGTCGTTCTTGGTCACCGTTTCCGGTGCGAGGGGACGCTCCAGCGTGAGGCGTTCGCCGTTGTCCTGGAGATTTCCGGTCATTGGCCCGAACACCGGCGTGGAGGCCGGGATGGAGAAGCGGGTGCGGAACGCCGCCGGATCTCCGGCAGTCACCACCGCAAATCCGCCCGCGGGCAGCGTGACACCGGTGGGGAATTCGAACCCGATGCCCTCGATGCGCCATGTGTTGGCCGGCACCGCAGAATCAAACAGGGCAACCGGCGCGGCGGAACGGTTCTGCAATTCCACGTACTCCACCTCCGAGGTCAGCGGATGATACTGAATCTCGGAGACGATCACCGCCGACGGAGCCGGGGCGGCATTGACCGCACCAAGAGTGGTACGTGATTGAAGCAGCCAGAGTTTCCGGCCGACCGAGTTGGTGACGCGCCCGAGGGAATCGCCTGCGGACAGGCCGCCGAAGGAGAGTCCATCGACGTATCCGGTGGTGGCCCCTGCGGCGTCCGCGGAGTGGATCCAGAGTTCACCGCCGCGACCATCGAATTGAAGTTTCGTGCCGGGCTGTGCGGCGTCGAGGCTGCCGAGTTGCAGGGCGAGATACCCGTTGGCGGGAACGACCTGACCAGCCGGGATCCGGAAGCCCGCGGGGACGGTGCGGCTCGGGCTCACATACCATCCGCCCACGGGAGCAGGGATGCTGCCCGGATTGAACAGTTCGATCGCGGCCGGTGTGGTGGTGTTGCCGCGGGGCACGACTTCGTTGATCACCACGGGCTGAAGGTTGAGCGCGGGATCATCGGCACCCGGGGATCCGCCGATGACCGCACTGGCGCGCCACGAGGCCGGGTTCGCGGGATCGGCGTTGACGTTCGGCAACACGGGGACGAGGGAGAATCCCCCGCCATCGGCACTGGCGGGCCAGCGATCGCGCGTGCCGTAGGTGAACTCAAAAATGGGGGAACCGTCGGCATGGACGAGCGCGAGGCGTTCGCCCGATTTGCTGAGACTTCCCAGATAGGTTCCTTCGATCCGTACGCCGGGATACCGCTGCGAAAAGGCCGCCGGATTCGAAACCAGCACGACGAACTGTCCGGCCTCCAGCAGTCGTCCGCGCGGGAATTCGAATTCGATCCCGTCGGCAAAATGCACGCCGCTGAGGTCGAGCGTCTTGGAACCCACGTTCTTCAGCTCCACGAATTCGAGGTCGTCGCCGGTGTTCGCACCTGCTGCCACGCCGTGGTACATGACCTCGGTGATGAAGAGCTCGCGATAGGTCTGCCGAATCGTGAACGGGGCCTCGACCAGTGCGCTCCACACGCCAGCGTCGAGTACGCGGGCCCGGAGGGTTTGGGTTTCTAAAATGGGAAGCGTTCCATTCTTCGCGCGCGCCGAAGGGGAAATGCCGCCACCCTGCAATCGGGGATCCGATCCATCGATGGTGTAGTAGACGGTCCCCGAGGCCGCGGTGAGCGACACGGTGTCGCCCGCGTTGATGGTTCCGCCGAAGGGCGAGAGGGTCGGCGCGGCGACCGTCGGATAGAGGTTCTTCGAACGGAGCTGAGTGAGGATGATTCCCGTTCGCTGCGGAAGGTAGGAGGTGAAGATGCGGTTCAGTTCAGTGATCCACTCGCGGTTGCGGGTGAGCGGAGTGGCGCGCTTGGAGTCGCCCCAGCGGGCGGACTCGGCGACCACCGGTGCGAACAGTTCATTGGTGCGGGTGCGCAGCAGGGCCGCCGCGCCGTCCGGGCTGAGCGGTCCGCCGTTGAAGCAATGGCGTTGAACGCGATCCGCCACACGCATGCGGAACTCCGCGTTGCCCCACATTTGCTGCCAGATGTACTGCGGATTGCTCTTGGTGACCGACGTGCTCCCGGAGGAGTACGGTCCGATGCGGCTTTCGTTTACATTCAGCAATGTGTGTTCGGAATCATGACACACAAAGCGGAATCCCCCGTGCGCCCCGGTGCGGTCGCGCATGCCGAACCAGTTGTTCGGGGAGGTGTTGCCAAGGAAGTTGGAGATCGGCGCATCCAGGTTTCCGCCGTAGAGAATCACCAGCATGTAGTCGATGAGGTTGTCCACATCGATCAGGTTCTCGTAGGCCGGATTCAGCGAGCCGTCGGGATTGCGTCCCTGCACTTTGAAATACGCCGCGTCGGAACTCAGGCCCGCCTTGGCCGCATCGTACAGCCGGTTCCACGCCGCCATGTCGCCGTCGGTGGCATAGATGGTGTAGGAGTTGTCAGGCGCAACCTTGATGACGTCGTAGTCCTTCTTGTCGCCGCCCAGATACCCGGCGCCGAAGGAGGCCTCGGGACGTTCGTCGGTGTTGTACAAGCCCCAGTACTGGCCGTTGATGAAGAGGTGATAATAGTTTCCGCGCGAACCCACACCGTTCATTGCCAGCTGCGCGTCGCGGGAAAAAACGTCGCGGATAAATACGCCCCGCGAATCCCCCTCGAAGCTCCACGAATAATTCTCAAAGGTGCGGAGATCGAACTGGTCCATCGACGACACTCCGGTGGGACCGAAGAGCGGATACTTCAATCGCGAGGCTCCATAAACATCGCGGAAGAAAAACCGGAACGCGTGCTTGGGGTTCGACGAGCTCCGGCTGTACCCCCCGCGAATGCGGATGCCGGCATCGATTTGGAAAGCGGTGCTTCCGTTGGTCTGGATGAGTTCCAGCGAGCACGGACGCTCCCAGGCAATGGTGTCCTGGCTCGCGTTGGCGTAGATGCCAGTGGAGGCGTCGAAGAGATTCTTCAGGTCCGTGACGATGCAAAACGACGGAATGCTGCGGAGGTCGGCCTTGATCTCGTCCTTGTAGAGCGCGTTGTTGACCACGTCGGGATCCATGCCGTAGTCCACCACATTCCCGCCCCAGCTCGTCGGCCATCCGGGAGGCGCCTTGCCATCGGCGGATTGTTTCAGGACGTCGTCGAGAAAGAGGAAGGTCTGGGTGTCCACGTTCGACGGCTGCAGTCCATCGAGGAACGCCGCCGCCCGGAGCACGGTCGTGCCCCGGAGCGTCACCGGACCGGTGTACACAAACCCGGTGTTGACCGTCGGGGCCACCCCGTTGGTGGTGTAGCGGATGGTCGCCCCGGGCGTGGCGCAGGTGATGGTGAGGTCGAAGGCGGCGTCGTAGAATCCGCGGTGGTGATCAAATTTGGTATCCGCGACGAAATTGGCGACGCCTCCGGTGTTGGCCGCACCCGGGGTGGGGGTGGTGAAGAAGTAGGCCTGTCCGGAGCGGAACCCGTACGAGATGTCCACCCGCTGCGGCGGATAGGCCGGGGCGAATTCGGTGGTGGCAGTGGTGGCATCGGGGGCGAACAGGCCCAGGTATTCGCCGTCGGACGCGAGCTGAAAGCTGGTGTGGAGCTGTGCCCCTGGCGTGACCCGGTTCTTGCCCGAGGCGAACACCGTCAAGAAGGCCCCGGGATTCAGGGAAGTGGCGGGAAACACCCATTTGGCGGGCACCGCGGGATCATCGGTGAGGGACCACCCCTTGAGATTCACCACGGTGGTGCCGGTGTTCTGGAGTTCGATCCAGTCGGAGTGCTCCCCGTCCTCATCGGTGATGCCCTTGGCATTGGAGGCGAGGAATTCCGTCAGGGTCACCTGGGCCTGGACGAGGCCGCCCCCTGCAAACAGGGCAAATCCCAGCAGGAGCATGGTGCGGAACAATCGGGGAAACATGCGGTGAAGCTAGCAAGGTTCGTTCCGATCGACAGTGAGAATCCGGGACCGGCCGCCTGATGATTTCTTCCGTGCTGGACAACCGGGCCCGACCGGCCACTTTGACCGGCTCTGTGGCCGCGAAGTTTAACTTCCAGTTTACCAGCGACGACCGTCGCCGGCCGCTCCCGCACAAATTGCTCCTGGCGCTCGGGCCCAACGAATCCGTCCGGACCATCACCCTCAAGCTCCTGGCGTACCTGCTGTTCTTCCGCGAACGTCTGCAGGTGGAGACCGAGGTTCCCGACGATTCCATCCCTTTTGTACCAGATTTGGTCGTTCTGGGGTATGACCTGCGGCCGCAACTCTGGATCGAATGCGGCGACTGCGGCACCGGCAAGCTGCACAAGCTCTCGGTGAAGTGCTCCGAGAGCGAGATCTGGGCCATCAAACGCACCCCGGAGGAGGCGGAGGCCCTGCTGCGCTCGATGCAGAAGGACGAACTGCGTCGCGGGCGATTCGGCATCGTGGCCTTTGATCCGGAGTTTTTCGACGAAGTGGCCGCGCTGATTGCCGAGCGGAACATCCTGCACTGGCATCGCGGCGGATTCGGCGGCGAACCGGGCATCGAGTCCCCAACCCTGCAATTCGAGCTCAACGAGCTCTGGTTTGATGTCTCTTTCCAGTTTTGGCGGTATTGAACCGCAAGTTTCGGAACACCCCAGGTATTGATGCACAAAAAATCCCCTTCCCCTTCCGCCCCCGGGACCGCTCAATCGGACGCTCACGTGCAAGATTACCCGAAGCACTATTGCGGCGTATTCGGCATTTATGGCCATCCGAACGCCGCCGAGCTCACCTACTACGGCCTGTACCAACTCCAGCACCGTGGCCAGGAGTCGGCGGGCATTGTGTCCACCGATGGCCGCCAGTTCTATGTCCACCGCGGCATGGGACTCGTGCCGAACATCTTTTCCGGCGAGGTGTTGCACAAGCTGGTGGGTCCGGCCGCGATCGGCCACACCCGCTACTCCACCACCGGGTCGTCGAACCTGACCAACGCCCAGCCCCTCACGGTGGACTGCGGCAAGGGCAAGATCGCCATCGGCCACAACGGCAACCTCACCAACGCCGCCGCGCTGCGCGAGGAGCTCGAGGGCCGAGGATCCATTTTCCAGACGACGGTCGATTCCGAGATCATCGTCCACCTGCTCGCCCAGCCCGCCGGCTCCGGCGGCCATGAAAGCACGCTCATCAACGCGGTGCGCCGCATCGAAGGCGCCTACTCATTGGTGATCCTCACCGAGAACGAGCTCATCGGCGTCCGCGATCCCCACGGCTTCCGCCCGCTCAGCATCGGTCGCATGAGCAACGGCGCCTTCGTGCTCTCCAGCGAGACCTGCGCCTTCGACCTCATCCAGGCGGAGTTCATCCGCGATGTGGAACCGGGCGAAGTGGTGATCATCGATGCCAACGGCCTCCGCTCCGTGCAGGCGTTTCCGGAGCATCAGCGACGCGCCTTCTGCGTGTTCGAGTACGTTTATTTTGCCCGGCCGGATTCCAACATCGGCAACCGGAACGTGTACCGCGTCCGCGTGGATATGGGACGCCAGCTCGCCCGCGAACATCAGATCGAAGCCGACATCGTCGTGCCCGTGCCCGACTCCGGCAACTGCGCCGCCCTCGGCTATTCGCTCCAATCGGGAATCCCGTTCGAGATGGCGTTCGTCCGGAATCACTACGTCGGACGCAGCTTCCTCCAGCCCTCGCAGTTCATCCGCGACTTCAATGTGCGCGTGAAGCTGAACCTCATCGGCGACCTGGTCCGCGGCAAGCGCGTGATCATCGTGGACGACTCCATCGTCCGCGGCACCACCAGCAAGGCCCGCGTCACCAGCCTGAAGGAAGCCGGCGCCAAGGAAGTGCACGTACTCGTCAGCTGCCCGCCGCACATGAATCCCTGCGTGTACGGCATCGACTTCCCCGAGCGCAGCAAACTGATGGCGGCGACCAACACGCAGGAGGAGATCCGAAAGTTCCTCAATGCGGATTCCCTCGGCTACCTCTCGCTCGACGGCATGGTCGCGGCGACCGGCAAGCCCCGGGATTCCTTCTGCCTCGCCTGCTACGACGGCAACTATCCCGTTCCCTACGATCCGCTCGTGGACAAGCACATCATCGAACGTCGTCGCGCCCGCGGCGGCGGCCTCGGTCTGGAGCTCGCCGCGGAAGCCCGGCATCAGCGCCTGCTCTAGGCCGCGGTTCGGATCCTCCAGGTTAGGTACCAATTCTGATCTGATCGGTGTCCACGCCTCAGCGCGTGGACACCTTCGGAATCCCCATCTTTCGCACCCGCTGGAGTTCATCCCAGCGCTGCGGACGCCAGGTGAGGAAGCGGCGCAACATCTCCGCATCGCTCCGTTTGCGGGTCGCACCGATGCGCTCCCGCTCCGCGCGCCAGTGCGTGCGCAGACGCCAGACGTCGAGCAGCGCCTCCACGTACCCTTTTCGAAACACCGTAGAGTTTTTGGTCAGCAGGGCCGCCACCAATCCCTCGGCCAGGATCAGTCCGATCTGGAACAGCGCGAGCCACCGCATCCGCCCCTCGCCCGCCTTGAGCAGGGTCATGAGGGAATTCCGGTTGGAGTAGAACCGGGTGGTGATGCTGGTTCGGAATTCCACCATCTGGCCATCCCCGGCCGGATTCACATTCGCTGCGCTTCGATGATGCATCCGCGCCACCGGGATCCCGATCGCGCGTCCGCCCGAGATCCAGAGCCGCATGCCGAGATCGAGCTCATCGGCATACATGAAGAACACCGGATCGAACCCGCCCAGTTCGCGGAACACCGAGGCGCGGATTAGAAACGCGCATCCGTTCGGAGCGAGAATCTCCACCGGTTCCGACGGCACTTCCGCGAAGTGACTGCCCCAGCCGAAGGGATCCAGCCCCTTCACGCCGAGGGATTGAAAGGAATCGTCGGCGTAGTTCAGCACGCACGGCATCGCCGCCTCCACCCCTGCCGCCTCCGCGCCATCGAGCAGCCGCTCCAGGCAGTCGGGCTCGAGCCACGTATCATTGTTGAGGAAGAGCAGCCACTCCCCGCGCGCATCGGCGGCGGGACGGTTGTTGCCCTCGCAAAACCCCAGGTTGCCGCCGTTGTCCACGAAGCGTCCGCCGGGAAATCCCTCGGCAAGTTGCTTCGCCTGCACATCGGATCCGTCGGTGGACCGGTTGTCGGCCAGGATCAATTCGATCTGCTCCACCACCGTCTGGGCGCGCAGCGATTCGACACAACGATCCAGCCAACGTGCTCCGTTGTAGTTCAGAACCACGATGCTCAGGCGGGGGCGCCGATCCTTCATTCGGCGAGACCGTATCGGCGCGCCGGGCCGGGTAAAAGCCCAAGCAGACGGCCGCATCGGGGTGCTGCCGGTGCTGGATTGCGCAGGTCTCTGATTTTCCAGGCTTGCCCCCGGGTGGCTGCCGGTGTTACGCCGCCGCCCCGTGACTGCTCACACCCCACCCGAATCCCGCCGCCTCAACGTCGGCTGCGGCCTCGACATCCGTCCGGGCTGGGTGAACCTCGACCAGGTCGATTACGGCGGCAACACCCTCACCGACCTCAACCAGTACCCCTGGCCCTTTCCGGATTCGCATTTCGACGAAGTGCTCGCGAGCCACATCCTGGAACACATGGGGAACTTCAACGCTGTGGTCACCGAGATCTGGCGCGTGTCGCGTCCGGGCGCGTTGATCGTGGTCCGCGTTCCGTTTTTCCTCAGCACGAAGTTCTACTCCGAACCCGATCACCGCGTGCCGTTCGGGATCCGCTCCTTCGACAACTACGAGGACTTCTCCGGCCGGAAACTCCGCTTCTACGAGAAGTGGAAACTCGGCCACCGGACCAACTACGGAAGCCCGGCGCGCTTCGTCGTGGAGGAGAAGAAATTCCACTTCTCCAATTTCGCCGTGCTCCGCTGGTTGAACTTCTTCATCAACCTCGAACCGGTGATGTTTGAGCGCTTCTTCGCCACCCTGCTCACGCCCGAGGAAGTGTGGTTCCGCCTTCGCGTCGTGAAGCCCGCCGAGGGATCCAAGCCGAAGTCCCATTCCGCCGTCGGAGCCTGAGCCGTTCATCCTTCGACTTCCTCCGCCGATGATCCTGCCGCAGCTCCTCTGGCGATTCCTGAAGCACCGGGATGACCCCGTGTTCTACGCCATGCAGGCAGACGATGCCCTGCGCTGGCTCGACCAGTGCCGCGTCCCCATGGGCGCGGGCACCCGCGCGCTGGATCTCGGATGCGGACACGGCGTGTTCGGGGATCGACTCGCCCGTCGCGGCGCGGACGTCACCTTTGCCGACGCCTCCAACCAGCTCATGCCCGAACACCGCAACGCGCGGTTTGTGCAGGTGGACCTGGATCGCGACACCAACACGTTCGAGAAACTCGGCCGCGGGCAATACGACCTCGTGGTGTTGTCCAACGTGCTCGAACACCTCGCGCATCCCGAGCAGTGGATCCAGAGCGCGCACGAGCTGCTGTCGGACCGCGGCTACCTCTACCTCAGCTGGACCAACTGGCTCTCGCCCTGGGGTGGACACGAGTTCTCGCCACTGCACTACCTCGGACCCTCGATCGGACCGCGTCTCTACGACCGCCTCTCCAAGCGGAAGCGATTCCATCAGCCGTACGAGAATCTCTTCCCCACCTACATCGGATCGATTTTGAAAACCATCCGGACCGACTCCGGTTTGGAAGTGGTCCGCGCCGCGCCCCGGTACTACACCGAGTTTGAATTCCTCATGGCCGTTCCGGGCCTTCGGGAAGTGGTGGCCTGGAATTGCGCGCTGCTGCTGAAGCGGCGGAGCTAACGGATTCCGCGCTGGCTGGTCAGTGCCGGAGCGCGAGGAACCAGGCGATCGCCTGCACGGCGACGAACAGAATCCCGGCCGCAGTGTCGGTGCGACGACGGACAGGAGCCGGGATCAGCAGGAAGACCAGCGCTGCGATCAACCCAAGCCCGAACCCCGCGGCGTGAACCAACACGTCGCCTGCGGGATCAGTGCCCAACAACACGAAGAGAAATGCGCCGGCGGCAATCGCGGTCATGGCGAGCCGGGTTTGACGGCGTCCCGCGCGCCACCAGGGAGCGGCCTGTGGAATCAACAATCCCAACCCCGCCATCACCAGTCCCGAGGCTCCGAGCCCCACGTATTCGCCCGGGCGGAACATCAAACCGATCCCATTCGCGGCCGCACCCGCAGCACCGGCGAGGAACAACGCCCATCCTGCGCCATGACGCGCCATCGCGAGTCCGAGCACGATGGTGCCGATCACTGCGTTGGAAGCCAGGTGCCCTGGATCCGCATGCAGCCACATGGCGGTGATGGCCCGCCACCACTCGCCCGTGCGCACCTTGCGGCTCTCGAACAGGCCGCTCGAAAGCGCGCCTTGGAACGAAAACATCAACGCCACTGCGGTCACCCACAGCAGCACGGCGCGATGGAACAACAGACCCGAACCGGGAAGCTCCTGCTGCCATCCGAAGCCGCGATTCTCCCGACGGAATTGGCGGATGGCGGTTTGGGCTCGGGTCAGATCCGAGGCGGCCACGGTGAGGGTCCAACCTCCGGTGCTGTCGCGATCGAGCGTCACAGGAATCCCCTGGCTCACCAGCACGAGGCTCCAATCCATGGCTCGGCGTTCGAGCTGCGTGTGGAGCGTGGCGGAATCCGGCGTCGATCCGACCACGGGGTCGGAAAGCTCCACATCGGAGTTGGATTCAGCCGGATTCATCAAGGCGTGGCGACCAACCTCGCTGAAGCCCGCCGCTTGGCAAATTGGCGATAAGAGAGCCGATGAGTCCAAGGTCCAAAGTCCAAAGTCCGGGAAATCGAATTGCGGCTGCGCGGCAGCACAGCCCCACCGCCAATTCAGTAGGGAGGAGCTGCTGCTCCGCCCCAATTACAAAACGACCAGCGCCAGCGCCGTCGTTGCCAGATTGGAAGCCCGTCGCCGAAACCACCACGCACCGCTACTCTGGAACCTCACGTCCCACTTCAATCAGAACAAACGCCAACGCGGCAAACGCGAAGCCCAGCCATTGCAGTTTTGTAATGCGTCCGCCAAAAAACTGAAGATCAGCGAACACCGCGACGAGGATGTGAAAAATGACCGCGATCACGATCGCCGAGGAAAACGTGTATCGCTCAAGGCGAAGGAAATATCCAAGCAGGGTGACGCTGATCATCCAGGAAAGGTACGAGCACACGAGGGAAGGCGTGTCGCGTGAAAGCGCCCATCGATTGATGAGGATATCCCCGACGGATCCGGTGACTCCTACGGCGAAGATCAGCCCATACGCCAGAATCGTTTTGAGTGTCTCGTGTTGCATAGGCGGTGAAGCGATTCTGGATGTAACTCACCTGTAAGAAGACCGGCACCCATCGTGGGTTCGTCGCATGGAACGTGGGTCCATTCTTGAAGCAGGAATGCACCAAAGTAGGTCACCTTCGCGCCGTCTGACTACGCCCGTCTTTGATACGGTCCGGGCTGCGGGATTGCTAAACCTGCGATGCGGCTTCCCGGCAAATCCGGGTGGAAAACCGGAGAGGGTTGGCCATCAACCGAAACGCGGGCCATGAAACCCCGGGCCTACCTCCAGCATCCAGAAACCAGCCTCTCGACACCGATCCAATCTCTTCGTTTCCCATCTGTGTCCATCAGCGGTTCGAACGGCTTTCGCCTTTAGCCTCTTTCTCTCGCATGCGCGCGAACGACTCAATTTTCACGTACAAGCCGCAGAATCCTTTCAGCCAATAAACCAATCTCTCTCCCAACATCCAGTCGACTTAAACAGGCCCGTCTTCCCTTGGCTGCAATCTGTTGCCGCAGGCCTGGATCCCTGATCAACCGGGTGAGAATCGAATCCAACTCCTCCGGATTCCGAAAAAGCATCCCGGTATCGCCGTGCCGAATCTCCTTTTCGAAGATCCCACGCCGACTCGCCACGCACGCCGCTGGCTTCCAGCAGAACGCAGACTCGAAGAACTTGTTTGCAGAGCGTCCAGCGCTCAGTCCGTCCGTCCCAAGGGGTGCGAGCGCGATATCGTGACCCATTCGGTTGAGAGTCGGGAAGAAATGCCGGAACGGTACCGGTTCCAGAAGCGTCCAAGTGTTTGGTAAGGGGTTCGCTTCACCTGGATCACCCCAAAGCACGATCTCAACATTCCGTTCACGCTGATGGATACGTTCCAAGATCGGAACCACCTCCACCAATGCCCCGGCATGGTTCGCACCCCCCTGCCAAAGAATCCGACACTGCGACGAAGCGGGATGTGCCACCAACTCCTCCCCAAATGCCGGAACAAGATTCAGAAAGACGTGGGTCTTTGCATTGGGAACCATTTCGAGCACCCGCGATTGGATCCACTCGGTGGAACAAACAATCAGATCCGCAGCCGCAATATTGCCGAAGTGAAGCCGAACAAAGCGCTCCACCTGACTCTCCGAAAAACGCCTTCCGTATGGACCGGAGAAAATCGGCGGAATCCCAGGATGTGACGGAGACAGCAGGTCGAATAGATCGTCATCGACGTCGTAGAGGATCAATGGCTTTTGCGATTCTACCCCAGCCCCTGAACGGCGACGCCTTCCCAAGACTTTCTGCAATTCCACCAAATCGATCCCCTGCGTGTAGTGGGTCCAAATGATGTCGGCATCGAACAGAGAGTTTCCGGATCGAGCCTCTCCAAGCTGCCCAGTCCCTTCAACAAAAGCGTCAAAGAGGCCAAGTCCGCAAACCCCAGTGATGGGAACCTCAAGACGGTACCAGGTGACGGCGGTTTCCATCTTCTCGAAGCGCGCATAAATCAAGGGCCGCGACTTCTCCATAAACGCCTACCGACTCTCGCCGTTGTGCTGCAGGGCTTCTCGAAAGATCTGATCCCAATATCTCCCTATTTCGGCAATTCCAACGGATTCAGAGAAACGCCGCCCATTCTGGCCGAGAGCCCTCCGGGTTTCGGAGTCCGAGTACAGCTTGAGAACGGCATCGATCGCCTCGTAGACGTCGGAAATGTGCCTCAGAATTGCATGGGGCGGCTCGGGTTGGAGGACGCCGGAGATCGCGATGCCAGCGTTGGCGTTTTTCAACCATTCAGGGTGGCTGGAATAGTTCGAGTAAATGACCGGGACTCCGCAGGCCATCG
Organism: Verrucomicrobiota bacterium; assembly: GCA_947454705.1. Taxonomy (GTDB): domain Bacteria; phylum Verrucomicrobiota; class Verrucomicrobiia; order Limisphaerales; family UBA9464; genus CAIVQB01. The sequence goes on from CANGKZ010000001.1 coordinate 306,786, forward strand.
ACTCCAGGGCCGGCATGCCGAATCCTTCGCCGCCGCTCAGGAAGAGAAGCGCATCCCACATCTGGTAAAGCAATGGGACATCTTCAATGGCAAGGTGACTCTGCGAATCGCATCCAACCGTATAGATGACGTCCTCACCTGGTTGAATCCGATACGCCCTCTCCAACTCATCCATGGACCAATCGCCTACTTCCCTCCCGGTTGGGAAGTGCATCCACAACACAATATCGCGATTCCCTTGGGCCTTCCGAAACCTGTCTGACCCGCAACTACGGCAACGATCATTGGCTCGTTCCTTGTTCGAAGAAGCTCCGCAGGCGGCGCAGACGAAGTATTCTCCGGAACGAATCAGGGAGATCAGCAGATAGTTGAGCCAGATCTGCTTCCTCCACTGATTTCGGCCCACCCATCCGACTAGAAAACGGGACCCCAACTGAGAGTCCACGAGGTTTTCCTGCCGAAGTGCCGCCCTTTCCTCGCTCGTCACTGGAAAGAATCGCTCGGTATCGACTGGCGCGCATGCAATCCGAATGCCCATCGCCTTCAAACCATTCAGAACAACAAGAGCCTCCCTGCTAAAGTGGCTCATCGTAACGTACAGAACACGAGGATCGAGACCACGAAGAACCTGTGGCAATGGTGCACCGTCCACCGACAGATAGGCGACAACCGTGCTCCGGCCATTGATGATGCGGATCTGCCGTTGGGCCGGTAGCGGATCGTTGTGAATGAAGACGAGATCAGGTCTCCAATCCGAGAGGACCGAATCCAGAGTGATCTCCCCATCAATGTCCGCCAGATCCAACCGTTCACCCGCCGCACCGGGACTTCTCCGGGTAGGAATAACGTCCCAACCCGCCGTTGTGACCGCAGTTAACTGCCTCAAGCCAACCTGCCGGACCTCATAGGTGTCTGGGCTACTTGACAGAACACCTTGCATGATGTTCCGAACGACTTCGGCATTACCCGAATAGGAGACTGCGCTATGGGCCACAATCAGCAGCCGAATCCTTCGCGGGGGCATGTGAGATGGATTCCTGGTCTATCAACCGAGTGGGAGTCAGTGGCGCAATGGAACGCCCCCCGCAGGATTCGATCCTCAAGCAAACGCAGTGAGCTCAATCAGGCGTCGCGGTTCTCGCGATCGTGATCACCAAATGGGAGACGAGGTGCGGAGGAAGCGCTTTCCGAGGATCGCCTCAAAAAATCATGGAAAAGGATGCTCCTCGATGAGCTTCAGCTGTTCTGGAGTGGCGAGGGTCATAACCCCGGGGCGGAACTCGATCCGAGCGATTTGATCTTCGATGAATTGAATCCGTTCCTGGTAATACTTGTCTACTTGAGCCACGACTTCAGTGGGCATCTTGCCGCCGATTTGCTGAAGCAGATTCTGCGACGTGGTCTTGAGCGTTTGAATCCGTTCCGTCAGCAGGACCGCGCCCTTCTGCGGATCGGCCGTGGGATTCGGATCCGGATCGTAGGGCCCATGGGACGGATAGGTGGAAATCGCTCCCGACGCGCGGATGGCCTCCTCGAGTTCCTTGGCGGATTGTCCAAGTTTTCCTCCGGTCCGTTCCACAAACTGACGAAACTCGTCCACCTCCACTCGAGCCGCCCGTCCATGCTCGAATTCCATGTACTTCTGGTAGCCTTCGGGAGACAGGGTCTTTCGAAGATGTGTGTCGTAATCAACTCTCTCCTGCGAGAGATTCAGCGTCGCAAACTGAGCGTCATTCGCCTTTTGGTGGACGGATTGCATTCGTCCGACCAATTCCTCGATCTGTTCTGGTGTGAGATGAAGCTCATCGAAGAGAGGTTGAAAAATGACAGCTTCGGCTTTCGTCGCTTCTTCGATCAACTGCCTCATTCCGAGGGAAACCGAGTATTCTGAATTCCCAGAGCCGCGGGAATCCGATCTCGGGGAATTCCCAAACTTTCCCTTGGGTTGGATTTTCGGCGCAGGTTTCGGTCCGCTCACCTTCGCAAGTTCCCTCGTAGCATCGGAGTCGTGGGATACCAGACTGGTCAAATCACGCCGGCGGAGTTCCGCGTGTCGTCCGAGTTGATATGAGACCAGCGCCAAGATCGAAGCCGCCAGAAACGTGACAAAGCGATGTGCACCGCTTCGGGCGCTTTTGTTGTTTGTGGGGTGCATTTTTACGTAGGGACGAACTAAGTGCGAAGTTGCGAGCGGTTGATAAAGTTCGAAGAATTACATGCGAACCTCTCCGATGGCAGTGCCCGAACCGCTGACGTAGGATCTTACCTTGCTATAGCCAGTCGCACTCCATTCCTTCAGTTTTCCAAATGCAGTGACGTTAACAGCCTGGCTATAATCTTCCGGGAGCGACGCTCTCCCTGAGCAATCGAAGGACAGGTTATACCCTTTAATCGTATCCGGTACTCCTGTACGCAAGTACCTTGCCGAAGCTAGCAGGCCGTTGAAAAACCCCTGTTTATCTACCCGATTCTCTCCTGAGCGGTGTTCAAAAGGCTGAAAACTGGATTTGGCAAAAGGGTGGCCCGGCGGTGTGGGGCTGACTGGGTTCCATTTTCCCAGTCTCCCGACACACCGCA
>CANGKZ010000002.1 GCA_947454705.1 Verrucomicrobiota bacterium
CCCCTCGATGCACGATTTGAGCCGCGAACCCCGGGTTCAACGGACGTCTCAAATCGGCAGTTATCCCAGGCGCCGACCTCCACAATCCTAACCCAGCCTCTCTCCTGACCTACTCGCAAGAGTGTCAAATCCTGACCCGGACTTGACCTGCTGGATGCTGGATTTTCGGATCCTGCTTTCATGCGTTCCAAATTAGATCCCTCCTCTGCGCCTCCGCGTCTCCGCGGATAGGCTTTGGGTTTTGGATAGAAGCTCGGATTGCGAGGATCCCGCTTGTTGCCTAGCGTGGGTCTGTGGCCTCCGCGTCTGATTCCGTTCCGATCGTTGCTCCGCCGCCCGGCTGGAGCTCGGTGATGGCCCGGCGCATCACGGATCTCTGGCACACGGTTCTCCGCCTGATCGCGTTTACCTTGATCACCTTGGGGACGGTGGTGACCAAGGCCGGACACGCCCGCAGCCTCATTCATCCGCTGATTGCCCAGCAATTGTTCCGCTCCGGCGCGCGGATGGTGCCGATCGTGTGCTTTCTCGGCCTGTTGCTCGGTGTGGTGGTGGTGGGTCAGGCGGTGGCCAAGCTTCAGGAGGTGGGGGCCGAGAAATTGATCGGCGTGCTCCTGGTGACGGTGGTGGTGCGCGAGTTGTCTCCGCTGATCGCGGTGTTTGTGGTGCTCGCACGGGTGGGAACCGCAACGGTGGTCGAGCTGGGAACCGCGCGTTCCCAGGGCGAAGTCGAGGCGCTCGAGGCGCTGGGGGTGGATCCCATTCATTATCTCGTGGTGCCGCGGGTGATCGGGTTCACGGCGTCGGTGATGGCGCTCTCGGTGTACCTGCTCGTGACCACGCTGCTGGGCGGATACGTGTTCGCCTTTGCCCGCGGGCTTCCGCTGACGCTTCCCCAGTACTTGAGCCACATCGCTGCGGCGTTGGATTGGCTGGATTTTCCCCTGCTGGTCCTGAAGACAGGATTGTTCGGCGGGTTGACCGGTCTGGTGATTTGCTATCAGGGCTTGGCGCATCCGGTGCGACTGGAGGAGGTCGGATCCGCGACGTCGCGCACGGTGGCGTTGTGCGGGATCGGGTGTTTGCTGATCGATGCGCTGCTGGTGCCGCTTTACCTGCTGCTTTGACGCGATGTCGTTCCCCAAGGTCATTGAACTGGATGGAGTACAGGTGACGGATTCGCGCCGGATGGAGGCGCCATCGGTAGGCGCGGTGAATTGGTCGGTGGCCCAGGGCGAGTGCTGGGTGGTGGGGGGATTGCAGGGTTCGGGGGTAACGGCGTTTTTGGAGACGGCTGCCGGGCTGCGTCCTCCGGAGTCAGGCGAGGTGAGGCTTTTCGGCGAGGCTTTGTCGGCGCTTCGCGGGGATTCGGTGGCTGCGATCCGGCGTCGGGTGGGCTATTTGTTCTCCGGGAGCGGCCGGTTGATGACTCCGCTGACGGTGGTGGAAAACATCACCTTGCCGCTGCGCTACCATGCGGGGATTTCCTTTGCCGATGCGGTGGCGGAGGTCGCTCCGTTGGTGGAGTGGCTTGGGTTGGAACCGGTGGCGGGATTGCTGCCTATCCGGCTCGCGCGGAGCATGCGCCTGCGGGTGGCGCTGGCACGGGCGCTCGCGGTGCGGCCGGAGTTGCTGATTCTCGATGATCCAATCGCGGGCCTGGATTCGGGCCAGATCCGCTGGTGGCGGCAACTGGTGGAATCGGTACTCAAGGGGCACCCTTGGTTCCACGGCCGGCCGGCCACGGTGGTGGTGGGGACCGAGGTGCTGCGTCCCTTTTTGCCGGTGGGGAATTGTTTTGCGATGATCCATCAGGGTTCGATGCATTGCCTCGGGGATCGGGAGGCGGTGTTGTCCTCGGAAGATCCCGGTGTTCGTGAAGTGCTCGGTGAACCTCTTTGACTGACTCTCAACTGCCATGGCCCTTCAAGATCTCACCCCGCAGCTCCGCACCCGCCTTCACAAGGTGGAGTGGATGGTCATGTCGTTCCTGGTCGGCGCCCTGCTGTTGATCGCTGGTTCGGTCACGTGGTTCATCCGGGCCACCGGCGAGGCGCGCGGGTGGTGGATCACCCAGGTGCCGTACTACACCTATGTGGCGCAGGGCACGGGGATCAAAGTCGGTACACCGGTGCAGTTGATGGGATTCAAGGTGGGGCAGGTGACGCAGGTGGAGCCGGTGAATCTGGATCTCCGCCGGAGCTGGGATTATTACGCGACCAACAATTTCAACGTGTACGTGGCCTTCACGGTGCATGAGCCGTATCCGGGCTACATCGGTACGGATTCGCGGGTGACGATTGGCGGGTTTCCCATCGAGATCGCGGGTGGATTGACGCTGGATATTTCAGTGGGCTCACCAAATGCGGTGGTGACGGTGACGAACCTGCCTGGAGGGAAGATGGGGGTGCTCTGGGACAAGTTTGCCTACGCGCCGGATTCGCTGGACCGGACGAACAAGCTGCTCAAATACGGGCCCATCACGAACGGCAACAAGGGCTACTACCTGGCGCCGGACCAGTCGGAGACGCTGGTGGCGCAGGCGGGTCGGATCATGGCCAAGGTGGACCGGGTGAGCGGCGTGATCGACCTGGCGCTTCCGCGGATGACGAATCGGATCGAGAACCTGCTGGCGCGGGTGGACAGCATCGCGCAGAAGGTGGAGCCGGTGATCGGGCAGCCGGGAGGAATCGGGTCGCTGCTGGTGCCGACGAACCTGAACGCACGGCTCGACACGGTGCTGCTGGACTTGCACGAGCAGTCGGAGCGATTGGTGCCGACGATTGCCAAGGTGAACCGGACCCTGGACACCGCGCAGCAGACGTCGGCCGAGGTGAAACCGTTGCTGCAGCAGATTCAATCGACGGTGGTGCAGGTGCACGAGACGGTGAAGGTCCTGCAGGCGAAGGTCGGTGAGACGAACCTGCTCTACAACGTGAGCCGGTTGGCAAACAACGCGGCGCAACTTTCGGAGACCACGGATTACCTGTTCCGGCATCACTGGCTGTTCCGGTCGGCCTTCAGGACGAACAGCCCGTCGCGTCCGGTGCCGTTGCGAAGCGAATCGGTCCGGGATCGTCGCTGAGAAGTAGGGGGGCGCCGGATTGGCCCCCAAAGGTGACCGTTTTCTTTCACCGATTTTTCAACACTTCGTCCGGATTTCCCACTAAGCTCGGTCGGTCCGTGAACTGGAATCCGCAACGTTGTTGACTATGAAAGGCATTATTCTCGCCGGGGGCTCTGGAACCCGTCTTCACCCCTTGACCCAGGTGGTCAGCAAGCAGCTGCTGCCGGTGTACGACAAGCCGATGATTTATTATCCGCTGTCGGTCCTGCTGCTGGCCAACATCCGCGAGATCCTGATCATCTCGACCCCCAAGGATTTGCCGCGTTTTCGCGACATCCTGGGCGACGGTTCTCGGCTCGGATGCAAGTTCACCTACGAGGAGCAGGCGCAGCCCAACGGACTGGCGCAGGCGTTCGTCATCGGTGAGAAGTTCATTGGGAACGACGAGGTTTGCCTCATTCTGGGCGACAACATTTTCTACGCCGCCGGTTTTGGTCAGTTGCTGCGGTCGTGCCACAACCTCAACGGCGGGGTGGTGTTCGCGTATCCGGTGAAGGATCCGGAGCGTTTTGGCGTGGTGGAGTTCGGGGACGACGGGAAGGCGGTTTCGATCGAGGAAAAGCCGGCCAAGCCCAAGTCGATCTATGCCGTGCCGGGGTTGTATTTCTACGACAACAGTGTGGTGGAGCTCGCCAAGGCGCTGAAGCCGTCGGCGCGCGGGGAGTACGAGATCACGGATCTGAACCGGGAGTTCCTGAAACAGGGGCGCCTGTCGGTGCGCGAATTGCCGCGTGGAACGGCCTGGATCGATACCGGCACGTTTGACTCCCTGTTGCAGGCGTCGTTGTTTGTCCAGGTGATCGAGGCCCGTCAGGGGTTCAAGATCGGTTGCGTGGAGGAGATCGCCTGGCGTCGCGGGTTCATCGACGACGCACAGCTCCTTGCGTTGGCCGAGTCGATTTCCAAGTCCGGCTACGGCGAATACATCCGGTCGCTGGCCGGAACCAAACGCTAGGTGGTCCTTCGGTGGATCCCTCGGCGCGGGGTCATGAATCTTGACGTTGCGCTGCATTCCTCCTCCAATCGCCGCTTTGGCGGGCCTTTCCGGCCCGCGTGCAGCGACTCGACGACTGAACGGCTAGACGCCACTGGCACACGCGCGCGGGTTGTTAGGAACTATGACGTTTCGCAAGATCCTAGGAATACGCTACTTCGATGGAACCCTTCAGGAGCTCCTCCGGGAAATCCAGAAGGGGGGATTGATTGTGGTTCCTTCGGGTCCCAACCTTGCCGACTTGGCCGTACTTCATGCGTACCGTCGAGCGGTGGAGAATGCCCGGTTCGCCATCAGCGACAGCAGTTATCTCGTACTCCTTTGGAAATTGCGCACCGGGGAATGGTTGCAGCGGATCTCGGGGTTGCAGTTTCTGCGGGGTCTGGTGGATGACCCACCGTTCCGCGAAAAGGACGCGACCTTTTGGGTCATGCCCTCGCAATCGGATCTGGAGTGCAACATCGCCTGGCTCAACCGCGAGGGCATTCCGGTGAAGTCGGAGCACTGTTACATCGCCCCGAAGTACCCCTCGGGGGATATCGTCGACGAACCACTGCTGGCGGCGATCGAAGCCCAGAAGCCCCGGTATGTGGTGATCAATATTGGGGGTGGGATTCAGGAGATTCTTGGGAATTTCCTTCAGACCCGACTCTCGTATCAGCCCACGATCATCTGCACGGGAGCCGCGATCGCGTTCCTCTCCGGACGGCAGGCGAACATCAAACCGTGGGTGGACCGCATGATGCTTGGCTGGTTTGCCCGATGCCTGGATGATCCCAAGCGATTCATTCCCCGATACCTGCGTGCAATCCGGCTTTGCTGGGTCCTGATGCGGTATGCCGATCGTTCCGTCCCAGCCGCCCGAACCTGACCCCAAGCCACCTTTAGGATGTCCAGACTTTACCGACTTCTTGGGATCGTAATCGCCGTGTTTTGCGCCGTGTACGGGGGGCAGATCGTGCGCCAAATCATGGCGACCGAGCTCACCTACCAGAGCTTCTGGCACTACCTGGTTCGCGTGTTCCTAATCCTCGGCATGGGAATTGTCGGCGTCCTGATTCTCAGCAATTTCTCGGTCTATAACCCGTCCGAAGTGATCGGCACGCCCCCGACTCCGGAAGTGGGTTTCAAGTTGTCGAACCAGCTCAAGCGAATCACGGATGTGGGGGTGGCCATCGTGCTCCTGTTCGTGCTTTCTCCCATCCTGATTCTGATTCCGGTCCTGATTTTCATCATCGAGGGCTATCCGGTGTTCTACATCTCGAAGCGCTACATCTCCCTGAGCAACTGCGTGTCGGTCCTGAAATATCGGACGATGGTTCGCGATGCGACTTCCCCCAAGTACCGGTTGCGTGAGCGGTTCATGCGGAGTGGTTACCTCGACATCCCGCTGAGCTGTGAAGTGTACACCCCGTTGGGGCGGATTCTGGAGCGGACCCAGCTGGTGGAGATCCTCCAGCTTTTCAATGTGCTGCTCCACGGCATGAGCCTCATCGGCAACCGTCCGCTGCCGCTGGACAACATCAAACTGCTCCAGAATTTCAAGGGCTGGGAGCATCGCTTCGACAGCCCGGCCGGCCTCACCGGAATCACGCAGGTGGTGGGCAAACACAACCAGTCCCCGGAGCAGCGGCTCGAGCTCGAGTGCATGTATTCGAAGCTCTACAAATCGGAGACCGCGAATATCTTCCGCTGCGACATCTGGATTGCCTACTACACGGTGCGAATGCTTCTCACGGGCAAGACCCTTTCCATTGAAGGGGCGAAGGAGTTGATCCGTTCGGTGTCCGGAGAGGAGTAGCTCCCAGCCGAATCCGTTGAAGGGATTGAACCCCGTCCTCCCCGCCGGCAGGGAGTTCCGTTCCGGGATGGTTCCCACGTGTCGAATCCGGGCCATAAACCCGGGCCAATGACCTCGATGAAAATTCTGATTCTCGGCGCCTCCTCACAGGTGGGCATTGCACTGGCCAGGGCGTTTGCTCCGGGTCATGAACTGTTGCTCGTCGGCCGTCAGGCGTCGCGACTGAACGAGGCGGTCGAGGCGTGCAGGACCGCGGGGGCCGCATCGGCCACGCCGGTGGCGCTCGACCTCACCTCTGATTTACTGGCCCTGCATCCACATCTGCAGGGCGGGGCGGTGGACCTGATTGTCGATGCCGCATCGGCCAGTTCCGCGCTGCGGGATTCCGAGATTTCTGCCGATGCATTTTCCGGCCTCGTGGTGGCGGATGTGCTGTCGCGTCCGCGCCTGATGGATCTAATCCTGTCGATGCAGCAGTCGGCCCCCGCGGTGATCCTCATTTCGTCGGTGCTTGCCCGGATTCGGAGTCAGGACCGCGCGGTTTATTCCTCCCTCAAGCAGCTGCAGGAAGCGCATCTGAATTCACTGCGACGCGCGATTCCCTCCCTTCGGTTGATGGTGGTGTACGTGGGCATGGTGATCGACACGCAGCGTCCCACGGACAAACCGGTTCAATTGGCCGCAGCGGTTCTGCGGGGATTCCAGGAGGGTCGATCCGTCGTGGCCCACGGGACGATGGGGCATCTCTACTATTTGTTGTACCATCTCCAACCGGTGGTCTTCGGCTGGGTCACGCGTCTGCAGCGGGCCTTGCGTGGACGACGACCCAAGCAGGGCTAGCCGGTCCGGATCCGAGCGGCGTGCCTCCGTCGATCGGCAACGCCGCCTACGTCACGTCTTGGTTCCACTGTCCCGCTGCACCAGCGTGGTGAATGCCGCGAGGACGAGCAGGAATTCCACCTGAAGCGAGGCCATCTGGAACGGGAAGTCGAACAGCCCGTGGATCAGCATGCCCGCCAGACCAAGATAGAAATACATCCCGAGGTTGGTCTTGCCGCCACCGTATCGAAGTTGGTGTTTCGGGAGGATCAGCGCGATGGCCAGGATACCCACCAGCATAGCGGTTCCCACGGCTCCGAGGGTGATTACGGCCTCCATCCAATCGTTGTGGGCGTAGGCGGTCCAGGTTTCCTTCAGGGTCTCCTTGTAGAAGGGCTGGATGGTGGCGAAGGTATCGGCGCCGGAACCCAGCCATTTGAAGTCCTGCATCATGCGCACGGACTCGCGGAAGACCACCAGCCGGTTGGAGTAGGGATCAGGCTCGGGGTTCCGGAGGCGTCCCAGGATAACGGAGCCGCCGATCCCGATCGCCGCAGCGAGCAGCGCGATGAATCCGCCGAAGATGAGCAGGCGTCGGGTGAGGCTGAGTCGAGAGGGGGCCATGGAGTAGGCAAGACCCACGGCCAGGGTGAGCAACGCGGTGATCAGCGCGCCGCCGCGGCTTCCTGAAATGATCGGTGCGGCGCCGATGACCAAGGTCCAGGGCAGAAGCAGGATGTGGGGGCCCTGTCCGACGCGGACGTCCACGCCGCGGCGACGGCGTTCGGTTTCGCGCGAGAAACTCCACAGGCCGAGCACCAGGGGCCAGACCAGGTTGAAGTACTCGGCCGCGTTTCCGCGATAATTGTAGGGACCGAAGTGGAAATTGGTGGGGTAGCTCCAGATTGAATTCGGATCGGGATGACGCGGAGTCAGCAGCCACAGGAGCTTGTCCGTGCCGTCGAGACGTTGAATTACACACACCGCCGCCAGAAGGAAGGAGCTGCCGGAGAGGGTCCACAGCCACCACTGGAGCCGCTGGCCCGGGAAGACCACGGCGTCCACTTCGGTCTCGCGCCGCTCGGTGCGGGTTTTCCCCAGAAACCAATCGCGCGCCGCCCAGAAGACCCAGGAGAACCCAAACCAGCGCCAGAAGGCATTCCACGAAACCGGCGCATCGTAGCTCGCCGGCAGCCATACGATCGGGGTGCGCTCGACGTAGTTCAGATTTACCCCCTGGTTTTCACCTGCCGGGATGTATTCGCCCACCGCGCGGGCATTGAACACGCCGATCACCACGTACAGAAGGAATGCAATGTTCAGCCCGGCGAGGATGCGGATCAACCGGGTGCCGGCCGGCGTGGGTTCGGACCACCGACTGGGGCGATACCCGGTCTGCTTGCGAACGACCCATTTGCCGATGAGCAACGCTCCGGAGAGGTAGGCGGCGGTGCAGAGGATCTGCAGCGTCCGCGGGGTGGCGGATCCGAACGCCCACGGGGCCCAGAGGGTCATGAAGATCAACACCGTGGCGCTGGCGCGATCGAGGTGCTTGTAGGCCTCGGGGGTCCGATTCGAGGAGCGTTCCATTTGACCCGATGAGCATTACCGGGTTGCCGGAGTGAACCCAAGCCACAAAACCAAAGGATGTGAGATCCTACCGCAGAATGGCCCGCCGGCTGGACAAGGGATTGGTCCCAGCCATTCTGTCCGAGTGATCGACACCAAATATCAACGCCTCCAGCAAATCCTTCGGGAGCTTGGTTCCTGCGTGGTTGCCTATTCGGGCGGTGTCGATTCCGTGTTTCTCGCCGCAGTGGCCCACCGGGTGCTCGGCGCCCAGTCCCTGGCGGTGATTGCCGATTCTCCCAGCCTCCCGCGACGCGAGCTCGCCGAAGCGCTGGCCATCGCGGCCCAATTCCAGATCCCGGTCGAAGTAGTCAACACGGCCGAATTCGCCGATGACCGCTATCTCGCGAACCCAGGGAACCGCTGCTACTTCTGCAAACACGCCCTGTTCACCGAGCTCGTGCCCCGCGCGCGGGCCGGTGGATTCGCCTGCATCGTGTACGGGGAGAACGCCTCCGATGTGGGCGATCATCGCCCCGGGGCACAGGCCGCCACCGAGTTCAAGGTCCGGGCCCCGCTCAAGGAAGCCGGCCTCACCAAGGCCGAGATCCGCGAGTTGAGCGCATCGCTCGGGCTTCCCACCGCCGACAAGCCCCAGATGGCCTGCCTGAGCTCCCGCATTCCCACCGGGGAACGCGTGACGCCCGAGAAGCTTAAGATGATCGAGGACGCCGAGTACCTCCTGCGCGACCTCGGCTTCTACGATGTCCGCGTCCGCCACCACGAACTCACGACCGGACACCTCGCTCGCATCGAAGTGGGTCCGTCCGAACTCGGCCGGTTTTTCTCCGAGAATCACCACGCCACGGTTGCCGATCGTTTCCGCACCTTCGGATACCTGCACACAACGATCGATCTCGCCGGGTACCGCCGGGGCAGCACCAACGGCCAGCCGACGCCGCCCGCCTCGATTCCCTTTCGCCGCACCGCGGTGGCGACCGGGCCGGTTGGTTGAGCGGTTGAGCGTTAGAGTGATTTCAGCGGTGGAGCCGCATTAATCCGGAATTCCGCCTTGTCCCTCGATGAGGCCCGCGCCTAGCGTCATCGGATCTTCCCCTCCCGGGTTCCGACGTGATTGCGACCGCCATGCACCAGGCTCATCGACCCACCGTAGTTCGTTCGACCCTCGCCCTCAGTGTGGCGATCGGTGCGATGTGGAGTGCCTTCGCCGAGAAGGCGCCGGACCACGTCATCCCGCCCAAACCGCCGCTCCCGGCGATCAAGCGCCTCATCCTCGAGCCCGCGTCGCTCACCCTTACCGATGCCCGCGATTCCCGCGGCGTGCTGGTCTCCGGCGAACGCGCCGATGGCACACGCATCGACCTCACCGCCGAGGCCCGCTTCCAGGTGTCGGGCAATACCGTGAAACTCGATGAAGAGCATCGGTTTCATCCCCTCGCCGCCGGCACCACCACCCTCACCGTCTCCGCCGGAGGAGCCAGTGCGAAGCTTCCGGTGACTGTATCAGGAATGGTCCAGCACCCCGTGGGCTTTGTGCGGGACATCGAACCCATTCTGGCGCGAACCGGGTGCAACCAGGGCACCTGCCACGGATCGGCGAAGGGGAAGAACGGCTTCAAGCTTTCGCTCCGCGGCTACGACCCCGAGTACGACTATCAGGCGTTGGTGAACGACCTCAGCGGACGCCGCCTCAACCGGGTGCAGGTGGAGGAATCGCTCATGCTGCTCAAGCCGCTGGGCGAAGTACCGCACGAGGGACGCCAGGCCATCCGCCCGGGCTCCGCCTACCACGAGATGCTTCGCCAGTGGATCGCCGAGGGCGCGCAGTACCAGGAGCCGGGTCCGGCGCGGGCGAAGGAAATTCGAATCCTGCCGGAGAAGGTCGAGATGGACCTGCCCGGTCGTCAGCAGCAATTCCTCATCCTCGCCACCTATCCTGACGGCTCCACGCGCGACGTCACCCGCGAGGCCATCCTGTCGAGCAACAACGAGGAAGTGGCGCTGGTGAAGGACTCCACGCTGACCGCGCTGCGACGCGGCGAAATGGCGGTGCTGGTCCGCTACGAAGGGCTCTATGCGGCGCGTGAAGTGATGATCATGGGCGATCGCACCGGGTATCAATTTGCGGGAATGACCGAGCGCGGCGAGATCGACCATCACGTCAACGCCAAGCTCCAGCGGATGAAGATCAATCCCTCCGCCCCGTGCACCGATGCGGAGTTTGTCCGACGCGTGTTCCTGGATCTCACCGGTCAGCCCCCCACCTCTGACCGGGTTCGCGCCTTTCTCGCCGATGCCGCGCCGTCGCAGGCCAAGCGCGATGCGTTGATCGACGAGCTGATTGGCTCCAGCGCCTTCACCGGATTCTGGGCCAACAAGTTTGCCGATCTGCTCCAGTGCAATTCCGAGAACCTCGGGAAAAAGGGCGTCTGGGTGTTTCGCCGATGGATCCAGGAACAGCTCATCGCCAACCGTCCGTACGATCAGATGGTGCGCGATCTCGTGCTTGCGCAGGGCAGCACCTTTGAGAATCCCGCCGGCAACTACCTCCGGGCACTGCGCGATTCCGGCAAGATGACCGAAGATATCTCGCAGACCTTCCTCGGCGTGCGCTTCAACTGCAACAAGTGCCACGACCATCCCTTCGAGCGTTGGACCCAAAATCAGTACTACTCCTTCGGCGCGTACTTCGCGCAGGTGGCGTTCAAGCGTGGGACACTGGGACGCGACACCTTGATCCGGGGCAACGAGACCTACGCCTCCGAGCAGGTGTCGGAGGACATTGTTTATCGCAACTACAACGGCGGCGAGGTGAAGCATCCCAAGACCGATCTGCCGGTCGCGCCGCAGGTGCCCTACGGAAAAGCCCGCGCCATCGCCGACGGCGAGGATCGTCGCGAAGCATTCGCCGAATGGCTCACCTCGACCAACAATCCGTACTTCGCCAAGTCCACGGTGAACCGTTTTTGGAGCTACTTCTTTGGACGCGGCATCATCGATCCGGTGGACGACATCCGCGCCGGCAATCCCCCGAGCAATCCCGAGCTGCTGGATTCACTCACCGCCGAATTTGTTCGCAGCGGACATGACCTGCGCCAGCTCATGCGAACCATCTGCCGTTCGCAGACCTACCAGTTGAGCATCGTGCCGAACCGGTGGAACGAGGACGACACACAGAACTTTTCCCACGCGAGTCCGCGTCGGCTGAGTGCGGAGCAAATGCTGGATGCCGTGGCGGTGGCCACCGGGCATCGTCCGCAATTCAAAGACCTGCCCGCCGGTCTGCGCGCGGTGGAAGTCCCCGATGGCATGGTGGGAGGGAACGATTTCCTCACCCTGTTCGGACGCCCGAAGCGGCAAAGCGCGTGCGAGTGCGAACGTTCGAGCAACGTGACGCTTTCCCATGCCTTGAACCTGATCAACGGCCCGACGCTGGGAGACAGCGTCACGCATGCGGACAACCGGTTTGCCAAGCTGATCGCGTCGGAGAAGGACGACCGCAAGGTGGTGGAGGAAGTTTATCTGAGCTGTCTGAACCGTCCTCCGACCGCGAAGGAATTGTCCGAGATCAAACTGGGCGACGGCCCGCAGCGGCTCGAATCCGCCCAGGACCTCGCGTGGGCCCTGCTCAACAGCCCGGCCTTCCTCTTCAACCGATAAGCCAATTGGAGCCGCACCATCGGTTTGATAGATTCCGAACATGACGACAAAATTGTCAGTGCCGATTGAGGTTCCGGATGGCTTTGCCCAACAGAACGGTCTCAGCACCGATGAGCAGCTCGCCACGGAGTTCCGCGTCACGCTGGCGGTCCGGCTGTTTGAGGAAGGGCGTCTGTCGATGGGACGTGCGGCCGGGATGTGCGGCATGCACAAAGCGGATTTCATGGACGAGCTGAGCCGGCGCAAAGTCTCGGCGATCAACTGGGACGATCAGGAGATCGCCCGCGAATTCGGGTTGGGCAATGCATGAAACCCTGCTCATCGCCGACAGCAGCCCGCTCATCGTCCTTACCAAGATTGGGCGCGTTGAGCTGCTGCCCAAGCTGGCGGCTCGGGTTGTGGTGCCCGATGCGGTGTGGCGGGAGGTTGTCGTGAACAAGCCTGAGAGATTCGATTCGCAGGAACTTGCCGGCGCGGCTTGGTTGAATGTCCTTCCCGTGCAGGGTGCGGAAGCAGATGCACTGAGAGCTGAACTTGATCCTGGCGAAGCGGAAGCCATCGCCCTCGCTAATCAGTACCCGGGATGCGTGCTTCTCATGGATGACCGTATGGGCCGGCGTGAGGCTGCGCGGCGCGGAGTTCGAGTGATTGGAACGCTGGGGCTTCTTCGCGACGCACGGCGTTGTGGGTTGATTCCCTCGCTCAGAACGGAGATCGACCGGTTGCTTGAAGCGGGCCATTTTCTTTCACCTTCCCTGGTGGATGCAGCCCTTTGCAGCGTTGGTGAGGCGTAAGTGATTTAAGAGCAAATCCCATGATTTCCATTCCTGGCGAATACGGGGCCACCTGTGATGGCTTCAGTCGGCGTGAGTTTTTGCGGCTCGGTGGCGCGGGGCTCGCAGGGCTGAGCCTCGGCGACATCCTGCGGCTGCAGGCCGGTCAGGCCCCGTCGGCGGGTCCTGCGGCCGGTGCCCCCAAGAACGGCTGGGGCAAGGCCAAGTCGGTGATCATTCTTTACCTTCAGGGCGGACCGAGTCACATCGACATCTGGGACCCCAAGCCGGAGGCACCTTCAAACGTTCGCGGGGATTTCAAACCGATCCGCACCAAGGTTCCCGGAATCCAGCTCAGCGAGGTGATGCCCAAGCTCGCGCAGCAGATGGACAAGGCCACGCTCATCCGCTCCATGAGCTACACGCCGGTGGGCCTGTTCAATCACACTGCGGCGATCTACCAGATCATGACCGGCTACACGCCTGATCGCGTGTCGCCCTCCGGCCAGTTGGAGCCGCCGGCGCCGAATGACTTTCCGCACCTCGGATCGCAGATCTCGCGCCTGCGTCCGCCCGAGGTCCCCATGCTCCCGTTCGTCATGCTGCCGCGTCCGCTGCAGGAATCGAACGTGATCGGCAAGGGCGGCACGGCCGGGTTCCTCGGGGCCGCGTTTGATCCGTACTATTTTTATCAGGACCCGGCGAAGGACATCAACCTGGCCGACCTCACGCTGCGCAAGGAAGTGTCGAAGGAACGCCTCGGCCGTCGCGCCACGCTGCTCAAGCAGGTCGATGCCGCAATGCCCGACATGGAAAAGGCGGTGGGGAAGTACGCGCTCGACGCCTATTATCAGAAGGCCTTCGACCTCGTGAGCAGCGGACGCGCCCGCGATGCGTTTGATCTTTCGAAGGAGCCGGATGCGCTGCGCGATCGCTACGGCCGCCACACCTTTGGCCAGGGATGTCTGCTGGCGCGCCGGTTGATCGAAGCGGGCACGCGTGTGGTGCAGATGAACTGGCCCGCGGTGGCGAACGGCGATCCCACCGTCGATGCGTGGGACACCCACGCCGCCAATTTTGGTCCGCTGCGAAATCTCCACTGCCCGAAGCTGGACTCCGGACTCAGTGCGTTGATCGAAGACATGGATCAACGCGGCCTGCTCAAGGAAACGCTGGTGGTGGCGCTCGGTGAATTCGGCCGGAGCCCGCGTCTGGGCGTGAGCACCAGCGGCAACACCAATTCGCCCGATGGACGGGATCACTGGCCGTATTGCTACACCGCCTTCATCGCCGGTGCCGGGGTCAGCCGCGGCGCGTTGTACGGACGCTCCGATGCCACGGCGAGCAGCCCGGCGGAGAACGCCGTTCATCCAACGCAGATCGTGGCCACCATCTATCACGCGATGGGTATCGATCCCCACACCATGGTGATGAACCACCTCAATCAACCGCGCGAATTGGTCCAGGCCGAACCGGTGCTGGGGTTGTTTTCCTGATTCAGTTCTCGAGGTTTGTTTCGATTCGGATTCCGACCCGGTCCACCGGTTTATCGACGCGCCGCACCCATGTCCGTACTTCGCACTTCACTTGTCGCCGTGCTCGCCCTGGGCGTTGCGGGATCGATCGTCACGCGGGCACAGGCGGTTCCCCGTCTGGATGCGCCTCCGATGGTCTGGTTCCAGCGCGGCACCACCCAGCAACTCACCTTCACCGGCGATGCGCTGGGCGGCGCCACCGCGGTGTTGGTCACCGGTTCTGGTGCCAGCGGCGTGCTCGGTGCTGCAGCCCCCAAGGCGGCGGGGACCACGGTGCTCGAATCGTCTCGCGGGGGATTGTCCGTGGGATCCGCTGCAACCAGCGATGCGAAGACCGTCACGCTCCAATGGATGCTCGCCGCGGATGCTCCGCTGGGTTCGCGCGAGGTTCGCATTGCCACCACGAATGGGGTGTCGAATCCGGTCACACTTCAGGTCAGCGATCTGCCTGAATTGATGGAGACGGATCGCAATCATTCGCTCGCCGATGCCCAGCGGGTCTCGCTGCCGACGGGAATCTCCGGAGTCATCCGCGCCTCCACGGAAAATGACTGGTACCGGTTCACGGCGAAGGCGGGTGAGCGGTTGATCTTCGACGTTCAGGCCAACCGCACCGGATCGCCGCTCGACGCCACCCTCGTGTTGCTCGATGCCTCGGGGAAGGAACTCGCCCGAAGCGAAGATGCGCACGGGCTCGATCCGTTCATCGATTTCACTCCGAAAGCGGATGGAGAGTTCGCGCTCCAGATTTTTGACGTCCGTTTCCAGGGCGGCGGGAACTACTCGTATCATCTCGTCGCCGGCGCATTGCCTTATCTGGAGCGGCGGTTTCCTTTCGGCGGCAAGCGCGGCACGTCGGTGGATGTCGCGCTCACCGGGATTCATCTCGATGGACGCGATCGACTGACCATCGCCATCGATCCCAACGCCCCGCCGGGCGTGCAGGACATCCGACTTCGCACGCCGCGCGGGTCGTCGAATCCGCTGCCCTTCGAGGCGGGAGACCTTCCGGAATTTTCCGAGACCGAACCGAATCAGGGCATCACCAACGCCAACCCGGTGTCCGCTCCTGTGGTGATCAACGGCGTGATCGGTGCCCCGCGCGACGCCGACACCTTCCGCATCAAGGCCACGGCGGATGGAAAACTTGTGGCCGAAGTTCGGGCGCGTCGGTTGGGGTCTCCGCTCGATGCGTTGCTCACCCTGAGCGATGCCAAGGGCGCGGTGCTTCAGCGCAACGACGATGCCAGCGGGCCCGATGCGCGAATCGAGTGGGATGCCAAAAAAGATACGGAGTACTTGCTCTCGCTTCGTGATCTCACCGACCGCGGTGGTGCCGCATTCGGGTATCGATTGTCGGTCCAACCTCCCGATACCACGCCGGATTTTGCAGTGCGGTTCGCGCAGGATCGCGTTCGCGTTCATGCGGGGGGACACGTGGCGGTTCGCTGCGAAGTGGATCGCATCAACGGATTCAACGGCGCGGTGCGCATCACCGGAGGGAACCTTCCCGCCGGGGTGAGTGCGGGCACGTTGGTGATCGGACCCGAGGGCCCGCAGTCCGGCTGGCTGGAATTCTCCGCGGCGGTCAACACGCCCGTGTGGCATCACGCGTTGATGCCGCAGGCCGAGGCGGTGGTGGCTGGGACACGACGCATCACGCATCCGGTGGTGTTGCCCTCCGCTGGATTTCTCAGCGTGATCGCACCGGCCCCGTTCAACGTGGAGGCGATCACGCCCACGGTTTCGATTGCCCAGGATGGAACCGCCACGGTCGCCGTGCAGGTGCTGCGTCAGGCCGGGTTCACCGGTGAAGTGCGTGTGGCGGTGGACGATCTGCCAGGGGTTTCAATTCCCGCCGTTGCGGTTCCGGCCGACAGCGCGCAGGCGGTGTTGAAACTCTCCGCGGCGTACACGGCGGAGGCGTCGATTCGCTCTCTCCAGATCCGCGGCGAAGCCACGATCGATGGACAAACCGTGACCTCCCATGCCGGCTCGCCGGTCCCCGTGGTGGTGACGCCGATTCCGGTGTTCCTCACGGCGATGCTTCCCGGGTCTCCGTTTTTTCGAACCGATGCCGTGAAGCTCTCGGTGATCGCGCTGCCGGCCGCGACGGGATCTCCCGCGCGGCTGACCGAGTTTGTGGTGAAGGCGGATCGACGCGCCTTCAACGGCGTGATTCCGCTGAAGTTGGAGAATCTTCCGGAAGGCGTGACCGCCACGGTGGAGCCGCTGGGTGAAGGCGGAAAGCTGGCCACGATCCGCCTCGCGGCATCGGAGAAAACTCCGCCCAAGGATTACACCATGACCGTGGTGGGCACCTTCACGGCCGGGGACCGAATTTGGAACCTCCGGACCCAGAAGATCACGCTGCAGGTCACGGCTCCCGAGAAAGAGGCGCCGGCGCCGGCGACTGCACCTGCCCCGGCCCCGACAGCGGCGAAGTAGTCGGGGAAAGATCCGAGGGGATCAACGAGTAGAGCAGCGCGGTTTTCGGACCGCCGAGATTCAGGATCCGGTTCCTCAAGATTCCTTCGCGTTGGGCACCGGATTTTTCCGCCACACGTCGGCTGGCAGTGTTTTCGGGCTCCATGAGAATCTCGATGCGGAGAAGCCCGAGTTGCTCGAATCCGAATCGCGACACGGCCCGTGTGATGGTGGGACCGATGCCGCGTCCGCGTGCGGAGGTGCGGACCCAATACGCCAGGTTGCAGAAGCGATTCTTGGCGTTGAACTGACCGAGGCTGCCCCCGCCGATCATCGCGCCCGAATCCGTATCCCAGGCTGCGAATGCGTAGCCTTGCTGCCGATTCCACTCACTGAGCCATTCCGCAATTCTGGCAGCGGCACCGTCAAGGGAATGAAACCCGTCGGTCCAGCGCATCCAGGGATAGATGTCGTCCCTGGATTCGCGGGCGAGATCCAACAGGGCCGGCGCATCGGCCTCGCGAAGGGGCGTCAATACGACGCTCCCTTCGACGAGGCGAAGGGCGGAGCGATCCACCATCGGCGGCCACGCGGGTGGAACGACGGGGTGCATCGCGCCGGCGGGCTCAGGCCGCGAGTTTCGTGGCGAGGAACTTCTCGAGCTTCAACGAATCGGCCGCGAACAGGCGGATGCCTTCGCTGAGCTTCTCGGTCGCCATGGCGTCCTCGTTGTGCAGCCAGCGGAATGCGGATTCGTTGAGCGAGATTTTCTCCAATGTCGCCGAAGCGGCAGTCGCGGGAGTCAGCTTGGCTTCGAGTGTGCCCTGGGTGGATTGGAGTTCTTCGAGCAGTGCCGGGGCGATGGTGAGGAGGTCGCATCCTGCGAGTTCGAGGATCTCCTCCTTGTTGCGGAACGAGGCGCCCATGACTTCGGTCGAGTAGCCGAATTTCTTGTAGTAGGCGTAAATGCGGGTGACCGACTTCACACCGGGATCCTCGGCCGGGGCGTACGAAGCGACACCGGTGGCCTTCTTGTGCCAGTCGAGGATGCGTCCGACGAACGGCGAGATGAGTTGCACGCCGGCTTCGGCGCAGGCGACCGCCTGGGCGAAGGAGAAGAGCAGGGTGAGATTGCAGTGAATGCCATCGGCCTTGAGCGCGGCGGCTGCCTGGATGCCTTCCCAGGTGGAGGCGAGCTTGATGAGGATGCGCTCGCGGGGGATGCCGGCGGCCTCGTAGCGGGCGATCAACTCGCGGGCCTTGGCCACACTGGCGGCGGTGTTGAAGGAGAGCCGGGCATCCACTTCGGTGGACACGCGGTTCGGCACGATCTTGAGAATCTCAAGCCCGAACGCGACCGCCAGTTTGTCCATGGCGAGGCTCAACGCCGCTGCGCCGCCGGCGGATTCCGACTTCGCCTCGCGCACCACGCGGTCCACGAGCTCGCCGTATTCCGGCATGGTGGCCGCCTTGAGGATCAGGCTTGGATTGGTGGTCGCATCGCGGGGCTGGTACTTGCGGATGGAACCAAAGTCACCGGTGTCGGCGACCACGATGCTGTGCTGCTTGAGCTGGGAAAGAAGATCGGCCATGGCGGGAAGACGTTAGTGGAGAATCGGCGTTTGCCAATTGCGGGAGCGAGAGTGCGCCGCCCCGGGGCATCTTCAACGCCGAAACAAGCCACGATCCGGCAGCCTGACTGCGCACTTGCCAGCGAAGCGAAACGGAGTCATTGGCGGGTCGTGCCAGGGAAGCCGACCTCCTCCGATTCGATGCCGCCTGATCCGAAGCGGCGCACGATTCTGGGCGTTAGCGTCGGGATCAATTTGCTGTTCCTCGTCGTCCTCGCTGGAGCGTGGATCCACCGATCCGGGCTTGGCGGTTTTGGCGACTGGAAGGCTCGCGGTACCAAAAAAGATTCACCCCTCGCCGGGGCCGATGGCGGAGCCCCGGGCGCGCCGGCGGGTGGTACGCGTGTTCCCGCGCGGGGGACGCCGTGGTCGCGGTTGCAATCGGAGGATCCACGCATCTTCGCCGCCAATCTGCGCAACGCGGGCTGTCCGGAGCAGACGGTGTGTGACCTCGTGCGTCCGGTGGTGGACCGATGGTTTGATCGGAAGCGGGGCGAGATCGGTCGGCAGGATCCCTTTTGGGTCACGGGTCGGGTCCGGACCGCGCTGAGGGAGAAGAATGAGGAAGCGCTCCGGGCTCTTGCCGAGGAGAAGGTGAAGATGATTCGCGAGCTTCCGTGCGCCTTCGACTTCAAGGAGAGCGATCGCAATCTGGAGGTTTTCACGCTCGTAGATTTCTTCTCCGGGTTTCTCGGCCCGGCCAAGCAGGAGGCTTTGGTCCAGTTTGTCCTGGAACAGGAGCTTCGCAGGAACCTCGCCGGAGGGAGCGAAAGTTCCGGGGTGGGGCTGCCCGAGGACCTGCAGGCGGAGAAGGCTGCGGCCGATGCGATCCGGGCGCGTTTGGATCACATCCTGACCCGCAATGAGAAAGCCGAACTGGAACTCCGCCTGTCCCTGGTCCCGATATCCCTGTTTCGCGATGACACGGAGATTCTCGAGCCGCTGCATTTAACCCTGGCCGAGGTTAAAGAATTTGTCCGGATCGTGGCTCGAATCGAAGGCAGTCTGTTGGAGGAGCTTTATCGTCTCGATCATCGTCTTGATCCGCCGCGGTCGGACGAGGATGCGGTGGAGCCCGCGTTGAAATCCCTGCTGGGGCCCGAGCGGTTCGCTCTGTACCAGAAAAAGACCGATTCGGTTTATCAGCGTGTGGAAGCGGGGGCGAAGAATGCGAAGCTTCCGGTCGAACTCGCGGACCAGACCTATCGAATTGTGGCCGGGTTTTCCTCAGATCTGGAGCCCATTCGTGTTGCTTGGGAGGCCAGCCCCGATGAGGCGCGTCCGATCCTGATGACCTGGCGTGCGGAGCAGCGCAGCCGGTTGAACGGCCTGCTCTCCGGTCTTCCGGAAGCGGATCGGAAGGCGATCCTGCAAATGGCCGTCGATGAGGCCATCCAACGTGCGTGGAGGAAGCGATGAAGATGCGATCCTTTCTCCGGGAGTCGCTGGTTTTGAATCTGGTCCTCTTTGTGGCCCTTGCCATGACGTTCCGTTCGAGGCCCCAAGGACTCGGCGCAGGCTCGGAAGGCATGGCGGGCGCTGAGGTGGGGCCCAATAACCGTGGGGATGCGGAGGCTTCAGAGGCAGGAGCCCGGTCCGGTCCGGTCGAACCTGGCGCATGGAGCTGGAGCCAGCTCACGATGGATCCGCTTCCCGCCTATCGCGATGGGTTGAGGGCGATTGGATGTCCCGATGCCTCCATTCGGGAGATTTTGGAACCGATCGTATTCCGGCAATTTCGGGAGCGGTGTCGCCGTGAAGTGACTCCGCTTTCCGTGTCCTTCTGGGAGCGCCTGGCTGGGGGGATCAACAAAACAACCAAAGAAGTTCAGTCGACTGCCGAACGCTTGAAACAGGACCATGAGCGAGCGCTTGGCGACCTCCTGGGAGCCTTGTCCGCCGGATCCAGCGTCGAGGCGTTGAATGGGGATCCGGTCACCCAGTTTCTCCCTGCGGAGACTCGGTCGGCCCTGCAGGCTGCCGGAGATCGACATCAAGTTAGGCTCCGGGCGTTGTACGATTCATCCGAGATCAAGGGAACGAACCAGGCTGCCCGATTGGCCTCGTTGGAGGCGGAGTACAAGGACGAGCTGGCGAACCTGCTCTCCTCCGAGCAATCGGCCGAGTACCGGCGTCGGAGCTCGAACCATGCCTCGTTGCGCATGCTGGAGGGGATCGAATTGAGCGAATCCGACGTGAAGTCGGTGGTGGAACTGTTGGATCGAACCGAAAATGGGTCGGACGACGGGCGGGAAACGGAGTTGAAGGCGCTGCTCGGGGAGGATCGTGCCAAGGAGCTCGAACGGGCGCAGGATGCCAACTACCAGATGCTTCATGAGCTGGGCCGTCGCGCGGGGATCCCGTATGAAAACACGGCGGCACTTTGGGAAGCGCAGCAATCGGCGGAAATCGCGGCACGCGAGCTCGCATCGAACACCGCCCAGCCGACGGCAGACCGTGAGGCGGCGATGTCCGCGCTGAGGGAATCGATCGAAGCATCGGCAGAAAAACTTTTGGGGGCGCGCGGGGTGTCAGCGTGGCGTCAGATGCGTTCGAACTGGCTGAAGGGAGTCTTTCAGGTTCCGCCGATCGACCCCCTGGCTGGCCTTCCCCCCGCCCCGTGAGTTTGGCGGAGTTGAGCGAAGGGTGTGTCGGAGCGGTGCGTCGCAAGGTCGTGGTTTGACGTCCCGGGTCGCCCACGCTACGGGTACGTTCGATGTCCTACGTTTCCCGCAGGTTTCTGGGTGCCGGGCTTTGGTTGGCCGCCATCGCGACCGCCCTGGCTGTGGAGCCGCCCTCGCTCGATTCCGAGCAGATCCTGGAGCGATTTCTGGAGCGCAGCCGTGGCACCCCGGATCGGATCGCCGCCCAGCATCACGCCTGCGTTCGGAAATCCATCAACGAAGAGCTCGGTTCGGATGGAAAGGTGAAGGAGAGCAAAGTCCGTGAGTTCGAGGTCGAATTCTTGGGTGCGAAACAAAAGCTGCATCTGCTCCGCGTGGACGGCCGGTTGCCCAACGATCGGGAGGCCAAGCGTGAAACCACAAAGGAGTCCGAGCTGAAGAAGAAGTACGGGGAACGTCAGGAGAAGGCTCGCCCCAGTGGGCCCGACTTCATCGATGAGCGGATCGTTCAACGGTATCACTTCGTCACCAATGGCGTGGAAACGATCAACGGACGAAAGACCTACGTGCTCCGCTTTCATGCGAAGCCCGGGCTTGAAGTGAAGGAGATGGCGGACCGCGCGCTGAACCGTCTGGTGGGGAAAATTTGGATCGATGCGGAGGAGTTCGAGCTGGTGAAGCTCGATGCGCATCTGGATCAGCCGTTGTCGATGCTCGGTGGGATCGTCGCCAGCGTGGAGAAAATGGAATTCGAGGTGGAACGCTTCCGGAACTCCGACGGGTTTTGGTTCAACACCCACTTCGGCAGCTTCGCCGAGGGGCGGAAGTTGTTCTCCAACTTCCGGGTCCGCACACGGATCGATCAGGACCGCTTCCGAGTGCTACCGATCACTGAGCGGGATGGCTTTCGCGAGAACCGGGCGAAGAGGGAGTAGGCCGCACGGCGGCGGTTGAAGAGTTAAAAAGTTGAAGTGTTGAAGGGGATTCCGGTCCTGGCACGAAGGGGTTCTCAGTCGTTTGGAGTCCCGTCTTCAGACGGTTCGGGGAGGCGTGTTTCGAGGGATGCAGCCGGTTGATTTCCAACCGTTCGATAACCCCTCGTCCAACATCAGAGCCGCGTGAACGCGGTACTCCAAACGTGTGAGCAGAACGCTGGCCGCCCCTTCAACGCTTCAACTTTTTAACTCTTCAACCGCCGCCGTCCCTCAGGCCTCGGCAACGGTCCCACTGGTGTCCGCGTCCTTATCCTTATCCTTGTCGAGGGCGCGAATTCGCGCGCGGATCTTCCGGTAGCCTGGATGCTTTCGCAGGGCGTCAAGATCGGGATCTTCCTGGAGCCAGCGCACGTCGCGGTACCCGAGGTTGAACGCGGTCTCCAATTCGAGGCAGGACTGATCCAAGGCTCCGGTGAGCGCAAGGCTGCAGGCGTAGTTGAACCGGATGTTTGCATCCAGGGGGCGCAACGCCACCAGACGTTCATCCACCTTCAATCCGTCGGCATATCGCGCAGCGTCGGAGAGATCGTCCCCGAGCAGCTGGAGCAGCTCCACATTTTCCGGGTCGCGATGCGACAGGGCTTCGAAAAACGAGATTTCAATTTCGAGGTCGCGTGTCTGACGGCGTCCGAGTTTCCGCTGGATGGTCTTGCCCATTTCTTGAAGCCCAAACTCGTTCGGTGCGGCCGCGTCGTCAAGCGACGTCGGGCAACGGATTGCAATCCAATTCCACCTCAATCCGGAAGGTGTAGGGCGCCGGATCTTTTATCCGGAACCGCGTTTACTTCGCGGAGGGGTGCGACTAGAACGAATCGCGTTACGTCTGCGTGCCCATGAAAAAAATCGAAGCCATCATCAAGCCGTTCAAGATCGAGGAAGTGAAGGAAGCCCTTCACAGCGCCGGCATCGAAGGAATGACCGTCACCGAGGTCAAGGGGTTCGGCCGCCAGAAGGGCCATACCGAGATCTATCGCGGCAACGAATACACCGTGGATTTCCTGCCCAAGATCAAAATTGATCTGGTGGTGGCCGATGCCGATGTCGACCGCGCCGTGGCCGCCATCATCGGCGCCGCGAAGACGGGCAAGATTGGCGACGGAAAAATCTTCGTCCTGCCCATTGACGAAGCGATCCGGATCCGCACCGAGGAACGCGGCGACAGCGCCGTTTGAGCCTTCGCCGCCCGCGCCGGGACGGTCTGTCCTTTTGACCACCCCCGGCCGGGAGCTTGGCGGTCCGGCGTGGGACCGTGCGATCGACGGGAAAAACAGCGAAAAACGGCCGTTTCCCGCGATGTGAACAACTTGGGAACAAGACTTAATAGTTTCGCCTAGTTTGCCACGCCGCGGTTGCCTAAAACCCCCGCCGTCGTCACGCCTCACCCGGTTCTTGGTTTCGGATGGCTCGTCGGCAGAAGTGGTGGTCGGTTGTTTTGCAACAAACTAAATATCAACACATTATGAAGATTTCGATGATTCCTGCTGGGTTTTGCGTGTTGATCGGAAAACCGCTGATTTCCGGAAGTTTTGATGCGCAACTTGCTCCATTATGCCACGTTACGGCTGTGTGATATCGCGGGGGTGAATAAACCTAATCTTTCCTGATCTTTTCGCTGTTACTGCCTTCGCCATGTCCGCTGCTGCTCAAGCCCTTTGGTCGCTCGCCCAAGAATCCCTCCGTGGGATGCTCAAGAATGAGATTTTCTCGCTTTGGTTTTCCCCCATTCGCCCCGTCGCGCTGAAGGGCGAGACGCTGGTGTTGGAGGTGTCCGATGAGTTCAGTGAGATGTGGCTCAAGGATAACTACCTCGACCTGCTCCGTTCGGTGGTGAGCCGCGCGGCGGTGAAGCCGATCCTGATTGAGTTCACCGTGGCGGCTGCCGGAAGCCGCGCCACACCGGAGCCCACCGAGGCCCAGGCGCAGGAAGCCCAGGAGGCGGCTGATACTCTCGCCTTGGCGGAAGCTTCCCCCGAATCCGCATCGACCCCCGCAGCGTCCAACGCCCGCAACGGCAACGGCGAACTGCTGCTCAATCCGAACTACACCTTCTCCACGTTCGTCGTGGGCAACAACAACGAGTTCGCCCACAGCGCCTCGGTCGCCGTTGCTCAGAATCCCGGCAAGGCCTTCAACCCGCTGTTCCTGTTCGGCGGGGTCGGCTTGGGCAAGACGCACCTGCTGCACGCCATCGGCCACCACATTCTGGGTGCGAAGCGTCAGGCCAAGATTTCCTACCTGAGCTGCGAGAAGTTCACCAACGAGTTCATCGACGCGTTGCAGAACAACTCGCTCGCCAAATTCCGGAAGAAGTACCGGCAGGGCGACGTGCTGCTGGTGGACGACATTCAGTTCCTCGCCGGCAAGGAGCGCATCCAGGAGGAATTCTTCCACACCTTCAACGCGCTGCACGAAAACCGCCGACAGATCGTGCTCACCTGCGATCGTCCGGCGAACGAAATCCAGGGCTTGGAACAGCGCCTCGTGTCCCGCTTCGAGTGGGGACAGACTGCGGATCTCCAGCCGCCCGACGTCGAGACGCGCCTCGCCATTCTCCGCAAGAAGGAGAAGGCCTTCGGCTACGCGCTCCCGCCCGAGATCACCAACTTCCTCGCCGAGCACATCCGCACCAACATCCGCCGTTTGGAAGGCGCGTTTACCCGCGTGGCGGCGTATGCGCAGCTCACCGGCCGGCCGTTGAAGCTGGAGACCGTCGAAACCCTGCTCCGCGAAATCCTGCAGGAAGAGGGACGCCAGTCGGTCACCATCGATTTCATTCAGAAGAAGGTCGCTGAGCACTACGACATTCGTCTGGCCGACATGACCTCGAAGCGCCGTCCGGAGAACATCGCGTTCCCACGTCAGGTGGCAATGTTCCTGTCGCGCCAGCTCACTGAATCGAGCCTCAGTGCCATCGGCGATGCCTTCGGTGGACGCGACCACGGCACGGTGTTGCACGCCTGCCGCGCGGTGAAGGATCGCATGGAAGTCGATGCCACGGTCCGTCAGGCCGTCGGCTATCTCGAGAAGCAGCTCATCCGTTAGGCGAAGCCCGCCGAAAGGTGGGTGAGCGGGACGCGGAGGAGATGGCAGCTGGGAGCTCGAAGTTGGGCGAGCCATTGCTGGATCTCTGTGGTGCACGCGGTCCCGCATTCTCTTTGGATTCCGCGTCGCTCTTCGGTTTCTCCCGTGGTTTTCAGGTTGGCGGCAGTCGCTCCGTTTAAAGCGGTAGAGGACTACCGCAGTCCAAGACCTGGCGGATTTTGCCGCGCAGTTGAACGAGTCGCGACAGCGTCGTGCAGTGCGCCTGTCCTCTGGCGCTTTCGGATGCGGGACCGGGTCTTAACTGCACCTCCGCACCACCGCGGTTTTCATCCGCTTTCCCCCTTCAACTCTTCAACTTTTCAACCCTTCAACGGGTTTCCCGCTCACCTCGCCCGCGGATGGTGACGCCGGTGCAGATCCTGGAGCCGCTCCTGCGCGACGTGGGTGTAGATCTCGGTGGTGCTGATGCTCGCGTGTCCGAGCAATTCCTGGATTACGCGCAGATCCGCACCGTGCTCCATGAGATGCGTGGCAAAGCTGTGCCGCAGCATGTGGGGCGTGACCTTGCGTTCGATTCCACGCTGACGCACCCAGTTCCGGATTCGCAGCCACAGGGTCACCGGGGCAAACGAAGTTCCGCGCCGTGTCAGAAACACCGTGCCGGGCGACCTGGGTCGCACGAGCTGGGAACGCACCGCCAAGTAACGCTCGAGCGCCGCGATGGCGCGTCGGCCGACGGGCACCACGCGCTCCTTGTTGCCCTTGCCGATCACCGACAGAAACCCGGACTCCAGGTGGAGCTGTTCCAACCGGATGCCCCGCAGTTCGGCCAGACGCAGTCCGCTGGCGTAGGCGAGTTCGAGCACCGCGTGATCGCAGAGCACATCGGCCGTGGGTTCGGTCGCCGGATCCGGCGGCACGAGCAGTCGGTCGATTTCCTCCTCGCTCAGTGCCTTGGGGAGGGTTTTCCAGCGTCGGGGAAGGGAAAGGTTTTCCGCGGGATTCTCCGTCACCCACCCCTCTTCCGCGGCATAGCGGAAGAACGCCCGAAGCGCCGCCACCTGCAGGTACAAACTCGCGGTGCTGAGTTTCCCCGCTGGTCGTCCGGGGCGTCCGCGCGGTTTTGCGCCGTCGACGGGCACAGGCACTGAATCTTTTTCGGTACGTTTCAATTCCCCGGGAACCTCGGCGCGCTGGCGGTTGCGGCAGTGGTCGAGGTAGTCGGCCAGATTCTTGAAGGTGATCTCGCGCCAGGAGGCGATGCCGTGCGCAGCGGCCCAGTCGATGAATTGTCCGAGCTGATGCGCGTAGGTGCGGCGCGTGTGTTCCGCCTGTCCGCGCTCCAGACGGAGGTGCGTGAGAAACTCCTCCAGCATGGCTTGGAGTTTCGAAGCGTTGGGAGTGGGCACCGCGCTCAAGGCGTGTCCATGGAGCCGCAACCCGCGCCGGATGGGGAGTGCATTCTTCCCCGATCCACTGTTTCGATCTTCGATCTCCGAACCGCGATCTCCGAAACCTCACCGGTCGCCGGCGAGGATCCATGCTTCGTTGAAGTGCGCGTGC
The DNA here is from genome assembly GCA_947454705.1 of Verrucomicrobiota bacterium. Classification (GTDB taxonomy): domain Bacteria; phylum Verrucomicrobiota; class Verrucomicrobiia; order Limisphaerales; family UBA9464; genus CAIVQB01. Next base: position 26,582 of record CANGKZ010000002.1, read on the forward strand.
CGGATCGAGGAGCCGCCGGGCATTCCCTGCGAGCTGTAGGTGGCGTGCAGCGTGCCGTCGCGGGCCTGCATCAAACTTGGGTAGCTGAAGGAGCCCTTCCCCGGAGCGGCGAGTTCCAGGTGGCGCTTCACGGGCCAGGTGCGGCCTTCGTCGGTGCTCAGCCACAGGGCGAGGGAATGACGGCCGTTCTCGGTGTCGTTGCCGATGAACACCCAGGATCCGCTCCGCAGCACGATGGCCTCCACGCCCGAGCCGGGATTGGGCAGCGCGGTGTCCACCACCGGGGACCACGTTTCGCCGCGGTCGCGGGATTCCGAGGCCAGCACGCGCTTCGGCGGCGGACCGTTGTCGCGCATCCAGGCCACGATCGTGCCGTCGCGTCGCACGGTGAGACTGGGCTGGATGTTGCCTCCGCCGATCATCGGCTGACTGCAGCGCCAGGTGTCTCCTCCGTCGTCGGAGATGCCGATCAACGAGAACGAAAATCCATCGTGGTACAGCGGCAGCAGGATCCGTTTTCCGAGCAGGGTGGCGTGCGCTCGCGGCATCCAGCCGAGCCGGTTGTACAATTGATTGGTGGCATGACGCTGCATGGCCACGAGGTACTCATCCACTTCACGACGAGTCTCGGTCGACCAATTCGCGGCCGCTGCGGAGGCGGCGAGAACCGGCAGGGTGTTGGAGATGGTGTTGGCAAACGAGGCGCCGGGTGAGAGGTGCACGACGCCTTCCTTGGTCCATCGGGGAGCCCCGGATCCTTCCCACGATTCGCTTCGATGAAACTTCAACAACGCGCTCTCCCAGGTGTGGGCGAGGATGGTGGTATGGAAGAGCCAGAGGCGATTGCGGTCATCGATGAGAAAGCACGGGTTGCAATCGGGGTACTCGGGCGTGTCGGCGAGCAGGAATCGGGGCGACCACTTGGAGCTCCCGCGGGCGAGGCGCGCGCCCTCCACGCGCACGTCGTCGGCCTTGCGTTCCCCGGATCCGTGAAACCAGCAGACCAGCAAATCGCCCCGTCGTGTTTCCACCACGCACGAGGCGTGATTGTGCCATGGCTCCGGCGGGAAGATGAGTTCGGCGCTGTGAAAGGGAGTGTTGGCACCGGCGAGCGGTCGCATCAGTCCGGCGAGCAGGCCGAGCGCAAACAGGAGGCGGATCATCATGGCGTGGGAGAAACGGGGTGCGATGCCGACCTTGCCCGGACGGAGCGAAATTCAAAATGCGGAATTAAAAATGAAAAATGGAAGATGCGGCCCCGGGTGTTGCCGCGAGACGATTGAGGCCATCAACAAATCGGATGCTTCCGATATCTGCGTTCATCCGTGTCCATCTGCGGTTCGAACGCCCGCCGTTGTGGTCAGCGATTTCGCAGCCACTTGATCAGTTCAAGGAAGCGCGGGGGCTGGCCGGTGCGGAGGATGCCGGCGCGGAAGATGCGGCCCGCGCCCCAGAGGACGAGCCCCGTGTAGCCCAGCAGCATGATGAAGGTGCCGATGACATCACGCAGGGGCGGATCTGCGGTGACGCGGTTCATCATGACGAACGGCGTGTAGAGCGGGATCCACGAGAGAATCACCGCGAGCGGACCGTTGGGATCGCGCGGGATGTAGGTGAGGGTGAACATCGGCACCATCAGGAAGAGCACGATCACGCCCATGAAGTTCTGGGCTTCCTTGAGTGTGTTGCAGGTGCTGCCCAGGGCGAGGATGAGTCCCGCGTACTGGAGATAGCCGAGAATGAAATACAGGGCGAAGGCCGGCAGGAGCCAGGTGGATTGCAGGATCGACGCGAGATCGGCCGGCACCTGCGCGATGCCACCGCCGGCGGAACTGGCCGCAGCCGCGGCTTCGGCCGGGGAGATTCCGGAGGCCTTCCACACAATGATGCCGACGAATGCAGCGATCCATGCGGAGAGCATGGTCAACCCCACGGCGGCGATGCCGAAGAGCTTGCCGGTCATCAGCTCGCCCGGGGTGACAGACGAGAGCAGCACTTCGATGATTCGGTTGGATTTCTCCTCGATGACGCTGGTGAGGAGCATTTGGGACACCGCGAAGATCGCGACCCAAAGCAGGTACACGAAGAGGCTTGGCAGCCATTGCCGGATGCGATCGGAGAGGCCGACCTGTTCGGTGCCGCTGGCCTTCTTCGGATTGAGGCTGGTGAGCGTGGCGCGGGTTTTCTCGATCGCCTGCACGGTCTGACGGTCGAGTCCGCGCGCGGCGTATTCGCGCCGGCGGAGTTCGCCGTTCACGGTGGATTCCACCAGGTCGGGCAGCGCGGTGTCGGCGAGGTTGCCGGACCAGTACTGGATGCCGGTGGGCTTCGGAGCGGATGAAGTGTCGCCGGGCCCGCGCTTGGACTGCGTGGCGATGTCGGCCGGAATCAGGATCGCCGCAAAGAGGTCCCGCTTGGCGCCGTCCACGAGGAGCTTTTGTTCTTCCCGCAGCCACGGACGCAGCAATTGCGCGAGGGAATCCACCGGGAAGCTGGGTTCGACGCCTTCGGGAAGCGGGACGCGCCGCAGCTTCGCCGTCGGTGCCTTGAATCCCGGGATGTTGAGGTAGTTCGTGCCCCGCTCGCGCTTCAAGGCGGCGAGGTCGAGCTCCCGATTGGTCTGAACGAACGGAGCGAGCAAATCGGGAGCGCGGTTGTTGCGGACCCAGTCGCGCAGGGCGGAGTCGGCGCGCTTGGTTTCCTGGTCGGCGATGGCCTGCAGGATCAGCGGCTCGAATTCCCCGCTCGCATCCACGAGTACGAAGTGCCGCGTGGGCGTGCCTTTTTTCTCCAACAGAATGGGCACCTGAATGCTGAGCACCAGGATGGTGGGGAACAAAAACAGGCTCACCCAGAATCCCTTGGTCCGGGCGTTCTCGGCGAATTCGCGCCAGGCAATGAGCAGGGCAATTCTCATCGGAACGAGGCCTCCCGGGCATCGGGTCCCACGAGCTTCAGGAACACATCGTGAAGCGTGGGCTCGGTGAATTGAAAACTGCGCAGGCGGATCCCGCCGGTGAAGCAGGCTTCGAGCACGGCCTGCGGATTCGCGTTGCCGCTCAGTTCAATTTCCCACCGTCCGTCGGGACCCGGTGTGATGGAGGCGACTTCGCGGAGGGCGCGGAGGGATTCGATCGAACCGGAATCGGAGGTCTGGAGTTTGACGCGTCCCGGAATGGATCGGCGCGCCTCCTCCGGGGTGCCGTCGAAGAGCTTGCGTCCGCGCGCGATGATGGCGAGGCGATCGCACATCCGCTCCGCGTGGGCCATGACGTGGGTGGAGAAGATGACCGTGCGTCCGCGCGACCGGAGATCGGTGATGATGTCCTCCATCACGGTTTGGTTGACCGGATCGAGGCCCGAAAACGGTTCATCAAGAATGACGAATTCGGGATCGTGCGCGACGGCGGCCAGCACCTGGACCTTTTGTCCCATGCCCTTGGACAGCGCCTCGGTCTTGGATTCGGCGAAATCCTTGAGCCCGTAGCGTTCGAGCAATTCAAAGGCGCGACGTTTCGCCGCGGCTCGGCTGAGTCCCTTGAGCGTGGCGAAGTAGGCGATCACCGACCACGCGCGCATCTTTTTGTAGAGTCCCTTTTCCTCGGGGAGGTAGCCGATGCGGTTGCGCAGCGAGAGCGCGGAATTGGAGCCGAGCAGGGTGATCGTGCCTTCGGTGGGTTGGATGATGTCGAGGATCATCCGGAGCGTGGTCGTCTTGCCCGCGCCGTTCGGGCCGAGAAACCCAAAAATGGAACCCGCCGGGACGGTGAGCGAGATGCGATCGACCGCGGTAAAGTCGCCGTAGCGTTTGGAGACTTCACGCAGCTCCAGCGCGGGAGCTGCGATCAAGGGTGGTGGCGCGGCGGTGGGAGTCATGGCCGGGCCTTCACCGGCATCAAGCGGCCTTGGCGTTCTTGCCGCGGGCCTGCTCGATCAATTCCCAGAACTTGGGGTTGCCCTGGAGATTCTCATCCTCGCCCAATTTGGAGCGGAAGAGGAAATCCTTGAGCGTGTGCTTGCTGAGAATGCGGTGCACCACGACGCCGAGCGGATGGCGTTCGAAATACACCCGGTATTCGCCCAAGCGATAACGGGTGAGGGTGCGGCCGTGACGATTGAGCTGACCGAATTCGCCCTCCTCCTCCATCAGGTCCTTGGGAAGCCCGCGGAACTGGCCGAGGATGTGGAGCTGCAAATCCTTGGGCATCCGCGCGAGTTCGGCGGCGCTGGTCGGATTGAAGATGATCTGGAAGAGCGGCATCGTCGGGCACGAACGTACCCGGAAGCCCGCGCGGTTCAAGCGCGAGACTTCCGGGATTCCACGTCGTCGCCGCGGGCCGGTTACTTCAGCGCGCCCAGCAGTTCCAGCAGCGCGGCGTCCTTTTCCGGTCCGGTGAGGAAGTCAAAGGCCCGCAGATACCGGGGCTTGGCCGATTCCGGAGTGGCGGGATCGTTGATCAATTTCACCAGCAATTCCGGGGTCTTCTTGGCGCGGGAACGCCAGACGATGTCGCGTCCCGCCGGGGTGTTCCACGCGGTGCCGACCGATCCGAGGTAGGCGCCGAGGAAGGCATCCCACTGACGATCGGCGCCGAGCCCGAGGGCTTCGAGATACCAGCGGTCGTGACCGTCGTGCTGTTTTGCGAGCTCGGTCCAGAGGGCGGGGGCTTCGGCCGACTTGTTGTGGCGCAGGGCGAGGATGGCTTCGCGGCGGACCTGCACGCTGGGGTCCTTGCTCAGTGCCTTGATCAGCGGGATGACGTCGAGCTCGTGCTGCTGCGCGATGCGGAGTCCGGTGATGCGGAGATCTGAATCCGAATCCTTCAACGCGGCGGCGACATAGAAGGCGGTTCTTCCTTCGATCTGCGCCAGCAGGTGCAGCGCCCGGGCGCGCATGCGGGAGGAGGCCGTCTTGGATCCCCAGAGCTTGCCGAGTTCGGGCTCGGCTTTGCGTCCGAGGGTGCGAAGCGCGGTCCAGGCGAGATAGCGCGTTTCGTGGTTGGGCGATTGAAGCGCGAGGACGGCGCCGCGGGCAGTCTTCAGGTCGAGCGCGGGGACGGTCGGACGATTTCCCTTCGGTGCCACGCGATACACGCGCCCGGTCATGGTCTCGAGCTGCTGGTCGGCCATGTAATGACCGCCCACGCCGGAGTCGTTCCAATCGGCCACAAACACCGCGCCGTCCGGGGCGACCGCGAGGTCGGAGGGACGGAACCAGGCGTCGTCGCTGGAGATCAGATTGGTGATGGTGGCGGCGTAGCCTGCGCCGTCGCGCGTGACCGGGTACGCGCGGGCGACCCGCTGGCCCGGATCACAGTGGAGAATCTGGTTCCGGAACGCGGCGGGCAGCAGCGAACCTTCGTACACCGCGATGCCGGTGGGGGCACCGGCACCGGTTTGGATCAAATTCGGTACAACTCCCGGATCGTTCAAGTGCCAGTGGCGGCGGGGTACGTCTTCCTCCCAGCCAGTGCGTTTTTGTCCCCAGCCGGCTCCGGTCATTTCATCGGAATAGCCGTAGTTGCCGCCCTGCATCACGTAGTTGATGCGCACGCCGCGGTTGCCGTCGTCGTCGTTGTCGGACTGCCACACGGTGCCGAAGGAATCGACGGCCACCTCGTAGTTGTTGCGGAAGTTGTGTCCGAGCACCTCGACGTCGGATCCATCGAGATTGCAGCGGAAGGCCATGCCCTGTCGGTAGGGACGTCCGGTGTCGGCGATTTCGTTGCCGGAGGCGTCGCGGATGATTTCGCCGCCGGTGATTTCATCGGCCGACAGCTTTCCATGAAGCGGCACTTCGTGGGTCCCGCCCTTGGGCCGGCGCAGCACGCGACCCGCGTTGCCGAAGTTGAAGTAGAGCTTGCCGTCGGGGCCGAACACAAACGCGTGGACGGCGTGGTCGTGATCGGCCTGTCCGGGGTCGGTGGTGAACAGGAGCTCGCGCTTGTCGGCAATGCCGTCGCCGTCGGTGTCCGACAGGATGAACACGTACGGGGCGCTCGACACGATCACCCGGTTCCCCAGCACGCAGATGCCGAGGGCCGTGTTGATGGACAAATCCTGATAAAAGACAGTGGCCTTGTCGGCGACGCCGGTGCCGTGGGTGTCCTCAAGGATCATGATGCGGTCGCCTTCCTTCCGCTGGATGCCCCATTTTTGGAACGTCGAGCGGTAGTTGGCGCCTTCGGTGACCCAGACGCGTCCGCGGTGGTCCACGTCCATGTCGGCCGGGTTCACGACCATCGGTTCGAGCGCGAAGAGCCCGGCCTCCAGCCCGTCGGCGACGTGGAGTTGTTTCATCTGGCTGGCGGCAGCGGCGGCGCCGGCGCGTGAGGCGTCGGCGTGGAGCGCGGACTGAAGCGCCGGCGTGGAGACCGCGAGGGCGGCGAGGAGAATTTTGGGAAGCGTCATGGGGTGAGGCGGCAAGCGTTGGCTCACTTCTTCGGGTCGAGGTTCAACTTGAGCTGGTCCTCGGTGACGGTGGATTCGATGCCGCCGGCGGGGACTTCCATTCCGGCGATCCAGACGATGGCGTTGAGGGTGATCTTGCGGAAATCGGGGTTGGCCCAGTTTTTGTGGTAGTGCCCGCCGGTGAAACCGAAGCCGCGGCCGCCGCCGGGGCGGTTGAGGACCCACATCAGGTGCTGGGGTTCGCCGCGTTCGACTTCGGCGCGGACGTGCGGGTTGCCGCTGTGTGGGCCGTTGGGGCCAACGGTGTTCTTCGGGGCGACGGCGCTCAGGATCGGGGTGACGCCCTTGAGGTCGGGTGTGAAGCGCATGTGGTAATACCATTCATCGTGAATCCGAAACGGCTTCACGCCCTGGGTGACGGGATGCTTGGGAAGATCCTTGAGATCGGCGGTCCAGGTGGGGTTGATGCTCCAGAACTTTTCAAAGTAACCACCGGTCCAGCGCAGCATAGCGAATCCGGGATCGCCGGCGGGAACTTCAACGCCGTAGTGCGCGGCGCCGATGCCGACGCCCTTGGCGGCGAGTTCGTCGAGGAGCTTGAGGCGGTCGGGCCGGATGGCGGGGTGTCCGTCGCCACCGTCGCAGTAGATCACAATCGCATCGGCGCTGCGGAGCACCGAGACATCGGCGGGCCAGCCGTTGCTGACCACGGTGATTTGCACGCCGGGGACCTTGCGGAGGCAGTCGGCAAGCAGGAGGCAGCCGGCGCGGAATTCGTGTTCGGCCGGGGCGTGGCTCGGAGTGCCGGCGATGAGCACGATCGACTTGTCGGCGGCGCGTCCGACCAGGGCACCGAGCATCAGCCCGGCGAGCAAAAGAAGACGGAGGGATTTCATGGAATGGCCGAGCTTGAACCCGCAGGCCCGCGGCGGCCAATGCGATTTTTCGGGGTCGCTGCGTTGGAGGGTGTTTCGGCGGAATCCCCGGTGCGCGGACGACCTGCGGTTGAGACTTTCTTGAATTGCGCTATGGATCGCGCGGGCGTTCCCCGAACCCAAGAATGCCCGTCCCCATCCCATGCGACACTTCGCCTGCCTCCTGATTCTTCTGGCCTCGGCCGTTTCCTCCCTGGCTGCGCCTCCGCCGCGCATTCCGGTGGAAACCCTGCTCCGCCCCCTCGACTTCAGCGAGCCGCGCCTTTCCCCCGATGGCCGCCACGTGGCGGTGATTGTTCACGAGGGATGGGAACGGCAGTTCGTGGTGATGAACCTGGCCACCCGCGCGGTGCAGCGGTTCAAGTATGAGTCCGACCGACAGGTGGGATGGTTCGAGTGGAAGGATTCCGACCGGCTGATCTTTGGATTGACCGAGGATGGCCAGGACTTGGGCGGCATCTTCACCCAGAAGCGCGATGGCACCGAGTTGCGCAACCTGGTGTCCACGCTCGAAGCTCAGGTGCGTCAGGAAGGCCGGATGCGCGTGCGTCTCCCGCGGTTGCTGTCCCGCTTGGAACGGGAGCCGGACCACATTCTGGTTTCGGTGACCACGCTTGGTTCCGATGAAACCAAGAACGAGGAGCCCGAGGTTTATCGCATCAATGTGAAAACGGGCCGCGGCACCAAGATTCAGAGCCGCACCACCGGCGTGTACGAGTGGATGGTGGATTATCAGGATCAGATTCGCCTCGGGGCGCGTCTCGACAAGGATCGCATCACGTGGATTCACCGGCCGAATCCGAAGGCTGCGTGGGAACCACTGTTCGAAGAGCCCCTGGACGGTCCGACCTTCCGTCCGCTCCGGTTTGATCCGGACGGCAAGACGCTGTACGTGGCGTCGAATCGCGGGCGTTCAACGGATGCGGTCTGGGCGTTCGACACCACCACGCGTCAGTTTGGGAAGGAGTTGTTTGCACCGAAGACCGTGGATGCCGACGACCTGATGGTGAGCCGCAAGACCGGCGCGCCGGTGGCGGTGCTCTACCACGATGACATTCCGCGCGCGCAGTACCTCGACCCCGATTGGGCCTCGACCCATACCGCGCTTTCCCAGGCTCTGCCCGGACCGGTGGTGCAGATCGTGACGCGATCGGCCGACGACCGGCTCGCGGTGGTGCGGAGTTTCAGCGATCGCGATCCCGGGGCGTTGTACATCGTGGATCTGAATTCCCTGAAGGCGGGTCAGTGGGTGAAGCTCGCCTCGTGGCTCAAACCGGAGCAGATGGCGGAGATGCGTCCCATCCAGTACAAGGCGCGGGATGGCCGCGTGATTCATGGCTATTTGTCCCTTCCTGCGGGAGTTCCGGCAAAAAATCTTCCGCTGGTGGTCAATCCGCACGGAGGTCCGCAGGCCCGTGATTATTGGGGTTTTAATCCCGAGGTGCAGTTTCTCTGCAATCGCGGTTATGCGGTGCTGCAGGTGAATTTCCGCGGATCCACGGGGTACGGTCATGAGTTCGAGGCCGCAGGATTTGGCGAATGGGGACGCGCCATGCAGGACGACCTCACCGATGGCGTGGCGTGGTGCGTCGCGGAGGGATATGCGGATCCGAAGCGCGTGGCGATCTACGGTGCGAGCTACGGGGGTTATGCGACGATGGCGGGCCTTTGCTTTACGCCGGATTTGTACCGGTGCGGGGTGAATTATGTCGGCGTCACGGACCTCGGATTGCTGATCGAAAAATACCGCACCGGCGAGGCGTTGATCCGTCGCATGGTGGAACGGTTGGTGGGTCCGAAGTCGAATCGCGAGGCCACCATTCGCGAACGTTCGCCGGTCTACCACGCGTCGAAGATCAAAGTTCCGGTGCTGATGTACTACGGCATTGATGATCCCCGGGTTCCGATCGAGCACGGGGACCGGATGGCGGCTGCGTTGAAGTCCGCTGGGAAGAAATACCAGTACATGACCAAGGCCCGCGAAGGGCACGGGTTCGTTGGCAAGAAGAGCCAGGTGGAATTCTACAACGCGCTGGAAACGTTCCTCGAGGCCAACCTGGGTCAGGATCGTTCCGGAGCGGTTCCGGCGCCCTGAAGCGGGGCGGATTCAGCGCGAACCCGGCAGGTCGGGCGTGGTGGCCACGGCCGAGCCGCCGCTGCGCGGGGTGGGCACGGGCAGGCGGGGCGGAGGCAGGGGAGGTCCGGACACTTTCTGGACTACCTTGCGCCACGCCTCGCGTTCCGGGGCCGACATGGCCTGCCACTTGGCCGCGTTGTTGAGGAATTCCGTGCGCTCGGTCTCGGACAATTCGGACAACTTCCGAAACGCACGGAGGCATTGCTCGCGTTGCTCCGGGGGCAGCGACGAAAAGCGCGCCAACGAACGTTCCATCTGTTGACGCTCGGAATCGGGAAGGCGTCGCAGGGTGAGCAACCGTTCGTTCTCGCTCAGACCAAAGAAGCGTTGAAACTGCGCGGTCCTGCGGGCCCGTTCCTCGGGTGAGAGAGCGCGCCACCGGGCAAACTGGGCTTCGATCTCGGGTCGGGACGGCGCGGGGGCCCGTTCCAGCGCGGTGGTCAGTTGTTTGGGATCGGCCGTTTCCTGGCGAACAAAGTACTGCAGCGAGCGCTCGCTCTCGAGGATCTCGCGTCGGGTGTCGGCCGAAAGCGCGTCCCACGATTTAAGCCGCTCGCGCAGCATGTCGCGATCCTCGGCCGGGGCGCGTTCAAGCAGGGCGGCGCGTTGTTCCGCCGTTGCACGCAGCAGCGGGGACAGGAAGAACTGCAATTGCGCGAGCCGAAGCCGGATCTCGGCCTCGCCACCAAACGTCTCGAATTCCTTGAGCTTGGCTTCGATCAAGGCGCGGGCGGCCGGGGGGCGGCCGGCCAGGAGTTCCGCGCGTCGCTCGGGCGTGGCGGCCAGCAGTTCGCGAAACAGATCCACCGGGGATCGGGCCGGAACGGGAACCGGCGGCGTCTCCGCGCCGGCGGTCAACATCACCCCCGCCAAAAGGCCTCCGAGCACGCATCGCCACCCGGTCCGGGTGCGGGAGTGCAGGTGGAGGTTGGGTTTCATCGGAGGCTGAAAACGACCGGTCAGTGGGTCGCCGTCGTGGCTTCGAGCGCGGCAATCAGCGCCAGATCGCCGGGTTCCGGCTTCACCGCCATCGCGCGGATCGATTCAAAATCGCGGAGCACATCGACATCCGGTGTGGTGCGGGTGATCTCCGACACATTCGACGCCAGCTGAGTGCGCCGATGCGTGGTGAACTGGCTCCATCCGAGCCCGCTCGCCACCAGAACCGTCGCCAATGCCACCGCAGGCCCAGCCCGGAACGCCGACAGCCACCGCCAAACGAAGGTGAATGCGAAGGATACCTCAAATTTGGTACGTCCCTGGTGGGTGGCCTGGTTGGCCCGCGCGTCGGCCTGTTCGAGGCGGTCGATTTCCGCCCAGAGGCGTGCGTTGAAATTGCTGGAAGGTTTGGGAAGAGGGCGGGAGCCGAGCGCGGCGTTCAGGGCGAGTTCGGATTCGAACTCGGCGAGCTCGCCCGGGGTGCACGACTGCTGCAGGCGTTGGCGCAGGGCGCTGATTTCCGCGTCACTCAGGCGGCCGGCCTGAACCAGGTCGACCCAATCGTTTGAATGATCCGGAGCGTTCATCGGTGCGTTCATGAAAAACCGGGGTGTGCGAAAAGTTTCGGCAACGATCAGTCGGGGGCACCAGGGTCAGAATTCCCCCACTGGCCGGTCTGGAGGTAGGGTTTAAGACGGGACTTCAGCGTTTCGCGGGCCCGGTGGATGAGCGATTTGGTCGCCTGAAGCGATGTGCCGAGCACATCCGCGATTTCCTCGTAGCTGAGCTCCCCTTCGCGGCACAGCGCGAGTGCCGTGCGCTGCTTTTCCGGGAGATCGGCGAGGGCTTCATCCACTTTTTCGACCAATTCCGACTGCTGAAGGGTGACGTCGGCCGACACCTGTCGCGCGTCCGGGTACTGGCGCTGACGTTCGCCTTCGCCTTCGTCGTTCCCGGAGACGGGTTGATCAATCGGCTGGGTGGGGTGGCGGGATCGGCGCCGAACCTCGTTCAGACAGAGGTTGCGGGCGATGGTGAACAGGAAGGTGCTGAATCGCGCGGTGGCCTGATAACGCGGTGCGGTGCGCCAGAGCTGCACAAAGACGGCCTGGGCGAGATCCTCCGCCTCGTCGGCATCGGGCAGGGTGCGAAAGACGAAGTGCAGCACCGGCTGCTGCCACCGCTGCACCAAAAGATCGAATGCCGACCGATCCCCGCGCTGGGCGCGCAGCATCAGTTCCGCATCGGCATCCGGAGATTCGGACATGTCTCCCAATGCTCATCGAAAACCGTTGCGGCAACAAGGTTGCGTCGAATCGCAAATTTGCCTTTGAACGTGGCCCCCCGCACCTCAGGTTTCGAACCGCGTGAAAGCATTGTTGGCGAAGATTGAGGCGAACGCAGCAAAGCGGCTTCCGATTCCCGAGGGACGCAAGCCCGCCGAGGAGCTCGCCCGATATAAGGCGTTTCTCAAGGAAGAGTCGCTTCGACTGAAGATCCTCCATCGCGGTGGCGGTGGCGGACTCGCCGTCGCCCGTGCCCGCGCGGAGGTGATGGACGTGATGATCCGTCACATCTACGACGCCGTCCGCGCCGCCTTTCCCACCAAGGTCAAGGTGCCGCGCATCGCCCTGGTCGCGTTCGGCGGATACGGCCGCGGCGAATTGAACCCGTGCAGCGACGTCGATCTCATGTTCCTCCACGGAGGCGGCATGCAGACCAAGGGACCCGGCCAGACCGTTCTCGCGGAGTGGACCAGCGGGTTGCTCTACACGCTTTGGGACATTGGGCTGAAGGTGGGTCATGCGGTGCGTTCGGTGGATGATTGCATCGCGGTGGCGAACACCGACATGCAGTCGAAAACCTCGCTGCTCGAAGCGCGGTTCATCACCGGGGACGAGGCGCTGTTCACCCAGATGGAAACGCGCTTCAAAACCAAGTGCATCCGCGGGCACGAGGACGAATACATCCAGCAGCGACTGGCCGACCAGGCTGCCCGCCGCGCCAAGCATGGCAATTCCGCCGCCATGCAGGAGCCGAACATCAAGAACGGCTGCGGCGGCATGCGCGATTATCAGAATCTCCTCTGGATGACCGCATTTCGCCCGGGCCTGCGAACCTTGGGAGAGCTCCAGGCCGCCGACGTAATCAGCTCCTCCGAACGCAAGCAGATGGCGGAGGCGTACGACTTTCTTCTCCGGACCCGCAACGAGCTGCATTATTCCACACAACGGCCGGTGGACGTGCTGACCGCGATTGTGAAGCCGGCCGTGGCAACGGGCCTGGGCTACAACGAGGGCTCCGCGCGGCGTCGGGTGGAGCTCTTCATGCGGGATTACTACACACACACCCGCAATCTGTACCTCATCACCCGCACGCTGGAGCAGCGGCTTGCGTTGGTGGAGCCGAAGCCGGTCGGACTGCAGCGATTCCTCGGGCGTCGCAAGCCCCGCGTGGAGGCGGCGGATGAAGTGGATGGCTTTCGAATCGAGGGCACCCAGCTGGTCGCCCCGAGCCGTGCGCTCCTGCGCGAGGATCCGCACCGGATTCTGCGCGCCTTCCTCCATGCCCAGCAGCGCGGACTCACGCTGCATCCCGACCTCGCGCAGCAGATGCGCCAGGAAGTGGCGTCGGGCGTGGTCAACCGCGGGTTCCTCACCAACGGCCAGCTCCGCGACACCTTTCTCGAAATCCTCAACGCCCGCGGCAATGTCGCTTCGACGCTCCGGGCCATGCACGACGTCGGATTCCTGGGCCGCTACCTGCCCGAATTCGGCAAGCTGACCAACTTGGTTCAACACGAGTTCTACCACCAATACGCGGTGGATGAACACACGCTGGTCTGCGTGGAGAAGCTCGATAAAATCTGGGACGCCTCAACCCCGCCGTTCGAGCACTACGCCGATCTGTTCCGCGCTGTGGAGCTTCCCTACGTGCTTTACCTCGCACTGCTGCTGCACGACTCCGGCAAGGCCTTCCCGGGCGGAAAGCATGAGATCATCGGCGGCGACCTCGCGCTGCGCGCCGCCAAACGTCTGCGGCTCGATCCGGCCAACACCGAGGTGCTCAAGCTTCTGATCGAACAGCATCTGGCCATGGTGCAGATCAGTCAGCGACGCGATCTCGAGGATCCAGAAGTGATCCACCAGTTTGCCGAGATCGTGAAGACGCCAGCCACGCTCGACCTGCTCACGCTGCACACGTTCGCCGATTCGATGGGCACGAGCGACAGCCTGTGGAACGGCTTCAAGGATTCCTTGCTCTGGCAGCTTTGGCGCAAGACCCGCGAGGCGCTCAAGGGCGACGAAGAATTCATCCAGGCGCAGCGTCAACAACTGGAGCAGCTCCGGTCGGAAGTCCGCGAGATCCTGCCCAAGACCTTCAGCGACGACGAAGTGGACGCCCATTTCCAGGGGCTTCCCGCGCGGTATTTCCAGATTCACACGCCCAAGGCCATCGCGCGGGACCTCACCCTCGCGCACCGGTTCATGCACCTCCAGCTCACCGAGCAGGACCGCGCACTGGATCCGGTGCTCATCTGGACCGATCAACCGGCCCGCGGCTACACCGGGCTGCACGTATGCACGTGGGATCGCATCGGCCTCTTCTCGAAACTCACCGGTGCCCTGGCCGCCGCGGGGTTGAACATTCTCGCGGCGCAGATCTACACCCGGAAGGACGGCATCGTGCTCGACGACTTTTTTGTCGTGGATGCGCGGACCGGCACGCTGCCCGAGCCCGCGGTCCGGGAGCGGTTCGAGAAGCTCGCGGCCGACGTGCTGGTGCGCGATGCCGACCCGTCCAAGTTCCTGCGACGGTCCTCGGGCTATGTGCCGCTCTACCGGTCGGTTGGCGGGGAATCCCTCGCCACCACCATCCGGTTCGACAACACAACCTCCAGCGACCGCACGGTCATCGACGTCGAGACGGAGGATCGCGTGGGCCTGCTCTTCGCCCTGTCCTCCACGCTGCACGAGCTCGGGCTGGATCTGGCGCTGGCCAAGATCGTGACCGAGAAGGGCGCGGCGATTGACAGCTTCTACGTCACCGATGCCGACCGGAAGAAGATCGTGGATCCGGTCCGGCAGAAGGAAATCGAGAAGCGGATGATCGCGGCGGTCTCGGAACTGAGCCCCGGCTGAGTGGGGGGATCCGGAACGGCGGCCTCGTTTACGCTCGTCATTCCCCGGGAAACCCCAATACTTCAGGCTCTCCCCGGCTTCGGGAAATCTTGGACTTGGATCATGATGTTCATGCGCCCACTGCGTTCCTTGCTGGCGGTCTCGCTGCTGACCGCCGTGTTGTCGTTTACGGCGCGGGCTGGGGCGGACGATGACTTCATCGCCATCTACAACCTGATCCAGCAGGCCGACAACTTCCGCGAGGCCGGCCAGGTGGCCACCGCCCGCGAGGCCTACGGCAATGCGCAGAAACGCCTCCGGGACCTGCAACGCGCGTATCCCTCCTGGAACGAGCGGGTGGTCAACTACCGCCTCCGCTACGTGTCGGAAAAACTCTCGGCCCTGCCCGACGCCGGTCCACAACCTGCTCAAACTCCTGCCGGCACGATCACCAACAGCCCCGCAGGCACCGCGCCGGCTCCGGACACTTCGGCGCTCGCTCCGGCGGGGGAAGTGATTGAGCAGTTCAACGCCTTGAACGCGGAGATCGGAAAGCTGAACAACGAGAAGAAGCTCCTCGAAGCCAAGCTCCGCGAGGCGCTCACCGCGCAGCCGGCTCCGGTGGATCCGAAGGAATTCCAGCAGGCGATTGATCGCATCACGTCGCTGCAATCCACCAACAAGGTGTTGATCGCGAATCTGGAAAAGCAGCAGGAGGAGCGGAAGAACCTGGTGGAACGCGTGGTGGCCGACGAGGCGCGGGCCGCGTTGAACGAGGCGAATCGACAGCTCATGGCTCAAAAGACCGCGGCCGCGTCGTTGCAGAAGGAACGGGCCGAGCTTGAGAAGGAGTTGAAGAAGGTCCGCGACGGCGACCTCAAGCAGCTCAAGAACGAGAACGCCACCCTTAAGACGCAAGTGGTGGAGTTGAAGAGTGAAACCGAGCGTGGCAAGCAGGTGGCCGACCTCACCGCCCGGCTCGGCAAACTTCAGGCCAAGCTCGACGAAACCTCCCACGCCAACGAACTGCTCCTCGCCGACAAGGCCCGACTGGAGAAGCAAATCGATGACTTCCGTTCCCGCCAGAGCGAGGAGTCGATCGTGCGCATCAACAAGCTCCAGACCGACCTCGCCGTGGCAAAGGCCGACGCCGGACGCCACGCCGCCCGCGCGGAGGAAATCGCCGGGTTGCTGACCCGCGAAAAGACCGTTCGGCTTCGTCTGGAGCAGGACAACCAAAGCCTGACCAACCGGGTGGTGCAGCTCACCAGCCAGTTGGAGGCCGCCAAGGCGCTCGAGGCCACGCTGGTGAGCGAACGCGCCGAACGCGCCGAGGTGGAAGCCCAGCTCAAGGCCGCCGAACGCCGGCTCGCCGCCGCCACCGAGGCAAAGGCCGCCGCGCCCGCGGGGGCACCGGCCGGAGGGGGTACCAAAATTGATCCAGCCGCCGCGGCGCAGCTGAAGGTGGTGGAGGGGGAGGTCGCCCGGTTGCGCGATTCCCTGCGCGACAGCCGGGCGCGCGAGGCGGAGATCCGCACCTTGTTGAGCGAGGCCGAGACGCAGCGGAAGCAGGCCCAGATGGAGCGTGCGGAACTGGCCAAACGGCTGGCCCAGGCCGAGCAGATGGCGCTGGAATCCCCGCGCGGCCAGGATGCCCGGGCCATCCGATCGCTGGAGCAACGGGTCAAGGCCCTGGAGCGTCAGCGCGATGAACTTTCCAAGCGTATCCAGGTGGCGACCCAGCGCGTCACCACCCAGCAGGCTGCCGCCCGAAAGCAGCGCTCCATCGCTCCGCGGGAACGGGCCTTGGAGTTCCGCGAATCCCGATAGGATTTCGACGGGATTGGAGAGTTCCCTACTACCTCGGTTTCACCTCCCCATTGCGTCGCCGTTTTGTCAAAGTCCCCCTCGCGTATGCCGCAACGCCCTTCTCCCCCGACTTCGAATCCGCCCTCTGCCGTGCGTCCGTTTCGCAAGCTGATGGCGGCCAATCGCTCGGAAATCGCCGTCCGCATCTTCCGTGCGGCCACCGAGCTGGGTCTCCGCACGGTCGCGGTGTATGCGCAGGAGGACCGCTTCGGGGTGCATCGATTCAAGGCCGATGAATCGTACAGCGTCGGCGCCGGCAAGGGGCCGGTCGCGGCGTACCTCGACATCGAGAGCATCGTGGCCATCGCCAAGGAAAAGGGCGTGGACGCGATTCATCCGGGCTACGGATTCCTGTCCGAAAATCCCGCGTTTGCCCGCGCCTGCGCCCGCGAGGGGATCACCTTTGTCGGTCCGCGGCCGGAGCTGCTCGACATGATGGGCGACAAGACCGCGGCCCGCGCCGTGGCCATGCGCATCAATGTCCCGGTGCTTCCCGGAACCGACGAACCGGTGTCGGACCGCGCCCAGGCGCTGAAGCTGGCGAAGGAAATCGGATTCCCGCTCATCATCAAGGCGGCCTTCGGTGGAGGCGGACGCGGCATGCGCGTGGTGAAGCGCGAGGGCGAGTTGTCCGGCCTGCTCGATGAAGCCCAGGGCGAGGCGGAACGCGCCTTTGGCAACCCGGCCGTCTTCCTCGAAAAATACATTCCCCGCGCCAAGCACATCGAAGTGCAGGTGCTCGGCGACAAGCACGGCAACGTGATCCACCTGCACGAGCGCGACTGCTCGGTGCAGCGGCGGCATCAAAAGGTGGTGGAGGTCGCACCATCCTTCGGCCTCCCCGAGCACGTCATCCGCGAACTCTGCGAAGCCGCCGCCGGCATCGCCCGCGAGATCCGCTACGACAACGCCGGGACCATCGAGTTCCTCTACGACCTGGACAACCACCAGTGGTTCTTCATCGAGATGAACCCGCGCATCCAGGTCGAACACACGGTCACCGAGGTGATCACCGGTCTCGACCTGGTTCGTGCCCAGATCCTCATCGCCCAGGGCCACTCGCTGCATTCGCGCGAAGTCGGCATGCCGGTGCAGAACCAGGTTCCGCGCAACGGCTACGCCATCCAGTGCCGCGTCACCACCGAGGATCCGGAGAACAAGTTCACCCCGGATTACGGCAAGATCCTGGCGTACCGTTCCCCCGGTGGATTTGGCATCCGTCTCGACGGCGGCATGGGCTACTCCGGCGCGGTCATCACGCCGTTCTACGACTCCATGCTGGTGAAGGTCATCGCCAGCGGACAGACCTACGAGATCGCCATGGACCGCATGGACCGGGCTCTGTCCGAGTTCCGCATCCGCGGCGTGAAGACCAACATTCCCTTCCTGGAGAATGTCATCCGGCACGACCAATTCCGCACCGGTCAGGCCACCACCACGCTGATCGACACCACGCCGGAGCTGTTCACCTTCCATGGCCGACGCGACCGCGCCACCAAGCTGCTGAACTTCCTCAGCAACGTGATCGTGAACGGCAATCCGCATGCCAAGGGATACAAGCCCAAGGCGGTGCTGCTGCCATCGCGCGCCCCGTCCTTTGACCTCAAGGCCCCGTTGCCCAAGGGCACACGCGATCTCCTGCTCGAGCTCGGACCGAAGAAATTCGCCGACTGGACCCTCAAGCAGAAGCGCCTGCTGATCACCGACACCACCTTCCGCGATGCGCACCAGTCGCTCATGGCCACGCGCGTTCGCAGCTACGACATGCTGGCCTGCGCGGACGGCATGGCGCGTCGGCTCGGCGATGCCCGCACCGGCCTGTATTCCTTGGAAATGTGGGGCGGCGCGACCTTCGACACCGCCATGCGGTTCCTCAACGAGGACCCTTGGGACCGCCTCCGCAGCCTGCGCGCGAAGGTGCCAAACATCTGCTTCCAGATGCTCTTCCGCGGATCGAACGCGGTGGGCTACTCGAACTATCCCGACAACGTTGTGGCTGGATTCGTCCGCCATGCCGCGGAGTCGGGCATGGATATTTTCCGCATCTTCGATTCGCTGAATTACCTGCCGAACCTGACCGTGGCGATGGACGCGGTGCAGGACACCCACGCGCTGTGCGAAGCGGCGCTGTGCTACACCGGCGACATCCTCGACGACCGGCGCGACAAATTCTCCCTTAAGTACTACGTCAAGCTCGCCAAGGAGCTGGAGAAAATGGGCGCGCACCTGCTGGCGATCAAGGACATGGCCGGCCTCTGCCGTCCCTATGCCGCGCAAAAGCTGGTGAAGGCGTTGAAGGAAGAGATCGGGATTCCGGTGCACTTCCACACCCACGATACCAGCGGCATCAACGCAGCCAGCATCCTGCGCGCAAGCGATGCCGGTGTGGACATCGTGGACCTCGCGATGGCCTCGATGTCCGGCAGCACCTCGCAGCCGAACCTGAATTCCGTGGTCGCCGCGCTTCAGCACACGCCGCGCGACACCAAGCTCGATCTCGAAGCGCTCAACGAATATTCCGACTACTGGGAGCGGGTCCGTGAATTCTACGCCCCGTTCGACACCGCCCCGCGCACCGGGTCGGCCGAGGTGTATCTGCACGAAATGCCCGGCGGCCAGTACACCAACCTCAAGGAACAGGCCGCGAGCATGGGTGTGTCCCATCGCTGGCCGGAAATCGCGCGGACCTATGCCGAGGTCAACGCGCTGTTTGGCGACATCGTCAAGGTCACCCCGTCCAGCAAAGTGGTTGGCGACATGGCGCTCTTCCTCTTCAGCCGCGGTATCAAGCCGGCCGATGTGGTGAATCTCGAACCCGGCAGCGGCGGGTTCCCGGAAAGTGTCATCGACATGCTCTCCGGTGGTCTTGGCTGGCCGGATTCCGGATTTCCTCCCGAGGTTCAACGGGTGGTGCTGGGCGAAAAACGCTTCAAGGAAGCCCAAGCCGCGTTCAAGGAAGGCCGCGCGGGCAATCGCGCCACGCCGGTTTCCCTCGAGAAGCTCCGCAAGGAACTCACCGAGAAGCTCAAGCGCGAGGCCGGGGACAATGACCTGTACTCACACCTGATGTATCCGCAGGTCTTTGCCGACCTGGCCAAGCAGCAGCGTGAATTCGGCGATGTGAGCGTCCTGCCCACGCCGGCGTTTTTCTACGGTCTGCGTCCGGGCGAGGAAATCAGCGTCAGCATCGAGGCCGGCAAGACCCTCATCATCCGCCTCATCAACGTGGGCGAACCGGACAAGGACGGACGCCGCACCGTGACCTACGAATTGAACGGCATGACCCGCGAGGCGACGGTCAGCGACCGCAAGGTGGCTCCGCAGACCAAGGCCCGCGTGAAGGCTGATCTGGCCGATCCGCTCCAGGTGGGTGCGCCGATTCCGGGTTTGGTGGCCAGCATCGCGGTGACCGTCGGGCACAAGGTCGCGAAGGGCGACAAACTGCTGATGATGGAAGCCATGAAAATGCAGACCACCGTGTACGCCGCCGCAGATGGCGTGGTGTCCGAACTGCACTGCGCAGTGGGCGACACCGTGGAGAGCAAGGACCTGCTGGTTCGGCTTCGAAGCGCATAACCTGGATTCCGCAAGGGTTCAAACGGGCTAAAAATCTCGCATCATTCCTGATTTCCGAGCCGGTTCTTCTTGCTCTAGCCGCGCAGAACCGCTCCGATCGCCGGGCCCCGAGAACTGCGGGAGGTCGGCCTAACCCGTGCCGACTTCCATGGCCTCATCACAAGAGGCGTTGGTTTTGTCCGTGGGTCACCAAGGCGGTTGGCGCCCGTGGCTCGCGAGCCATCCTTCCGGCCCCGGCGCACTACGCATCAAGACCAGCGCACCCACTCCCGCGACGGTCTCGGACATGGAACGTTCCGAGCGCCGTGCCGCCGTGCTTACCGTCCTCACGCCGGTTGTCGCGGTGTTGTTTGCCGGCTGGCACTTCTGGGGGCACGGATTGTCGATGCTCGACGTCATCCTCGGCGTGATCATGTACAGCATCACCATGCTGGGCATCACGGTCGGGTACCACCGCCTCTTCACCCACCGCAGCTTCCAGTGCGTGACTCCGATCCGCATGGCCCTCTGCATCGCCGGCAGCATGGCCGCCCAGGGTCCCGTGCTCTTCTGGACCGCCTGCCATCGCCGGCATCATCAGTGCAGCGACGCTGTTGGCGATCCGCATTCCCCCCACCTTCACGGCGCCGGAGCCAAGGGCGTCTTCGTGGGATGCCTCCACGCGCACGTCGGCTGGATGTTCTACCACAAGCCTGAGAACTACATCCGTCGCGTACCGGATTTGATCCGCGATCGAAAGCTCATGGCGCTCAACCGCTATTATCCGTGGCTCGTGGCCGCGGGTGTGGTTCTGCCCGGTCTCGTCGCGCTGGCCATCACGCGCCAGTGGTACGCAGCGGGCACCGCAATGCTGTGGGCCGGCGGCGTGCGCCTGTTCCTCGCGCATCACACCACCTGGAGCATCAATTCGATCTGCCACCTGTTTGGTGATTCGCCCTACGCCACGGGCGACCAGAGCCGCAACAACGGCGTCTGCGCCGTTCTGACCTTCGGCGAAGGCTGGCACAACAACCACCACGCCTTCCCGACCTCCGCACGCCACGGTCTGCAATGGTGGCAGGTGGACGCCAGCTACTGGCTCATCCGCGCGATGTCGGCCGTGGGACTGGCCTGGGATGTTCGCCTGCCGAGCGCGGCGCAGTTGGAATCCCGCACGGTGGTCGGCTCGGCCGAGGCTTGATCGAAGATCAGGCAGCCGGCGGAGATGGCAGATGGAAGCTGGGCGATGGGGAAGACGATCAGATCGTGGTGATGATGCTGGATGCTGGATCGAGTCGGCGGAGGTGCCGAGGAATGAAAAAGAGCCGACCGGAATTGCCGGTCGGCTCTTTTCGTTAAGACTTAGGATGCCGGACTTGCGGATCCGTTGTTTCCTTACTTCTTCTTGAACAGCTCGCCGAGGCCCTTGGTGGCCTTGTCCACGGTGCCCTTGGCCCCGTCCACAGCTCCCTTGCCGAGGTTTCCGAGGTTGCCCAGCTGGCTCGTCACGGCCGGAATGACCTGCTCAAACACCGCGCCGAAGACCTTCTTGGTCAGGTCGCCCGCGGTGATGCCGTCGCCACCCGTACCCAAATTGGTCAGATGAATCTCGGGCAGGGGCACCGAGAGTCCCTTGCCGCCGAGGATGGCGAACTTCACGTCCACCTTGGCTCCGGTGAGGACGAAATCATCCACCTGCAGCTTCTTCTGGGAACCGCCGCCGGTGTCGCCCGACTTCTTTTCCGACGCGGTGAAGGCATCGATGTTGGCCAGGATCTTCTTGAGATTGTTGTCGCCCAGTCCGCCTTCGATGGTGATCTGGGGATTGCTGACGGCCACGCGCTTGATGTGGATCTTGTCGCTCAGCACCGACTTGGGATCGACCTCCAGCGTGGCCTCACCGATGCGGATGGCGTACGCGCTCTGGTAGCCTTCCGGATTGCCCAGAACGAAGTCCTTGATGGTGCCCGATCCGCTGCTGGGAGAGAGCTCAACGCCACCGAGGGTGAGGGGAGTCCCGGTGATCTTCGGGCCGACGGTTTCGACGCCCTTCTTCACGATTCCGCCCAGGTTGGAACCAACGAGCACCACGGCCACCACGATGCCCACCACGAGGGCACCACCGAACACAGCGAATTTCTTCATGGGGGAAAGTCTCCACCGCGCCGCCAAGACTGGCAAGAAACGGTGAGACGAAGAGCGTAGGGATGGGGTTTCATTTCCCGCACCCAATCCATTTGAAGGTTGGCGGTCCGCGGGCCGTCGGCCAACACTACATCCATGACTCCGTCCCCCATCCTTCACCGGCTCGCGATCGCATGCCTGGGACTGGGCGCCTTCACCGGCGGCCTGGGAGTCGGCCTTTCCCGGGCCAGCGCCGCCGCTGCGGAGTTTTGCCGCGACATCCGTCCCATCCTCGAATCCCGCTGCATCCAGTGCCACGGGACGACCCGCGCCGAGAACGGCCTGCGGCTCGATTCCAGAGCCGGGGCGCTCAAGGGCGGAGACCACGGACCGGCCTGGATCGCCGGCAAACCGGCTGAATCACTTTTGGTACAACTCGTGACCGGCGGCCACTCCGAGCTGCCGCGCATGCCGAAGAAGGGGGATCCGCTTTCTCCCGATGCGATTGCGGCGTTGAAGGACTGGATCCAACAGGGGGCGGTGTGGCCGGATTCGGTGGCCTCGCTCGGGGCTTCGGCGAAGCACTGGGCCTTCCAGCCGGTGGGCAAGCCGGCTGCGCCGAAGCCGGAATCGCGCGACCGCCGGTGGGTGCGCAATCCGATCGATACCTTTGTCGCCGCCCGGCTGCGGAAGGAAAACCTCCAGCCCTCGCCCGAGGCTGACCGCGTCACCCTCATCCGGCGCGTGAGCCTGGATCTCACCGGGCTGCCGCCGACGCCGGAGGAAGTGGACGCGTTCGTGTCCGACAAATCCGCCGACGCCTGGAAGAACGTGGTGGAGCGACTGCTGCGTTCCCCGCACTACGGTGAGAAGTGGGGACGCCACTGGCTCGATGCCGCGCGGTATGCCGATTCCAACGGATTCGAGAAGGACCGCACCCGCTCCATCTGGCCGTACCGGGATTGGGTCATCGGCGCGCTGAACAAAGATCTGCCCTTCGACCAGTTCACCATCGAACAACTCGCGGGCGACCTGCTCCCGAACGCCACGCTCGATCAGCACGTAGCCACCGGATTCCTGCGCAATTCCATGGTCAACATGGAAGGCGGCATTGAACCGGAGAAGTTTCGCGTCGAGACCATCATTGACCGCGTCGATGCCGTCGGACGCACCTGGCTCGGGCTCACCGTCGCCTGCGCGCAGTGCCACAGCCACAAGTACGACCCCATTTCGCATACTGAGTACTACCAGTTCTACGATTTCCTGAACCAGGACTGCGAACCGTTGATCGACGTTCCCTCCGCGGACCAACGCACGCGTCGTGCCGCGATCCAGTCCAACGCCCGTTCCGCGATGGACACGTTGTGGGCCGATGCCGCGGTCAAGAATCGGTTCGAGACCTGGATCAGCGGCGTGCGCGAGCTGCCTCAAATTTGGAAACCGATCGATGCCAAGGAATGGCATTCGCAGCCGATGAAGTTTGAGAAGCAGGAGGATCTTTCCCTGCTCGGCGGCGGCGACGTGTACAACAGCGCCGTGTTGCGCGTTTGGGTGGATGTGCCGGAAGCAGGCATCACTGGATTCCGTTTGGAAACGCTGAACGACGCGAACCTGCCCTTCAACGGCCCCGGTCTCACCGGCAAGGGCGACTTCCTGATCACGGAGTTCACCGTCGAATCCACGCCACTCAAGGAATTGTCCTCGCCCGATGCCGGTTCCACCAAGTTTGTCGGAACGACCAACAAGGTGCAGTTCCGCCGCGCGGTGGCGGATATCGAGGCCGCGGGGTTGACGGCATCGTCGATGATCGACGGCGTCACGACCAACGGCGGATGGGGATCGGCCTTCACCAAGGGACGACGGAATCAGGAGCGTCGCGCGGTGTTCGAGGCGGAGAAGCCGGTGGGATTCGAGGGCGGATCGCGTCTGTTGCTCACCATTCATTCCAAGCCGCAGGGCGGGCTCAATGCCACGAGCGACAAAGTGTCGAACTTCATCCCCGGCCGCCTGCGTCTGAGCCTCACGCGCACTGCGGGCACGCTGGCGGCGGATCCGCTGAGCGACCGTCAACGCGCTTGGCTGTCGCGTCCGCGCGACCAATGGAGCCCGGCGCAGGAGCGCGAACTGTTTGAGACCTTTGTCTTCCAGGATGCCGCGCTGGCCGATGCCGTGAAGTCGTGGGATGCGCTGTGGAAGGATTGGCCCGATGCCGAGAATTCCACGCTCGCGCTCGAGCAGCGACCGGTTCGCCGGGCCACGCGGATTTTCAAGCGCGGCGATTGGCAGAAGCCCACCACCGAGGTTTCCGCCGCCGTGCCCGCCGTGCTGAATCCCCTTCCCGCTGGTGCCCCGCGCAGTCGTCTCGGCCTCGCGCAGTGGCTGGTGAGCCGCGACAATCCGCTCACCGCCCGCGTGATCGTGAACCGCATCTGGCTGCAATACTTCGGCCAGGGGTTGGTGGTGACGCCGGAGGATTTCGGAACGCGCGCCGAGAAGCCGTCGCATCCCGAACTGCTCGATTGGCTCGCCGGCGAATTCATGGACCACGGCTGGAGCCAAAAGGAGCTGCACCGGTGGATCGTGAATTCCGCCACCTATCGTCAGTCGTCCCGCATTCCGCCCGCGCTGCTGGAAAAAGATCCGTACAACCGCCTCCTCGCCCGCGGCCCGCGCGTACGTGTGGACGGCGAAGGCGTGCAGGACATCGCCCTCAAGGCGAGCGGACTTCTGTCGTCGAAGATCGGCGGACCCAGCGTGTTCCCGCCGCTGCCCGATGGCGTGATGTCGCTCGCCTACGGCCCCATCGCCTGGAACGTCAGCGAGGGCGACGACCGATATCGTCGCGCGATGTACACCTTCTGGAAACGCAGCGTCCCGCATCCGGTGTTGCTCACCTTTGATGCACCCCCGGCGGAGCAGAGCTGCACGCGACGCCTTCGGTCGAACACGCCGTTGCAGGCGCTCACCACGCTGAACGAGCCGACCTTCAACCAGGCCGCCCGCTGGCTGGCCTGGCGTGCGTTGCAGACGCCCGCGAAGTCGGAGGCGGAACGTGCCGCCTGGGTCTTCCGCCAGTGCGTCAGCCGCAAGCCCGAACCTGCCGAGACCGCCGTGCTGCTGAAGCTGCTGGGCGAGGCACGGACCGAGTTCACCAGCCGTCCGCGCGATGCCGCGCAGTTTGCCTTTTCCGATCCCAAGAATCCCGCCCCGCTTCCCGCGGGCAGCGGCATTCCGGATCTTGCCGCATGGAGCGCGGTCGCGCGCGCCGTGCTCAACCTCGACGAGACCATTACGAAGGAGTGATTGATCCGATGAACCTGCCTCTCGAACTTGATCTCGAACGCAAACGGTTTCTCAGCCGCCGCTGGTTCTTCCGCGAGTGCGGCATGGGCCTGGGCTCGATGGCGCTCGCCTCGATGCTCGGGGAAGGAACCGCTTCGGCCGCCACCGCCGCCAAGGCTGCAGCTGCGCCGCGCCCCACGGGGAGCAATCCTCTCGCGCCGAAAAACCCGCACTACGCGGGACGCGCCAAGTCGGTGATCTACCTTTTCATGGCCGGCGCGCCGAGCCAGTTGGAGCTCTTCGACTACAAGCCGTCGCTCGCCAAGTACAATGGCAAGCCCGTGCCCAAGGACATCCTGGGCGGCCAGACCTACGCCTTCATCAAACCGGATTCCGCGATCTACGCGCCGGAGTTCAAGTTCGCCCAGCATGGCAAGTCGGGCACGTGGATGAGCGAAGCCCTGCCGCATCTCGCCGGGGTCGCGGACGACATCACGGTGATCCGGTCGATGACCACCGACGCCTTCAATCACGCGCCGGGACAGATCTTCATGAACACCGGGTCCCAACAGTTCGGCCGTCCGAGCATGGGCGCCTGGGTGACCTACGGACTCGGAAGCGTGTCGCAGGATCTGCCGGGATTCGTGGTGATGAATTCCGCCGGTGGACTCAGCGGTGGCGCGGGCAACTACGGATCCGGATTTCTCCCCACGGTGTTTCAGGGCGTGCAGTTCCGCAAAGGCGCCGACCCGGTCCTCTACCTGTCGAATCCCGCCGGACTCAGTCCCTCGCTGCAGCGCAAGACGCTCGATGCCGTGAAGGAGCTGAACGAGCGCCGGCTGGGAACGATTGGCGATCCGGAAATCGCCACCCGCATCAACGCCTTTGAAATGGCCTACCGGATGCAAAGCAGCGCACCGGAGTTGATGGACCTTTCCAAGGAATCGCCCGAAACGCTCGCCATGTACGGGGCCGAACCCGGCAAGGCGTCGTTCGCCAACAACTGCCTCCTCGCCCGCCGACTGGTGGAGCGCGGGGTGCGGTACATTCAGTTGTTTCACGAAGCCTGGGATCATCACAGCGATGTGAAAGCAGGCGTGAAGGGACAGGCGGGCATCACTGACAAGGCCTGCGCCGCCTTGATCCGAGATCTCAAGCAGCGCGGCCTTCTCGACTCCACGCTCGTCGTGTGGGGCGGCGAATTCGGTCGGACCCCGCAGGTCGAGGCCAGCATGGAGCTCGGACGCTCGCTCGGACGCGATCATCACCCGCAGGCCTTCACCATGTGGATGGCCGGCGGCGGGACCAAGGCGGGCGTCACGGTGGGCGAAACCGATGAGTTCGGATTCAACGTGGTGCGCGACCGCGTTCACGTCCACGACCTGCACGCCACCATCATGCATCTCCTCGGATTTGATCACGAGAAGCTCACCTTCCGATTCCAGGGCCGCGATTACCGGCTCACCGATGTCCACGGACGCGTGGTCGAATCGCTGGTCGCCTAGTTCTGAAGTTTAAGCATCGCACCGCATTGCTCTTCGCCATGTCCCCCATCGTTCCCTCCGCCTCCACGGCGATTCGCTGGATCGGCTCCAACCTGCGTCGCACCACCGTCGCGCTCTTCGCCATCACGGCCACCTCCGCCGTTGCAGCGGATGCAAAGGCCGTCGATTTCCGTCGCGACGTTGAGCCGTTGCTCATCAAGCGCTGCTCCGAGTGCCACGGCCCGGACAAGCAGAAGGGCGATCTGCGGCTCGATCTCCACGATGCAGCTTTGAAGGGCGGCAAGTCCGGCAAGGCGGCCGTGAAGCCCGGCCACGCGGCCGACAGCACGCTCATCCAGCGCATTCTCTCCACCGATCCCGATGAGGTCATGCCCTCCAAGGGCGAGCGTCTGACCCCGGATCAAGTGGCCATGCTCACGGCGTGGATCAACCAGGGGGCTGACTGGCCCGCGACCGATGTTCGCAAGCACTGGGCCTTCGTGAAGCCGGAGCGCGCCGCGCTTCCTGCGGTGAAGGATTCGTCGTGGGTGCGGAATGAGATCGATCGCTTCATCCTCGCCCGACTCGAGCAGGAAGGCCTGCACCCGCAGAAGGAAGCCGATCGCGCCACCTTGCTGCGTCGACTGAGCCTCGACCTGACCGGCCTGCCGCCGACCTGGAGCGAGGTGGAGGCCTTTGTGAAGGATTCCTCGCCGAACGCCTACGAGGCCGCGGTCGATCGTTTGCTCGCGTCCCCGCACTACGGCGAAAACATGGCGCGCGGCTGGCTCGACCTCGCGCGCTATGCCGATTCCAACGGCTACCAGGTGGATCTCGCGCGTTCCATCTGGCCGTACCGGGATTGGGTCATTCGTTCGTTCAACGAGAACAAGCGCTTCGACCAGTTCACCATCGAGCAGCTCGCCGGTGATCTGCTGCCGAATCCGACCGTGGATCAACGCATCGCCACCGGCTTCAACCGCAACACCAAGATCAACGACGAGGGCGGCGGCGACGCCGAGGAGTATCGGGTCAAGGCGGTGAAGGATCGTCTGGCCACGTTCGGGACTGCCTGGCTTGGCCTGACCATCAACTGCGCCGAGTGCCACACCCACAAGTACGACCCGATCTCGCACGAGGAGTACTACCGGCTCTACGCGTTCTTCAACAACTCCACCGATGGCGGCAATTACAGCTCCGCGCCGAATCTCGAAGTGCCGCAGCCGGACCGCAGCCGAATCCTGGCCCATCTCGATGCCCTCGGAAAAACCGCGCGTGCCAAGCTCGCCGCCGCCGAGACCGCGCTGCCAGCGCGCCAGTCGGAATGGGAAAAGCGCACGCGCAAGACTGGCGAGGTCTGGCAGACGCTCAACCTCACCAAGCCCTATTCCGTCGGCGGATCCAGCTACACGAATCTTCCCGACGGATCCCTCCTCGCAACCGGGGTGAATCCGATTTACGACACCATCACGGTGGAATCGGAGACCGACCTCACCGGCATCACGGCCGTGATGCTCGAAGTGCTTCCCGACCCGAGCCTGCCCAAAAATGGTCCGGGTCGCTGGGGACAGACCGGCAATTTCATCCTCGATGAATTTGGCGTCGCCGCCGCCCCGCGCGTGGGCGCGCCGCCCGCGGAGACGAATCTCGTGATGGTCCGCGCCCGCGCCGATTGGGAGCAGCAGTACTATCGCGCGGAGCATGCGGTGGACCGCAATCCCAAGACCGGCTGGGCCATCGGTCCCAAATTTGGGGAACGCCATTTCCTCATCGCCGAGTTCAAGGAGCCTACCGGTTTCGCCGGCGGCACGCGGCTTTCGTTTCGGTTCGATCACTACCACGGCAACAGCCATTGCGTGGGACGCTTCCGCATTTCGGTGACCCGGGAAAAGGATCCCTCCGCCCTGTGGCCGGTGCCGCGCGAGATCCGTGAGGGCATTGCCCTTTCGGAGTCGAAGCGCGATCCCGAGCTCAAGGCGAAGATCGCCGCGTGGTATCGGACCGCCGATCCCGATCTGCGCCAGTGGAGCCGCGAGGTGGCCCGCATCGAGCAGCGTCAAAACGAGATTCCGAAGCAAAAGGCCACGACGCTGGTCATGCAGGAGCGCTCCGAGCCGAAGCCCCGGACCACCCAGATTCACAATCGCGGCAACTTCCTCGACCCGGGTCGTGAAGTGACCGCCGGCGTTCCCGAAGTATTTCCTCCGCTTCCTGCGGGAGAGAAGCCCAACCGCCTCGCGCTCGCGAAGTGGCTGGTGTCCGGGGAGAATCCGCTCACTGCCCGCGTGGTGGTGAACCGCCACTGGGAACACACCTTTGGCACCGGGCTGGTGAAGACCAGCGAGGACTTCGGCCGACAGGGCGAAGCGCCGTCGCACCCCGCGTTGCTCGATTGGCTTTCCACGGAACTCGTTCGCACGGGATGGGATATCAAGGCGCTGCAGAAGAAGCTGGTGATGTCGGCCACCTACCGTCAGTCCGCCGCTGCGGATGCCGTTCGTTTGGAAAAAGATTTCTACAACCGCCTGCTCTCGCGCGGACCGCGCTTCCGCATGGATGGCGAAGTGATTCGCGATCACGCGCTCGCGGTGAGTGGATTGCTGAATCCTGATGTGGGTGGGCCGAGTGTTTATCCGGTTCAGATTCCCAACCTGTGGAAGGAAATCGGATTTCTTCGTCCCGAAATCGGCATGGATGAATGGCCCGTGAGCGAAGGCCCTGAGTTGTACCGTCGAGGCGTGTACACCTTCTGGCGTCGCGTCTGCACGTATCCGACCTTTGCCACCTTCGATGCCCCGAGCCGCGAAGTCTGCGTGGCGCGTCGTCCCCGCACCAACACGCCGCTCCAGGCGCTCGCGGGATTGAACGACCCGACCCTGCTGGAGGCGGCCCGGGCGTTTGCCCAGCGCGTTCTCAGCGAAGGCGGATCAGATCCCAAGCAGCAGATCGAATTCGCCTTCCGCACCTGCCTCGGGCGCCTGCCCACGGCCTCGGAGTCCGCACGCCTGCGCTCCTTCCTGGACCAACAGCTCCGCAGCTACCGCGGGGACAAGAAATCCGCCGAAGCACTCATCGCCGTCGGAAGCGCATCGCGTCCTTCCACGATGGATCCCGCACGACTCGCCGCCTGGATGATGGTGGCCAACGTCCTGTTCAACCTCGACGAGACCCTGACCAAGGGCTGAGCCACGACAAGCAACGCCAAGCCAAGTCATCTCGAACCGCTGCCCTCCTCCTTCCTAGCCGCCATGAACTCGCTTCCTCCTCCGGTCCTGGATTCGATCCGATCCACCACGCGCCGCCGCTTCCTCCAGAACTGCGGCACGGGCATGGGTGCCCTCGCGCTGGGGTCGTTGCTCAACGACCGCCTGTTCGCCTCCGATGCCTCGGCGCCTTTGATCGGCAAGCCGCACTTCGCGCCGAAGGCCAAGAACATCATCTACCTGTTCCAATCGGGCGGACCGTCGCACCTCGACCTCTTCGACCCGAAGCCCGAGCTGCAAAAGCGCGACGGACAGCAGGTGCCCGAGGAGCTGGTGAAAAACATCCGCCTCGCCCAGATCGGCAAACAGGCGAAGCTCCTGGCGTCGCCGTATAAATTCAAACAGCACGGCAAGTCCGGCATGTGGCTCAGCGAGCTGCTGCCAAATCTTTCGACCATCGTCGATGACGTTTGTTTTGTTCAGGGCTTCTACTCCGAGGCCTTCAACCACGATCCGGCGACGATTTTCATGAACACCGGCGCGCAGCTCGCCGGACGTCCTGCGATGGGTTCGTGGTTCAGCTACGGACTTGGCAGCGAGAACAAGGATCTGCCGGCGTATGTGGTGCTCATGACCGGAGTGGGACAGCCGCTCACCAACGCATCGTGGGGCAGCGGATTCCTTCCCACCGTGCACCAGGGCGTGACGCTGCGGTCGCAGGGCGATCCGGTGCTGTTCGTCGGGAACCCGCCGGGAATGGGCTCTGCGCGACGCCGTCAATCCCTCGACACCCTCCGCGACCTGAACCAGGCCCGGTACGACGTGTTGCAGGATCCGGAAATCCAGACCCGCATCTCGGCCTACGAGCTCGCGTATCGGATGCAGACCAGCGTTCCCGAAGTGATGGACATTTCGAAGGAACCGGCGCGGTTGCAGGAATCCTACGGCACCACGCCGGGACGCGCTTCGTTTGCGAACAACTGTCTGCTCGCGCGCCGACTGGTGGAGCGCGGAGTGCGGTTTGTGCAGCTGTATCATCGCGGCTGGGACCACCACGGCGGTCCGGACGGCAACCTGGTGTTCGATCTCAAGAAGCGCTGCCAGGAAACCGACCAGCCTGCGGTCGCTCTGATCAAGGATTTGAAGGAGCGCGGCCTGCTGGATTCCACGCTGGTGATCTGGGGCGGCGAGTTTGGTCGCACGCCGATGATGCAGGGCGCATTGAAGCCCGATCAAATTGGCCGCGATCATCATCCGCACGGGTACACCGTCTGGATGGCGGGTGGCGGCATCAAACCGGGCATGGTGTACGGACGGACCGACGAATTCGGATTCTACGCCGCGGAGAAGAAAGTCCACGTGCACGATCTGCACGCGACGATTCTCCACCTCTTCGGCATCGATCACCTGCGTCTCACCTACCGCTTCCAAGGCCGCGACTTCCGTCTCACCGACGTCCACGGCGAACTGGTCAAAGACATCCTGGCCTGACCCGCGTAGCCGCCGAGGGAACGAGGCGGATAACCCGCTTGTGGAGGAAGATCGGAATTGGAATGGGCTGCGTGAATGAAATACCTCCGGATTCAGCACCAAACGGAAATCCAATTTCGCGCCATGACGCGGGCTCAGTGTGAGGCGTATTTGAAGTGGTTTCTTGGGGTCATTCCGGAGCGAGTTCAGACCCTCGAAAATCTCGTTCGTCTCGATCCGAGGTATGCGCTGTGGGCGGCGAATCGATCTCCAGAATCACTAACGCCCCTCGGCGAATGGTTTGCGGCCCATGTAACCGCGCGCCCGATGACGGAGGGTGAAATCGCTTTGCGAACGGCCCAGATTCCAGAGGGAGCCTCAGTCTCCCATCAGGAACTATCCGGGGAAACGCTTTCTTACTCGATGGATGTTGGAATCTATCTGTCCCAGGTCCTGGTGCAATTCAGCCCACGACTCCGGTGGACATTCGAAATGGGAAGGAAATCCTATGTGGATTTTGGGAAGCCGGTTTTGAGCAGTTTCGGTGGGCTACCGCTGAATCCTGTTCATGTCGTTACCATCGCAGCGTACGGAATTTCGCGCGGGTCCAAGAACGGTCATGCGATTCGAAATCTTTTCGATGTCTGGTCCTCCAAGACGGAGCGCCATCCGGCGTAGATGATTTCCGTGAGAAACCGCCGCCTAGAGACAGGCGGTGAGGAGTAAGTCTTGATTCTCGGTGGCGAGTTTGGATGCACGCCAATGATGCAGGGCGCATTGAAGCCCGATCAAATTGGCCGCGATCATCATCCGCACGGGTACACCGTCTGGATGGCGGACCGATGAATTCGGATTTTACGCCGCTGAGAAGAAAGTCCACGTGCACGATCTCCACGCGACGATTCTGCACCTCTTCGGCATCGACCACCTGCGTCTCACCTACCGCTTCCAGGGCCGCGACTTCCGTCTCACCGACGTCCACGGCGAACTGGTCAAAGACATCCTGGCCTAGCACTGACTCTCACCGCAGAGGCGCGGAGGCGCAGAGAAGAGAAATCTTTGCGATGGTTTGTGGGAATCGGAGAGACTCCGTCCCCAAGGCGCACGGGGCGAACGAGTCCGCAGGTCTTGGAGTGCGGCAGTCCTCTGCCGCTTTGGGTGGGGGCGGGATGCGGGGGCGGGTCGGCGTTTGTTCCACACCCGGTTCGCGATTTGAAAGCGCGAGGGGACTCGCGCACTCCAAGACGCTGTCGCGCGATTCGGGGCGGCGGTGTGTCCAACGTGCAGGACCTTCGCGCTCCGATGGTTTCCCTTCCTGCTTTCCTGTGTTCCAAATTCACCCCTCTCTTCGCCTCAATTCCGATCAGGGAACGGAGTCGCCGAGGAGGTGCTTGCGCCAGAATTCGACGGTGCTGAAGAACTGGTAGTCCACGTTGCGCTTCTTTTGGAACCCGTGGCCTTCGTCCGACGCTTCCATGTACGCGCAGGTGCCACCCGCATCCCGCACCGCCTTCACCACCTGCTTCGATTCCGTTACCGGCACCCGCGGATCGTTGCGGCCCTGCACCACCATCAGCGGCACACGAATCCGATCCGCCTGCGCCGACGGCGAGATCGCCAGCAGGTGCTTGCGCATCGCCGGGTCGCGCTCGTCGCCGTATTCCACCCGGCGCAAATCGCGTCGGTATTCCTGCGTGCTTTCGAGAAAGGTGACGAAGTTGGAAATGCCCACGATGTCCACGCCGCACTTCACGCGGTCGCTGTAGTGGGTGAGCGTGGCCAGGGTCATGTAGCCGCCGTAGCTGCCGCCGGTAACGCCGATTCGCGCTCCGTCGAATTCGGGCTGGGACTTGATCCAGTCGAGAACGGCTCCGATGTCCTTCACGGAATCTTCGCGCAGGAATCCGTTGTCGAGGGTGAGGAAGGTCTTCCCGTATCCGGCGGATCCGCGCACGTTCGGATACACGAGTGCGACGCCGAGTTCGTCGAGGTGGTAGTTGTTCCGACCCTGGAACACGGGGCGCGATTGGGATTCAGGTCCGCCGTGGATGATCACCAGCACGGGACGCTTGCCCGGGAAACGCGCCGGATCGGGGCGGTACACCAGGGAGCTGATGGAACGTCCATCGAACGACTTGGTGCGCTCCACCGAGGGAGAACGGAACCGTGCGGCATCGAGTCCGCCGGTTTCGCTGCGGGTCCATCGGGTGAGGGCGCCGCTCTTGCGGTCAAAGCTGTAGGCATCGCTCGGCGCGTTGGCGTGCGCGAGGGAGAAGCCGAGTTCGGTTCCGGCTTCGTTCCAACGCAATCCGGTGATCACCCCCAGCGGCAGGCGCGGCTGCGGTCCGGTGGGTTTTCCGGTGGTGGAATCGATCAATCGCAGGACGCTCGAAGCATCCTCGTTGCTCACCACGGCTACGGTTTTGCCATCGGGCGAGAGTTCGAATCCCTCCACGTCCCACGAGGTTTGCGGGGTGAGAAGGGTTTCGCGGCCCGACGCGAGATCGCGGCGAATGAGCTGCAGGAATTCCGATCCGCGATCGGAGGTGAACAGCAGGCCTGTACAATCCTTGGTAAAGTGGGGTTCGCCGTACGCGGCCTTGGTGTCGGAGGCGGGATGAACGGGACGAAGGGTTCCGGTGGCGAGGTCGAGCAGGTGGAGGCTGGCCTCGTTGATGGACACCTGATGAAGCACGGCGAGCCGTGTGCCATCGGGTGACCAATCGCCCACCGACCATCCGCCGCCCTTCACTTCGAGCACGAGTTTTGCGGAGTTGGGGCGCTGGGGATCCATCACCCAGAGGTCGCTGTCGCGGCCGTTGCGCCGGGTGGAGCTGAAGGCGATGCGATCGCCGCCGCGCGAGAAAACGGCGCCGGTGTTGCGTGAGCGTCCGTCGGTGAGAAGGGTGGTCTTGCCGATGTCGGGTCCGGTGAGATCGAGTCGGTGAAGTTGGAAGAATTCCCCGCCGCCGGTGTCCTGGGAGAAGACGGCGTATGCGCCCGTGACGGGTTGGATGTGGGCGTTGACGATGGGTTCGACGGTGAAGGTGAGCTGCTGACGGCTGCCGCCGGGGTGATCGACCCAGTGGAGCTGCGGGGTTTCACCGAAGCGGGTGGAGATGAGCATCTCGCGCTTCTTGGGATGCCATCCGAGGAATCTCGCGGTTCGAAATTCCAGGTAGCGCCCCGCGACTTTTACGAGTTCCTGCGGCACCGGGGGAGTGCCGTCGAGGGTCAGCGCTGCGGGAGCGGCCAAGTCGGCGGCGTGCACCAATCCGAAGCTCAGAGCCATGGTGCAGGCAAGAGCGCGTGAGATGGTGCGGCGCGTGGTGGATGCTGCCTGAGCAGCGGCCGATGGGTTCGGGTTCGAGCTCACGCCCGGTCTGCTACCAGACCTCGCCGCAAAACCAAAACAGAAAGGCCGCGATCAACGGCCGAACAATCGATCAAACCCGCGCCAGGTGTTCGGATTCAGCCAGCGACCGGCGCGCTTCAACGGCTTGGTGGTGCTCGATTCCAGGTCGTATTGGAGAATGAGTCCGATGGTGTCGGCCCCGCGATGTTCGCCGCGCAGGGCGTCGATTCCGCGGGCGTATCCGAGGGTCCAGTGCCAGCTGCTGTCGGGGGAGGTGTAGCTGATGCCCAGTCCGATTCCGCGGTGCCAGTGATTCGGTTCCTTGAGCGGTTCGAAGTAATCGAGGTTGGCCATGCCTCCGAAGAGCGTGGCGTCCCAGCGGCTGGTGCGGCCGAGCGGAACGGAATACTCGCCATTCAGCAGGACAAAGCGTTCCGCGCTCAGTTCCTGAAAATAATATCCCGGAATCATCAGCGGGAATTCGGCGCTCATGGGAAGCGCTCCGCCC
Source organism: Verrucomicrobiota bacterium (assembly GCA_947454705.1). GTDB lineage: Bacteria > Verrucomicrobiota > Verrucomicrobiia > Limisphaerales > UBA9464 > CAIVQB01. The sequence continues at coordinate 61,975 of CANGKZ010000002.1, forward strand.
AGACGGAAGGCGCTGAAGCGATCCGGGTGCGCGGTGACTCCGCCGGTGATCGACACTTCGGCGTGTTGGCGGTTCTCGAATTCCCAGGCCACGAGGGCGCGTCCCCAGAGGAGATGCGTCTGCGCCCGGATGTCGCGATCGCCCGCATACCCGTATGCCTGGGAATCGGTGCGGAACTGTCCTTCGTACCACGCGGAGAGTTCCACGGCGCGATGGGGCTGAAGGAGCGGTTCGCGTCCGCCCCAGCGGATTCCGGCGCGAACGTGGTGTTCCAGTTTGTCATCGGGCAGGACAAAGTTCGCGGCCGTCGCCCCGTCGCGCTGATAGACCGAGTAACGCATCGTGTTCCTCAGCACGAGCTGCAGCGGGACGTCCCCAAGCCCGGTGTAGTCCTTCTGTCCTGCGGGCAGCGGGTTCAATAATTGGTACACTGAGAAACTGGCTTCGCCTCCGTGGCCGGTGAAGGACTCCTCCTGCCACCACTTACCGCGACGGATCTCCGAGTAGCTGTCGGCAAACCCTCCGCCGGCGATGCCCAACCCGAAGTCGGTGTGGGTTCCAAAGGGATCGCGGAAGCCCAGTTCGCTGTCGATGTACGTCGGCGCGATCGCGAGCCGGAGCGTGAGGTTCGTCCGGATGAAGCCCGGGTGATTGTGATAGTAGAAGGCGTAGCCCGAGATCGGGCTGCGGCCTTGAAGGGGCTGGGTGTACCCAAATTGGATCAGCTCGCGCGCTTCAGGATCAATCTGCGCCGCGAGGCGTGCGGGAGATGCACCGAGGAGCAGCAACACCAGCGCAATGGCCACCGCGGCGGGGCCGTGGAGGAGGGCTGCGATGCGCGAGGCGCGGGGGCGATCCAGGAGGGTTCCGACGGACACAGCGCGGAACCTCGCGGTTAAGCCGTCGGACGCAAGGGCGAGAACTCGCGGAACCACCGCACGAATCGGGGGATTCCGTCGGCAATCAAGGTGCCGGGCCGGTAGCCGAGACGTTCGCGGGCCTTGGAAATGTCGGCGCAGGTGAGGGGAACGTCCCCGGGTTGGGGCGGGCGGCGGTCGAGGATCGCCTTGCGTCCGATCGATTCCTCGAGCAGCGAGATCAGGGCGTCGAGGCGGACCGTTTGCGATTCGCCGAGATTGAACACCTCGTATCCAAACTCCCGCTGCGTGCAGGCGATCACGCCCTCGACGATGTCATCGGCGTAGGTGTAGTCGCGTCGTGTGGAGCCATCGCCGAAGACGGGAATCGGTTTTCCCGAGGCGATCAGGCTGGCGAACTTGTGAATCGCGAGATCGGGTCGCTGCCGCGGGCCGTACACGGTGAAGAAGCGCAGCATGGCCACGTCGAGCCCGTACACATTGTGGTACGTGTGCCCGAGCGCCTCGCAGGCCAGTTTGCTGGCGGCGTACGGGGAGATGGCGGAAGCCACCGGATCCAGTTCCGAAAAGGGGACCTTCGAATTCACGCCGTACACCGAGGAGGAGCTGGCGAGGATGAACTTGCGGCAGCCGGCGGCGCGGGCGGATTCGAGCAGGTTGACGGTGCCCTCGACATTGACGCGCTGATAGAGGGCGGGCTCGAGCAGGCTGGGTCGCACGCCGGCGCGGGCGGCGAGGTGGATCACCTGGTCGGGACGGCGTCCGGCGAGGGCGCGGTCGAGCTGGGCGCGGTCTGCGATGTCGGCCTCGATGAATTCAAAGCGCGAGCCTCCGAGTGCGGCCAGGGTGGCGAGATTGGCGCGCTTGAGGGCGGGGTCGTAGAACGCGTTGAGATCGTCGAGCACCGTTACCTGGTGGCCGTCGCGAAGCAGGCGTTCGCCGACGTGGGACCCGATGAATCCGGCGCCGCCGGTGAGCAAAAACGAAATCATGACCGGGGCGTTTCCGCGGCTTCCGGGGAGGGACGTTCGGTGGATTCGTGCCGGGTGACCCGCACCTGCACGCTCAGTGTCTGCGCATGGCTGCCTTGGAAGATTCCCTTCAACGGCGGCACGTCCGCGTAGTCGCGTCCGACGCCGATCTGCACGTGGCGCTCGCCTTCGAGGCAGTTGTTGGTGGGGTCGAGTCCCACCCAGTATCCATTGGGCGAGTAGACTTCCAGCCACGCATGGCTCGCGGTCGCGCCGATCAGTGCGGTCCCTTCGGTGCCGCCTTCGGGATCGGGAATCGGATCAGTCTCGATGTACCCGCTGATGTATCGCGCAGGGATGCCCGCGGCGCGGCACACGGAAATCATCAAGTGCGCAAAATCCTGGCACACGCCTTCGCGCGCGATGAGGAATTGTTCCACGGTGGTGCCGGCATCGGTCACGCCCGGACGGTATTTCAACGAGCGGAACAGGTGCTCGTTCAACGCCCGCAGGGATGGGGCAAAGGCATCCGAGGGACGCAGGAATTCGCCGGCGAGTTCCAGCACCCCGGGGGTGAACTGAATGAACGTCGAGGGACGCAGGAAGTCGTGCAGCACGCGGCGGTTCGGCGTGTAGAGCTGACGCGCCTCGGACACGCTGAGGTCCACGGCATCGAGCACGTCGGGCAGCTCCTTGGTCTCCACATCACAGACGCTGGTGACCACAAGGCTCGGGTGACGGAACGGGATGGAGACGGTCTCCACGTAGTTGCCAAAATAATCGGTGTGCGATTCCACCAGCACGGCGGGTTGCACGCGCGTGTAGTGGCGCGAGACCTTTTGCCGCAGCGATTCACGGGGGCGCAGGCGCAGCTCCGAGAACGATTCGGTGGCCGGCGCCGAGTAGCGGTATTCCGTGGTGTGTTCGATGTGAAATCGCATCCGGGCGCGGAGTTAGCGGAGGATGTTGAACGCCTGATGATACAGGTGGTGGTCGCTGATTTCCACCGCCAGTCGGGTCAGGCGCGCGGCCAGATCCTCGAGCCAGGCGTCGAGGAACAGCGGTTTGCCGTTGCCGCCCTGCGAGCGGGATTCGAACAGCGCGGGAAGATCGGCGAATTCGACCTCGCCCGCGAGATGCGCCGCGGTCCGCAGCGGACTGGAGGCGTCGCGACGACGCACTTCGGGTCCGCTGACGCGCTCCAGGCTGTCGCGGATCGACTCCACGCAATGCAGCACGCTGCGGGGCAGGGCGGCGTCCTGAAGCACGAGAGCGACGACGTGCTCCGGCGTGGGGCGGGATTGATACAGGGACCGGTACGCGTACTGGCAGGCCAGCATGCGGAGCAGGGCGTCCAGATTGGAATCGCCGGAAGCCACCGGAGCGGCGGAATCGGCCCGCTTCAAGAGCACCTGGCGCGTGACCAGGGTGGCGTTGACGGCGCGTTCCACGTGGCGGCCGAGGGTCCAGAAATGCCAGGCGTCGTCGCGCAGCATGTTCTTCGCGGCGCAGCCCGAGAGGGCGTCGATGTCGTCCAGGATGCGCTGCTCCAGGTCCTGGATGCGAGGCAGGGCGTCGTCGTCGTTGAGCGGCTTGCCCGCGGCGGCGCCATCGAGCGTCTGCCACAGGCGGTTGATGACGGCCCAGACTTCGGGCGGGACCGATTCGCGGGTGACGCGGGCATTCTCGCGAAGACGCGCAACGCCGTTGATCACGCTTGCCGGGTTTTTCCGGTCGAGCAGCAGGTATTGCGAAACGCTCTGCTGACGGAGCAGCGGCGAGCTCTTGAAGAAATGGGTGTCGTGCCCGGTGGTGCGGGCGAGGGCCTCCCACAGCGCGGCCCAGGATTGGGCGCGTTGCTGGGCGGGGTTTTCCAACTGCACTTGCTGGACCACCCGGAGGATGCGGGTGGTGTTCTCGACGCGCGCCTTGTACCGGCCCATCCAAAACAGCGAATCGGCGATGCGGCTTCCGAGCCGGAGACGCCGCTGCGGCGAGGCCACGATGATCCGGGCTTCGGGCGCGGCGGCACTGTCGGGACCGCGAAGGATCCACGTGTCCTTGATTCCGCCGCCAAGACCGCTGGAGATGGTGCGCGATCCGGGCTGCGGCGCGTAACGGGTCAGGGCCAGCGGGAAGACGCGCGGCTTGCGTCCGCCAAACACAAAGCAGCGCAGACCGGCATGACGCGGGACGAGGGAATCGGTTCCCACCGTGGGCAGCGTGGTGAGCGGGAGTCGCGGCTCCGCCACGTAGCGGGCCGGATCTTTTTCCAGGCGTTCCCGGAGTTTGGCCAGCTTCTCTGGATTGAGGGTGGCCGGGTCCCACACGGAATCCGCGCTTCGTTCGCTGACGTGTTGGACGATGTGATTCTCCAGGTCCGAGGACACCAGTTCGCGCTGGTCCGGATCGAAGCACAACCGGCGTTCCACCGTGGGAATCAGCAACGATTCGCGGGTGTAAAAGCGCGAGAGCTTGGGCAGGTAGGTGGACAACGCGCGGTTGTCGCCGATGCCGGTGCCGGCGGCGTTGGCCACGGTGACCGTGCCCTTGCGAACGCAGGTCAACAGGCCCGGCACTCCGAGCTGACTGTCGCTGCGGAAGGCCACGGGATCGATGAACGATTCGTCGAGCCGGCGGTAGATGACATCGATGGGTTCGAGCCCCCCGATGGTCTTCAGGAAGCAGCGCGAATTGAGAACGATGAGATCGCTCCCGCGGACCAGCGGGATGCCCATTTGGCGGGCGAGCGAGCTGTGTTCGTAATAGGCGGAATTGTAAACGCCGGGCGAGAGCAGCACGACGCGCGGCTCGGGGCTTCCGTGGGCGAACCCTCGGAGGTGTTCGAGCAATTCCGTGGCGTAGCTGTGAACGGGTTCAACGTCGGCGTGTTCCAGCAGGTCGGGCGCGGCCTGGCTCAGGACGTTGCGCGCGCTGAGGGCGTAGGTGACGCCGGTGGTGTTGCCCACGTAGTCCTCGATGACCACCCAGCGTCCATCGCGATCGCGGGCCAGATCAAAGGCCGCGACGTGAACGAAGACATCCTCCGGGACCTTCAATCCCACCGCGTTCCGCTGGTAGCGCGGGTCGTCGTACACGATCTCGAACGGCACGATGCCGCTCTTCAGCACTTCCTGGGAATCGTAGAGGTCGCGGAAAAATTCGTTCCACACGCGAACCCGTTGCGCGAGGCCGCGCGCGAGGAAGTCCCAGGTGGCGCGGTCGAGAATCCGCGGGTACGGATCGAAGGGCAGGATGTTTTCCGCCGCGGCGTCCTCCCGGTAGAGGTTGAATGTGACGCCCAGGTCACGCATGAGCCGCTGCGATTGCTGGGAGACTTTGTGCAGGTTCGCGCCGCCGGAGCGTTCCAACTCGGCGGTCAGGTCCCGATAGACCGCCGCCGCGGCGGGCGAGGCGACGGCAAGCTCGTCGAACCGTTCGTCGATCGACGCGACGCCGCGGCCAGTTCCCTGGCGCTGGGTCTGAAGTTCGGTGATTGGGTTCGTCACGTTCGGACAAGGTGCGAAACCCGGACCCGGCCTGCCAACTGAATTCCCAGCCTCGTTTTTGGGAATCCCAAGAATTTGGTATGGAGTGGGTTGCGGGGTGGGTGTCGGCACGTGGTTTGACACCCTGCCCCGAATTTGGATTACTTCGCGCCGCAGCCGAAGTCCGGCCCCAACCAAAACGCCGGACACGGGGGACCCGTTTGCTCTCCGAGATTGTTCGGAAAGCCGGGGCGTACAGAGGTCCAAAAGCTTCTGGGAGCACTTCCAAGCTCTAGCCCGTCAGCTAACCCCGCAGGCATTTTGGAAGGGCAGCCTCCGCCAGACGCGGCCGGAAGACGCCCTCAGTTAGGTCCTGTTGTGGTGGCGCGTCTTGGCATCGTCACATTCATGAGCACATCCGCTTCGCGGTGGCGCCCGGGATTGTTGTCCCGGGCCGGTTGCAGTGTTGTCTTCCCTTGGATCGAATCCGTCGGTACTCCTCGGATTCATTTCGCTTCCCATTATGCACGCTTCTGATTCCTCCCGCTCCCGATTGTCGGGCCTCACGCTGGCGGCGCTGGGCGTGGTGTATGGCGACATCGGCACCAGCCCGCTCTATGCGCTGAAGGAATGCTTCGACAAACACCACGGCGTCGAACCCACCCGGGATCACATCATGGGCGTCCTGTCGCTGATCCTCTGGTCGCTGATCCTGATCGTCTCGATCAAATACATCCTCTTCGTCATGCGCGCCGACAACAAGGGCGAGGGCGGAATCCTCGCGCTGCTCGCGCTGGCGTTCCCGGAGGCGCGCGCGGGGAATATCAACGGAAAGCTCTGTTCCGTGATGGTCGGCATGGGGTTGTTCGGATCCGCCCTGCTGTACGGCGATGGCATGATCACCCCGGCGGTGTCGGTGCTCGGTGCCGTGGAGGGACTCGATGTGGCCACCCCAAAAATGGGGCCGTACGTGGTGACCATCTCGGTGGGCATCCTGATCGGCCTCTTCTCCTGTCAAAGCGCCGGAACGGGAACGGTCGGAAAAATCTTCGGCCCGGTGATGATGGTTTGGTTCGCGACCATTTCCTGCCTGGGCATTGCCGCCATTTTGAAAGCCCCCGAGGTCCTCGGAGCGATCAATCCGGTGTACGGATTCGAGTTCCTTCGCCACGGCGGATGGGTCGGATTCGTGGTGCTCGGATCCGTCTTTCTCGCGGTCACCGGCGGTGAGGCGCTCTACGCGGACATGGGGCATTTTGGTGCCAAGCCCATTCGCATCGCCTGGTTCGCGGTGGTCCTGCCTTCGCTCATGCTGAATTACTTCGGCCAGGGCGCGAACCTGATCCTCCACCCCGAGGCTTCGGTCAATCCGTTCTACAAGCTGGCGCCGACCTGGATTCTCTATCCGCTGGTCGGACTCGCCACGGCCGCGGCGGTCATCGCGTCGCAGGCCCTCATTAGCGGGGCCTTCTCGCTCACCATGCAGGCCATTCAGCTCGGCTACTTGCCGCGTCTGCAGATCGACCACACGAGCGAACGCGAACGCGGGCAGATCTACATGCCCCAGGTGAACTACTCGCTCATGGTCGCTTCCGTGGCGTTGGTACTCGGCTTTCAAACCTCGTCCAATCTGGCCGCCGCCTACGGCATTGCGGTCACCCTCACCATGATGGCCACGACGGTTTTGTTCTACTTCGTGGCACACCGGCTTTGGAAATGGTCGCTGTGGCAGTCGCTTGCCGTGTGCGGAACGTCCCTGATCATCGAAGGATCCTTCTTCAGCGCCAATGCCCTCAAGGTGCTTCATGGCGGCTGGTTCCCGCTCCTGATCGGCGCGGTGCTGTTCACGCTCATGACCACCTGGAAGACCGGCCGCCGGCTCCTGTGGAACCGCATCCGCGAGGCCGCTCTGCCGGTGGAGCAGTTCCTCGGCAGCCTCGACCGCCGGTCGCCCATGCGGGTGAAGGGCACGGCCATCTACCTCGCGGGCAATTCCGACGGCACGCCCATCGCGCTGCTCCACAATCTCAAGCACAACAAGGTGCTGCACGAACGCGTGGTGTTCCTCACCATCATGGTCGCCGAAGATCCGCGGGTGAAACGCGAGGACCGTGTGCAAATCGAGGAATTGCGCCACGGATTCTGGCGCGTCCGGGCCCGCTTCGGCTTCATGGAAGAGCCCAACGTTCCCGAAGTCCTGCGCCTCTGCGAGTGCCTGGGGCTGATGTTCAAGGAACACGAAACCACCTTCTTCCTCAGCCGCGAGACCATCATCGCGGTGAAGGGAAGCGGTATGATGCTGTGGCGCGAACGCCTGTTCGCCCTGCTCTCACGCAACGCGCAAAGCGCCACCACCTTCTTCCGTCTGCCCGCAGGACGCGTGGTGGAACTCGGCATGCAGGTGGAGCTCTAAGTCCGCACGGGCGGGGCTGGAACGAGGCACTTCATGCGACAGCTGATCGAGGATTGGACGGTGTCCACGCGCGGACGCGGCTTCGTGGAGATCACCCCTGCGGTGGAACGCTTCCTCGGGGCTTCCGGACTCCAGACCGGCCTTTGCACGCTGCACCTTCGCCACACCTCGGCTTCGCTCCTGATCCAGGAGAATGCCGATCCCGACGTCCGCGTGGACCTCGAACGCTTCTTCAACCGGCTGGTTCCCGATGGCGACCGGGACTTCATCCACACCGCCGAGGGCGAGGATGACATGCCGGCGCATGTCCGCACGGCGTTGACGACTGTGAACCTCAGCATCCCCTTCCGGAACGGCGCCCTCGTCTTGGGAACCTGGCAGGGGATTTACCTGTGGGAACACCGCCACGCGCCGCATCGGCGCACGGTGGTGATGCACCTGATCGGGGAATAATCGAAACAAACCCCGGTGCGAACCGGCGCTCAGGCAAGCCGGTCGATCAGATACAGCACGCCGGCGGCGAGGAGTCCCAGCGCCACCAGCCAGAAGAGGAGTTTGATCAGCGACTTCGTGATCTGCCACACCACCACGAGACTCAGGATCCCCACAGCCACCAGGCCTGCGAGGACGAGTCCGTTTTGGAGTGGCGCCGGGATCATGCAGCCGGGGCGAGGTTCGCGGGCTTGCCGGCGCGCAAGCGTTCGGCGCCGTTCAGGAGCATGCGTTCGGTGACGTCCCAGCCCAGGCAGGCGTCGGTGAGCGACACGCCGTACTGGAGCTTGGAGAGATCCGACGGGATGGGCTGGTTGCCCTCGTGCAGATGGCTCTCGATCATCACGCCGATCAGCGAGGCACTGCCCTCGATCCGCTGCGAGACGAGATTCTGCCACACGTCTTCCTGACGCGCGTGCTGCTTGCCCGAGTTCGCGTGCGAGCAGTCCACCATCAACCCGTCGGGCAGCCCCGCCTTTTTCAGCTGGGCGGCCGCATCGGCGATGCTGGCGGCATCGAAATTGGTACGAAGCCGGCCCCCGCGCAGGACCACATGGCCCTCCATGTTGCCGATGGTGCGGACCACCGCCACGGCGCCCTCCTGGTCGATGCCCAGGAAATGATGCGGGTGCTTGGCGGAGAGCATCGCGTCGATCGCGATCTGGAGGGATCCGTCCGTACCGTTTTTGAAACCCACCGGCATGGACAGTCCGCTGGCCATTTCGCGGTGCGTCTGGCTCTCGGTGGTGCGGGCGCCGATGGCGGCCCAGCTCACGAGGTCGGCGGTGTATTGGGGGACGATCGGATCAAGGAATTCGGTCGCGGCGGGGAGTCCGAGCTCGCAGATGTCGAGCAGGAGCTTGCGGGCCATGCGGAGGCCGGCGTCCACGTCGTAGGTGCCGTCGATGTGCGGATCATTGATGAGGCCCTTCCAGCCGATGGTGGTGCGGGGCTTCTCGAAATAGACGCGCATGACCAGGTGCAGCTGGTCCTCCACGGCGGCCTGCAGCTTGGCGAGGCGGCCGGCGTACTCCAGGGCGCTCTTCGGATCGTGGATGGAACAGGGGCCCACGACCACCAGCAGACGCGGATCCTCATGGCGCAGGATGCGCTGTACGGTGGCGCGTCCGGCCACCACGGAGGCGTTGGCGCGCTCCGTCATCGGAATGGCCGCCTTGAGCTCTTTGGGAGCCAAAAGCCGGCGGGTGCTGATCACCCTCAGGTCGTTCGTCTGCTGCATAGGTCGAAGAAGCTTAAGGGAATCGTTCCCGTCAAGGAAGCCCCCAATCATTTCTCATCAGAGACCACGACTCCGACCTCGACAGGCGGGTCGCTGAATCCGAGGTTTATCCGAACGCATGTCCGACTTCGTCCATCTGCATCTGCACACCGAGTTTTCCCTGCTCGATGCCTGCTGCCGTCTGGACAAGCTCATGGCCAAGGCGTCCGAGCTGAAGCTCCCGGCGCTGGCCATGACCGACCATGGCAACATGTTCGGCGCCATCGAGTTCTACAGCGCTGCCAAGAAGGCCGGGATCAAGCCGATCCTGGGCTGCGAGGTGTACGTCGCCCCGGGAAGCCGCCTGGACAAGAAGCCCGGCAACGGCATGCGCGACATCTACCACCACCTGGTGCTGCTGGCGCGCAACGAGGTGGGCTACAAGAACCTCGTCCGACTGGTCACCGCCGCGAATCTGGAGGGCTATTACTACAAGCCGCGGATCGACAAGGAACTGCTCGCCCGCCATTCGGAGGGTATCACGGCGCTTTCCGGCTGTCTGGCCAGTGAGTTGTCGGAACACATCCTCAAGGGCGATGAGACCAAGGCCCGGGCCACCGTGGACTGGTTCAAGCAGGTTTTTGGCGCGGACCACTACTTCCTCGAACTCCAGAACCACGGCATTCCCGAGCAGGCCAAGGTCAACCGCGCGCTCATCCCGTGGGCCAAGGAATTCGGCCTCAAGCTGGTGGCCTCGAACGACGTTCACTACGTCGAAAAGGGCCACTGGCGCGCGCACGACTGCCTGATCTGCATCGGCACCCAGGCGCAGATTTCCGACAGCAAGCGCATGCGCTATCAGGAGGCGCAGTTCTACCTCCGCTCGGCCGACGAGATGAAGGCGCTGTTCCACGAGGTGCCCGAGGCGGTGCTGAACACCGTGGCGGTGGCGGAACAAGTCCACACCGAAATCCGCTTTGGCAAGGGCGCCGAACATTACCCGGTTTACCAACCCCCCGAGGCCTGGACCCGCGAGGGATTCCTCCGAAAGCTGCTCTGCGACGGACTCAACCTCCGCTACACCATCGATGCCCGCGTGGAAAACGGGACCATCGTCATGGATGGCATCCGCGAACCCAAGCGCATCGGCTTCCTGCTCCCGGCCCCCGCGCCGGTGGTGGGGGAGGATGGCGTGGTGGCCGAGCCCGCGCCGCCGACTCCGGAGGAAATCCAGACCGGACTGAAGCAGATCCTCGCCCGACTCGACCTCGAACTCGGGGTCATTGAAAAGACCGGCTACGTCTCCTACTTCCTCATCGTCGGCGACTTCGTCCGGTGGGGCCGCGACCACGGCATCGCGTGCGTTGCCCGTGGATCGGCCGCAGGATCGATCGTCACCTACCTCCTCGAGATCGCGAACGTCGATCCGCTCCGCTACGGCCTGCTCTTCGAACGGTTCCTCAACCCCGAGCGCGTCAGCCCGCCCGACATCGACATCGACTTTGCCGACGACCGACGCCAGGAGGTGATCGAGTACGTCCGCAACAAGTACGGCCGCGACGCGGTCGCCCAGATTATCACGTTTGGTACGATGGGTGCGAAGTCGGTGATTCGCGATGTCGGCCGCGTGATGGGGCTGAGCTTTGGCGAATGTGATCGTCTGGCGAAGATGATCACCGACGTGAAGTGGGGCCTGAAGGACGCGCTGGAAAAGAGCGCGGACCTCAAGACCGCCTATCAGTCCGAGGAGGTCACGCGCGAGTTGATCGACACCGCGCTCGTGCTCGAAGACCAGGCGCGCAGCTCCGGCGTGCATGCCGCGGGCGTGGTCATCGGCGCGCAGCCGCTGGTGAACCTCCTGCCGCTCAAGCAGGACGACGACGGCGGCATCGTCACCCAGTACGCGATGGGTCCGGTCGGCGACCTCGGGTTGTTGAAGATGGACTTCCTCGGGTTGAAGACCCTCACGGTCCTTCGCAACACCGTGGAGCTGGTGGCCAAGACCCGGGGGATCAAAATTGATCTCGATTCCATTCCGCTCGACGACGCCAAGACCTACGAGCTGCTGAACAACGCGCAGACCCTGGGCGTGTTCCAGCTGGAATCCGGAGGCATGCGCGACCTCTGCAAACGCTTCCAGATCGCGAGCGTGGAGCACATCACGGCGTTGGTGTCGCTGTACCGCCCGGGTCCGATGGACCTGATCCCGGACTTCATCGAACGCCGCCACGGCCGCAAGCCCGTGGAGTATCCGCACCCGCTGCTCGAGCCGGTGTCGCGCGAGACCTACGGCGTCCTGATCTACCAGGAGCAGGTCATGCAGGCCGCGCAGGTGCTGGCGGGCTACACGCTCGGCGGCGCCGACCTGTTGCGTCGCGCGATGGGCAAGAAGAAGCTCGAGGAAATGGAGAAGCAGCGCGCGACGTTTGTCGCCGGCTGCGCCTCCAAGAACGAGATCTCCGCGGCCAAGGCCAACGAGGTGTTCGACCTCCTCGAAAAATTCGCCGGCTACGGCTTCAACAAATCGCACGCCGCGGCCTATGCCGTCGTCGCGTACCAAACCGCCTACCTGAAGGCCAATCATCCCGTTGAGTTTCTCAGCGCGATGATGACCAACGACCAGGCCGATCTCGCCAAGCTCGCGCAATACATCGGCGAGGCCAAGGGCTTCGGAATCCACGTGCTGGGGCCCGATGTGAACGAGTCGGACGTCATGTTCGCCCCCGTGGCCCGGCCCGAGGGAGAGAGCGCGGCTGCTGCGGCCGGGTTCCCGCCCATTCGCTTCGGACTCGCGGCCATCAAGGGCGTGGGCGAAGTGGCGGTTCACAGCATTCTCGATGCGCGCCGCGCGGGCGGACCCTTCAAGTCGCTGCAGGAATTCTGCGAACGCGTGGACACGCGGTCGGCGAACCGCAAGGTGATCGAATGCCTCATCAAGGCCGGTGCGTGCGATTCCCTCGGCTCCAATCGTGCGACCCTCTGGGCCAATCTCGATCACTGCCTCGGCCGCGCCAGCGCCATGGCGGCGGACAAGGCGCGCGGGCAGTCGTCGCTGTTCGACACGTTCGACGCCGCGCCCAAAGCCGCGCCGACGAAGGCGGTCGTGCTTGAGGAATGGCCCGCAGGCGAACGCCTCGCGGCGGAAAAGGAACTGCTTGGATTCTACGTCAGCGGTCATCCGCTCGAACCGTTCGAAGCGATTCTGCGTCGATACACCCTCCAGACCGTGGAAGACTTGGCCGGGTTGGCCAATCGTTCCATGGCCCGGTTCGGAGGTCTGGTCGGCGCGGTGCAACAAGGCGTGAGCAAGAAGTCGGGCAAGCCCTACGCCATGGTGACCGTCGAGGACGCCACCGGGAGCGTGCAATTGCTTTGCATGAACGAGAGCTACGACAAATACCGCGAGCTCTTCGTCATGAACATGCCGCTGCTGGTCACCGGCGAAGTGAGCACGGGTGAGGATCGTCCCAAGGTCTTCCCGCAGGAGATCATGAAGCTGGAAGATGCGCCGAAGAAGTACACCAAGCAGGTGCAGCTGCGGTTGCGGGCCGATGGGTTGAACCGGGAGCGGCTGGAGATGGCGCGTCGGCTGTGCGAAGCCCACACCGGCACGGTGCCGGTGATGATCCGGCTGCAATTGCCGGGTGGCGAGATGGCGTTCATCGAACCGAACGATCGCTACTTTGTGGCGGCGTCGGCGGGATTGGAGCGGGAGATCACCGAAGTGTTTGGAGCGGGGAGCTATTTCGCCCGCGCCGACAACGCCCTCCCCGAACGCGCCCAGCGCAAATGGGAGCGCAAAGGCGGCGGCGGTGGCGGCGGGGACGATGAGTGACGCTAGAAGCGAGATGCCTGATTCCGGATGCTGGATGCTGGACCCAGTGGTCCCGCCTCTTGGTAGCCGCCGCCGGGAGAAGGCGGATCACCTCAAGCGGAGAAGTCGTCGTCGCTCAATTGGGCGTGAATCGCGTCGTGGCACCCGGAGCGCGCAAACGCAATCGTTGGCAAACGGACCGCGTCCGTCCGGCCCAATGGAAGTTCGGGTCGGTTTCTGGAACGCGTCTGATCCGCCTCGTTCCCTCGGCGGCTACGGGGAATGGGGATCGAAGATCGGAAATCGTATCTCGGGGGAGGGCGTGGTTCCACCCACGCCCTATATTCATCTGCGGACCCTGTGTGAAGTCGCAGGGGAGAGAAGGCACGGAGAGCAGAGCGCTATGCCGCACAATTTTGGAGTGCGGTGGCAGAGCGGAGCGTCGACACCGCTTTCCAGGCCGGGCGTGATCGAAAACCGACCGGCAACCCCAATGAATCGTCGGATGACTTTCCACGCCCGTCTGATCCGCCTCTTTCCCTCGGCGGCTACGAAGAAGGGGCGCGCATGCAGCAATCGAACCACAGGCTGCCTCCGCGCCTCCGCGACTTTGGACTTTGGACCCGGCTCCGCCGATCCATCCTGCTGCCCCAATTGGGGGAAATTGGGCCGGATCTCAGAAAAACTCGTTGTCTCCTGCCGTGTCCGGCCTAGGTTCGCGCGCCGATGACGCGCTCCTTTGCTGAACTTGGATTTCCCGGGCGACTGATCGCCGTGGAGGGCCTGGATGGCTCCGGGAAGTCCACGCAGGTGCACCTGCTCAAGCGCTGGCTCGAACAGCAGGGCTGCAAAGTCTTCTTCTCCGAATGGAATTCCTCGGCCCTCGTGAAGAGTGCCACCAGCAAGGGCAAGAAGCAGAATCTGCTCACCCCCACGACCTTCAGCCTGATCCACGCTACCGACTTCGCCGACCGCTATGAGCGTCAGCTCGTGCCGCTGCTGCGCGCCGGGTACCTGGTGCTGTGCGATCGCTACATCTTCACCGCCTTCGCGCGCGACGTGGTGCGCGGGTGCCCGCCCGACTGGGTGCGCGGCGTGTATTCCTTCGCCGCCCTGCCCGATATCACCTTCTTCTTCCGCGCGGATTTGGAGGTGTCGCTGGCCCGCATCCTCGACAACCGCCCGGTGCTCAAACACCACGAGGCGGGCATGGACCTGAACCTCTCGGCCGATCCGTACGAGAGCTTCCGCATTTTCCAGGGACGCATCTTCGAGCAGTACCTCGCGATGAGTACCGAATTTGGTTTCACGATCATGGATGCCAACGATCGCATCGAGGCGCAGCAGGGACTGGTTCGCAAGTTGATCCAGGCGCGCATCGGTCTGGATCGGTTCTGCAACAGTCCCTCGGCCTAGACCCCGCCATGCCTTCCCGTTCCCGCCCTCACGCCCGCCGCCGGACCCGGCGTCCCGAAGTTTCCGCCTCGGAATCCCTCGTCGTGGTGCCGCAGGTCACGCCGAAGCGTTTCTTCGGCCGCGGCATCCCGGGTGAAGAGGTTGCCAAGCTCAACGGGAAACTCATCGTGGTGGAAGGGGCCGACGGCTCCGGCCGTTCCACCCAGATCTCGCGTCTGGTCCAATGGTTGGAAGGCACCGGTCACGCCACCCTGCAGGTCGGGCTCAAGCGGTCCACGCTGGTGAGCGAGGATCTGGAACAGGCCCAGCACGGAAACATTCTTTCGCGCACGACGCTGTCGCTGTTCTACGCCACGGATTTTGCCGACCAGATGGAGAACGCGATTCTCCCCGCCCTGCGCGCGGGCTTCATGGTGCTGGCGGACCGATACATCTACACACTGATGGCGCGCGACCTGGTTCGCGGCATGGACGAGGCGTGGCTGAAGAATTTGTACGGCATCGCCCTGGTGCCGGACGCGGTGTTCTACCTCGATGTCCGACCCGAGCAGTTGGTCCAGCGCGTCTTCGCCAAGAACCAGGCGCTGGATTATTGGGAGAGCGGAATGGACCTGGGGTTGTCGCGCGACATGTTCGACAGTTTCCTCAAGTATCAGGCGCTGATGCGCGATTCGTTCCGTCGTCTGCAGAAGACCTACGGATTCTCCATCGTGGACGGCGAGCGTCCCACGGCGGAAGTGAGCGACGAGCTGAAGGAAAAGATCGAAGCCGTCCTCGAAGGCCGCGTCCGCAAGGGCTGACCCCGCGACGCATCTGTCGGCTGAGGTTGCAACCACAGATGCACACAGATTGACACAGATTCACAGAGGGAGAGTTCGCTGGGCTGGTGAGTGACTGAACCGGAATCTCTTCGTCGCCATTCGATTTCCACAGCTTCTCGGACATCTGTGTTCATCTGTGTCCATCTGTGGTTTCTCCTGCGTTTTGTTTCATCGCCGCCGCGGCGGCCTGGGTGTTCGAGCACAAAAAAGGCGGCGAGCCCGAGGGCCAGCCGCCGTTTTGAAGTTTGACGAGGTCGCCGTTCGCGCGGAAGCGGATCAGGCGAACTTGTTGTTGCGGTACGCGCCCATCGCGGGGGCGTCCGGATTCACCTCGGGTCCGAAGTAACGGAGGCACACCAGCGGCTCGGTCTCGCTCGTGTTCTCAAACGTCACGCCCGCCTTCGCGCCGTCCTCGGTGCAGAAGTATTCGTCTTCGGTCAGCTCGTTGAAGCGGATCAATTTCGGGCTCACCAGCGGCTGGCCGTTGATCTTGCCGCTGCCCTGGACGCAGATGAGGCCGTAGGCGCCGGTGTCCTTGATCACGGCCTTGCAGCCAGGTTCCACCGTGAGTTCCTTCGCCGTGAACAGCTGCTCGCCGTCCACCTTGCCGTACACGATCCAACGATCGACATAGCCCTCGCTGCGGGTGTCGGCCACGGGCACGGGTTCGAGGTAGTGGTTGTCCTTGAAGTTCGGATCCACGTTCTTCTCCCAATCCAGCTGGTCCACGATGAAATCGAGGTCCTTGTGCTTGTTCTTCGGCATGTCCTTCACCAGCAGGCTCCAGGGAACTTCGCGTCCCTCGACCAAATTCTGGTACATGCCGAACACGTCGCTGCCCCACTGCGGCTCGTAGGTGCAGAGGCTGCCGGGCGCGTGGAGGATGCACGGATCGATGAGCCAGCCGGATCCGACCTTGAGGCGATACGCCTTGGAGAGGTCGAGGATGCCGTTGTCGCCCTTGTTCCAGTTCTCAAGGCACTTGCGGACCTGCGCCTTGGTGGTGCCGGGCTCGAAGCCCATGAACGTGTAGGGGAAGTTGTTCCCCACGTTGTTGTGCTGCGGCGGGAAGTAGTAGCTCTCGGGCTTGCCCTCCTGGCCGACCAGCTTCGCCTGCTTGGCGCTCTGGTGCATGTGGTGGGGGATCGGGCCCATGTTGTCGAAGAACTTCGAGTACACCGGCCAGCGGCTGTACTTCTTCCAGATCGACTTGCCGACCAGCGTGGCGCCGCAGTCGGCGACGGCCTGCTGCAGGGTGAAGCGTTCCTTGCCCACCACGCAGTAGCTCAGACCTTCGTCCCAGGCGCGGCCTTCGTTGGCGGTCGGTGTGGTGGAGGCGAACCAGCGTTCATCGATGCCGCCGCGGTTCAGGCCGTAGGCGTAGGTGTCATCGGGATGCAGCTTGATGCGCAGACCCGGCTGCAGGAAGGAGCGGGGCACCCAGGCGGGGGCCAGACGGAGCAGGCCACCGGTGCGGCCGAGCTCGGCTTCCACCAGCTTGGCGGTGTTCTTTTTGACGGTCTTGAGCTTGTTGACGGTGTTGAGACTCATGGCGGGATGGAATTCGGTTCGATGCTGCGTGTACAACTGCGACTGCAACTTCAACTACGACTACGACTGGACCGCGGACGGACGGGACAAAAACAAGGCCGGGACGCCCGGGCACTCCCGGGAAAATCGCGGCGTGGAGGAAGAGTAACGGCACGTCGCGTGCGCCTGCCAACGAAAACTCAGGCGGGAAAAGCCTGAAACCTTTCAGCTCCGGGCCGGGTGCTCCCAGTGGAAACCGGATCGGAGATTCCCAACGGAACGCCGATCCATGCACCGTCCGAACGCACCGACATGAAGATTCCTACTCCATTCCGTCTGCCCCTCGTCGCCGTCATGGCCCTTGGCCTGGGAGCCGCGGGTTGCATCCACACCGAAGAAACCGTCACCCGCGATGAGCCCCGCGTGAAGGTCGAGTTCGAAACCGAAACCGCCGGCCGCGTCTTCTACGAGGCCCTGAGCCGCTCCAATGGCGGCCACTCCCGACGCGAATCGTCGTCCGAAGTCGAGATCCCGCTCGTGTTCGGACACAAGACCCGCACCGTCCGCGGTCCGAACATGGCCTTCAACGAAGCCGTCCAGCGCGCCGACACCAACAAGGACGGCCGCATCTCCGAGATCGAGGCACGTATCTATTCCGATACGGTCAGGTAGTGCGGTCCCCGGGATTTTTCCGGGATAATTCTTTTCCAGCGGGCGGGCTGTCGGGATGCGGGTGACCAGGAACGAGAGAACCCCCGCTGACGGCGGCCCGCCCGGAGGCTTCTGTCGGAACGCTGAAGATTCGACCGCGGATGGAGAGGATGACCGATCCTAGATACCAGATGCTGGATGCTGGCGGGTCTGCCTCCGTTCCTCCTGCTGGGTGAAGTCAGAAGCGAAGCCCAACCTCATGAGGTAAGTCGGCGTTGCCGTGCAGCCGTCGTTGAATTCCTCTTCAACGCTTCAACTTTTCAACCCTTCAACTTCCATTCCCATGTCCCCCCGATTCAAAGGCCCTGGGTGGGCGGAGTGCCTTTTGTTACCTGGCGGTGTTCTCGTTCCCAGTTGGAAAAATCCTCGTCAGGGGAATGATGGATTTCGACGTGTCCATCCGCGAATGCGTAGGTGCGATTGAATCCATTACCAGATGGGTCTCTGAACAATTCCCGCTCTCGCAGCACGATTACTCCTGCCGGATCCTTGACCTCGTCCAAGCGGCCTTTGTAGAGGATCTCGAGGTGTCCTGAACTAAAGCCTGGGCCCTCTGCTACTTGGAATCCTGCTGCGGTGACCTCCTCGAAGGACGCGGGAAAGATCCCATCGTGTTTCTCTAGATATTCATTAAACGCATACATCCAGGCCTTCAAGTACTGCATCCGTTCAACCCCTTGGCGGGTGTCATACCCCAACGACTCCGATATGGAGGCTGAGACATTCCGGAGGGTCTGCAGTCGGTTGTTCTCCAGTCGGAGGGAGGCTAGTTCATTTGAGAGGCCACGCATTCGGGCCACTTCGCCGCGCAGGCGGAGTAACTCCGGATCCACCGTAGGCGTCGGCGATGCGAGAACAGTTGTCGATGCCGCCGCGGCTGCAGATGCGGCCTCGGCGGATTGGATGAGTTGGTTCCGCTCCACGCGGATCGCCGAAAGTTGAAAGTGTTGCCACGCGACCATTCCGAGGAGGGCTGCGGTGAGGGCTCCGGTGACGATGGATTGGGTTGAGGCCATGGTGATCAGGGAAGTTCCAGCAGTGGTGGCGGAGAGGGAAGTGGCGGTCGAGGCCGCGATGGCGTGAACGGCTGCGGCCGAGAGAGCGGATTGGGCAATGGCCGCCGCCTGAAGCTCGGTGGGTGTCGCCTCGATCACGCCGGCGGCAATGGCGGCGGAGAGCGTCCCCGGGGTCACCCACGGGTGGGACCGCACCAGGGTTTCGCGCAATCGATCGAGCGCACGACTGACACGCTTTTGGGCGGCATCGGCGGTGACTCCGAGCGACCGGCCCACCTCGTCCAGGCTGCGGCCCTCAAAGAAGCGGAGCAGAACGGCGTCGCGGTCTGGATCGGACAGTTGCTGCATGGCGTCGTCGAGTACCGGGCGGAGCTGCCGCCAGTGATCCTCGACCTCGGCAGGCAGATGGGTGGCGTCGGTCATGGCCATTGAATTCTGTTCCCTGAATCGGCGGCGTCCCTCGCTGCGGTTGTGTTCCGATGCGAGATGGCAGGTGGTGTGATACAGCCAGCCTGCGAGAACCACGTTTGGGGCGAGGGACGATGCCTTCTGTGCGAGAAGGGTGAAGACCTGCTGGGCGACGTCCTCCGCGGCATCCGGGACGGTCAATCGACGCCGAGCTGCGGAAAGCACCAGTGGAAGGTGGCGACGGACCGTCTCCGTGAAGGCCTCGGTGGAAGCCCCGGAGCGAAGCGCGTTGAGCAGCTCGGGATCGGTCATCAGGAGGTTTATGGCCGCAGCCCCAAAAAATCCGACACCAAAAAAATTCGCCACATCACACATCACACATCACAGATCGCAGATCACATCTTGGTGGAGGGCGGGGTTCCACCCACGCCCCATATTCGTGTGCGAACCCTGTGTGAAGTCGCAGCGGATAGAAGGCGAAGAGGAGAAAGGGTGTCGCCGCGTAGTTTTCGAGTGCGGTGCCAGAGCGGAGCGTCGACACCGCTTTCGAAACCGTTCGAGGCGTCGCACCGACCGGTGACTTCTCATCGTCGTAGAAAACATCCCGGAATCCACTCTCCGTCTCCGCGCCTCTGCGGTTCATTTGCCCTGCTGCGCGGTTGGCTTTGACCAAAGCGGCGTCGCGCTCTGCTTCCCGTCGCACTCCAAAATCGGTCGGGTGAACCGGGTTGCGGTCGGGCAACCCCAATGCCCGTGCGGATGACCTTCCACGCCCGTCGGATCCGTCTCGTTCCCTCGGCGGCTGCGAAGCGGGTGCGGGCACAGCGAGGGCGGGATTTCTTGGATCCGGTGTTGCGAGGGGGCGGGGGTATGGGTGGAATTCGCGGCGGTTCCGTTGTTTGCCTCACGTTCGCCGTCGGTTCAGCTCCAGCCATCGTCGTTTCATGGATAAAGATCAGGTTGCCGCCATCCTTTCCGAAATCGGGGTGCTCCTCGAATTGAAGGGCGAGAATCCCTTCAAGACCCGCGCCTACACCAATGGCGCCCGCGTGCTCGAGGGGCTCACGGTCCCGCTGGAAACCCTCGTGGCGGAGAACCGCCTCGGGGAGCTCAAGGGCTTCGGCGACGCGCTTCAGGACAAGGTGGCCACGCTGGTGACCACCGGACAGTTGAAGTACTACGACGATCTCAAGGCGTCCGTGCCTCCCGGGCTCATAGAAATGCTCGGGATTCAGGGTGTGGGACCCAAGAAGGTGAAGCGCCTGCACGATGAGCTCGGAATTGATACGATCGAAAAGCTGGAGGCCGCGTGCAAGGCGGGCTCGATCGCCGCACTCGACGGTTTCGGCGAGAAGTCGCAGGCAAAGATCCTGGAGGCCATTGCCTTCAAGCGGCAGTTCGCATCGAGGCATCGGTTGGTCGATGCGCTGGAGGTGGCTGAGCCCATCCTGGATTCGCTGCGGTCGCATCCCGACGTGATCCGCTGCAGCACGGCGGGGAGCCTGCGCCGTTGGAAGGAAGTGATCGGAGACATCGATTTCCTGGTGTCGTCGAAGGATCCCGCGTCGGTCATTGAGTATTTCGTCGCGCAGCCGGGCGTCCGATCGGTGCTCGCGAAGGGCGAGACCAAGGCCAGCGTGATTCTGGGCGAGGGGATCCAGGCGGATCTGCGCGTGGTGGCGGATTCCGAGTATCCGTTCGCCCTCGCCTACTTCACCGGGAGCAAGGAGCACAACATCGTCATGCGCCAGCGCGCGATCGCCCGCGGATTGCGTCTAAACGAATACGGACTCTTCCGCAGCACCGAGGAAACCCGGGATCCGGCGCTCCGCGTGGCGTGCAATGACGAGGCGGACATCTTCCGCGAACTGGACCTGGCCTATGTCCCGCCTGAGTTGCGCGAGGATCAGGGAGAGTTCGAAGCGGGGGAAAAGGACGCGTTGCCGAGGTTGGTGGAATGGACGGATCTGAAGGGTTCGCTCCACAATCACTCCGACTGGAGCGACGGACGCAACACGCTGTCGGACATTGCGGATCGGATGGAAGAGTTGGGGTTGCAGTACTGGGCCATCACCGATCATTCACGCGCCAGCTTTCAGGCCAATGGGCTCGACGAGGCGCGGTTGCTCCGTCAGTTGACCGAAGTGGCGGCGGTGAACCGGAAGCTGGAGGAGCGCGGTTCGGACTTCCGACTGCTCACGGGGTCGGAGGTGGACATCCTCAAGGACGGTTTGGATTTCTCCGACGAGTTGTTGGCGAAGCTCGATGTGGTGGTGGCGAGTCTTCACGTGCCCTCGGGCGAGGAGGCGGAGAACACACGCCGGCTCATCGCCGCGGCGGAGAATCCGTACGTCCACATGCTCGGGCATTTGAGCGGACGTCTGCTGTTGGAGCGCGATGCCTACAAGTTGAACCAGCGTGCGGTGATCGATGCCTGCGCCGCGACAGGCACCTGGATCGAGCTCAACGCCTCGCCGTATCGATTCGATCTCGACTGGCGGCTGTGGCATTACGCGAAGTCCAAGGGCGTCCGGTGCGTGATCAATTGTGATGCGCATCGCCTGGACCACGTGCAGTGGCTCCGGCTGGGAACGGGCATTGCCCGCAAGGGCTGGCTTACCAAGGCCGACGTGATCAACACGCTCCCGCTCGACAAGCTCCGCGAAGCCCTGCGCCGGTGAACGCGTCTGAACTGAAACCCTGGGAGCTGGCCAAGAAGCAGGCCGCGGCGCGCCCGTTTCCGATCGTGCTCGGGCTGGACCGCGTGCGGGCGATCCTCGACCGCATGAGCCTCCGTCGTGCCCCCGTGGTGATCACGGTGGCCGGGACAAACGGGAAGGGGTCCACCTGCGCGATGCTGGACTCGATCCTGCGCGCCGCGGGGTACCGCGTGGGACTCTACACGTCGCCGCACCTGATTTCCTTTCACGAGCGTATCCGGATCGATGGACGGTGCATCACTGAGTCCGCGCTGGAGGCCGCGTTTGACGGCGTGTTGCGACTTCCCGGTGCGGATCAACTGACCGAATTCGAGCTCGATACCTTGGCTGCGTTCCGCGCGTTTTCGGAGGCGTCGCTCGATGTGTGGGTGTTGGAAATCGGATTGGGGGGACGGTTGGATGCGGTGAATGTTTTGGATTCCGACTGCGGGGTGATCACGTCGATCGGTGTGGACCACGTGGAGTTTCTTGGTCCGACGCGGGAACACATCGGATACGAGAAGGCGCACATTTATCGCACGGGCCGGCCCGCGGTTTGCAGCGATCCGAATCCGCCCGAAGCCGTGCTGCGCGTTGCGTCGGAGCTCGGTGCGCACTTGAAGGTTCAGGGGCGGGAATTTCATGGCGTCGCGCGGGATGGCGGATGGAACTATTCCGGCGAGGCCTGGTGGTTCGAGGGATTGCCCCTGCCGGCAATCGGGGGATCGAAGCAGGTGCAGAATGCCGCCGGTGTGCTCGCGGTGCTGGAATCCTTGCGCGATCGATGCCGGGTGACCGAGGAGGCGATTCGCACCGGACTTCGTTCGGTCCGTTTGACCGGGCGATTCCAAAAAATCGGAGACCATCCGGAGACCTACGTGGATGTGGCCCACAATCCCGAGGCGGCCGCGGTGCTGGCGGAATCGATCGGCGCATTGGAGAAACGCGGGCGGATCCACGCGGTGTTCGGAATCCTGCGCGACAAGGATTGCCGCGGAGTGATCGATGCGCTGAAGCCGGTGGTGGATGTGTGGCACGTGGCCTCGACCCATGGCCCGCGCGGACTCGATGCCTCGGTGCCCGCGGGGATGCTCGCGACCGGGATTCCGACGGAGGTTCACACCTGCGCGACGGTTGCCGAGGCGCATCGTGCGGCTCTGGCCCAGGCCTTGGCTGCGGCGACTCTGGATGCCGGTGCCGGGGACCGGGTGATCGCGTTTGGAAGTTTCTCGGTGGTGTCGGAAGTGCTTCAACTCGCGGGAGTGAATCCATCATGAGCCTTCGCCTGTCGCATCAACCGTTTGATCTGCAGCTCCGGAACCGATGGGCCATCTCTGGCGCGTCGGCCGCGGTCGGAGGCAAACGCGTGCATCCGGTGGTGTTGGTGCGACTCGAGGATTCGCGCGGCGGGTTCGGCCTCGGCGAGGCGTCGCCGTCCACGCAGTACCACGAGACGGTTGCGACGGTGTCGCGGTTCCTGTCCCTGGTCGATGCGTCGAAGCTCTCGTTCGAGGATCTGGCCTCGAGCGCTGCGTATTTGGATTCGATTCGTCCGATGAGTCCGCCGGCGCGTTGCGCGCTGGATCTGGCGCTGTTGGACGGAGCGGCCCGGGCGGCGGGCGTGCCGGTGCACCGGTTTCTCGGGCTCGAATTCACCGAGGGGCGCCACCGGACTTCGTTCAGTCTCGGAATTGATACACCGGAAGTGATGGCGCAAAAGGCGGCCGATGCGGTGGCGGACGGCATGCGCCTGCTGAAGGTGAAGGTCGGGGTGGCGTCGGATCGTGAGAACCTCGCCGCCGTGCTCGGCGCGGCGCCGGAGGCAACGCTCCGGGTGGATGCCAATGCGGCGTGGACCTCGCGCGAGGAGGCGCTGGACCACATCCGTCATTTGGCCGCGACCGGTCGCGTGGAGTTCGTGGAGCAGCCCATGCCGCCCACGCTTCCCGATGCCGACTGGATCTGGCTCAAGGAGCGCTCGCCGCTGCCGGTCCTCGGCGATGAGCTGTACCAAACCTGGGAGGATGCTGCCCGGTGCGCCCGGTGCGTGCACGGGGTGAACGTGAAGCTGGTGAAGACCGGCGGCATCACAGGCGCTCGGATCGCGCTGGAGTCGGCGCGGGCCCTCGGGTTGAAGACGATGCTGGGGTGCATGATTGAATCCTCGCTGCTGATCACCGCGGCGGCGCACCTCGCGGACCTCACCGACTACCTCGATCTCGATGGCAATCTGTTGATCCGCAACGATCCATTCACCGGGGTGAACTGCACGGCGGGGCTGCTGGGGTTTGACGGGGTCTCGCCGTTGACCGGATTGCGTGTCGCGGAACGGGCCGATCTGTAACGCCGGGTCCGCCGATTCGGGTCGGTGATTTCCCACCTTTCCCCTTGTCGGTCACCGGGGGTTCCGTGCACAAGATTGGGGAAGCGTGAATTCTTTCCTGTTTTGGTCGGCGCTCGCCTTTGCGGCCGCCGTGGTGTGGTCGTCCTTCTTTGAATGGACGCTCCACCGTTTCGTGATGCACAAGCCGCTGGGATTTTTTGACTATCCGTTCAAAGCCCACGCGCAGATCCATCATCAGATCTTCAAGGCCGACGAGACCTACCACCTCATCGAGGAGAAGGACAA
The DNA here is from genome assembly GCA_947454705.1 of Verrucomicrobiota bacterium. GTDB lineage: Bacteria > Verrucomicrobiota > Verrucomicrobiia > Limisphaerales > UBA9464 > CAIVQB01. The sequence goes on from CANGKZ010000002.1 coordinate 86,480, forward strand.
GTGGACCATCCCGATGGCCTGGTGGAACGGACCGGTTTTGGTACTCCTGTGCCAGTCGCCCTTCATCCTGGCGGCGGTCCTCAGCGGCAAGTGGGCCATCTGGGCCGGTGCCGCGGTGGCGACGGTCTGCTACTTCGCCACCTACGAGTACCTGCATTGGTGCATGCACCTTCCCCGCAAGCGTGCGGTCGAACGGTCCGGAATCTTCTTCCGGCTGAACGGGCACCACATCCTGCATCACCGCTACATGCACAAGAACTTCAACGTGGTGTTTCCGTTTGCCGATTTCTGCATGGGCACGTTGATCCTCCGTTCGAAGATCGCCTTCGCGCAGCCGAAGGGAACCGCGGTGCCGAATCTCCAGCCGGTGGAGGAGCTTCCGTCCTTCCCGCGTCGCGTGGTGCGATTCTTCGTGCTCTGCCTGACCGGCGTTCGTTAACGCTGAGCGCGCGGTCGCGGAATTACCCCAAGTCAGGGGGTGACGGTTTCCCCGTTCCGCGCCTAGAGTTCCGGGGTCGCCCCTTCAGGTCTGGTATCGTTCGGTTTTCCGAACCGCCCCCCCCGGAGCGGCGACGTTTGATATGCGCGCGCCCGTTTCATCCCAATCGTCCTGGACCCGGCTGCTTCGGCCGGTCTGGGCGATGGGTTGCCTTTCCATCGCCGCACTGACGGGCGGAAATCTCCAAGCGGCCGGCAAGGCGCGCATGGACGACTTCGAGTGGTGGTCGCTCAAGGCGATCGTCAAACCCGCCGAACCCAGCCTCTCCAGCCGCGAACTTTCGGCGCGAGTTCGCACGCCGGTGGATCGATTCATTTTCTCCACGCTGGAACAAAAAGGGCTTTCTCCGTCGCCGGAGGCGGACCGACGCACGTTGATTCGACGGCTTTCCTTCGACCTGTTGGGCCTGCCGCCGAAGCCGGAGGAGATCGATGCCTTTGTCGCGGATTCTGCGGCGGGTGCCTATGAGCGTCTCGTGGATCGCCTGCTCGCATCGCCCCAGTACGGCGAACGCTGGGGCCGCCACTGGCTCGATGTGGTGCACTACGGCGAGACCCACGGATACGACAAGGATCAGCCGCGTCCGAATGCGTGGCCGTACCGCGATTACGTCATCCGCAGTTTCAATTCGGACAAACCCTACTCGCGGTTCCTGCAGGAGCAGCTTGCCGGGGATGTGCTGTATCCGGGGACTCGCGATGGATTCGAGGCGCTGGGATTTATTGCCGCTGGACCGTGGGACCTGATCGGCCACGCCGAGGTGCCGGAGAGCAAGATGGATGGCCAGGTGGCGCGTCATCTCGACCGCGACGACATGGTCACCACGGCCATCCAGACGTTCAACAGCCTGACCATCCAGTGCGCGCAGTGCCACGATCACAAGTTCGATCCCATCGCGCAGGAGGATTACTACCGGCTTCAGGCGGTGTTCGCCGCCGTGGACCGGGCGGATCAAAAATACGACTTCGATCCCGCTGTGGCCGCGAGGCGGCGCGAGCTTGATTCCCGGCAATCGCGTCTGACCGCGCGGAAGAAGTCCCTCGATGACTCCATCGTCGCCCGTGCCGGGGAGACTCTGACCGCGCTCGACCGCAAGATCGCCGAGGCGGAAAAGGCCGCGAAGTCGGGCGATACCGTGGGCTATCACAGCGCCATCGAGAAGAAACAGGATCAGATCAAATGGGTGCAGGTGGATCTTGGGTCTGCGATGGCTGTTTCAAAAGTGGTGCTTCATCCGTGCCACGATGATTTCAACGGAATCGGCGACGGCTTTGGGTTCCCGGTGCGTTACCGCGTGGAGGCTTCGGACGATGCGACGTTTGCCACCGGGGTGGTGACGCTTGCGGATCGCACGAAGGCCGATGTGGGAAATCCCGGGCTGCGCGCGCAGACCGTGGATGTTTCCTCCGTGCGGGCGCGCTACCTGCGCGTGACCGCGACGCGCCTCGCGTTGCGGCAGGACGATTACATCTTCGCCCTGTCCGAGCTCGATGTGATTGGCACCGATGGACGCAATCTCGCGCTCGGGGCGAAGGTGAGTGCCCTGGATTCGATCGAAGCCCCGGTGCGTTGGCGGAAGGAAAACCTGACCGATGGAGCCTACCCTGGCGGTGGAGCGGCGGGTGGAGTGGAACTCGCGCGGTTGTGCGAGGAGCGTGCCCAACGGATCGAAGCGGCGACTCCGGACGAGGCGCGACGCGAGCTCGCGGATCTCGCGCGGGAGCAGGCGGAAATCAAACTCCAGCGCGGCCAGCTGCCTGCGCAATCGGTCGCGTACGTGGGGGCGGTGCATCACGGATCCGGGGCGTTCATGGGCACGGGCGGACGCGGCGGAAAACCCCGTGTGGTGAAGATTTTGAATCGGGGCAGCATTTCGAACCAAGGCCGTGAAGTGGGGCCCGGCACGTTGCGATGCTTCGCGGAATTGCCTGCGCGCTTCGATACGGTGGCGGATCAGCCCGAGGGCGAACGCCGCGCGGCGCTGGCCCGGTGGATGTCCGACTCCCGCAACACCCTGACCTGGCGCTCGGTGGTCAATCGCGTGTGGCAGTACCATTTTGGAAAGGGCCTGGTGGAAACCCCGAATGATTTCGGCCGCATGGGTTCGCAGCCCTCGCATCCGGAATTGCTCGACTGGCTGGCGGCCGAGTTCCGCGACGGCGGACAATCCATCAAGGAACTTCATCGCCTGATCGTGAACAGCGCGACCTATCGTCAGGTGTCCACGGTGTCCGATGCCGGAATCCGGGCGGCGGCGATGGACTCGGACAACCGGCTGTTGTGGCGGCAGAATCGTCGCAAGATGGAAGCGGAAGCAGTGCGCGATGCGGTGCTGCAGGTGTCGGGCAAACTCGATCTCACCATGGGCGGTCCGAGCTTCCGGGATTTCGTGGTGGAGAAGCCCGAGCATTCGCCGCACTACGAATATCAGCTGCACGATCCCGAGGATCCCAAGTCGCACCGGCGTTCCACCTACCGCTTCATTGTGCGCTCGCAGCAACAGCCGTTCATGACGGTGCTGGACTGCGCGGATCCCTCGATGCAGGTGGGCCGGCGCAATGAAAGTGTGTCCCCCCTGCAGGCGCTCGCGCTGCTGAACAATCCGCTGATGCTGGTGATGTCGCGTCACTTCGCCGAATCGCTCGACCGCGAGGGCGGAGATTTGCGATCGAAGGTGATCCGCGGTCACGTGCGCGCCCTTGGCCGAGCGCCGACTCCCGAGGAGACCGCATCGCTGGTGCGCTATGCCGAACAGCACGGGCTCGCGAATGGATGTCGCCTGCTGCTCAACCTGAACGAGTTCTCCTTCGTGGACTGAGGCGCCGCGCATGAATCCCAACTCCCCTTTTCATCGGTCCAGCGCTGCCTCAAATTCGGTACGCTTCGGCGCTCCGCAGAGTCGGCGCGAATTCCTGTGGCGGTCCGGCGGCGGGTTGGGAGGGATTGCGCTCGCCAGTCTGTTGGGAACCGAGGGCCTGCTGAATGCCGCGGCGGGCGGGTCCAAACCCCTCGGACATTCCAAACCGGCGCAGTTCCGTCCCAAGGCCAAGCGCGTGATCCAGATGTTCATGGGCGGCGCGGCGAGCCACCTGGATCTGTTCGATTACAAACCGGAGTTGGTAAAGCGGGACGGGCAGAAGAGCGACTTCGGGGAACACGTGGAGGCGTTCCAGGACGGTCTTGGTCCGTGGATGAAACCGGTGTGGGAATTCCGCCGATACGGCCAATCGGGCCGCATGCTTTCGGAGGTGGTATCCGAATTGGGCAAGGTGGCGGACGAGCTCGCGTTCGTTCACAATCTGGTCGGAAAAACCGGCGTTCACAGCCAGGCGACCTACCTGCAATCGACCGGCTTTCAGCTTCCTGGGTTTCCCGGGATGGGATCGTGGGTCAGCTACGGGTTGGGCAGCGTGAACGACAATCTGCCCGCCTTTGTGGTGCTGCCGGATCACCGCGGGTTTGCCTCCAACGGCCCGAAGAATTGGGACTCCGCATTTCTGCCGGGGCAGCATGCGGGGACGATTCTCTATCCGGGCCGGCCGAATCCGATCACCGATTTGTTCCCCGGTCCTGCGGGCGATTTCGTGACGCCCGAGAGCGAGGTGGCGGCGCACGAGGTGCTGGCGCGGTTGAATCAATCGCATGCGCAGACTCGCGCGGCGGATTCCCGGCTGGAGGCGCGGATTCAGAGCTATGAACTCGCGGCCCGCATGCAGCTCGCAGCGCCCGAGGCGATGGACATCACCCGCGAGCCCGACTACCTGCTGGATCTGTACGGGATCCAACGCAACCCACCCACCTGGCCGAAGGAGATCAACGCCGAGGAGGAGATGGATTACTTCGGACGCAAGTGCCTGGTTGCGCGCCGGCTCATCGAGCGCGGGGTGCGGTTTGTCCAAATTTGGAGCGGCAACGACAATGGATTCCCGCGTCGGAACTGGGACTCGCACGAGGACATCCGGCGCGACCACGGTCCGCTGGCCATGGGCTTTGCGCGCGGCGCCTCGGCGTTGATCCAAGACTTAAAGCAGCGCGGGCTACTTGAAGACACGATCATTCTCTGGACCACCGAGTTTGGTCGCATGCCCAGTTCTCAAGGCGGCAAGGGGCGGGACCACAATCCGTACTGCTTCACCAACTGGCTCTGCGGCGGCGGCATCCGCGGCGGCGTGACGGCGGGGGAGAGTGATCCCTGGGGTTACAAGCCGCTGAACCGAAGCCAGCCGACCAACGTGCACGACATCCATGCCACGGTCCTGCACCTGCTGGGCATCGACCACACGCGTCTCACCTTCCGAAGCAACGGACTCGACCGCCGCCTCACCGACGTGGAAGGCGAATTGATCCGCCCGCTGATCGGAGCGTGAGATCCAGCCGCGCGCGAACTTCGCGCATGAACGCGACGCGCGGCCTAGCTGGGCTGCAGCGATTCCAGATCGCAGCGACCGAGGATGGCGATGAGGTGACGGAGCTCCTCGTTCAATTCATCCGCGGTGACGGTGGCTGAGACTTCCCGGCGGAAGCAGGTGAAAAACTCCTCGCGGAGGGTGAAGACCAACTGCCGCACGTGATTGGGCTTGAGGTTCAATCGTGTGGCCGACGCCGCGTAGTCGCCGGCTTCCGGGGCTCCGAAGATGTGCGGCCGAAGTTCCGCGAAACGTTCGCCCCAGCCCTTTGCGCACCAATCTTGAGATAGAGCCGTGAGCGCGCTGACCGCCGCTGCTCGGGCGAAGGGTTCATCCAGGGACTGGGCGTCGCCCGCGATTTCCGGTGAAATGGAATCATCCCACGCGAGGATCTCGGCTTCGCCGCCGCGTTTGAGTGCATCCTGGCGACGCAGGTGATCCCGGAGGTGATTGCGCAGGCAGGTGCAGAGGAACACCCGGAAACGCGTGGTGGTGCGTGTGAAGCTCTTGAGCACCTCACCGGCCATCATTCGCTGGAGAAATTGCTGGGTGAGATCCTCGGCGTCGGGACGGGGGATGCGTCGCTGTTCAAGCCATTGAAGGATGGCGCTGCGGTAGCGGGCCGCGAGTTCGCCGAGCTGATGCGATGAGTCGGAATCCTCCGCCCCGCCCGCCGATGCGGCGAGGATCAGCGTCCAGAGGGTTTCCGGAAATGGGTCCTGTTCCGAGGACTCAGGGGACATTCGTGGAGCTTGATGATTTCGACGGAATCAGGCGATTCCCAAAATGGCACTGTGCGGGATCAACCGAGAAATGAAGTTTGAGCCGCAGATGGAAGTGGAGGGAGGCAGATGAAGCTGCATCCAGTGTGGTTCAACGGGGCGGCTTCAGAATCGACATTTGGATCGCCGCCCCGTTGTCGTTCTGAAGGCTCTATTTTCGGAGTTGATCGAGATCCAGTGCCCTCCGTTCGAGGGCGCGGGCCTGGGCTTCAAACCAGGGCTTGGTTTGTTTCGACTCGATGCGAACGGCCTTTGCCAGGGAACGATACGCGTCCGGATCCTCGAGACCGGCGAGAATCGCGAGGCGGATTCGGTATTCGCTGGTGGGTTCCGTCAGGCGGACCAGGACGGTTTCCATCGGCGTCGAGCGATTCAGCGAAATGGTCCGTTGCCTCCGTGCGAGAAGCCAGTGGGCCCAGCGGATCCAATCGGTTTCCGTCCCCATGGATTGTATGCGGTCGCAGAGATGAAAGAATTCTTCCGGCGAAACGGGTGTTTCGTTGTCCGCGGAGTCGAGCGCGAATCCGGCGATGCCCTCCGCGAGATCCAAAAACCAACCGGGCGCGGGACCCTCGATCTGAACATTCTCCCAGAGGTCGATGCGATCGCACATACCGGCTACGGCGATCGTTTTGCTGCGCGCGCTGTACGAGACGGCACGGGCGGCCTCGGGATAGGGAAAGGGTTCAGTCATCGCCTCCCCGAAAGAGCCGGACCAAATTTGGGAGGAGTTGTCGATGGTGGCGACGCAAAGCCGGTCGGTGTCCAGAAACACACCGCCCGAAACCTCCCGGCCGGGCAGGAACCAGGGACCCGCCGGAGTGCCATCGGTGGAATTCCACACGCGCGCCTGGTGATCAAAGGTGCCGCTGAACCACTGCGGGGCGTGCGGCGATCGGACCGCGGTGTTGATTCCGTCGGTATGGGCCTGTCGCTGCAGGACCCGGCCATCGAGGGTGGACCAAACCTGGAGCAGCCCGTCCCCGCCGAAGGAGGCGGCGGTCCGACCATCGCTTCCGAACGCCAAGCCTGTGATAAGAAAATCGTGCCTCGGAAGTTCGTGCTGGAGGGCCTTTTGCTTGAGGTCCCACTGCTGAACGAATCCCTCCTCATCACCCATCGCCACCGCCGATTCCGAAGGGTCAATGGCTACGGCGAGAATGTGGGATTTACGAGTGCTCAGGGAACAGATCGCACGACCATCCGAAAGGGAGAACACCTCCAAGGATCCGTCGTCGCAGCCGCAGACACCCAACGTGGCGCCGAGATCGAGCGCGGACGATGCAATGCGCAAGCCGTTGTCCGGGTCATATTTGTTTCCCGATTTCACCGGACGCTCCCAAGCGATCCGGGCGACGTTGGTAGAAGATCTATCGATCGTGATACAGACGATGCGGCGTCCATCCACGATGCCGATCAAACTCCGTGAGTCTGTTGTCCAAATGAGGGGGGTGCAGATTCCCCTTAAATTAAGACGAAGTGGGTTGGCTTCGGGTTCGTTGGCGTCCCAGAGATGAAGCGTTCCAGACTCCGAGGTTGCGGCGAGATGCCGCCCGTCGGGGGAATAGTGAACGGCGTCCACGATGCCCTCAATGGGGTGGATGAGCGGGAGGTGACGCGGTCCGGAGATGTTCCAGAGGCGGGCTTTTCCGTCGGAACACGCGGTGAGGAGTTTGCGCCCATCGGGGCTGAAACGGATCGCCCGGATCCGATTCGGATGCGCCATCGGCTCGGTGAGCAACGTGCCCTGGGTTGCATCGCGTATTTCAACATTGCCATCGAAGTATCCCAGCGCGACGCGCAGGCCAGAGGGATCATACTCGATTCGTGTGATGCGGTGTCGCAGCGGAATGGAGGCGACGCTGGAAAGCCCGGTGGGAACATCCTGGATCTGCATCCGGAAGGCGACCTCGGCGAGCGTGATCTGACGGCCATCCGGGGAAACCGCGCCCGCGGTGAAGGCGGATCCGATCTGAAACGGGGCCTCGGTCCAAACGTTGGAGGAACCGTCGTATCGAAACAGGCTGCGATGCGGTCCCACGCCGGCGACCCAGGATCGGTCGGCGGGTGCCAACAGCGTGCGAACGGGAAGCGCGGGGGTTGAGGTAAGGGGCTGGATGGAATCGGTGGCGGCGTTCCATCGTTGTAGGATTCCCTCCCGGTTGACGAACAATGCCGATGATCCATCGCGATCCAGCAACGCGGCGACCGCTCCAGCTTTGCGAATGCGGACGAATTGAAGCGAGGGAAGGGAGACAAGTGCCACCGACCCATCTTCTCCAACGACCAGCAAAGAGTGTTGGTCGTTCGCGGCCTCAAAGGTGGCGCCATCGAACGGAAGGGTGAGGGACGCCACGGGGTTGGTGTTTCCCGCGCTCCAAAGTCGGATCGTGCGAGTCGAGGCAGAGAGGATCGAGCGATTCGTTCGATTGTGGTAACGCGTCCAGCGAATGGATTCGCCATGGTGAAGCGTGGGACCGGTTGATTGTCCACCAGCTGCAGACCAGGTTCGCACGGTGCCGTCGCGTGAGGCGGTGAGGATTTCCGTTCCATCGGCGGAGAACTCCGCAGCCTCCAGGATTCCGCCGTGCGCCATCGGGAGCGTGGCGGGGAAAATCCAGGGGCGCATCTCCATGACTGACACCGCCCGGGACTTTGCAATGGGGTCGGATGGATTCCTCCGCAGCACCTTTGCGAGCCGGGCGAGTCCTGCGGCGGAGTTGCCGCTGCGGAGGAGTTCATCGGCGAGACGCCGCTCCTTGGTCGCGGTTTCGGCGCGAAGCGTGGAGGCGGCCATTAATGCCTCCTGGCTTCGCAGCTCCGCTTGTCGCCAGCCCCAAGCAGTGCTTCCGGCGACGGCCACAAGGGCAACGGCGAGGGCCGAGAGTCCGCCCGCACGAATTGGATGACGGTGCGCCCAGGAGACCAATCGCTCGCCGAAGGGACGTGGACGCGCGATCACTGGTTCGCCCCGGAGGAATCGATCCAGGTCCGCAGCCAGATCGGCCGCGGATGGGTACCGGGCATCGGAATCTTTTTCGAGGCACTTCAGGCAAATCGCATCGAGATCGGCTGGAATGCCGGATCGTGCCACCGAGGAAGGAGGGGGCGGCGCCTCCTCGAGGACGGCGCGAAAGAGGGCCTGCAGGTCCGGCTTGGAAAATGGCAACCGGCCGGTCAACAGATGGTAGAGGGTTGCGCCGAGGCTGTAGATATCGGCCGAGGTGGTCGCTTCGATCGCTCCGTGGCGGATGACTTCGGGGGCAAGATATCCCGGGGTGCCGATGAGTTGTCCGTGCGCAGTGAGTTCGGAGGGATTGCCCTGCAGCCGGGCAACGCCGAAGTCCGACAGGTGCGGCTCGCCCTGTTCGTCGAGCAGGATGTTGGCGGGCTTGATGTCGCGATGAATGAAGCCGCGCTCGTGGGCGTGTTGAGTCGCGCGTGCGATCTTCAGGAGGTGGCCGGCGATGACTCGCGGATCCGCGGAGCCGTCCTTGATCCGGTCGGCAAGACTGCCCCCGGGCATGAGCGTCATGGCGAGGAACCACTGTCCGTCGGACTCCCCCACCTCGAGCACGGGGACAATGTTGGGATGGCGGAGTCGCGCCGAGGCCTCGGCTTCGCGCCGCATCCGTTCTCGAAGCATGGGATCGGACGCAGCTGCCGCGCGGGAAATTTTCACCGCCACGGGACGGTTCAGGGAGGTCTGCCTCGCCTGGTACACGACGCCCGATGCGCCCTCACCAATCCGGCTCAGGAGCACGTAGTCGCCAAACACTCTCCATCCATCACGCATCGAATGGAGCCCGTCCTTCGGTCGAACGAACGGATCCCCGGAAGAGAACGCAGCGTCCGCGTCCGAGTTAGAGCTCGAATCAAAATCCATGGGGCTGTGCCGTGGGGACGTCTCTCGAAAGCGCGGAGTTGGAACCTGAAGGCATCGGGATGAGGCCGGGGTGGTTGAGCGGGTTGGTGGCGAAATCCTGTCCCGATTTCCCGGGCTGATCAAGCCACCCCGCGGCAGCCGTTGGAAAAACTTGAGAGAAAAATTCTAACTGCACCAAAAAAGATGCGTTTGACCCGGTGGGAGCGGCATGTGGCCGCACCAGTCTTTCAAATCGTCCATGAACCCCATTTCTCGAGTTGTTCTCTCCGCAGTGCTTGGTGCGCTGCTCGCGCAAGGTGCCCGCGCCGCCCTGGTTGTTCCCGGGGCGGATGGGACTGACGGGGCCCTCAACATCACCAGCGACACGGTCATTGATCTGTCGCAGGCGGTGACGGCCAGCTGGGACACCGGCAATTCGGCGAACAGCGGCAGGGGCGTGTATGACGCGCAAAAGTGGGCCGTCGTGTTTAAGTACACCGACGTCAACATCGCCGCCGGCGCCACGGTAAGATTCAAGAATCACGCGAGTCGCGCCCCGGTGGTTTGGTTGGTTAGTGGGAATGTGACGATTGATGGAAATCTGGTTCTCACGGGGGAAAATTGGCGTCCCGCACCCCAACTGTCTGAGCCGGGTCCTGGTGGTTTTCGAGGAGGGCGTGCGGCGTCCTTTTATGGCGCAGGACAACAGAGTTCCGGATTTGGTCCGGGCGGTGGTGCTGATTTCACACAATATGATGGATACGCTTATGAGGGCAGCGGTTCTTACGCAACCCGTGGGACACGGGGATCGGATCCCTATGGTAATCCCTCCCTTCTACCTTTAATTGGAGGCTCCGGAGGGGCTGGGCATTGGGGAGGATCCTATGGAGGAGCTGCTGGAGGGGGTGCCATCCTGATCGCGGTGCAAAATCAGCTGACCCTTCGAGGATTCATCAACGCCGACGGGGGAACTGGCGCCGGAGGGACGACAGGCGGTCACGGTTCCGGAGGAGGAGTTCGACTGATCGCGGCTCGACTTTCCGGCTCCGGCAGCGGAATCCGTGCTGCGGCCTTCGGAGACGCTCAATCAAAGGGTGGAGACGGCCGTATCCGGGTGGAACGCGTCGCGAACGACGCCACGTTTTCCGTCGCACCCGACCCGAGCGTGATTGACCTTCAGGAGAACGCCACGGCCATCCTTTGGCCTCCTACCGGTGCTCCAGAAGTCCGGGTTCTTTCAGTAGGCGGTGTGAACACACCCGCAGATCCACGTGCCGAATTTGGTACTTTTGGTCCGGATATCGCCCTGCCGCAGGTGTCACAGACTCAGGTGCTGGTGGAGACGCGCTACGTGGAGCAGGCCTCGCAGGTGAAGGTGCGCGTGACTCCGCGCTCGAATGGAAACTTCACGGAGGTGGCTGCGACAGTGGATTCCGTGGTCACCACGGATCCGTTGGTGATTCGCTGGCGGGCTGATCTGCCGGTGAACATTGGTTACTCCGCAGTGCAGGTGAAGGTTGTCAGGCCTTGATTTGAGGAAGTCCGCTCCGGCCTGAAATCGAATCAAAGTCCCGCAGTCCAACGCCGAGCTCCCAATCCTGAATGCTTCGGGAATTGCCCCCTGTTTCCCTGCAGTCGTGCCGTTCCGCGGATTCACGCCTCATGTCCTTCCGTGCCATCCAATTCGCCCTGGCTCTGCTCCTTTTTGGAGCGGTGGTGCGTGGGGATGTGCTGATCCAGGAGGTCGTGTCGCGCGAGCTCTCTGTGCACGTGGGCGGCATTCAAACGCCCGAGATTCGGGAGGTGGTGTCGCGGGAGATCTCCTTCTCCGTGGCCAATGGCTCCGAGGATTCAATTCACGAATTGATCTCCCGCGAGATCAGTATCGTGAACACCACCCCGGAGCCGCCGCCGATCCTCTCCGGTTTGCGTGCCACGCCGTCCGCGACCGGAGATCGGATCGCTTTGGATTGGAGCACTTACAATCCCTGGGAGGTTCGCGACGTGGCGCGGTTCGATGTTTACCTGCTGCCGACGAGTGGGGGATCGGTGACGGGGTTGACTCCGGTGATGAGCGTGGGTGGGGAGACACTCCAGGCAACATTGGACGGATTGGCCCCCAATATTGATCGAACGGTAGCGGTGGTCGCTGTCGATGGTCTGGGCAACTTCAATGCGGAGGTGCATGCGGTGGGCGTCTACCTGATTTCACGCGAGGTTGTGTCGCGCGAACTGACAGTGTTCGTTGGGTCGGATGCCAATTCCCCCTACCGCGAAGTGGCTTCGCGCGAAGTGAGTGTTCTGTTTTCCACCCCCGAGCCCCCGCCCGCCGTCACGGGCCTTCGAACCCGCCGATCTGACACCGGCGAATCCGTGGCGCTCGATTGGAGCACGTACAATCCATGGGAAGTGCGGGATGTGGCCCGGTTTGAAATCTACTACGCCGATCATTTGTTCACCTCGGTGGCCGGCATGACGCCGGTGTTGTCGGTCGGGGCGGAATCGCTGACGGCCGTGGTCAACGGACTTCCCAGAACTGGGGATCACTTCCTGGCGGTGGTGCCAGTGGATGGCGGCGGACAGTTCATTTCCGCGGTTAACGCCGCCGGGGCTTATCAGTTCGTCGGTGAAGTGGTGTCGCGTGAGGTGTCGATGTTTGTGGGGGATGATTCCGGGCATCCGATGACTTCGCTGGTCTCACGGGAAGTGAGTGTGGTGGTTCCCGACGCCGACACGCCGCCGCCAGTAACAGGCATCGGAGGCGGATTCACTGCGGTGACTTCGGTGGTGAGGCCACGGGCGCTGGATCTGAACTGGTCCGCGTATCCGGAGGACGACCAGCGCGATGTGGTGCGCTACCGAGTCTATATTCGCGATTCGTTCTTCACCACGATTGATCCCGAATGGCCGTACCAGGTCTCGGCCGATGGCAACCGCAGGGCCACGGTGGATGGTCTGCAAAGCGCGCGGATCTACTACGTCGCCGTGGTGGCGGAGGATGCGTTGGGGAACTTCAACCCATCGGTCCAGTCGGTGTCCGCCATCACCACGTCGGCCCTCGTGCTCTCGGTGCCCACGCTCACGGCGCGGGTGGGCCTGCCGCTGACGTACCAGGTGGGAGTCACGGAGCAGGATCTGACCGCATACGCGTTGCGATTCGAACTGGTTTCCGGACCCACGGGTCTGACGGTGGGGGCGGACGGAATGTTGCGTTGGACTCCGTCCGCCCTGCAGTCGCATCGGACGCATCCGGTCACGGTCCGCGTCACGGACAACGGCCGCCCGACGGCCAGTGCGGAGGGTCAGTTGCTGATCGCGGTGGAGGGCGACAATGCGCCGCCAATTGCGAACCCGGATTCCTTCACCCGGCCCAATACGGAAACCATCGCCAAGATCCGCCTGAGCGCATTGCTTTCGAATGATTCCGATCCCGATGGAGACGCACTGTCGGTCCTGTCGGTCGGCAATGCGACGCCTGCTGGTGCCTCGGTCTCGATCGTTGGAGGCTGGGCAGTGTACGTGGCGCCGTCGAAGCAGGCGGGGAATGGCCAGTTCTCCTACACGCTGTGGGATGGAATCGGAGGGCACGAGGTGACGACCACGGTTGTGGTTCAGGAAATCGGACCCGACACGTCGAACGCCGGGGCGCAACCAGTCTTCATCGGAGCCGAGGGAGCCGACTTCCGTCTCAAATTCGTGGGTGTGCCTGGACGGATGTACCGGATTCAGTACGCGACCGAGTCCGCGCCGCCCTATCTCTGGCGCGAGTTTGTTCCCGCCGCGATTTATCAGGGTTCGCAGGGGATCGATGCCGGATTCTTCGAACACCTCGATGTGAATCCTCCGCAATCGCTTCGTCTTTACCGCGCAATTCCCCATGCCAACTAGTGCCGTGAAGACATCACCCCTTGTGAAATCGCTCCGTCTCGCGCCGTGGATTGCATGGATGGCTCTCCCTGCGCTGGGCGATGTGATTACCGAACCCACGCGGTTCTATGCGGTGGGATTCGACATTCCGGACCATCAGGATCCGCCCCTGAACTTCGAAGTAACGATTCTGGATTCGACGATTTTCTCCGTCACGGAGGTGCGGGTGGGATTGAATTTGGTGGGGAGAAATGGAGGCGGGTTTGCGAGCGAGATGTATGTGGCGCTGAGTCACAACAGCTCGGCAACCAGTGTATTAATCAACAGGGTGGGGGTGACCGATACCGACCCGATTGGTGCCGGATACGATGGTTGGCAGGTGACGTTTGCGGACAATGCGCCGGCGGGGAACATCCACACAGCGACCCTGGCGAGTGGGATCCTGACGGGGGAATACGCGCCCGATGCGCGGATCGAGGTCCCCTCGCTCTCTCTGCCCGCCTCCTTGTCGGTGTTCAGCGGCGGCGCCGGCAATGGAGTCTGGCGCCTGAGTGTCGGAGACCTCGCGCTCGGGGGGGAGATGCGACTGGAAAGCTGGTCGCTCTCCCTCTCGGGAACGAGCGTGGTCCCCGAGGCGTCATCTTGGTCGGCGGGCGCGCTTCTCGGGGTCCTCTGCGCCGGTAGCTACTGGCGTCGGAGCCGGCGGCGATCGTGAGCTTCCGGCAGCGCTCGACGCATCGTGGCGTGGACTCGACGAATGGACGGGTGCATCGCATGGTGCCGGGCATGACGCATTCGATGCGACCGATGATAAAGTGGATGATGGGGGCCCTCGCAGGGCTGATCCTGACGGGACGCCTTTGGGGCGCGGCCCTGGTGTTTCAAACCGATTTCGGCCTGAAGGACGGCGCCGTCTCGGCCATGAAGGGCGTGGCGTTCGGTGTGGATCCGAACCTTCACCAGTTCGATCTCACCCACGAGATCCCCGCCTTCAATGTGTGGGAGGCGGCCTTCCGACTGAAGCAGACCGTGCAGTACTGGCCCGCCGGGACCGTGTTCGTGAACGTGGTGGATCCCGGCGTGGGAACTGAGCGACGCGCCATCGTCGCGAAAACCCGCGGCGGACATTACATCGTCACTCCCGACAACGGCACGCTGACCTTCCTCGCGGAGACCCCGGGTCTTGAAGAAGTGCGGGTCATCGACATTGCGCGTCAGCGTCTGAAGGGCAGCGAAGAGAGCTACACCTTCCACGGTCGGGATCTGTTCGCGTACGTGGGCGCCCGCATCGCCGCTGGGAAACTGGAGTTCCGCGACTGCGGCGTGCGGATGACCAACGACGTGGTGCGGCTTCCGTATGAGCACGCGCGTCGCGACGGAAACCGGCTCATCGGCACCATCCCCGTGCTCGACGTTCAGTACGGCAACGTGTGGTCCAACCTTCCCAAGCGCCTCTTCCAGGAATTGAACCCCAAGGTGGGAGAATCATTTGTGGTACGCATCGGCCGCGGCGGCCGCGTGGTGTGGGAGGGGCGGGTGCCCTACGGCGAAACCTTTGGTGCGGTGCCCCCGGGCAAGCCGGTGTTGTTCCTCAACAGCCTGCTCGAAGTGGCGGTGGCGTTGAACCAGGACAGCTTTGCCGCGGTGAACCAAGTGGCGAGCGGAGCGGATTGGACGTTTGAAGTGTCGAGGCCGTGAGGGCGCAGGCGGCGGTTGAAGGGTTGAAAAGTTGAAGCGTTGAAGAGGGGGCGCGGTTCAATTTTGGAGTGCGGTGGCAGAGCGGAGCGTCGACACCGCTTTCGAAACCGGCTGTGTTGCAACACCGACCGGCGACCCGCCGCATGCGTACCAGAAACAGAATTCTCAACCGCTCTGCGTCTCCGCGTCTCTGCGGTTCCTTGCTTCAGTTCGTCGGTGGAGGTTGAGCAAAGCGGCGTGGCGCTGCGCTTCCCGCCGCACTCCAAAGGGCCGTACGCGTTGTCTGATGCAAGGCCGCCGTCTTGCGACAGCTACTCGGTGAACTCGAGAGTTCGCATCAGATTCTCCGAGGCGGAACGGCACAGGCCGACGAAGGTTTCCTCGGCGATGGTCATGCGACGCCCCCGCCAATGCAGGACACCCCAGTCGCGCTTCAGCTGGCGTCGTCCGAGCGGCAATCCCACCAGCGATCCATCGCGCACCTCCTGCTGGGCAACCCACGGGGCCATGATGCTCACGCCCAGACCCAGCTTCACCATCTCCTTGATCGCCTCCATGCTGCCGAGCTCGATCACCGTGTTGAGCACGATGTCCTCCTTGCGGAAGTATTCGTCCACGAGTCGGAAGGTGTGCGACGACTTGCGGTAGATGATGAGGTTCTGTCGCGCGATCTCGCCGCGCGGCACCGTCCCGGCACGGGCCCACGGATGAAGCGGTGAGGTGATGAAGACGAGCTGGTCGGAGAACAGGGGCAGGAATTCAAACCGCTCATCGGCCATGGGCTGCAACGCCACGGCCAGATCCATGCGCTGTCGTTCGAGTCCCTGGACCAGCTCGCTGGTGTCGCCCGGCTCCACCTGGATCAGGCTTTGCGGGAAGCTTTCCTTGAACTCCCGCAGCACCGGCGGAAGGAGCACCTGGCAGATCGAAGTGGTGGTACCAATCCTGAGACGCCCGCGTCCCCACTTGCCCAGATGCTCAATGCCGTCGCGCGCTGCAATCATTTCGCGCAGCACGATCTGCGCATGTTTGAGAAGGTGTTCGCCCGCCTGGGTGAGCATCACTTTCTTGCCCACCCTGTCCAAAAGACGACAACCGATGTCGCTTTCCAACGCCTTCATCGAGTGGCTGACGGCACTCTGGGTGAGGAAGAGTTCACGAGCGGTGTGCGTGAAACTCCCGGTTCTAGCGAGGATGACAAACGCTTGGAGCTGTCTGCTGTCGAGTGGGCCCTTCATGAATGAACCTGTTTCATTGAAACCAGTTGGATTTAGAGGAGCACTCATTCGGCCAACTTTTGGATTTCGGCATTCCGGCGGCTTGTGGTGCCGGCGTGACGACCGCAATCCATGCACCACAACGCGCCTCCGGGACGGGGACGGTGCGTTCCAATTCCGGGTCCGGAATGCCGATCCGGCTCGGATTCGTGCCGTTGAACGACTGCGCCCCGGTGATTGTGGCGCGGGAGCGCGGACTCTTTGAGCGGCATGGATTGCGCGTCCGCCTGAGCCGCGAGCTCGGCTGGGCCACGGTGCGCGACAAGCTCGCGCAGGGAGAGCTCGATGCCGCGCATGCGCCGTGCGGACTCCCGCTCGTGCTCGCCGCGGGACTCCAGTGCGTGCCGACGGACACGGTCGCCGGCATGATCCTCAACCTGGAGGGCAATGCGATCACCCTCGGACAAAACCTCTGGGACGCCGGCGTGCGCGATGCCGCGACCCTCCGGGCCTACATCCTCCAGAACCGCGGCCGGCGGGTGCTCACGTTTGGTACGGTCTCTTCGAACTCCTCCCATTCTCATCTGCTTCGCACCTGGTTGAACTCGGGTGGCGGCGCCGTGGATCACGAGGTGCGGCTGGCGGTGGTGCCGCCGCCGCAGATGCAGGCCAACCTGGCTGCGGGTCATCTCGATGGATTCTGCGCGGGCGAGCCGTGGAACAGCCACGCGGTGTCGGAGGGCTCCGGCTGGATCGCGGCGACAAGCCGCACCGTGGCTCCGGGGCATCCGGAAAAGGCGCTGGTGGCTCGCGCGGATTTCGCACGCCGCCGATCGGAGGAGCACGTGGCCCTGATGGCGGCGTTGCTGGAGGCGTGCAAGTGGTGCGCCGAGCCGGCGAATCATGAAGAGCTTGCATCCATGTTGGCCGACCGCCGGCACGTGGGGGTGGCCGCACCGCTGATCCGGCACGGGCTCTCGGGTCCGCTGCCGCGCGGATGCGGGCTCCCGCCGATCCCGGGCGGCACCTGTATCTTTTCCGGTCCGTGGGTGCACGAGCCCAGCCAGGACCGCGCGGCCTGGATCGCGTCGAACCTGCTCGATCCCTCGCTTCGTTCCGCGTTCCCGGCGGAGCGTCTGGCCCAGATTTTCCAAGGCGACTGCCACCGCGCAGCGCTCGCACTTTCCGAACAACCCCATCCCGCACTCTCCTCCCGTGAAACCAACACACTCCCTGCCTGACGCCGGTCGCCGGCAATTCCTCAAACGCTCCGCCACGGCCGCGCTGCTGGCGGGTCTGCCCACCGGTTGGAGCGGACGCGTGTTCGCCGATGATTCCCCGGAAACCCCGAACTGCCGCTGTGGCATCATCGCCCTCACCGACTGCTCCCCGTTCGTCATCGGCGCCGAGAAGGGCTTCTTCAAGAAGTACGGCTTGAACGTGACCATCGCCAAGGGCGCGAACTGGGCCGCGATCCGCGATTCGCTTTCCAACAACGACAATCAATTTACCCACATGCTGCTCGGCATGCCGTTCGCGTCGTCGATGGGCCTGCTGGGATCGCCGAAGAAGCCGATGGTGATTCCCTGGATCGTGAGCCGGAATGGACAGGCCATCACGCTCAAGTCCGAGTTCAAAGGCCAGGTGAAGGACGACGCGAAGGCGCTGCTCCCGATGGTGAAGAAGGCCAAGGGCCTGGGTGAGCCGCTGACATTCGCCATGACCTTCCCGCCGGGCACGCACGCCATGTGGCTCCGCTACTGGCTCGCCGCGGGCGGCATCCATCCCGACAAGGACGTTTCGCTCATCACCATCCCGCCTCCTCAGATGGTGGCGAACATGAAGGTGGGCAAGATGGACGGCTTCTGCGTGGGCGAGCCATGGAATGCCCGTGCGGTGGCGGACAACATCGGCTACACCGCCATCACCACCCAGGCGATCTGGAAGGATCATCCCGAGAAGGTCTGCGCCTTTACCCGCGAATTTGCGGAGAAGAATCCGAAGACCGTGAAGGCCGTGCTGAAGGGGTTGAACGAGGCGAGCGTGTGGCTCGACAAGATGGAGAACCGCCCTGAGCAGTGCGACATCGTCAGCAAGCCCAACTACATCAACTGCCAGAAGGAGATCATACTCGGGCGTCTGCTGGGCGACTACAACCTCGGGGACGGCCGGACCTACAAGGATCCGAATCCGATGATCTTCAGTCAGCGCAACTGCAACTACCCGCAGGCCAAGTTCGGCATCTGGTGGCTCACGCAGTTCCGCCGCTGGGGCATGGTGACCGGCGCGCCAGATTATCAGGGCATCGCATCGCAGGTGTTCCGTGCCGATCTGTACGAGGAGGCGATGAAGGAAATCGGCCACACCCACGGCGGTGTGGATGCGAAGCCGGAAACGTTCTTCGACGGCGGCGTGTTCGATCCCGCCCAGCCCGAGGCCTACGCGAAGGCGTTCCCGGTGAACAATCTCAAGGGCTGAGCCGGGCCCGAAAACCCAGTCGCTGATTCCGAATTCCGATGACCTTCTCCCACACATCCCTCCCCGCGGACGCTCTGCCTTCCGGCGGGGGCCGCAGTGGCGCGGGGGCGCCGGAGATCACGGATCTGCGACTGGGATTCCTCCCGCTGACTGATGCCGCACCGCTGCTGGTCGCGGTGGCCCGCGGATTCTTTGCGGCCGAGGGATTGAATGCCGAGGCGGTGCGCGTCCCCAGTTGGACCGCGTCGCGCGACGCCCTTGAATCCGGCGCGGTTCACGCCGCGCAGATGCTCTACAGCATGCCGCTGGCCTCGCGCCTCGGCATTCTCGGCCACGAGTCCGCACCCCTGGTGGTTCCCTGGGTTCTCTCGCGCGGCGGACAGGCCATCACGCTGGCCAAGCGCCACGCGGGCTCGGTGAAGTCCGACGCCCGCGCGCTGCATCGGCTGGCTTCAGAACGGATCGAAATGGGTCGCCCGCTGGTCTTTGCCCAGACACTTCCTCCCGGCACGCATGCCCTCTGGCTGCGTTACTGGCTGGCGGCGGGTGGTATTGATCCCGACCGCGACGTCGCCCTGATAACCATTCCGCCTCCGATGATGGTGCGGAATCTTGCCGGTGGACGCCTCGATGGTTTCTGCGCGGGTGAACCATGGAATGCCGTCGCTCAGCGCGAAGGCAGCGGCTTTACCGCCATTACCTCCGACACCTTGTGGGCGAATCATCCGGAGAAAGTCTGCGCCTTCCGCTCCGACTTCGCCGCCCAACATCCACGCACCGTGAAGGCTGTGCTCCGCGCGCTGCATGCCGCGGGACGCTGGTGCGATGATCCTGCAAACGCTGCGGAACTCTCCTCGCTGCTCGCCGCCCCGCAACATCTCAACTGCGCGGTGGAAACGGTTCAGTCGCGGTTGAAGCCCGGATTCGAGCTCGGCGACGGACGCCAGGCGGGCGTCGGGGCGGTGCCGGTGTTCTCGGGCGATGCGATGAACCGCCCGCGCATCGATGAATGCCTGTGGTTCCTCTCCCAGTACCGCCGATGGGGTTTCATTTTTGGTACGCCCGATTACCGCGCGATCGCCGACTCGGTGCTCCGGCCGGATTTGTACCGCGACGCGCTCTCCGAACTGGGCATCGCTGTCGCGGATTCGGAGGAGACGCCCGGTCCGCACGCGGCAGCGTTTCAATCGATGAACTTCGATCCCGCAAATCCCGAAGCCTGCGCGCTCGCGTTCGAGATCAAATCCCCGCGCTCCTGACCGTTTTGCCCGCATCTGTTGGTTCCCATTTCCCTGTTTCCCTGTGTCATGAAAACTCCCTGGAATCGCTTTGATTTCCTCCTCCTGCCGCTGCTGGGCGGGGCCTTCATTCTGCTACTCTGGCACCTGTCGAGCCACTCATGGTCGGGTGATTTGCCGGACCCGGCGAAGACCTGGCATGAGTCCAAGCCCTACGTGCTCGAACCTTGGGCCAAGCGCGGAGAGCTCGATCAGGGCATCCTGCGGTTCACCTTCCTGTCGCTCATCCTGGTGGCCAAGGGCTATGCCATCGCGCTGATTCTCGGTACGCCGATCGGGTTTTTCCTCGGTCTCTCGCCGACCTTCAACAAGGCCTTCGATCCGATCATCCAGATCCTCCGTCCGGTTTCCCCGCTCGCGTGGCTTCCGCTCGGGATGGTGCTGTTTGCCAAGATCAAGGGGATCAATGTCACCGAAGTCGCCGCGTTGTTCACCATCGCGCTGTGCTCGATGTGGCCGACCGTTCTCAACACTGCGGTCGGAGTGCGGGCGATTCCGACCGATTACCTCAACGTGGCGCGGGTGTTGAAGCTCTCGCGCTGGAAGACGCTCACCAAGGTCATGATCCCGGCGACGTTGCCGTACATGTTCACCGGGTTCCGGCTGAGCCTCGGCATTGCGTGGCTGGTGATCGTCGCTGCTGAAATGCTCACCGGCCGTCCCGGCGTCGGCGGCTTCCTGTGGCAGCAGTACAACGCGCTGGTGTACGAGCAGATCATCCTCTGCATCCTCACCATTGGCGGCGTGGGCTTCATCCTCGACCGCCTGATGAGCGTGATCGAACGCCGCTTCAAGACGATCTGATCCGATCCCTTCCCACACCTGCCCAAACCAAGCCATGGCATTTCTCCAACTCCAGGGAGTCTCGATGGGCTACGGCGTGCCCGGGGGCCGAACCGAGGTGCTTGCCGACATCGATCTCGAGATCGAGCAGGGCGAGTTCGTGGCGATCGTTGGATACTCCGGATCGGGAAAGACCACGCTGATGTCGATCCTCGCGGGACTCATCCGCCCCGAAAAGGGACGCGTGATCTTCGACGGGCAGGACACCCCGGGACCGGGTCCGGACCGCGGACTCGTGTTCCAGAATTACAGCCTGCTTCCCTGGCTCACGGTTCACGAGAACGTCTCGCTCGCGGTGGACCAAGTCTTCCCGCAGCTGAGCGAATCGGAACGCAAGAGCCACACCGATCGGTTTGTGCAGATGGTGAATCTCACCCCGGCACGCGACAAACGTCCGAGCGAACTCTCCGGCGGCATGCGTCAGCGCGTGAGTGTGGCCCGAACCCTGTCCATGCAGCCCAAGGTGCTGTTGCTCGATGAACCGCTCGGCGCCCTCGATGCGCTGACCCGCGCGACGCTTCAGGATGAAATCTCCCGCATCCGTCTGGCCGAGAAGCAGACCGTGGTGTTGATCACGAATGATCCGGATGAAGCCATCCTGCTGGCCGACCGCGTGATCCCGCTCACCGCGGGTCCGCGCGCGACGCTCGGACCGAGCATTCCCGTGACGCTGTCGCAGCCGCGCGATCGCCGCACGCTGCTGGGCAATTACGACTTCAAGCAGATCCGCCACGAGGTGATCCAGTACCTGCTCAAGGCGCGTCCGCGGCATCGCACCACGCTCTCCCGTTCGCTCGTGCTTCCCGACGTGGAACCCGAGGACATCACGCATCGCCCGCCCCCACTGTTCGCCAAGCCGGGCAGCGCGCGGAGAAAGAGTGAAATGAAGACCGAATCGGTGGAGGTGACCCTGTGAGCGCGCACCTCGAACTCTTCAACCTCACCAAGGTGTATCCCTCGAAAAAGGGGCCGCAGACCATTGTCCGCGATTTCAACCTCCAGATTCCGAAGGGCGAATTCGTCAGCATCATCGGCCACTCCGGCTGCGGAAAATCCACGGTGCTCATGATGGTGGCCGGTCTCACCACGGTGACCAGCGGCGGCATCATCCTGGCCGGACGCGAACTCAGCGGGCCCGGCCCGGACCGCGGAATTGTGTTCCAATCACCCTCGCTCCTTCCGTGGATGACCGCGCGCGAGAACGTGATGCTCGGCATCAACCAGGTGTTCTTCACCGCCACCGAACAGGAGCGCGCGCAGATCGCCGAGTACTACCTCAGCGTGGTGGGGCTCGCGGACTTCATGGACAAGCGTCCCGCGGAGTTGTCCCAGGGCATGCGCCAGCGCGTGGGCATTGCCCGCGCCTTCGCGCTCAAGCCGAAGATGCTCCTGCTCGACGAGCCGTTCGGCATGCTTGATTCCCTCACGCGCTACGAATTGCAGCAGGTGCTCATCGACCTGTGGCGACGCAATCAGATCACCACCGTCATGGTGACGCACGATGTGGACGAGGCGCTGTATCTGTCGGACCGCGTGGTCTGCATGACCGACGGCCCCGAGGCCGGCATCGGCGAGATCCTCAACGTCCCGCTCCCCCGGCCGCGCGACCGCAAGGCCATCCTTGAGCTCCCCGAGTATCACCGTCTTCGCGCCACGCTCATCGAGTTCCTCGAAGTCCGTGCCCATCACCGTCCCAACTCCTCCAACTCTCCTTCCGGCGCAGCAACCCCGCCGGCGTCCGTTCCCGTTTCCGCCTGAACCCGACTGATCTCCCATTCGAATTCCCATGAACACTCCCTCCCCCATCACCTCTCCGGCCCGAACCGCTCTCGCCGCCGCGGCGGTGCTCGCGGTCGCCTGTTCCATCACGTCGTCCCAAGCCTCGCCGCCGCTCGACCTCGGGATCAACACGCCGCTCCGCCCCAGCACCGGTTATCTCAATGATTACCTGCGTGCCGATGATCCCTACATGGCCGCATGGAACCTCGGCGTGCAGTATCGTGCGCGGTACGAGATCAAGGAAAACGGCGGCGCGACCGGCGCGGGATCGGGAACTGACTTTTCCGCCAAACCCGGCGTCGCCAATGACAATGCGTATCTGCTCCAGAAGACGCTGATCCGCGTCGGCTACACCGCCAAGTGGTGGGAGGCGTTCGTCCAGGGTCGCAACAGCTCGAGCACGAGCGACAAGCGTCCCAGCACTGGTGCACTGCCCGGATCGGGCGCGGGACCAGAGTCCGACGGCCCCATCGATCTCCACCAGGCCTACATCAGCGTCGGCAACCACAAGGAATTCCCATTCTCCGTTAAAGTGGGACGCCAGGAGCTGAGCTACGGCGAGGAGCGTCTGGTGGGTGCGTTCGCCTGGAACAATATCGGACGCGTGTTCGATGCCGCGAAGTTGCGCTGGCAGAACTCGTGGTTCTCGGGCGACTTCTTCACCTCGCGTATCGTCCTGCCCGACGACAACAACTTCAACACGCCGAACGACTACGACTACTTCTCCGGCGCGTACCTCACCTCGAAGAAGATTCCGACGATGCAGACGGAATTCTACTTCCTCGCCCGCAACGCGAGCCCGCAGGCCACCGCCCCTGGACCGCGCAGCCCGTTCACCGTCGGAACGGCGCGCGACATCTACACCGTCGGTGCCCGTCTGGTCACCGCCACCAACGACTGGGGCAACATCAACTTCTTCGTCGATGGCGCGTACCAATTTGGACACTACAACGATCCGGCCATCGCCGCGGTCGGCGCGCGCGGTCTCGAACAGAAGGCCTACATGGTGGTGGCCAACGGCAGCTACACGTGGCAGGAGGCGGCCTTCACGCCGAAGCTCGGATTGGAATATTGCTTCGGCTCCGGTGACTCGAACCCCACCGACGGCAAGCACGAGACGTTCGAGAATCTCTTCCCCACCAACCACAAGTTCTACGGCTTCGCGGATTTCGCCTCGCTGCAGAACCTTCACGACGTCCGCCTCTACAGCAGCGTCAAGCCGCTCTCCCGTTTGACGCTCCTCGCCGAGGCGCATCTGTTCTGGTTGGCCGACACCCACGACAATTTCTACAACGTCGGCGGCGCGCGCCGCGGCGGCCTCGCGGCCACCCCGGGCACCGGATACGGAATCAATCCCGGATACAGCTCGGACCTCGGCACCGAAACCGACCTGATCGCCACCTGGGCCCTGTCCCCGTACGCCAGCATCGAAGTCGGCTACTGCCACTTCTTCCGCGGCAACTACGTGAAGGACTCGCTCTCCGTGATCGGATCCAAGGATGCCGACTACGTGTACCTCCAGACTCAGCTGAGCTTCTGAACCGGCACGGATCCGATTTCACCGCTGCGTTTCATACCACTCCCAGTCATGCCCGTGGTCCCGCGAATTCCTGAAAGCGCCCCCTTCACGCCGCAGCAGCGGGCGTGGCTCGATGGATACCTCGCGGGCCTTCTCTACGACGCTCCGGGCAACGGAGCGTCGGGTGCGACTGCGACGGCGAGTGCATCAATCCCGGTACAGCGCATTCCGCTGCTGGTGGCCTTTGGGTCGCAGACCGGATCGGCGGGGAACCTGGCCAAGTCGATCTCGCGTGAGGCGGATCGACGCGGCTTTCAATCCACGCTCAAGGAACTGAACACCGTCTCTCCTGCGGATCTCGCGGCCCAGTCGCTCTGCGTGCTGGTCACCAGCACGTGGGGCGACGGCGATCTGCCCGACAACGGCGTCGAGTTTTGGAATGCCCTTCGCGGTGACACCGCGCCGCGAATGGAATCGCTTCGCTTCGCGGTGTTGGGATTGGGCGACAAAAACTACGCCGACTTCTGCGGGGCCGCGCGGAAGTTGGATGAACGGCTCGCCACCCTCGGTGCACGACGCCTCGTTCCCCGGGGCGAGTGCGATGTCGATTTTCAAGCCGCCGCTGCGGCATGGACGGCGTCGTTGTGGTCCGCGTTGGAAGCGGAGAAATCGGGAGCCAGTTCCGCTCCCGCAGCGGCACCCGCTTCGGTCGTTCCTGCGAACCCCGCTCTCGAGCACCCGGCTCCCGCCTACTCCCGCGCCAAGCCGTTCGGCTCCCGCCTCCTCGTGAATCGGAAGCTCAACCGCGAGGGTTCCGAAAAAGATACGCGCCATCTGGAGCTCTCGCTCGCGGGAAGTGGATTGACCTATGAGGCGGGCGACGCGCTGGGCGTGGTGCCTTCGAATCCTCCAGCTTTGGTGGATGCAGTCCTCACGCGGCTCGGATGTTCGGGTGGTGAGTCCATTGCTCTCGCCGATGCCGGAGCGATCCCGCTCGGCGAAGCGCTGTCCCGCCGTCTGCTGTTGTCGGCGATTCCCGATTCCTTCCTTCAGGAGTCGGCCAAGCGGTCTTCTAACTCCGCGTTGATGGCGCTGTTCCAACCGGATCAGAAGCCGGCGTTGGAAGCGTGGAAGTACGGCCGCGACATCCTCGACGTTTTGGAGGCGTGTCCGGCGGCTAAGTTTGATCCCGCTGAATTCACCGGCTTCCTGCGCAAGCTCCAGCCGCGGTTGTACTCCATTGCCTCGTCCCCGAAGGCGCATCCGGGCGAGGTGCATCTCACGGTGTCGGTGGTGCGGTACGAGACCCACGGTCGCAAGCGCACCGGGCTTTGCTCCGGATTCCTGGCCGATCATGTGGCCCTGCGCGAAACCGAGGTGCCGGTGTACGTGCAGACCTCGCACGGGTTCCGTCTGCCCACGGATGGTTCGGTGCCGGTGATCCTCATCGGACCGGGCACCGGCATCGCGCCGTTCCGCGCCTTTCTGGAAGAGCGGCGCGCCACCGGGGCCAGCGGTTCCAACTGGTTGTTTTTCGGCGACCAGCGTCGTGCGGTTGATTTCCTGTATGAGGAGGAGCTGGTGCCGATGCATCAGGATGGATTCCTCACGCGGCTCGATCTGGCCTTCAGCCGCGATCAGGCGGCCAAGATTTACGTGCAGGACCGCATGCGCGAGCACGGAGCAGAACTCTGGAAGTGGCTCGAGCGCGGTGCGCATCTGTACGTGTGTGGCGACGCCAAGCGCATGGCCAAGGATGTGGATGCGGCGTTGCGCCAGGTGATCGAGCAGGCCGGCGGCCGCACGACCGATCAAGCCGCCGAGTACGTGGCCGCGCTCAAGACGGCCAAGCGGTATCAGCGCGACGTGTACTGAATCGAATCCAAGAACTCCCATGACCTGGACCGAGATCGCTGGAGAAAAACTGAACGCGGAGCAGGGGGCCTATCTCGACGGACTGTTCGCCGGGTTGCGCAATCGCGGATTCTCCTTCGCCGATGCGGCGCCGGGACCTTCGGGCGGGGCGGTCGCAACGCCGCCGCCGTTGGAAGACCTCATCCCCGAGGAGCGGATCAAGCGTGAGCTGCATCCGCTCGATGCCTATCCGCTGCTGCTCCAGCACGCCACGGCGAATCAGGGACCCGACCGCGAGAACACCTTTCGCTTCAAGTGGAATGGCCTCTTCTACGTCGCGCCGAAGCAGGACGGCTACATGGCACGCCTTCGGATTCCGGGCGGACAACTCTTCAGCTTCCAACTCCGTGAACTCGCGGCGATCGCCGACGAACTCACCTCCGGCTACACGCAGATTACAACCCGGGCGAATCTGCAAATGCGGCTCATCCAGCCCCGCGACACGATTGAATTCCTGCGCCGCGTCCAGGGCACCGGCCTCCACACCCGCGGCGCGGGCGCGGACAATGTTCGGAATCTCACCTGCGATCCCACCAGCGGCTTCGCCCCCGAAGAATTGATCGAGACCATGCCCCTGACGCAGGGCCTCGCTCAGTTAATCCTCAACCACCGCGAGTTCTACGACCTTCCCCGCAAGTTCAACATCGCCTTCTACGGCGGCGGCCCGATCCCCACGGTCGAGGACACCAACGACATTGGCTTCCGCGCCGTCCGTATCGAAGCCTCGAAAGAGGACGCTCCCGGAATTGAACCCGGCGTGTACTTCCGCGTGGCGCTCGGCGGTGCCACCGGACACAAGGCCTTTGCCCGCGATCTCGGCGTGCTGGTGAAGCCTGATCAGGCCGTGCAGGTGGCGGGTGCGCTGCTGCGGGTTTACGTCGCGAATGGAAATCGGACGGATCGAAAGAAGGCGCGGCTCAAGCACCTGCTCGAGACCTGGACCCTCGAACGCTACCTCGCCGAGACCGAGCGACTTCTCGGCCACACGTTGCTTCGCGCTCCCGCGGAAACCGTCGTGCCCGAACCCCCGAGTACTTCGCATCCGCAGGTGGGCGTGTTCCCGCAAAAGCAGCGCGGACTGAACTGGATTGGCGTCGCCGTGCCCGTGGGACAGATCACCTCGCGTCAGTTGCGCCGGCTCGCGGAACTTTCCGAACTTTACGGCAACGGGGAGGTGCGGCTCACCGTGTGGCAGAACCTGATTCTCCCGGGCATTGGCGATGCGTTTGTCGAAACGGTGAAGAAGGCGCTGGTGCGGATTGGGCTCGATTGGAAGGCGTCCAATGTCGGCACCGGGATCATCGCCTGCACCGGAAACCGCCACTGCAAGTTTGCGAGCGCCGACACCAAGGGCCACGGGCTCGCGCTGATGAAGCACCTCGAATCGCGCGTGGAGCTCGATCAACCCATCAACATCCACCTCACCGGATGCCCGAACTCGTGCGCGCAGCACTACATGGGCGACCTCGGATTGCTCGGGGCGACGGTTAAGGTCGGCGGCGAATCCCGCGAGGGGTATCACATTTTTGTCGGCGGCGGATTCGGCTCCCGCCAGGCAGTGGGACGCCAGCTCTTCCAGGGCGTCACGCTTCAGGAACTCCACTCCACGGTGGAACGGATCCTTCGCGGCTACCTGCGTCATCGGAGCGCGGGCGAATCCTTCCAGGCCTTCACGGTTCGACACGAGATCGGCCGGCTGCAGGAACTGTTCGCCGAGCCGGTGTGAACCATTTTTGATCCGCACTGCCGTCATGACGCGTCCGCATCTTGCCGAGTCCCCCGGGGAAGACGTCGGCACGTTGATCGATGCGTTGATCCGCGAGCAGCAGCAGCTCAGCGCCGTGGAGGCCTTCTCCGCCCGGCACGATTCCGCGGGCCCCGCGCTTGAGGGGCAGTACCGACACCTCATCCCGCTTACCGCGCCGCGGCCCGGCGAACAGTACGGATTCCAGGTGGATCTCGACCGCTGCTCCGGCTGCAAGGGATGCGTCACCGCCTGCCATTCGCTCAATGGATTGGAACCCGGCGAGAGCTGGCGCGAGGTGGGCCTGTTGGTGGGCGAAGCCATCCTGCCGCGACCCGCGGGAGCCGGTCCGGGCTCGGTTGCGTTGCCCGTGCAGCGGACGGTGACCACGGCCTGCCATCACTGCATCGAGCCCGCGTGCCTGCTCGGCTGCCCGGTGCTGGCCTACGACAAGGAGCCGGTCACCGGCATTGTGCGTCACCTAGACGACCAATGCATCGGATGCAGCTACTGCATCATGACCTGTCCGTACGAGGTCCCCAAGTTCTCCAAAAAGCGCGGAATCGTTCGCAAATGTGATCTTTGCCACGGACGCCTCTCCGAAGGCGAGGCGCCGGCGTGTGTGCAGGCGTGTCCGAATCAAGCCATCCAGGTGACGCTGGTTTCGCGGGAGTGGGTGCGATTGGAATTCCGTCCGCCCGGCGGAGCGAAAGACAACGCGACTGCCTGCGGAAGCACGTGGCTGCCGGACGCGCCGCAACCGGGCATCACGCTTCCCACCACGCGTTATCTCACGCGGAATCCCGATGTCTCGCTGGTGGCGGCCGATCACTTTGAATCCAAGCCTCAGCCCGCGCACGTGCCGCTGATTCTGCTGCTGATCGGCACCCAGACGGGAATGGGCGGCATGGCGGTTGCCGCGCTGATGCACTGGATCGGAGCCGCGGATCGAAGTGGACCAGGATTGGTTCAGCTGGGATTTGCCGCGATGACGTTGTTTGGGGTCGGCATGCTGGGCAGTGTCGCCCACCTGGGCCGGCCGCAGAAGGCGTGGCGCGTGTGGATGGGATGGCGAACCAGTTGGTTGAGCCGCGAGGCGATGATTCTCCCCGTGTTTGGTGCCGTGGCTGGCGGTGTACTGACCGACTGGATGGCGCGGCTCTGGATTCCGGAGCATTGGATTTCCACGCCGGTCGCCGCGCCTGTCGTGGCCGCCGTGTGGATCGTCGCGCTGCTTTGCCTGATTGCCCAGACGCAGGTGTACGCCAGCACCGCCCGATGGAGCTGGCGCGTGGGATCCACGTTTCCGCGATTTGTTGGATCGAGTGTCATTCTTGGATCCGCGCTCGGCCTCGCTGTTCCGGCTGCTGCGGAACAGAGCGCGCCCCTGTTGCTGTCGCTCGTGATCGCGAGTGTGTGGAAGCTCGTTCTTGAAGTCCGAGCCGTGACCGGACGGGGCATCGATGCGCGATGGAAGGTGGAATCCGACCGTCAAATCCGGCTGCTCAGCGGACCGTTGCGAATCTTCTGGGGACTCCGCGTATCGATCAGCCTGCTGTCGGGAATCGCGCTGCCGTTGGGACTGCTGGTCGGATCCGGGAAGGTGAGTCCGATGGTTGGTGCGAGTTTGTTTTTGGGGGCGCTCTCTGGAGAAGTGCTGGAACGATGGTTGTTTTTCCGCGCTGCGGCGCAGAACCGGATGCCGGGAATGCCATGAAGCACGATGCGTCAACCGAAGGACCGATTCCGGTACGCCCGCCCAACACGCTCCTGCGCGAGTGGACGGGGCCGATGACGTCGGACCTCGTGCGGTCACCGGGCGCGTTCGGACTCGGCCAGGTCCCGTCGCGGCTCAAGCCGGATTCCGTCACCACCGCGGTGTGTGGGTTTTGCTCCACCGGATGCGGGCTCAAGCTGCACCTGCGCGAGGGTGAGGCGGTGAACGTCACGCCCGATCCGGCGTATCCGGTGAATTTGGGAATGGCGTGTCCCAAGGGCTGGGAAGTGCTCGCTCCGCTCGAGGCGACCGATCGCGTCACCACGCCGCTCCTGCGCAATCCGGCGAGCGGGAAGCTCGAACCGGTGTCATGGGAACAGGCGATGACGGCGTTCGTCACGCGCATGCGCGGCGTGCAGGAGCGGCACGGAGCCCATTCCATCGCGTACCTGAGCACGGGGCAGATCTGCACCGAGGAAATGGCCTACCTTGGGGCGTTGTTCAAATTTGGGATGGGCGGATTGCACGGCGATTCCAACACCCGCCAGTGCATGGCCACCGCGCACGTGGCGTACAAGCAGAGTTTCGGATTTGATGCGCCGCCTTACACCTACGCGGATTTCGAGGAGTCGGACGTGCTGGTGTTCGTGGGCGCGAATCCGTGCATCGCGCATCCCATCCTGTGGCAGCGGGTGCTGAGGAATCCGCATCGGCCCGAGATCATCGTGCTGGACCCGCGCCGCACCGAGACCGCAGTCAACGCCACGCTGCATCTCCCGCTCGCGCCGAAGTCGGACCTCACCCTGCTGTACGGAATCGCGGCGGCGCTGATCGCCCGCGGTGCGGTGAACCAGGCGTTTGTCGAAGCCCACACCGAGGGCTACGAGGCGTTCGCCGCGTTCGTCGCGAACTTTACCCCGGAGCAGGCCTGTGCTGCAGCGGAGTTGGAGCGTACCGAGTTTGATCGATGCGTGGATCTCATCGCCCGCGGCAAGCGCGTGAGCTTCTGGTGGACCATGGGAGTGAACCAGGGTCACGAGTCCACGCGCACTGCGCAGGCGTTGATCAACATCGCGTTGATGACCGGCAATATTGGTCGACCGGGCACGGGGGCGAATTCGATCACCGGTCAGTGCAACGCGATGGGCTCGCGGTTGTACGCCAATGCGACTTCGCTCCTGGGCGGACGTGACTTTGCCCAGCCTGCGCACCGCGCCCGTGTGGCGGCGGACCTCGGGATCGATCCCGCGCGTGTGCCCGACCAGAGTTCGTGGGCCTACGATCAAATCATCGATGGCATCGACCGGGGCGACATCAAGGGCCTGTGGGTGATCGCCACCAACTCCTCGCATTCGTGGATCGACGGCGGGAGGTTCGACCGGATTCTCGACAAGCTGGATTTCCTCGTGGTGCAGGACTTGTACGCCACCACGGACACGGCGCGTCGGGCGGACCTGATTCTCCCCGCCGCTGGATGGGGGGAGAAGGAAGGCACGCTGATCAACAGCGAGCGGCGGATCGGCCGGGTGAAGAAGGTGCGTCGCGCGCCGGGCGTGGCGTTGAGTGATTTCGCGATCTTCCGATTGGTCACTGCGGCGTGGGGATGCGGTTCGATGTTTGCGGAATGGAATTCCCCCGAGGCCGTGTTTCACGTGTTGAAGCGGCTCAGTGCGGGTCAGCCGTGCGACATGACCGGCATTCGCGACTACGCGCATTTGGATCAATCGGGCGGAATCCAATGGCCGTGGCCCGCCGCCGCGGGCGATGCCCTGGAACAGGAGCCGGCCACGGAGCGGCGTTTGTTTTCCGATGGGCGCTTTCCCACGGCGTCGGGACGTGCGCGGTTCCTGTTCGATCCCCCGCGGGCCGTGGCCGAGCCCACCGATGCGGAGTATCCGTTTGTGCTGATGACCGGTCGCGGATCCTCGGCGCAGTGGCATACCAACACGCGCACGGGGAAGTCGGATATTTTGCGTCGGCTCTATCCGGCCGAGGCGTACGTGGAGATTCATCCCGCGGATGCTGCGCGGCTGGGGATCCGACCGCATGCGAAGGTGGTGGTGCGGACGCGTCGGGGCAGTTTGGAAGTGAATGCGTTTGTGACCCCGACCGTTCGGGAAGGGCAGGTGTTCCTGCCGATGCATTACGACGGCGTGAATCGCCTGACGGCACCGGCCTTTGATCCGCACTCACGTCAGCCGAGCTACAAGCACTGCGCTGCGGTGCTTGAGGCGAGGTTGAACGGTTGAAGATGGCGCGGTGCGAATTTGGAGTGCGGTGGCAGAGCGGAGTGTCGACACCGCTTTCGAGTCCGGGGCGAAGAAGAGACCGACCGGTCCCATCGCATGCGCGTGGGGTTCCTCGGTTGGTTTGTGTGTGACCACCGTTGAGCAAAGCGGCGTGGCGCTTCGCTTCCCGCCGCACTCCAAAAGGCCGCCGCCGCTTCCTCCCTCTTCAACCCTTCAGCTCTTCAACGTTTCAACCTCTCCCCGTTCTCTCACTTCCTCCGTCCCGCGGCATCGACTTCCACCGGCGAGACAAACACGTACAACCGTTTCTGGTACGTGCTGGTGGATTCGGATCGGAACAGGCGGCCCAGCAGCGGGACATCGCCCAGCACCGGCACCTTGTCCTTCATCCGCACCGTTTCGGTCACCAACGGGCCGCGCAACGCCAGGGTTCCGCCCAGCGGGAACGTGGAGTCCGCAATCGCCATGCGAATGCGCAGGTGCGGAAGGGGAACGATGCCCTTCAACGGCTTCCCGCCCGGTTGTGCGGCCGCGACGCTTTGACCCTTCGGATCATCGTATCCGAGGAACTCGGTGATCTTCGCCGTCAGATGCATGCGCAGGGAATCTCCTTCGAGAATGGGAAGAAACTCCACCGAGGGACCGAGATCGACGGATCGGGTTTGATACTGCACCGCGGCCTTGTTGGTGCTGGATCCGGACACCGCCTTGACGTCATCGACCAGGGTTTTGGTTTCAGTGACCGTCACCTTGGTTTGCCGGCCGGACGAGGTTAGGACCTTTGGCGCTGTCAGCAATTCGGTGCCCGCCTGCGCTTCGAGCCGCGCGATCAGGGCCTTGAACTGCTCGGGCGTGAGTTCCGCCCGTTCGCCAATGGTTCGCAGCAGGTCCACACGATACCGGTTGTCCTGTGCGATCGATGGCGTGGCCTCCAACTCCTGCACCGATCCGGGTTCGATCACCGACGCTTTGTTTGTGGAGTTCCCGAAGATCCAATCCAACCCCAACCCGCTGACGTTTGATTCGCGCACCTCGGCGAATTTGATTTCCACCTCAATCTGGCGTGGGTCGGCGGTCAGGGATTCGGGAGCGGCGACTTTGGCGTGGGTCGGCGCGGATGACGCGGATGGAATGAAGGGCTTTGAGGGCGCAGTGGCGCGTTCGAGCTCTGACTCCAGTGCATTCCGGGCCTGCACGGCCTCAACTACTTTTGGGTGTTTCCAGCGGTACTTGGTTCTCAACTCCTTCAGGTTGTCTTCGGCCTGTTGGAGTCGGTTTCGAAGGTTATGGATGTAATTGACCTCCTTTACCGGGTCAGCCTCGCGCAGGGCGATGTAAGTGGAGTGCTCGGACGGACCTCGTTGGGCTTCAACCGCTGTGGAACCCGAGGCTGGTTTCGAAACGGGGCGGGTTTCGAGTTCCGATGCAATGGGGCTGCTCGTCACCAACGAGAGCGCTCGTCCAATGCGATCAAGCTCAGGCATCGAAGCGCGCACAAAAAGCCCTCCCAACTGTTCTTGAAGAAACACGGCTCTTTGATCCTGCGGAGACGCGGTGTTGGTAGATCCGGGCGTGGGTTTGAATTCCGTAAACACCACTCCCTGTTCGGCGCAAAAGGCGCGTACCTCGGCCTGGACGTCGGGGTAGATGGTGGTGTCGCCCGCCTTCGTGCGTCGGCTTCGGATCAGCGCGAGAAACCTGGGTGGATCGACATGGAACTGCCGGGTGCGAAGCGGCCACTTTCCGGAGGCAATCGTGCGGAACACGATCTCGTCCCCATTCAGCACCCATTCCACCGGAGTCGTGCAGTTGTCGGCAACCGATTCCAGCCTGTGAGGCAGAGGGCCGGAGCCCATGTTAAGGGTCTGCCCGATTTTGAGTCCCTTCGTGGCCACCGTGATCCGCCAGCTCCTCTTTTCCGGGTCAGCGTCGCGAATCATGGACTGAAGTTTTGTAGCAACGTCTTCCAGCGGTCCTTCCGGGATGGAAAGGAACGGCAGGGTAATTGCGTCCAATTTGTTGGTTCCGCTGCGTGCGGACTCCTTCCGTTGGATCAGCGGTGAAAGGATTTGACCGATGTGATCCAGCGTCGAACGCGGAGCACGAACCGTGAGCGTGTTGATTTTTGTGTGATAGGAGATCGCTTCCAACCCTGTGGTTAATTCCTGCTTGGGAGCATGAGTGAGCGAAGAAGAAAGGAGGCTCAAATCTTCACCGAGCGTCGACGGATTCTTAGGTCCACCTTCGGACAGATTGAGGCCTTTCATCTGAATGTAGTGCAATATCTCACGATAGGTGATGTTGGTTTCCCAGGAAGGACGAAACGTAGTCAGCCCGACCTCCAATCGGACAGGGTCGAGAACATATTGCCGCGCCTCCACCGGCCCGGAAGGGGGCTCGGTAATCAAGGCGCCGCCCACCGGTGTCCAGATCACAGACGCCGATTCGCATACGGCATCCAAAGTCTGTCGAAGGGTAACTTGTTTCAGCGAAATCGGATGTCGAAGTCGCTTGGATCCCAATGCCGGGGAATCCGTCCAACTAAACCCGCCACCGCTGCCTGCGGTGGTAGAAAGCTTTCCGACGTGTATCGGGAATCCGGTCTTCTTCGGGTCATGCTTTCGGACGAGGTCGAACAGGGCGGTTGCGGCTTCACCCAGCGTGATCGTTCCAAGTTCGAAACTGGGTAGAACGATGGTATCCAGCTTCTCATTGTCACTTCCGACGAATTCCCCCTTGGTCACGAGAAATGCGGCGCTGCTGAAGTTTTCGTTCACGCGCTTCGCATCGTATCCGACCAACGATCCATCCCCGAGGCGGTTGGTTTCGATGGATTCCAGCGAGCCGCGGGTGGCGAAGGGGTTTGGCTCTGGGACCGACTGGGTGGTTCTAACAGCGCGCAGATTGGATTTATTTGAACTCGATTCGGACTTCGCCTCGGTGGCGCCGCCGTTCGCGGTCGCTGGCTTCGGTTCCAGCGATTCGATGGATTCCAACGCCGCGACCAGTACGGGTTGCGCGCCTTCGCCAGGCCAGGGGGCGATGCCGATGGCGAGGATGGTTCCGAGCGCGCCGGCGAGGGTCACTCGCGTCAGCAGGCGCGAGGCGGCGTGGGCTGGAGCGCTGAGCAATCGCGTCACACGACCGGCGAGTTCGGACTTCAATCCGCCGACGCCGAATCCTGCGGGCGAGGCCTCGGCAGTGAGTTGATGCCCGAAGGCCACCAGCGCCTCGGCGAGGGCAATGCGTCCGCCTGGGATCAGGCTGCTGGCTTCATCGGCCGCCGCCTCACTGGTGGCACGCAGACGCCGACGCGCCCACCACACCGCCGGATGCCACCACAGAAGTCCGGTGAGGACATCGCTGATCGCCAGCCAGAGCGGGTCGCGCGCGGCCAGGTGCGCGAGCTCGTGCGCGAGGAGGACCTTGAGTTCGAGGTCTCCGTGTTGATTCGCAAATCCGCGCGGCAGCAGCACCGTGGGCCGCAGAATTCCAAATGCCACCGGGCCTCCAAACCCGGCGGCTTCGCGGAGTCGCACGCGGCGCGGGGCGAGGCCGAGTCGATCGGCAATCTCCCGGGCTGCCGCCACGTCCACGCGCTCGCTGTGTCGCACGAGTTTCCCCAACTGCCAGCGGCTGCGCACGGAGCGAACCAGAATTGATACCGTCCCAAGCAGCCACAGGGCGAACAGAAGCGTGGGCCAGTGCGAGGGGGCGGGAGGTTCGACCGGCGCGGGCATTTCGGCCGCGAACTGGGAGGGATCGACTTCCGCGGAGGGAACTGGCGCGGCGACTTCGGTAATGAACCTGCGGGGTTCAGTGCGGCGCGACTCGGAGCGCAGCCATTGGGCGGCGGCGCGCCGCGCTTCCGTGCGGAGCCCGGTGAGTTCCACCACGGTGAGCAGCGCTAGGATGCTGAGAATGGCGCACCAAAGGCGGCGCCGGTCACGCACCGACGGTAGAAGTCGTTCGGCCACGATGCCGACCCCGGCCACCAGCAGCACCTCGCTGGCGAGGGTGATCAAAAGTGATGCGAGAGGGTTCATGCGGAGGGATTCCCTTCAGTTCACGGCCTGCGTTCGCGGGATTGAGGTGTCTTTTGCGGGGATTATTGGGCGCGGCGCTTGGCTTCCTTGATCAGCTTTTCCAGCTGGTCGAGTTCGTCGCGGCTGACCTCGCGGCTGGTGAGGAGGTGGCTGACTGCCTCGGTGAGACTGCCGGCGGAGAGTCGATCCACGAGGTGTTGTCCCACGCTGCGGCTGACTTCCTCGGCCGCCACGAGCGCGCGGTAGAGAAAGCTGCGTCCCTCCTCGCGATGCGTCACCAGGCCGCGGGTCTCCATCTTTCGCAGCATGGTGGCCACGGTGGTGTAGGCGAGGTCGCGCTCGGGCTTCAATTCGGCGTGCACCTCGGCCACCGAGGAATCCGGCCGATCCCAGAGCGATTGAAGGATGCGAAGCTGGAGGTCTCCGAGGCGATGCGAGGGGGATTTCATGGCGTTGAGAACGACCGTGGCAATACTACCCGGGTAGTAGCTGCGTCAAGAGAGGGCTTAAATGGGCTTGGGCCTTCTCCTGTTTTCCGGTTTGCTGGTGGGGCTATGTCATCGCTTCAAGGTAAGTTCGGAGTTGTGTTCGGCGTCGCCAACAAACGTTCCATCGCGTGGGCGATCGCCCAGGCGTGGAAACGGGAGGGGGCCACATTGGCGTTCACCTATCAGGGCGAGCGTCTGAAGGAGAACGTCGAGGAGCTCGCCGGGACCTTCGGGCCGGACACGCTGATCCTGCCGTGCGATGTGACCCGCGATGAGGACATCGATGCGGTGTTCGCCAAGGTGGGCGAGAAGTTTGGTCGCTTGGATTTGCTGCTCCACTCCGTCGCCTACGCGCCGCGCGAGGCCTTGGAAGGAGATTTTCTCAACACCAGCCGTGACGCCTTCAAGGTGGCGCACGATGTGAGTGCGTATTCGCTGATCGGCGTGTCGCGCGCCGCGGCTCCGCTGATGACCAACGGCGGCAGCATCATTGCGATGAGCTACTACGGCGCGGAGAAGGTGATCCCGCACTACAACGTGATGGGTGTGGCGAAGGCCTCGCTCGAAGCCTCCACGCGGTATCTGGCGTACTCGCTGGGCACCCGGAAGATCCGTGTGAACTGCATCAGCGCGGGCCCGATGAATACCCTGGCCGCGCGCGGCATTGCCGGGTTTGGCGACATGCTGAAGCACTACGAAGCCCACGCCCCGCTCAAGCGCAACGTGCTGCCTGATGAACTCGGTGCGACCGGTGCGTTCCTGGCCTCGGATGGCGCGGCTGCGATCACGGGTCAGGTCCTGTACGTGGACGCGGGATATCAGATCATGGGGATGTGACGGGGCCGGGGCCCTGGCCCCGGCCGAGGTTGAAGGGTTGAAAGGTTGAAGCGTTGAAGCGTTGAAGAGGAAAACCGCCGCGGCGCGATTTTGGAGTGCGGTGGCAGAGCGCAGCGTCGACACCGCTTTCGAAACCGGTCGGGGTGCAAAACCGACCGGTTACCCACGCGACTCCCATCGTTCGCCCATTTAAGCCTTCAACCTGAAAACGGCAGTTTGAACCGCAGATGGACGCAGATGAACGCTGATGGGCGGAAGATAAAGCGTTTGATGCGCTTCCTGTTCGCCCACCTGCAGGATGACTCTCAATGGCCTCCGGGCTGAGGCTTTTTTCTCTCTCAACTCCGGATTTCGCCGACGGGGTCCCTCACACGTTTGGAGTCCCGCGTTTACGCGGCTCTGCGGTTGGACGCGGGGTCATCGACCGGTTGAAAAGCAACCCGCTGCCTCGCTCGAGACACACCTCCCCGAACCGTCTGAAGACGGGACTCCAAACGAATAAGAAACCCCTCGAGGCAGGGTCGGACTCCCCTTCAACGCTTCAACTGCCGTTTCTAGGTTCAACCCTTCAACCTCGGCCTGGTCACTTCCCGGAGGTCGACGGAAGCGGCAGTCGCTTGAAGACGATTACGTGCTGGCGGGGGAGAAAATGCAGGGTCTCCACCCACTCCAGCGGATGCAGGGCCATCTCCTTGCGGACCTGCGCTTCGGTCATTTTGTGGAGGGCCTTGATCGGAACCCAGCGTTCCTCGCCCTTGTATTCCACAAAGACCAAACGCCCTCCCGGCTTGAGTGATTCGCACAGCTTCTGGATCAATTCATACGGGTGGTCGCACTCGTGGTACACGTCCACGAAGATCGCCAGATCGATCGCGTTGGCGGGCAGTTTCGGATCGAGCACGGTGCCCTGGATTCCGATCACGTTGGTCACCCCATGCGCGAGCACGTTGGTGCGCAGGATGGCCAGCATCTCGGGTTGGATGTCGTTGGCATAGACGCGTCCGGTGGGCGCCACCTTGCGGGCCATTCGCCAGCTCAGGTATCCGCTGCCCGCACCGATGTCGGCCACGACGTCGCCGGGTTTCAATTTGAGCGATTCAATCAGCCGCGTGGGCTGCTCCTCCTCCTCGCGCTCGGGTCGCTCAAGCCACATCGCGCCTTGGTGCGACATGAAGTGCGCGATCTCGCGTCCCATGAACCAACGACCGATGCCATCGAACGATCCCGGCCGTTCTTCGTACAACGGATCGGGCCGGACGACAGCGGGCTTTTCCGCATCGGCGGCGAAGCCCACCACGGACACGGCGCGCATCAGGGCCAGACATCCCATCAGCAGCATCCACCCGTGAAAGGTCCGTTCGATCCGGGAGTGGGAGCGGGGGGAAGACTTCATGGGGCAGGGTGTACCGAAATTGGAACTAATCCGGCCGGGCTAACGCGGGCGGGCGCGGCAGGCATCGACGAACGCGCTGAACAATCGCGCATGGGCCGGGAGGGTGGGAGCGAGGCGTTCGGGATGGAACTGCACGGAGAGGAACCATCCGTTGGCAGCGGCGGCGGTGGCGTCCCATTCCATGGCTTCGACAATGCCATCGTCGGCACGGGCCACGGCGCGAAGGCCCGGGGCGGGCTGATTCACGGCCTGGTGATGGGTGGAGTTCACGCCGAGTTCCGATCCGCCGGCCAGGGTTTCAAGGAGTGAGCCAGGTTCGATCCGCACTGGATGCACGGCTTCGAAGCGTCGGGCCACCTGATTGTGCTGAACGTTGCCCGGGGCTTCGCTGGGGAGGTCGATGTAGAGCGATCCACCGAGGGCCACGTTGACCAATTGATGTCCGCGGCAGATGGCGAACATCGGCACGCGACGCCGGAAGGTCTCGCGGATCAGCGCGAGCTCCATGGCATCGCGCATGGGATGATCGAGAAAGCAGGTGGAGCGCAGGGCCTCGCTTACCTCGGAGCGGTGGAGTGTGGGCTCAATGTCCTCGCCGCCGGTCAGCAGCACGCCATCGGCCTGGGCCACCGCATCGGCAATGGCCTCAAGCTCCGTG
This sequence comes from Verrucomicrobiota bacterium, assembly GCA_947454705.1. Lineage (GTDB taxonomy): Bacteria > Verrucomicrobiota > Verrucomicrobiia > Limisphaerales > UBA9464 > CAIVQB01. The sequence continues at coordinate 125,777 of CANGKZ010000002.1, forward strand.
ACCAGCGGCAGCGACACCGGGATCCCGCCCGCCTTCAGGATTCCGTCGAGATAAGCGCCGGCGACGCTGATGGACGGATCGGGCATTTCCACGCCGGCCGCCGCGATGCTGGGACTGACGAGGATGAGGGGGCGCATGGGATGAACTGAGCTGAGCTGAGCTGGGCAGATCAGAATTTGTGGTCCGGGAATTTCTCGCGGATCACGCGGCGGAGGTGCTCGACGAAATCGGGCGGGTGCAGATCGCGCGCGGCGCGGCGTTCCACGCATTCGAGCAGCTCAAGCCAGTCGTTCAGCGGGGGATTCTTCATCTCGGCCCACTGGATTTCTTTGCCCGCGCGCTTGGGGCGTTCGAAGAACTCCCAGGTTTTGCCGACCCGGTGCGCGAAGACGTGGCGCTTCACGCCATCCTCGCCGGGGGTCGTCCATCCGATTTCCGCTTTTGATCCCATGTTGATTGGTTGTTCCGAGTCGCTGCTCTTGGCTTGGCTTCGATTACTCCGGCAGATCCACGCTGGCGACCGCCATGGCGGCGATGCCCTCCTCGCGTCCGAGGAAGCCCATGCGTTCGTTGGTGGTGGCCTTGATGCCGACCTTGTTCACCGGCAGGCCGAGGGCTGCGGCGACGCGTTCCTTCATCAGGCCGATGTGCGGAAAAATCTTGGGACGCTCCGCGATGAGCGTGGCGTCGATGTTCACGATGCGGCCGCCGCGGGCTTTCACCTGGCGCGCGGATTCCTCAAGAAACACGCGGCTGGGAGCGCCCTTCCAGCGCGGATCGGTGTTGGGGAAGAAGTGGCCGATGTCGACTTCGCCAATCGCCCCGAGCACGGCATCCGTGATGGCGTGCGCGAGGGCATCGGCATCCGAGTGCCCATCCAGCCCGCGTTCGTGCGGAATCTCGACGCAGCCCAGGACGAGCTTGCGACCTTCCACCAGCGCATGGACATCGTATCCGATGCCGACGTGTATCATGGGAGCGAGCCTAGGCCGGGACGCGCGCAAAGTCCATGTCCCCGCCGATCGGATCGCGACTTGAAGCCGCGGCGGGCGGGGTCAGGTCCAGCGGAAGCGGTGCCGGCTGGTGTAGTAAATCAGGCCCAGAACGCGTGCCTGGACCACGGCGAAGTAGAGGGAGAAGAACCCGTTCAACAGCGCCGACAGGATCCCCAGCCGTGCGTTGGCCACGAGGAGTTGCGCGAGGAGGTTGAGAACCAGAATCCCGGCAAACAGAAGCAGGGCGCCCGCGTAACGAAACGGGATGGCAGCGATCGACGGGATCACCACCCGCGGGTCCAGACCCACCAGGGAACTGGTCATGGCCACCGCCAGCAGGGCCATGGGGAGGTAGGCGGCCCCGCCGATGAGCAGCGCAATCGCCAGTCCGGCGCGGGTCGAATCCGGGCTCCAGGCATTGTAATAAAGAAGAATGGCCCCGGGTCCGAGGCAGACAAAAATGGTCCCCGCCAGATTCAAGCAGGGCCGGAGGAAATCCATCACCCAGGTGGCAGGGTTGAACGTGGGCCATGCCGGGATCTTGTCCTCCCCCATGGCGCTGGCCTGGACGATTTCCCGCAGCGTGATCAGCAGATAGCCGGAGCAGAACAGTCCCACCAGGCCGGTGAACCGGACGAGCACCATGGAGCCCATTCCCAAAAGACTGAAGAACAGCGTGCCGGCAATGAGGATGATAATGCCATCGCCCCGGAACGGATAGGCCAGCGCACTGATCAGCAGGGGGTCCCGGTCGGTGGTTTCCCCGGAGAATTCGTGGACCGAATTTGGTACGCAGTCCGGGAACAGCTCCGACAGTGCCCGCCATTCGGGCCAGCCTTCGGTCCAGGCGTGCTGTTCGGGGAGGAAGCGTCCCGATTGCATCCCGGCGATCACTTCGCTCAACGGATAGGGACCGGTGGGTGCGCCATTCACCAGGATTTGATACACCGGTTCCGCTTCAGGGATGGTCGTGCTCATGGGGCTCGGGCGACGGAGCCATCGCACGATGCATGGGGTATTCCCGCAAGAACCAAACAGTGTTCCCAATTTTGGTCCAACGACAGATCCGGGTTGATGTCAGTTCTGACTGGGGGAGGATTGGTCCACGCGGCACGGCCGCGGTATGAGCTCCGTATCCTCCAATTCCCGCGCCAACCCCGAATACGCCCCCTGGCGCTCGCGGCTCGACGCCTGGTTGTCAGCTCCCGTGAACGGGGCGTCGCTGGCGGTGTTTCGATTCTGCATCGGCGTGATCATGGTGCTTGAGGCCTGGACCTTGTGCGTGCCCTCGGCGAGCACGTTTAACGAGGTTCCGCTGACCACCTTTTACACCGGGGCGAACCTTCACTTTCGCATCCCGTATCCCTGGTTCGAATGGGTGCCGTTGCTTCCGCCGGTCTGGATCCATGTGGTGGTGGGGGCGCTGGCCGTCGGGGGCGTTTGCCTGGCCATCGGATTGTTCCACCGCGTGGCGGCGACGCTGGTGTTCCTTTCCTGGGGTTACCTGTACGTCGTGGAATCCACGCGGACGTACTGGATGAGCTACTACTATCTGGAGCTGCTGGTGGCGTTCCTGTTGATCTGGATGCCGGCATCGCGGCGGTTCAGCGTCGATGCGTGGTTGTTCCGGAAGGGCGATTCCCCAACCACAGTTCCGCGTTGGACGCTCGTGCTGCTGCAGGCGCAGTTGGTGGTCACGTATTTCTACGCCGGTCTGGCCAAGGTGAATTACGACTGGCTGATGGATGGCGAACCGGTTCGTTTCTTCCTCTCGCAGGCGCGGATCGTGTCCGAACTCGGTCCGAAACTCAGCGCCTCCCAACTGCAGACCCTGCAGGGAATCCTCCACCACCAAGGGCTCGTTTATTTCATCAGCTGGGTCGGAGCGGGCTTTGATCTGGCGATCGGATTCCTGCTGCTGGCGCGTCGGACGCGAATCTTCGGGATGATCCTGATCCTGATTTTCCACGGGACGAATCACTTCATTCTGTTCAAGGACATCCACTGGTTCCCATTCATTGGCATCACCAGTGCGACGATCTTTTTTGATCCCGACTGGCCGGAGCGCGCGTGGCGGTGGCTCCGTTCGCCGCGCGTGGCGAAGCCCGACTGGCGATATTTCTTCGCAGGCGGCGTGTTGTTTCCGGGCGTGGGGGCGTCGCTCGGATGGAGCCTCGAACCCACACCTGTGGCTCCAGCCGCTTCTGCTTCACGCTCAGCGAGCCGATGGATGCTGCCGCTGGTTGCGGGATGGATTGCGTGGCAGTCGATCAATCCGCTGCGGCAATACCTTTCCGGTGCCGACAGCCGTCTCACTTGGGAGGGGCTGAGCTTTTGCTGGCGTCTGAAGGCCGAGGTGTACCGGTGCATCCCGAGCCAGTATTTCATCGGCGATTCGGGAATCATTTCCACCAATGTCGACCGCGGCGTGGACATCCACTGGAACGCCTGGAAGGGCGAGCCGGTGCTGTATCGACGGATGAATCCCACGAAGGTGGACTGGACCGGATTGCCGGAGCTGGTGGTGACCTTCGAGCCACAGATCGGCGAACGGATTCTCTTCAATCCCCTGTCCGGATCGATGGTTCCCCACACCGAGCAGGAATCGGTTCAACGCATTCGACAGCTCTGGCAGGAGCGCTACGGACGCGCGCCGCAATCGATTCGTCGCACCGCAGTCTTGGGCCAGATCACCGACGCCTATGCGGCATCGCTTCGGGCCCACGGCGTGGCGGTGGCTTCGCGTGAGGAGGCATTGGAGCGCCTGCAACAAACCATGCGCGAGGGCCGCACTGCGGAGATCCAGCCGCTGCTGCGCCGGCTTCAACCCTTCGCCCTCGAAGGAGCCACCCCGGTGGCCACGCCCTTGTTCCTGATCGAAGACCCGCTGCTGCTCCCGTTGCAGGCGTCCACGAATTCTTCCTCCCGATTGCCCCGCGTGAACCGCGCGGCTTGGAAACCCGGAGCGGAAAACCACGGCGGTGGTAGTTCGGGAATTCAGCATTCAGGCGGGGAACCGATGCTGGTCCTGACCACCGAGACGTTGCTGGAGTCGGGCACGGAAATGCCCGCGGCCTTTTTTCAGGAATCGCAGGATCGACTCGGGGCAGCGCCGCAGATCCGGTGGAATCCGATGTCCGAACTCACCCAGGAGCTCCGCATGCACGTGAGCCTCCAGCCCTTTTTGTTGCGGCGATATGCGCGTCATGTGGCGGACCTTTGGGAGAAGGACCACGGGCGACGCCCGGCGGTGTTTGCGATGACCGGAGTGTCGTTGAACGGCCGTCCGGTGCAGCCGGTGGTGGATCCGAATGCCGATCTCGCGCGGGTCTCGGTGCGTTGGTGGGGGCACAATCCGTGGATCCGCGACCTGGAAACGCCGCGCGTGCCGAAGGGCGGGATTCCGCAGCTGACCGGGCCTTGAAATTGGGGGGCGAGCGTTGCTCGGGCTCGATCCGTTGGAAAACCGGGTTGAAGTCTCCCATTCCTTCCCGATACTCCACGCGACCTCAACGGGTTGGAATCTTCGGAGCGAATCCCTCGGAACGTCTACGTCTGTCATGCTGGAATGGAACATTCAAAGTCGGGCCCATGCCTGCCACGCCACCGGTCGCGCCTTTGCCGATGGTGAACCCTGCCACACCGTGCTGGTGTCGGCGGGCCCGTTGTTTGAGCGGTTGGATCTGAGCGAGGAGGGCTGGAAGGCCCAGAGCGCCGAGATCCTCGCCCGGCCTGATCTCATTTCCCACTGGAAGGGCACCTACCACGCCCCTCCTGCCGCGCCTCCGGAGGCGATTGCCAAGGGCGATGCCGAGGCCCTGCTGCGCAAGCTGGTGGAGCGTCGCGACGAACGCCACGCCCCGGCCTGCTACATCCTCGCGGTGATGCTCGAACGCAAACGCATCCTCAAGGTGAAGCAGCAGCTCCGCGAAAACGGCAAGCGCGTGTTCGTGTACGAGCAGTCCCGCACCGGGGACATCTTCGCCATCGTCGATCCCGATCTTCATCTCGAACAGCTCGAGGCCGTGCAGCGCGATGTGGCCGATCTGCTGGAGAACGGGCTTCCCTCGACCGAGGCTCCCGCCGCCGCAGTTGCAGCGACCGCCACGGAACCTGCATCCGGATCCGAATCCGAATCTGAACCCGAGTCCGCATTGGCGGAAACGGAAACTGCGGCCGAGGCCGCGGAGGTCGCGGAACTCCCGGTGGTTGCCGAGGAATCGGCGGCTCCGGCCGGTGAGGTGTCGTCGGTGGCGCAGTCCTGATTCCGTCCATGATTCCCACCGCCGAGCTCGAGACCGCACTGGGTCACACCTTTCGTGACCGCCAGTTGCTCATCCTCGCGCTGACCCATCCGTCGCTCGCCCACGAGGCCGGTGTGGGACATCTTCAGCAGCACAATCAACGGCTCGAATTCCTGGGCGATGCGGTGCTGCAGCTGGTCCTGACCAACGAGCTTTACGCCCGATTTCCCGCGCACGGCGAGGGCCCGCTCACCCAGGCCCGTGCGCAGCTGGTCAATCGCGCCTCGCTCGCCGAGCAGGGGCGCCGCCTCAATCTTGGGCGCTTCCTGATTCTCAGTCGCGGCGAAGATTCCAGCGGCGGTCGCACGCGCAATTCCACGCTGGCCGATGCCTTTGAAGCCGTGGTGGGTGCGGTGTTCCTCGATGCCGGATACGAGGTCGCCCGCGCCCTGGTGCTCAGCCAATTTCGCAATCTCTTTGGCGAACTCGGGGAACTTCCCAATCTGGAAAACCCCAAGGGCGAACTGCAGGAGCTGCTTCAGGCCAACTCGCCGAATCCGCCCGGATACGAGCAAATCTCGGTCGAAGGCCCCGACCACGATCGCCGCTTCGAATGTGCGGTTTATCACGGTGGAGTGGAACTCGCGCGTGGCAACGGTCGAAGCAAGAAGCTCGCGGAAAGCGCCGCCGCACTCGTGGCGCTGCAAAAGATCAAGGCGGGTGAGATTCGCGTGAGCACCGGGGCCGGCACTGGAGCCAGTACTGCGGCGAGCGCGTAGGATTCCTTCATGGGCGACGCGATTTCATCCCCGCGGGGCCCTCATTCTCTTCGGTCGCGCGTGTGGCGTCTGGCGCGTCTGCCGCTCGTTGCCTACCTGGGCTTCTGCCTCCTCGTGGCGGTGTTCCAGCGCAGTCTGGTGTTTCACCCGCCTTCGGTTTCCACCGCCGACCTGGAGCGATTCGCCGCTGAGCGTCGGTTCATCGCCTGGACGAATGCCTCGGGTCTTCGGATTGGCTGGCATCGTCCAGCTCCCCGATCGGGTCACCCTTCCAAGCCGGCTACGGTCCTCATTGTCCATGGCAACGCTGGCACCGCGGTGGGACGCGAATACCTGGCCGATCCCATCCAGGAAGTTTTTCCAGCCGAAGTGTTCCTCCTCGAATACCCCGGCTACGCAGACCGCCCCGGGTCACCCTCGCAGTCTTCGTTCCTCGCCGCCGCTGAGGAGGCGTTTGGCCGTTTGCCGACCGGGGTCCCAGTGTACGTGGTCTCGGAATCCATCGGAACCGGCACCGCCGCGTGGCTGGCGGGTCGGCATCCGGATCGCGTCGCAGGCCGGTGCTGCCTCGTGCCCTACGACCGATTGGTCCGCGTGGCCCGGGATCGCATGCCGTGGCTTCCGGTGGAGCTGATGCTGCTCGACCGCTTTCCGGCATCCGACTGGTTGTCCGACTACCACGGCCCGGTCGCGGTCGGCGTGGCCGGGGAGGATGAAACGATTCGTCCCGCCCGCGGAATCAACCTTCACGACCAGTACCACGGCCCGAAGAAACTTTGGGTCTTTCCCGGACTTAGCCACAACGAAGCCATCCGGCAGCCCGCTGCATGGTGGCGCGAGGTGGTCCAATTTTGGAACAACCCGCCCGCCACCTCCCCCCGTCCATGATTCCCCGCCGCCGGCTCGCGTTCCTGTTACGATTCCTCGTCGGTTGGTGTTTTGCCGCGCTTGTTGCGTCCAGAGTGGTTTCCATCCTGCAGGCCGGGACCGGCGTGCAGTTTCGTACACCAGTGGGCGACATCGAGGTCGAGCTTTACGATGCGGAGAAACCCAGGACGGTGCAGAACTTCCTGCAGCATGTGGAATCCGGGTTGTATCGCGATTCCTTCATCCACTATCTGGTCCCCGGCTTTGTGGCAGCTGGTGGCGAGTACACCGAGATCAACCGGGGGAAATCTGGCGCGGACTTTGCGCGCATCGCCCTCCTGCCTGGAATCACCAACGAGGTGAAGAGCGGCACGGTGATCTCGAATCTCTTCGGCACCCTGGCCATGGGCAACATTGCCGACGGACCCGGACGTCCCATTTCCGGGGCGTGGTTCTTCAACCTCGGAACCAACAGTCCCACGCTTGAAACCATCAATGGCGGCTACCCGGTGTTTGGCCGCGTGGTCTCCGGGATTCCGGTGCTGCAGACTTTGAATGGTTTCGTCTCCAGCTCGGAGCGCGACACCAACGCGCTCGTGATCCTCTTTGATCCCAACCTGCCATTCGCGCAGGGACCGCGTCCGGTCGTGCCCCTGACCCTGGTGGATCACACCTCGATCGCGGGCCTGTACCGCAATGTGCTGTGGGTCGACGTCACGCTCTTGAAGGTGCACATCACCCCGACCAACGGAACCCAGCGCATCACGTGGAACGCGGTGCCCGGGCGCACCAACCGCGTCGAATACACCGAATCATTGCCCCCGGATTGGAAAACGCTGAGTGCGGCCCTTCCCGCGTCCACCAATGGACTGTCGATCGATTCGACGGGATTACGCCGGTTTTACCGCGTTCGCGTGGAGGCTCCGTGAGGATGATTTCGGTAGGCAATCCGCGCTGCGATTGTCGCCCGAAGACTGCCATCGGAGCGGGTCCGAAGGATCCGGTAATCAACGGAGCCAACATCGCGGTGCCGCGGGCCCTCGCCGTGGCTCTGGGGTTGCGGTTGCCGGTCGCAAACGATGGGACGGTGACCTTCAACAAGGACACCCTTGCGTCCAACCCGGCGGGATTCCTTTGAGTGATCCAGCACAAGCTCTACGAAGTGCTCGGCACCCCGAGCAGCCTCCCCAACGGAGGCGGCGCGGTCCCCGCCACGATCGCGCCTGCGGATCTTTTCCGGTATACCGCCGCCGGCGCGCGGAGCTTTGAGTCTAAAAACGGCAGTTAAAGAAGAGTCCAACCACAGATGGACACGGATGAACACAGATGGAACTGCGCGGAGCGGAAGGATTCCTAGATCACCCAAAAGGCCAAATGGTTCGAGTCCAGTCGAGCAATCCATCCCCTTCTCTATCTGTGTGGATCTGTGTTCATCTGTGGTTTCAACTGCCACTTCTAAGTTGATCCCAATGTGGCCAACGACCCCACCAAGAAGGCCTACTTCCGCATCAGCCCGTTCGGTCCCGACATCCAGGAATGGAATAACCTTCCGAATGGGGACGACCATGGCGACCGGGCGACGGGGACCTTCCCCGCCGCTCCCCAGGACTACACCGGTAATCCCGCGGTATTCACCAGCATGTCCAACAGCGCTGCGGAATTGGTCCTGTTGGATGCCATCGGATCTGGCCTGGCTCCCGTGCCCGAACCCGCCGGCGTGGCGATGGCGGTGGGTGTCTCGCTGATGGGCTTTGCCGGATGGCGCCGCGTGCGCAGCCGGTCGATTCAGGGCTGAACCCAAGTTTTTCAACACCCGCGGCCTGCCGGCTCGACCGGTGGCCGCGGGTTTTTTGTGCCCGGAGGGCGCAGTCGTTTCCGCACTTTCACTTCTTCCCGCCTTCCCCATAGGCTCTCCCCAATGAAAACGCCGTACTGGCAGGGTGTCTTCCCCGCCATCACCACCCAGCTTCACAAGGATGGTTCGCTCGATCTCGACGCCACCGCAGCCCATGCCGATGCCCTGATCCAATCCGGAATCAAGGGCCTCGTGTTCCTCGGCTCGCTGGGTGAAAACCAGACGCTCACCGCCGACGAAAAACGCACCGTCATCCGCGAGATGGTGAAGACCGTCTTCGGCCGCGTGCCCGTGCTCAGCGGCGTGGCCGAGAGCAGCGTGTCGGAAGCGGTCCGCTACGTGCGCGACCTCGAAACCCTCGGGGCCGACGGCTACATGCTGATGCCGCCGATGATCTACAAGTCCCCGGATGCCCGGGAGTCGGTGTATCATTTCCGGACCGTTGCCAAGTCCTCGGGACTCCCGGTGATGATCTACAACAACCCGATCAGCTACGGACACGACATTACCCCCGAGCTGTTCGCGGAGCTCGCATCGGAGAAGAACTTCGTCGCCCTGAAGGAAAGCTCCGGCAACCCGCGTCGCATCACCGATCTGCACCGCGTGGTGGGCGACCGCTATGCGTTGTTCACCGGTGTCGATGACCTCGCGCTGGAAAGCGCGATCCTTGGTATCGACGGTTGGGTGGCCGGCACGGGCATCGCATTCCCGAAGGAAAACCAGTATTTCTGGGAACTCACCCGCGCCGGCGAATGGGAAAAGGCCCGCGAGATCTACCGCTGGTTCACCCCGCTGCTGCACCTCGACGTGCACCCGAAGTTCGTCCAGTACATCAAGCTGGCCGTGCAGGAAACCGGTCTCGGCAAGGAATGGGTCCGCGCCCCGCGTCTCACCCTCACCGGTGCCGAGCGCAAGTCGGTGCTGAAGATCATTCACGACGGCATCGCCGCCCGCCCCAAGCTTCCCAAGCGGAAGTGAGGCGTTTTGTTGCCCTCCCTCTAAATGCAGCGGTTTGAACCGCAGATCGACGCAGATAAACGCAGATGCGGAGGATGATTCGCGGGAAGATGCTGGATGCCGAAAAATATCGGCTCCGCTCTTCCTGCTTTCCTGCTTTCCAAATTCATCCCACTCCGCGGCCCGCGCGGGGGCACTCGCAGGAATGTTGAAAAAGATTCCCGGTGAATCCGCCTTTGCCTCTTGGCTGAGGCGGATTTCCTGAACAGGCTTTGTCCCGTGAATCATCCCCGGGGATTGCGGACGCTGTTCTTCACCGAGATGTGGGAACGGTTCAGTTACTACGGCATGCGGGCCCTGCTCGTGTTGTTCATGACCGCCGAGATTCAGCGCGGCGGTCTGGGCCTGAACGACAAGGTGGCCACCGCGATTTACGGCCTCTACGTCGCCGGTGTGTACCTCTCGGCCCTGCCCGGCGGATGGATTGCGGATCGCCTCCTCGGCGCGCAACAGGCGCTCATCGCAGGTGGCGTGTTGATCGCCCTCGGCCACTTCTCGCTCGCCCTGCCTTCGATCAAGTTCTTCTACCTCGGCCTCGTCCTGGTGGTCCTCGGCACCGGGCTGCTCAAGCCGAATATCAGTGCGCTCGTCGGACAGCTCTATCCCGAAGGCGGCGCGCGGCGCGACGCGGGGTTCACGATCTTCTACATGGGGATCAATTTGGGTGCAGCCCTCGGACCCCTGGCCTGCGGCTCGCTCGGGGAGCGGGTGAACTGGCACTACGGCTTCGGCGCGGCGGGACTCGGGATGGTGCTGGGATTGATCCAATTTCAGTTCACCCGCAAACACCTCGGTCCGATCGGTCTGGTCCCGGCGCACCGTGGGTCTGCCACGCAACAGGATTGGAAATCGCTGTTCGTGGCCGTGGGGGCCATTGCGGTCGTTCTCGCCCTGACCTTCTCGGGCGTGCTGCCGGTCAATCCTCTCCAACTCGCGCGGTGGACCACGGTGCTGATCGTCGGAGTCGCGGTGTTGTATTTCCTCTGGGCCTTCTTCCTGGCCGGACTCGAACTCGCCGAGAAAAAGCGCATGGGCGTCATCGCCATTTTGTTCGTCGCCGCTGCGTTGTTCTGGAGCGGATACGAACAGGCGGGCTCCTCCCTCAACTTGTTTGCCGAGCGCTACACGCAGCGGACGTTCGGGGCCATGGCCTCGCCGGTGCCGGCGAGCTGGTTCCAATCCCTGCCGGCGATCTTTGTCATCGTCTTTGCGCCGGTGGTTGCGGCGGTGTGGATCCGGATGGCCAAGCACGGACGCAATCCCTCGCTCGGAACCAAGATGGGTTGGGGACTGATGTTCCTCGCCATCGGATTTTTGGTGGTGGCGTTTGCCTCGAAGCGTGCCCTCGCAACGGGTCCGGTTTGGCCCAGCTGGCTGGTGTTCACTTATCTGCTGCACGTATTGGGTGAACTGCTGATCAGCCCGGTCGGACTCAGCTCCGTGACCAAGCTCGCCCCGCAACGGCTGGTGGGGCAGATGATGGGCATCTGGTTCCTCGGGGCCTCGTTGGGCAATTTGATTGCGGGTCTGTTCGCCGGCGAAGTCAGCGGCGACAACGCCGCGGCCATGCCTGCGCGATTCTTCCAGGTGGTGCTGTTCGCGGGCGGAGTGGGATTGATCCTCCTGCTCTGCAGCAAACGCATCCGCCGCCTCATGCCGGGAGTGGAGTAGGCGGCCGAGGCAGGAAGCAGAACTGCGGTAACCACAGATGGACACAGATGAACACGGATAAAAAGGCGCGGAACGAACGGATTTCGAGTTCATCCCGCAGTCGAAACACTGCTCTCTGTCTAGGGTCTACTCTTCCTACCTCCCATCTGTGTGAATCTGTGTCCATCTGTGGTAAAGGTTCCCTAGAGAATTTGTCATGACTCCACTCCTTCGAGTTCTGGGTTGGTGCCGCGTGGTGGGTTGCCTTCTGGCCTGCGCCGCGGCGATGGGGGCCGGCGCGCGCGTTCATGCCGCGGAGCCGGTCCCGGTGGTCCGGCCGATTCCCGAGCCGTTGCGACGCGAGTTCTCCCTCGCCCCGTTTTATCAAAGGCACGTGGTGGTGGAGCGATTGCCCATCGTGGGCTCCTCTAAAATCTCCGACAACGCGCTGCGGGAGGCCGCCTGGATTCTTCAACACATGCTGCCCAAACGGGCCGACGTGCTGCACGCCATGGCCTCGAACCACGTTCGATTGGCCGTGATGGCGTGGAACGAATTCACGACCGACATTCCGGAGCATTCGAATCTCACGCCCAAGATTTTCTGGGACCGACGCGCCCGCGGATTGGGCGCATCGCCCGAGGCTCCGGCGGTGAGCTGTGCCGAGGAGAATCTGCTCTGCTACCGGAACGATCCGTATTCCACCGAGAACATCCTCATCCACGAATTCGCCCACGCGATTCACCTCACCGGGATGAACGCGCTCGATCCCACCTTTGATGAACGCCTGGCGAAGTCCTTTCACAGCGCGACCAATCGCGGGTTGTGGAAGAGCACCTACGCGGCTTCGAACCGGGAGGAGTACTGGGCCGAGGCGACCCAATCCTGGTTCGACAACAACCGGGCCAACGACGCGCTTCACAACGACATCGACACCCGCGACAAGCTCAAGCGCTACGACCCCGGAGTCGCGGCGCTGTGCCTGGAGGTCTATGGCGATCTGGAATGGCGTTACCACAAGCCCGCGCAGCGATCGCCGGAAGGCCGGGCGCATCTCACGCCGATGGATCCGGCGAAGACGCCCATTTTTGAGTGGCCGGACGAACCCGTGGGAAAAGCGCCGGTGGTGTCGATTCAAACCGCGCTGGGCGACATTGAAGTCGAGCTCGACGCCACCAAGGCTCCGGTCACCGCGCGGAATTTTCTACGCTACGTTCGGAAGGGATTTTACAGCGACGGCCGGTTCCATCGGGCTGTGACCCCGCAGAACCAGCCGACCAATCAGATCCGGATCGAAGTCATCCAGGCCGATTCGAATCCGGCGCGGGTGGAAGAGACCGATCCGCCGATCGCCCTCGAGCGCACGCGCGACACGGGGTTGAAGCATCTGGACGGAACAATCTCGATGGCGCGCGACGGTGTTGATTCCGCGACGTCGGACATTTTCATCTGCATTGGCGACCAGCCTGAGCTCGATTTCGGCGGCCGTCGCAACCCCGACGGTCAGGGCTTCGCTGCGTTCGGCCGAGTGATCAAGGGCATGGACGTCGTGCGCCTGATCCAGAGCCAGCCTGCCGACGGCCAGACCCTCACGCCCCCGGTGCGAATCCAACGCGCCCTGCGGTTGAAGTGAAGCTTCCGGTTTTCCTCAACTCTGCTGAGCCGGGGAGGGGGTGAATTTGGAAAGCATGAAAGCAGGAGGAACAGCCTGGGAAAATCCGAGCTCATTTTTTCCTAACTTCCAGCTCCTAGCTGCCAACTCTTCTGCATTTCCCCGTCCTGCTTTCCTGCTTTCCAAATTATCCCCCTTCCGCTTCGGGCTTGGGCTCTTTCCTGTCTGGCGCCGGTCGGTTTTAGACTTCGGCCGGTTTCGAAAGCGGTGTCGGCGCTGCGCTCTGCCACCGCACTCCATAGGGCCGGTCCGCATCGGGACGTGGGGCTCAATTACCGACCGCTGCGGAGGCGTTGGAGGAGTTCGGGGAGGATCGAGAGAACACGATCGACTTCTTCCGATGTCGATCCCCGACCGAGCGAAAATCGAACCAACGCATTGGCTTCGTTCGTCGGGACGCCCATCGCCGCCAATACGTGACTGGGCTCCAACGATCCCGCGGAACACGCGGATCCACTCGAGGCACAGATGCCTTCCAGATCGAGCGTGGCCATCAACGCAATCCCATCGGTGCCCTGAACCGAGAACGCGATGGTGTTCGACAGCCGATCCGATGCCGGGCTCCGCAGCGTCACTCCGGGAAGCGCCGCCGCTCCGGTTGCGAGCCGTTGGGTGAGCGAAAGGAGCTGCGCGGGATCAAACACCGGCGTGACCACAAAACGTTCGAAGGCGGTTACCAGCCCGACGATCGCGGCGAGATTCTCCGTGCCGGCGCGACGCTCGTTCTCGTGTCCTCCACCCCATTGCGTGGGCAACGGTTGAAGCGGGGACTTGATGAACAGGGCCCCGGATCCCTTGGGTCCGTGAAATTTGTGGGCGCAGACCGAAACGAGGTCGGCCTCGAATTGATGGATGTCGCGAAAGGGCAGTTTTCCAAATGCCTGCACGGCGTCGGTGTGGAACTTCACGCCGCGCGCGCGACACAGGGCGCCAATCTCCGCGACGGGTTGAATGGTTCCGACTTCGTTGTTCGCCGTCATCACCGACACCAGCGTGGTGTCCGGACGCTGGCTCAGGAGGGATTCCAAATCTGATACCGAGACGCGTCCTTCGGCATCGACCGGCAGCAGGCTGAGTTCGAAGCCTTCGTGCTGTTGCAGAGAGCGGAAGGCGTGGAGGGCTGCGGGGTGTTCAACGGCGGAGCAGATGAGGTGGCGTCCGCGAGGCTTCAGCAGTCGCGCAGTGCCGAGGATGGCGAGGTTGTTGGACTCGGTTCCGCCTCCGGTGAAGACCACTTCCGAGGGCTTGCAACGCCAGAGGCTGGCGAGTCGGTAGCGCGCCGTGTCGAGCGCGGCGCGGGCGGTCTGGCCGATGGCGTGAACGCTGGAGGGGTTGCCCCAGGTTTTGCCGAGTAAGGGGAGCATCGCCTGGAGCACCGCAGGATCGAGCGGTGTCGTGGCGTTGTAGTCGAAATAGACCGGGGCTGGAACCGGAGCGGACGGCACGGGCCAAGAATCGCCGGAAGCGCGCGGTTGTCCACGCTCACTTCCGCGGCGCGGGCTTCTGCGGATCGAAGGCGTCGACGAACTTCACCAGCGCGCGGACGTCGTGGTAGTTGGCCTTCCAGTTGTGGGCGAGTCCCGGGGCCTTGGGCGCGCCTTCGGAGGTGACCGAGTCGACCCAGATGCCGGTGCGGGAATCGGTCATGTGGGTGTTTACAAACTGGAACGTCTGCGTGAGGGCGGTGCGATACGCCGCGTTCGAGGGCTGGTTTCCCAGACCGTCGGTGAGGGCGGCAATCATCTCGGCCTGCACCCACCAGACCTTGGTGGTGTCGGTGGCGGGTCCGTTGCCGGCACCGCGGTTGTACACGCCGCCGAGTTTGGAATCGGTGCCGTGCGCGAGCGCGTGCTGGACGTGCGCATGGAAATGCGGCCAGGAGCGGGGCGTCCGCAGCACTTCCTCGGCGCGAATCATCAGCCAGGCGAATTCGACGTTGTGGCCGTAGCTGAGTCCGGCTGAGGACGGATCGGTGGAGGGCGACCAGTCGGGATGAAAATGAAACGCGGACTTGGCGGGATCCGCCGGATAGAAGCGGCGGCGGTTGATCTCCAGGGCTTCGGTAAGTGACTTGCGGACTTCGGCGTCGTGGGTGGCGTCGTAGAGCTCGGCGAGGGCCTCCATCCAGTGCAGATGCGTGTTCGCGCTCTTGTGTCCGGCGAGTTCCACGATGGCGTTGCGGTCGCCGACGGGGAGCGGGGTCCAGTCGCGCTCGAAGTGCTCCATCCATCCCGGATGCGCGGTGTCGTGGGTCCGCTTCTGCAGCACGTGATACAGGTCGAGGGCTTCGCGCAGGGCTGCGGCGTCGCCCGAGGCGCGGTGGTATTCCACCAGGGCGTACACCACGAAGGATTCGCCGTAGAGGCGCTTGCGTCCATCGCGCAGGGCACCGTCGGGAGCAACCGACCAGAAGTGTCCGCCGTGTTCGCGATCCTTCATCGCGGATTGGAGGAACTCGACGCCGTGGCGCGCGGCCTTGAGGTAGTCGCGCTGCGCGGTGCTGTACCCTTTTCGATGCGCGAGGGAGAAGGTCCAGACCATCCGCGCCTGGGTCACGATCTGCTTTTCGTCCGGCGTACCGCGTCCGCGGACGGCATCATCGGCCAGCACGTAGCCGCCGCGTTTCCAGTCGATCGCGGTGTCGTACCAATACGGCAGGATGCGTTCGGAGAGGTTTTTTCTCCAAGCCACGGCCTCCGCGTGCAGGGCCGCATCGGTGGGGACCTGCACCGCAGGCAATGCGGCCGCGCCGGGAAGCGAACTCAACGCCAGCGCGAGAATCAGTGCCTGTGGGATGCGGGCCACGGATCGAGGATGCGGCATGATGATGCGTTTTGCGTTGCGGCTCGCTTGCTACCACCCGTTCAGCCGGTCACTTGCTCAGGAATCCCTTGGGATGCTGTGCGGGTGCGGGCGGGAACGGGAGGACATCGGGAATGACCTTCACGTTGGTGGTCAGCTTGAGCGGGGTGGAGGCGCCGACGTCGTAGGTCATCTCGAGGAAGTAGCCGGTCCAGCCTTTCTCAGGCTTGGTGATGGATGCGGTGTAGTTGCCTGCAGCGTCGGGAGAGACGGGGGTGGATTTCCAGATCGGGCCGGAGGTCTCGAGGCGGAAGTCGCGGACGGTGTCTACGTGGGCCTGCCAGAGCAGCACCTGACGCGGGGCGTCCTTCGGTGTGACGGTCACGGTGCCTTCGTCGGCATGCTTCCAGGTGAATTCGGGCAGGTGACCCTTGGTGGCCGCGAGATGCTGCCAGGCGAGCAATGATTCATACGCATCGCTGTTGCGCATGGAGTGATCGGTGTTCGGGACGTAGCGGAGGTACTTCGGTCCGGTGAGCTGGTCGAAGTAGAACTGCGAGGAGTCCGGGAGGAAGAACTGGTCGCCCGCCGCGTTCATGAGGAGCTTCGGCATGGTGAGGCGGTCGCGGTAGGAGAAGGGATCTTCGATTTCGTACAGCTTCTTGATCTCACGGGTGCCGTTCCAGTCCATGATGTGGTGCTGGGTGTAATTGCCCACCGCCGGGGCATAGAACCCGTAGGCCTGGTAGTGGTGCTGCATGGATTTCTCCACGTTGAGGACGTCGATCACGATCGGGCAGATGGCCACGACGCGCGGGTCGACGGCTGCGGTGGTCCAGGTGGTCCAGCCGCGCTTGGATCCGCCGGAGACGACGAACTTGTCGACCTTCACATTGCCGCCCTCGGGGGAACCGAGGAAGGCGGTGACGGTGTCCATGGCGCGAACCGCGGACTTGGTCATGGGCAGCCGGGCCGGCCAGCGTTCATCGCCGGTGCGGAGGTACTTGTCCCAGGTGTAGGCGATGAGGTCGTCTTCGGTGCGTTCCACGCCGTCGTTGCCGAAGATCAGGGGCTGATTCGGCACCATTTTGAGCTCGGCCACTACGGAATGGGTTTCCTTGGCGATGCGGATGAGCTCCCGGGTCGGCATCGGGGGGCGATCGCCGCGATTGGCGCCGCCGGAGATGAACAGCAGGGCGGTGGAGTTGTTGAGATTGTCGGGTTTCACCACCAGCAGCCAGTGCTTCCATTCCGTGCGGTTGACTTCGTTGGTGGTGAGCCAGGTCTGGGAAGTCAGGTTGATCGCGTATCCCGTGGCGCTCTCATCGCGCAGGGAAATGGCCATTTTCCACGAATACGACGGGTCGGGCTTCTTGACGTAGCGGTCGAGGGCGGTCTCACGACGACCGGCACTGCCCGGCGAGGACGTGCTCGTGCAGGCGGTCACCAGGGCGGTGACGGCCACCAAAAGGGCCGAAAGGCGCGAACGGAGTGGGAACGACATGCCGAAAGTTTTCGCAGGTGCCCGGACGTCGGGCCAGAGGAAATCGAGGGTCCTCGCCTTCTGTCGTTGTCCTCATGGAGTCCATTACCGAGGAATCAACTGATCCCTTCCGAGCACAATTGACAGACGGCGCTTCGCTCCTAGCCTCGGGGTCCACTTGAACTGACCCGTAGGAATTTCCATGGCTGCCAAATCCGCTGAACCGAAGTCCACCGCCGCTGAAACCGAGGCCCAGAAGCTCTCCGCCACCCGTTCGCGGGACCTCGAAGCGGCGATTTCCACCATCACCAAATCCTTCGGCGACGGCGCGATCATGCGGCTCGGTGCCGCGGGCGCGCTTCGGCAGGTCGAAGTGATCCCCACCGGGGCGCTTTCGATCGACCTCGCCCTCGGTGTGGGCGGTGTTCCGCGCGGTCGCGTGATCGAGATCTACGGTCCGGAATCCTCCGGTAAAACTACGCTCATGCTCCACCTCATCGCCAACGCCCAGAAGGCCGGCGGCGTGGCGGCGTTCATTGACGCGGAGCACGCCCTGGATCCCGGCTACGCCAAGAAGCTCGGCGTGGATCTCGACAACCTGCTCGTCTCCCAGCCGGATTCCGGTGAAGAAGCCCTGACCATTTGTGAGACGCTGGCCCGGTCCAACGCGCTCGACATCATCGTGGTCGATTCCGTGGCGGCGCTCGTACCGAAGGCCGAACTCGAAGGCGAAATGGGCATGGCCACCATGGGCATGCAGGCCCGCCTCATGTCGCAGGCGCTGCGCAAGCTCACCGCGATCCTGAACAAGGCCAAGACCACCTGCCTCTTCACCAACCAGCTGCGTGAAAAGGTCGGCGTCATGTTCGGTAACCCCGAGACGACCCCCGGCGGCAAGGCCCTGAAATTCTACGCCAGCGTGCGTCTCGACATCCGCCGCAAGGACGCCATCAAGGACGCCGCCGGCAACGTGATGGGCAACCACGTGAAGGTGAAAGTGGTGAAGAACAAGGTCGCGCCTCCGTTCGCCGAGGCCGAGTTCGACATCCTGTTCAACCACGGCATCGACAAGGAAGGCAGCGCGCTCGACGTGGCCACGACCCTCGGGGTGGTGGAGAAGAAGGGCGCCTGGTTGCAGTTCGCCGGCGAATTGATCGGCCAGGGCAAGGAAGCCTCCCGCAAGGCGCTGGTCGAGAAGCCCGAGTTGATGAAGAAGATCGTGGACGCCGTGCACGCCAAGCGCGCGATGGTCGAAGTCCCCGCCGGCGCCGAGGGCAAAGCGGACGCCAAGGCCGAGGGAAAGTCGGAGTCCAAGTCCGAAGGCAAGTCCAAGGGCTGATCCGCGAAACTTAGAAATTTCCCCGTTTCATGGGGCCTGGCGACACGCCGGGCCCCTTTTTCGTTTTTACCTAACTCCGGCAGCCAAAGGTGGGTTCAACCTGGAAACGGCAGTTGAAGGGTTGAAAAGTTAAAGCGTTGAAGGGGATTCCTACACTGCCGCGAGCGTTTTCTCATTCGTTTGGAGTCCCGTCTTCAGACGGTTCGGGGAAGCGTGTCTCGAACCATGCAGGCGGTTGATTTCCAACCTTTCGGTGGCGCCGAATCCAACAGCAGAGCCGCGTAAACGCGGTACTCCAAACCTGTGAGGAACCCCGCCGCCTAATTGCGGCGTTGCGAGAGAAAATAACCGCTGGGCAAAGGCCGTCGACACTCACTCCGCGAAACCGATGGATTCATGGATCACCCAGAAGGTGAAACCGTTCGAGCGGACTCGAACCATCCTGCACCCTCTCTATCTGTGTGAATCTGTGTCTATTTGTGGTTTGAACTGCAGTTCTTCCGTTCAACTTTCGAACAGCGGGACGATGGTCATCTCGGGAACGAGGACGAGTCCCTTGTCGGTGAGGCGGATTTCCGGGATCACCGAGAGCGGAAGCAGGTTGAATCCCATGTACGGAAGGATGCACCCGGCTTCGGTCCACGCCTGTTTCAGGGCTTCGGATTCCCGGGCCACCACTCCGGCGCGTTGATCCGAGAGCAGGCCCGCAATCGGCAGCGACACGTGGGAAACCACCTTGCCGTCGCGCACCACACAGACGCCTCCCTGCGACGCTTTCAACGTCGCCAGCGCGAGCTTCATGTCCGCTTCGTTGGTGCCGGCCATGACGAGGTTGTGGGCGTCGTGTCCGATCGAACTCGCGACGGCGCCCGATTTCAAACCGAAGTCCTTCAGCAACCCGTAGCCCACGCCGCCCGTTTTTCCGTGGCGTTCGATCACCGTGAGGAAGCACAGATCGCCATGCGCACGCAGCGTTTCCTCCCACGTGGCCGAGGGCTGGAAGGCGAGCTTGTCGTGAAAGGTGAGGATTCCAGGCAGGGCCACGCGAAGCACGTGCGCGGTGCACGGGGCCTTGGGCAGCGGGGGAATGACGGCGACGTCGTCCGCGATATGCACGGTCTTGTACGCCGCGTCGGGATACCGGTAGGGCTTGCTGAGTGCGGCCTCGAGGCGCGGCGTGATGCGGCGGTCGTGCACCACCAATTCGCCCCCGTACCAGGTGGAGCGGGGTTCGAGGGAATCGTTGAGCAGCACGATGTCGGCCCGACGCGAGTGGCCGAGTCCGCCGAATTCGCCGTCCATGCCGTAGCGGGTCGCGGGATGGAGCGAGCCCATGCTCCAGGCGGTGGTGGGCTTCATGCCGTGCTTCACGGCTTCGCGCACCACCCAGTCCTGTCCGAAGAGAAACAGATCGTCGGCATCCCGGTCGTCGGTGCACACACAAACCCGCTTCGGATCGGCACCGAGTTCGGTCACCGCCTTGATGGCCAATGGCAGGGAATGCCAGGGGGTTTTGGGATTGCCGCCGCGGAGGAAAATCCAGAGACCGGCTTCGAGGAAATCGTTGGCGATTTCGCGGTCGATCGATTCGTGGGTGTCGGTGATGCCGCTGGCCGCGCCGGCGGCGACGAATTCACGTCCGTAAATGTGCCCGCAAACCGGGCGCCCGCGCTTCAAGGCTTCCGCGAGAACTCCGTGGCTGCGAGGATCGCCGTAGGCCACAGGAACAAAGTCCATCTTCTCGCCCAGCGCCACGGCTTCGGGCCATTTGTCGAAGACGGCCGCGACCTTCTCCGGCGTGAAGTCGCCCCCGGCGGTTTCGAGAGAGGCGTTGGTGGCCGGGATGGTGCTCGGCAGGGTGAGGAAAATGTTCAGCGGGGCCTGACGCGCGTCTTCGAGCATCCATTCCACACCCGCGACGTCGCACACGTTTCCGATTTCGTGGCTGTCGCAGAAGATCGACGTGGTGCCGTTGAGCAGGGCCGCTTCGGCGTAGGCGCAGGCGGTCATCATTGAGGACTCGATGTGGATGTGCGGATCCACGAGTCCGGGAGCGAGGATGCCTCCGGCGCAATCAAACGTCGGGGCGGAATGGCCGAGGCGCTTCGACTCACCGGCGGGTTTCACTGCGGCGATGCGGCCGCAGGCGATCCAGAGTTCACGGTCGCTGTGAATGCGGTCGGTGTAGGTGGAGAGGATCCGCGCCCCGGTGAGGACCTGATCCGGCGCGGTGTGACCCATCGCGACCGAGGCCAGTTTCCGGGTGACGGTGTAAAGCGGGGGAACGGTGAACCGGGTGAGGGAGGACATGGCAGGACGATGTTGTGACCTTCGCGAAGAGTGGTCCTGATCCGGACCGGGTGCAACGTCGCGGACGGATCGGAACCAATTCTGGAGTTTCTTCCGTCTCCCGGTTGACCCCGCCGCCTTCCGCTGCTTTTGTGGCGGCAAGATCATGAAACGCTTTCTGCCCGCCCTGGTGGCCGGCTTTCTCGCGGTGTTCCCGGTCCGCGCCCTCGGTCAGGGCATCCCCGTCGTTGAGCGCACCCTGCCCAACGGGTTCAAACTCCTCATGGTCGAACGCCACGAGGAGCCCCGTATTTCCGGCGGATGGGTGGCCCACGTGGGCAGCGCAAACGAACGCCCCGGCATCACCGGGATCGCGCATCTCTTCGAACACATGATGTTCAAGGGCACGCCCACGATTGGTACAAAAAACGCCAAGCGTGATCTGGAGATCCTCGCCGCCCAGGAAAAACTCCGCGACGAGATGCGCGCCGAAGAGGCCAAGATGCGCGATGCGTGGCGTCGTGGCACGCTGCTCGATCTCACCAATCCCGAGTTCAAGACCCCGCGATGGAAGGAGCTGAACGCCGAGTTCAAGAAGCTCATCGATGCCGAACGCGACGTGCTGGTGAAGAATGAATTCGACCGCATCTACACCACCGCCGGCGCGTCCGGGATGAACGCCTTCACCACGGAGGACCTCACCGGATATTTCATCAGCGTTCCCGCCAACAAGCTGGAGCTCTGGGCCTGGATGGAGAGCGAGCGATTGTTGCGGCCGGTGTTCCGTGAGTTCTATGCCGAGCGCGATGTGGTGTTCGAGGAACGTCGCATGCGCACCGAATCCACGCCGCTCGGGAAATTCGCCGAGGAGTTCAATTCCCTGTTCTGGCAGGCGCATCCGTACCACTGGCCGGTGATTGGCTGGCCGAGCGACATTCCCTCGATCTCGAAAAAGCAGGCCGACGAATTCTACGCCCTCTATTACCAACCGCAGAACATCACGCTGGTGCTCGTGGGTGACTTCAAGCCCGACGAAGCCGAGGCGATGGTGAACCGCTACTTCGGCCGCATTCCGCGCGGGAACCAGCCGCCGCCCGATGTGGTCACCCTCGAGCCCGCGCAGCTCGCCGAAAAGCGAATGTACGCCGAGGCCGAGACCAATCCCGAAGTGGACATGCAGTGGCATACGGTCGGGTTCGGACATCGCGACAGCTATGCGCTCGATGTCGTCCAGCAGTTGCTCTCCACCCGCACGGGCCGGTTGTACAAGGGCCTGGTGCTGGGACGCGAAGTGGCCACCGACGTCAACGCCCTGCAGGACTCCAAGAAATGGGCCGGCTCGTTCAGCATCGGGGCCGAGGCGCGCGATGGGAAAACCCTCGCCGAGGTCGAGGCGGCGATTGATGCCGAGATTGAACGTCTGAAGACCGAGATCGTTCCCGCCGAGGAATTGCAGAAGGTGAAGAACCAGTTCGCGGCTTCGGAGTATCGGAAATTGTCGGCCAATATGCCGATCTTCATGCAGGTGTTGTACAACGAAGGCCTGGGCGACTGGCGCGAGGTGAACGAGGCTGGAAAGAAAATCCAGGCGGTCACGGCGGCGGATTTGCAGCAGGTGGTGCAGAAGTATTTCACCAAGGAAAACCGCGCGGTCGCGCACTACACCCGCAAGGCGGGCGCGGGGGTGGCCGAGGAGGATCCGGACCTCGTGGGACTCTCCGCGGAGCAGAAGCCGGTGGTTCGGCGGATCATGGATTCCCTCAAGTCGGAGTCCGAAGTGGCCAAGCTCAAGGAAGCGGCCACCCGCATGGAGGCGCAGGCCGCAGGCGCGGATCCGAAACGCCAACAGCTCCAGAAAATCATCCTGAAGAAAGTCCGTCAGCGCATCGCCGAGCTCGAATCGAAGTGAGCCCCACACCGCCTGCTCCAATCGCCATGATTTCACGTCGCATGAACGCTCGAGTGCTTCCCCTGATTGCCGCCCTTTGTTTCACCGGCGGATTCTCCCACGCGGCCGATATTCCGGACCGACCCGAGAAGCTCACCTTCCCGCCGCTCACCTTCGAACCGCCCAAGGCCGATCCGTTTCGCGTGCAGTTGAAGTCGGGTCCGGTCGCGTACGTGGTGCCCGATCGAACCCTGCCGCTGGTCAACATCAGCATTTTGGTTCGCGTTGGCGGGTACCTCGATCCGCAGGGACACGAAGGCCTCGCCGAATTCACCGGAAGCCTCCTCACCCGCGGCGGCACCAAGTCCCGCACCGCCGAGGAGCTGGATGAACGCCTCGCCTTTCTCGCCGCGGGCTTGAGCTCGGGCGTGGGGGATGATTCGGGAACCATCAACCTGAACCTGCTTTCCAAGGATTTGCCCGAGGGGTTTTCGATCCTGCGCGAGGTGCTCACCACGCCGCGATTCCAGAAGAGCAAGCTGGATCTGCATCGCCAGCAAACGCTGCAGGCCATGAAGCAGCGGAACGATGAATCCACCTCCATCGAAGCACGGGAGAAGGAGCGTCTGGCCTACGGGGAAAAATTCTGGTCCTGCCGCGATCTGACCAAGGCGTCGGTGGATTCCATCACCGAGGCGGAACTTCACGCCTTTCACGAAAAGTGGTTTCACCCGGGAAATTTCGTGGTCGCCGTCAGCGGTGATTTCGATCGCGCGGCGATGATCGAGAAGCTGGAGACGCTGTTCGCCGACTGGCCGTTCAAGGGAGAGAAGCCTCCGGCGATTCCCACCGATATCTCCATGGCCAAGCCCGGAGTGTACGTGGTGGACAAGGATGTGAACCAGGGCCGGGTTTCAGTTATGCTGCCGGGCGTGCATCGGGATGATCCGGACATGCCGGCGGTGATGGTGATGAACGACATTCTCGGCGGCGGCGGGTTCACATCGCGCATCATGAACCGCGTTCGATCCGACGAAGGCCTGGCCTACGGGGCTGGCAGCGCGTTCCCCGGCGGTGTGTATTACCCGCTGGCGTTCCAGGCGGGGTTCGCCTCGAAGTCGCGCACCGTGGCGTACGCGACGAGCATCGTGCTTGAGGAGATGAAGCGCATTCGCACCCAACTGGTGAGCGACGAAGAGCTCAATACGGCCAAGCGCAGTTTCATTGATACCTTCCCCGAGAATTTCAACACCAAGGGCAAGGTCGCGGGGTTGTTCGCCCGGGAGGAATTCACCGGCCGGTACGCGAAGAACCCGGAGCACTTCGCCAAGTGGCGGGGCCGGATCGAATCCGTGAGCAAGGAAGACGTGCAGCGCGTGGCGCAGAAGCATCTGCAACCGGAGAATGCCGTCATCCTCGTGGTGGGACAAAAGGAGGAGATTCTGAAGGGGCATCCGGACCACCCGGAAAAACTCCCGGGACTCAGCACCGGTCCGCTCACCGAGCTGCCGCTCCGCGATCCGCTCACGCTCGAGCCTTTGCCCAAGGAGAAGGCGGAGAAAAAGACCGACTGATCCACAGCGGACCAGATTTGGTACAGGCGGATCTTGGATCCTCAGGGTTGGGAAGGAAGCACGCACGCTCCCAATTTCGCAGCCCCCGTTTTCAACGCCCCGGCTTGGGCGTGTGGGTTTGAATGAACTTCAGGAGCAGCGGAAAGGCCGGTTCGGGCATCTGGCCGTGGCTGAAGCCGCCGAGCTCGTGCAGGTGGGTGTCGGGGTGTCCAACCAGCTGCATCATCCGCCAGAAATAGGCGTTTTCCTCGTAGCGCCCGAGCAGCTCGAGTTCGCGATCGCCGGTGATCAACAACAGCGGCGGCGCATCCTTTCGCACGTGATGAACCGGGGCCATGTCGTCGATCACCGGGGTGGTGTCGGCAATGCCCCGTTCTGCGCGGATGGTGAAGTGGGTGATGGCCTGCGGACTGAACGGGACCAAACCTGCGAGCTGGTTCGGATCCAGCCCGTGCGGCGCGAGCCAGCGCTTGTCGAGTCCAACCATCGCCGCCAGATACCCGCCGGCGGAGTGTCCGCTGAGAAACACCAGCTTCGAGGATCCGCCGTATTTCGGGAGATTGGCGTAGGTCCAGGCGACCGCTGCCGCGGCGTCCTCCAGGTACGCGGGAGCCTTGGCCTGCGGACTCAACCGATAGCTCGGGGCGACCACGATGAGCCCGCGGTTCTGCAGCTGACGCGGGATCTCGCGGTTTCCTCCGGTGAGTCCGCCGCCGTGCCACCAGAGCACGATGACCGCATTGCTGGCCCCGACCGGATAGTGAACATCGAGTCGGCAACGCTCGCGCATCGCGTCGGTGAGATCGCCCGTCCGATAAAGCAGGTTGGTTTCGGTGCGGTGTTCGGCCGCTCCCAGGCGAGAGGAAAGCGGGGCGAGCAAAAGGGTGAAGGTAAGCGCCCAGATGAATCGAATCGTACGGCCGGTGCGATGCATGCCGGCATCCTCCCCGAAGGTGGATCTGGCGCGCCACTGATTGTTTTCTTCGGCAGTCGGACGCGTTTTCGCTTGGCCTCGATGCGTTGGCCGACGTTTTCTTTTCTCCAGATGCCGCGTGGTGGCGGCGTCCTGGACGACCCATCCAGACCAAACCACCCAACCCAACTCAACCGTGCCGCGGTGTCGTGTTTTGCCATGACCTCCCTCCCTGTCCGTGCCCTGATCGCCCTGACGTTCAGCCAACTCCTCGCCGCTGCCCCCGCGGCATTGCCCGACGATCCCGCGTGCACCGCGGAGGATCGGCGGTTCATGAAGCGGGCGTATGAACTGGCCCGCGAAGGCGTGGCCTCAGGCAACGCCCCGTTTGGCGCGCTGCTGGTGAAGGACGGCAAGGTTCTGGCCGAGTACCACAATCGGGTCAGTACGATGACAAACGTAATCCAGCACGCGGAAACCGGCCTTCTGGCGAAGTTCAGTCCGGTGATTGACCGGGCGACCTTTGCGGCTTCGACGCTCTACGCCAGCAGTGAGCCGTGCACGATGTGCTGCGGGACGATCCGGTTCGCCGGCATTGGACGCGTGGTGTACGGGGTGACCGAGACGCAGTTCGTGCAGATGATCACGGGCTCGGTGGAGCCGAATCCGCTGGCGAGCAAGGAGGTCTTTGCCCGTACGGCCCCGAAGGTGAAGGTGCTCGGGCCGCTGATGGAATCGGAGGGCCTGGTGGATCATGCGAAGTACTGGCCATCGCACTCAAATCCGACCCGCAAGCTTCAGGGGAAGGAGTGAAGGCTGAAGCTCGTTGGCTTCGACACACCGAACCCAGTCGCCAGTCGTTTTGGAGTGCGGCGGGAAGCGTAGCGCCACGCCGCTTTGGTCAACGCCGAGCAGGGAACGAAGCGACGGGACCGCAGAAGCGCTGAGACGCGGAAACGTCTCGTTCTTGGTCCTTGGTGCGATGGGATCGGTCGGTGTTTTCTTTGCACCGGTTTCGAAAGCGGTGTCGACGCTCCGCTCTGCCACCGCACTCCAAAGGCCGAGGCCAAGGCCACGGCCAAGTTTAAAGGTAAAAGGAAAAAGGCAAAACGAAGCGCCCTCCCATCTCCCAACTGCCAGCTCCCATCTCCTTCCCCGCTCCCACTCCTCGGGGCGGTTTGATTGTGGGAAAACCGTTTCCGCGCTAGGTTCGGAACCGGTGCCCGTCACAGATCACATTCGGAACAAGTTGTCCCAGGTGCCCCATCGTCCCGGGGTGTACCTGCACAAGGACCGTTTCGGTACGGTCATCTACGTGGGCAAGGCGCGCGATCTGCGCAAACGGGTGAGCCAGTACTTCCATCCGTCGCGCCGCATGGGGTGGGATCTGAAGTTCAACGCGCTGGTGGACGCCATCCATGACTTCGACTGGCACGTGGTGAAGAACGAGCCGGAGTCGCTGCTGCTGGAAGGAAGGCTCATCAAGGACTTCCAGCCGCGCTTCAACATCGATTTCCGGGACGACAAACGGTTCCTCCTGCTCAAGGTGAACCTGAACGATCCGATCCCGCGCTTCACCCTCACGCGTCTGCGGAAGGACGATGGGTGTGTCTATTTTGGTCCGTTTGCCCACAGCGGCAGCGTCCGGCGCGCGCTGACGCTGATGCGCCGAAAGTTCCATCTGCGCGGATGCCGTCCGCTCACTCCGGGCGCGGCGGACCACAAGCACTGCCTGTACGGGAATCTCAAGCACTGCACGGCGCCGTGCATCGGGAATGTCACCCGCGACGAATACCTCGCGCAGGTGCGGGCGGGGATCGAGTTTCTCGAGGGGCAGACCGATGAGTTGCGCGAGGAACTCGAGGCCGAGATGAAAAAGGCCTCCGCCGCGCTGGAGTTCGAAAAGGCGGCCCAGCTCCGCGACGCGCTGGAAGACATGCGCCGCACCACGCTCAAGACCGAGAAGTTCGAGCGCATCCCCTACAAATTGCCGGTGGCGATCCATCCCGAGGCCGACATGCGGGAGCTGGGGCGCGTGCTGGGGCTGCCCGCGGCTCCGGCCCGCATCGAGGGCTACGACATCTCGAACATCAGCGGCACGTTCATGGTGGCCTCGATGGTGAGCTTCTGGCACGGGCGGCCGGACCGGTCGAATTACCGTCGGTTCCGCATGAAAACCGTGACCGAACAGAACGACTTCGCCTGCATGGCGGAGACGATCCGCCGTCGCTACTCGCGTCTGGTCCGGGAAATCAAGGAAGGGAAGGTGTCCCGGGAGGATTCCTCGGATTCTCCCGATTCAGGCGGGGAACCCATCCCCGAGGCGCTGGCCGGGGCGGTCCGGGATGTGTCGAAGGCATTTCACCGGGCGCGATCCACTCCCATGACCGATGCCGCGGCGCCGCGCATTCCCGAGGAATCGATGCAGGAAGGGGCCTCGGAGGAAGCTCCCGAAGTGCCGCCGCCCTGGGTTCCGCGTCCGCCGTCTCGGCCGGGTTTACCAGATTTGATCCTCATCGACGGCGGCCCGGGCCAGTTGAACGCGGCGTGCGCGGAGCTGGCGCAGCTGGGGCTTTCCCACATTCCGGTGATCGGTCTGGCGAAGGAAAACGAGGAAATCTACCGCCCGGGCGTGAGCGCACCGCTCGTTCTGGGGTTGGATCACAATGCGGTGAAGCTGCTGCAGCGTGTTCGCGATGAATCGCACCGTTTTGCCAACACCTACAACGCCCAGCTGCGTCTGCGCCGCATTTCCGAGAGTGTTCTGGATGAGTTCCCGGGCATCGGCGGGGCGCGCAAACAGGCGCTTTTGCGGCGGTTTGGCTCGGTTCAGAGGCTTCGACGCGCCACGGCGGAGGAAATTGCCGAGGTACCAGGATTGGGCGGAAAGACGGCCGTGGAGCTCAAGGCGTTTCTCGACGCGCGGGTTGAACAGAGCGACCCCTCCCGCAGTCCGTAAGAAATTCCGCAACCTTCTCATGCTTTCGCCATTCGACAGGAGCACCGTCAGCCCGCTAGGCTGAGCACCGGTTTGCAGATGGATTCCACACCCATGATCGAGGTCCGAGACCTCACCAAGCGCTATCCCGGCCGCACGGCCGTGAATGGACTGACGTTTTCCGTCGGCCGCGGCGAGGTCGTGGGCTTCCTCGGTCCGAACGGGGCCGGGAAATCCACCACCATGCGGATCCTGTCCAGCTTCATGCCCGCAACCAGCGGCACGGCGCGGGTGGCGGGGTTCGATGTGTTTCATCAGGCCGATGAGGTCCGCCGCCGGATCGGCTACATGCCGGAAAACAACCCGCTGCATCTCGACATGCGGGTGCGCGAGTACCTGAAGTTCCGGGCGCGTCTCAAGGGCCTCGGATGGCGTCGAAGCCGTGAACGGGTCGATACCGTGCTCCGCCAGTGCGGTCTGGTGGATGTGGAACGCCGCATCATCGGCCAGCTTTCCAAGGGATACCGCCAGCGCGTGGGCCTGGCCGATGCCCTCGTTCACGAGCCGGATCTGGTGATCCTCGACGAACCCACCATCGGCCTCGACCCGAACCAAATCCGGTCCGTCCGCGCGCTGATCAAGGAAGTGGGCCGGAGCCACACCGTGCTGTTGTCCACCCACATCCTGAGCGAGGTGGAGATGACCTGCAGCCGGGTGTTGATCCTGAATCGCGGAACCATCATCGCGGCCGACACCACGGAGAATCTCCAGCGGCATCTGTCGCTGGACGGTCAGGTGGTGGCCGAGATCGAGGCCCCGATGAACATCCTGCGCGAAGGCTTCCGGGATCTGCCTGGAGTGGCGCGGGTGGATTTCTCCGAAATGGATGGCGACTTCATCCGCGTGGCGTTGACGCCGAAGGACGGCGAGGATTTGCGACCGATCGTGTTTGAACAGGTGCGGCAGCACGGATGGAAGCTCCGCGAGCTCACCCGCAGCCGGCATTCTCTCGAGGATATCTTTGTGCACCTGACCAAGGGACGGAAGGAGGAGCTGCTCTGATGGCTGTGTTTCTCGCCCTGGTGCGACGCGAACTCGGGGTCGCCTTCAATTCCCTCACCGGCTACGTGGTGGTTTCCGTCGTGCTGCTGCTGTGCGGATTCTCGCTGGTGGACATCGTCACCAAATTGAACGGCGGCCGCGAAGCCGGTCCGGTGGTGGGGTTGTTTTATCGCAGTGCCTATTTCTGGTTGATCCTGCTGCCGCTGCCCTCGGTGATCACCATGCGGTCCTTCGCTGCGGAACGTTCGAGCGGCACGTATGAATCGCTCATGACCACACCGGTCGGCGACTGGCAGGTGGTGCTCGCGAAGTACGCCGGGGCCATGGTGTTTTACGCGCTGACCTGGCTGCCGCTGCTGGCGGTGCTCGCGGCGCTGCGGCAGATCACCCACGAGGAGGCGTTCCTCGAAGTCCGCGCCACGTGTTGCGCATTCCTCGGCATCGGGTTGATCGGATCGCTCTTCATTTCGATGGGTTGCTTTGCTTCCGCACTGACGCGCAGCCAGATGGTGGCGTCGATGCTGGCCTTCCTGTTCACCATGGGCCTCTGGCTCGTGGGGCTTGGACCCGCCCTGGCCGACAATGCGGACGCGGGCACGGGCCGGTTCCTGTCCCACGTGTCGGTGCTGCGGCACATGGACGATTTCGCGGCGGGGATCATTGATTCGCGCCATGTGGTGTTTCATCTCACGGGGACGCTTCTGTTCCTGTTCCTCACCGCCCGCGTGGTGGAGAGCCGGAAATGGAAATAGGAACGAACGCACGCTGACCCGCTGAAATGTCTGAAGAAACCCCCAGCTTTGTTCCCGGTCGCAAGTGGCGCGTCGGATCGTCCGTCCTCCTGTCCTCGGTGGCCATGTTCGCCCTCGTGGTGATGGCGAACTACCTCGCGGCCACGCGTCGCGTGTGGCGTTACGACTTCTCCCAAGGACAGGCCATCCGACTTTCCCCGCTCACCCTCGGGACGCTCGGGGCGTTGACCAACGACGTCCGGGTGACGGTGCTCTTCAATCAGGGTTCCGGTCTGTATCCGCACGTCGATTCCCTGCTGCGCGAGTACGAGGGCAAGTCATCTCACGTAGTGGTTCAACGCATCGATCCCGAGCGCAACCCGGGCCTCGCGCGACAGAAGAAGGTCGAATTCAAACTCGGGGCCAAGAGCGGCAACGTAGTGGTGTTTGAATCCGGGAGCCGCATTCGCGTGGTGCCGGAGGAGGATCTGTCGATTTACAATCAGGACGACATCAACGCGCTGGTCCGGGGCGGACACAACGAGATCCGCCGCGCCGCGTTCACCGGCGAGGTCCGGTTTACATCGGCCGTTGCCGCACTGCTCGACGGATCGCGTCCCCACGCAGTGTATCTCACCGGACATGGCGAGCCTCCCTGGGAGGGCGAGAACAATGGCGCGGGCTTTGCGGAATTCGACCGGTTGCTGCGCGGGGAGAAGAACCTGGTGGTCGAAGGCTGGAATCTTGCCACCAATGATTTGCCGGCCGACACGCAGCTGGTGGTGATCGCAGGTCCGACCTCGGCGTTCCTTCCGGTGGAGTTGTTGCGGGTGGAATCTTTTTTGAGGCGGGGCGGACGCCTGCTCGTGGCGCTGAGCCCCGAGGCGGTGGCCATTCCAACGGGGCTGGAGGAGTTGCTGCTGCGCTGGGCGGTTGGATGTCCGCCGCGAATTGCGGGCGAAGGAAACAAGGATTTCGTGCGGGGCGGGTTCGATGTGTTGTCGAAGAGCTTCGGGACGCATCCGTTGATGACCCCGCTGCGACGCGACGGTTCGCAGCTCTATTTCCCGTTTCCCCGCGTGGTGGTGCCGATGGATCCGCGATCCCTCCCGGCCGATGCCGCACGCGCGGAGTTGCTGGTGAGCACCAGCGAGCAGGGCCTGACGCGGTCTGATTTCAAGGGCGGGGCCGCGGCGTTCAGCGCGGATCTGGGCGATCAGAAGGACCAGGTCATCCCCATTGCCGTCGCATCGGAAAAGGGCGGCGTTTCCGGCGTGGCCGCAGGCCGTGGTGCGGCGCGTCTGGTGGTGATCGGGGATTCCATGCTGCTCAGCAACGGGGTGCTCGACAGCGTGGGCAACCGGGATTTTGCGTCGCTCTGTGTGAGCTGGCTTCTGGACCGTCAGCAATCCCTGGCCATCGGGCCGCGTCCACTCCGCGAGTGGCGGCTGAGTCTTTCGCAGCGCCAGATCAACCTGATCCAATGGAGTCTGCTCGGCGCGCTCCCCGGCGGAGTGCTGCTGCTCGGCTTTGTGGTCTGGAGCCGGCGTCGCGCGTAGGTTGAACCGTTCCTGTCTCTGAATGAATTTTCGCACCACATGGCTTCTGGTTCTCGCGGCCCTTGGGCTCGGGGCCTATTTGTATGTGAGTGATCGCACGCCGGCGGTGCGCGTCGATGGACTCGCGGGTCCCCGTGTTCCCTTCACCCCCGTCGTGGTGCCGCAGGTCCAGGCCATCGAAGTGCTCCGCAGCAACACGGTGGTCCGGATCGAGCGCGATGGCGAAAACTGGCGGGTGCGCGTGCCGGTGGCGGACGCCGCGGATCGCGTGGTGGTGGAGGCCTTTCTCCGGAATCTCGGACGCCTCAAGCCCAAGAATTGGATTCCTTCGCGCCAGATCGATGCCGGGTCGGGCGGCCTGAGCGCGTTCGGTCTGGATGCCTCGGCGGTGACCCTCAAAGTCGAGGGCGGTCCGCAGCCAGCGTTTTTCAAACTCGGAGGACGCGCCCCCATCGGTGAGGGTTTTTATTTCCAGCGCGTGGGCGATGACGGCGTGTTTACGGCCGATGCCGCCCTGCTTGATTCGCTTCCGGAGGGGGCGTCGGGCTGGAGAAACCGCGCGTTGTTCTCCGTGCCGGCAACGGCGATCGAACGGGTGGAGCTGCGCGGGCGTACCCAATTTGAGGCGCGTCGTGTTTCCCGTGCTGGCGGGGCGAGTGAATGGAAGCTGATTCGACCCATTGAAGCCCGGGCCAACGGGGACCGCATGGAAGCGCTCGTGGGCCTTCTCCAGCGCGCCCGGATTTCTGAATTTGTCAGCGATGCCCCTGGGGCGGATCTCGAGCGATTTGGCCTGCAGCCGCCGGAATCCGAATTGATCCTTTCCGGCGCGAGCAATGCGCTGGTGCATTTGCAGATCGGACGCTCGCCCTCCAACAGCCCGAGTTTGGTTTACGTGCGTCGGATGGCGGCGACCAACGTGGTCTTGATTCCGGCCACGGCGCTGCTCCCGGCGCAGGGAACGCTCGCCTCGTTCCGGGATCGCCGGCTCGTTCCGCCGTTGCTGGCGTCGCATCGATTGGAGTTTGCCGCTGCGGGCCGGTCGAACGCGCTCGAACGCACCGGAACGAACTGGTGGATCACCGGCACCCCACGAATCCCGGCGCGCGCGGATCTGGTGGAGTTTTTCCTCGGACGCATGGAGGCGCTCGAGATTGCCGATTTCCCCAACGATGTGGTTGCGGATTATTCCCGATACGGACTGGCCACGCCCTCGCGGGTGTACGGATTCCAGGATTCGAGCAGCAATTCTGTGCCAATGCGCCTGCTGCTCGGAGAGGGTTCAGATCGCGAATCGCAAATGATCTACGCACGGCGCGGGGATGAGTCACCGGTGTACGCATTGCGTCGTGCGGACGTCGCGCGGCTGCCTGAGTCGGCGTTGCAATTCCGCGACTTCCGGTTCGCCTCCACCAATGTCCAGAAGGTGGTTGCGGTCCATCGTGGACGCACCCGCACGCTGGAGCGTTCTGTCACCGGCGAATGGATGGTCACCGCGGGTGTCTCGGGCGCGCCATTCAGCCCCGCCGCCGAGGAGACGCTGCACCGGATCGGGCTGCTCCAGACAATTCCGTTCACCATTGCGAACGAATCCGTTTTCACCTCGCGTCCTTCGTTCAGCGAGATTGGTCTCGATGTCACGCTGCATCTGGATTCCACGGCTCCGTTGCGGAAGCTTCGGTTACGGTTCGTGGTGGATCTGGGCTCGCTGGCCGTGGCGCTGGTGAACTTCGAGGATGATCCGGTTTCCTATAGTCTGGAGCTGCCTGGCGCCCTGTACCGGGAAATCCTGCGCGACTTCAGTGTCATTCCGCGCGAGTGACCGCACCGGGGTCCGATCGTGAAACCCAAGGCCACGACTTCGACTGAACCGCCACCCGTCGGCGTCCGCCGCCGGTTTCGTGCGTTTTGGGGCACGCTGCGATTCTGCCGTCGGTGCGCACTGATCGCGTTCGCCCTTCTCCTGTTGGTTTTCCTGGTTTTGAACCAGCTCGGACTCCCGGATTTTGCAAAGGGACCGCTGCTGGATCAGTTGAGGTCGCGCGGGGCGGATCTTGATTTCAGCCGCATGCGCGTCCGCCTCGGGCGCGGCATCGTGGTCGAACAGGTCAACCTGCGTCGAACCGGCGAAGTGGTGGGGGAACAGGTGTTTGTCACCCAGCTCCAACTGAAACTCCGGTGGTCGGATCTGGTGTCGTTCCGTGTTCCGACGATTACAGCTGTAACGGTACATGGTGGACGACTGAAGATTCCGTTCGAAACCGGGGATGGTCAGCGCCCGTATGTCTTCTCGGTGGAGGAGGTGGATGGACGTCTGAAGTTCGACAGTGAGACCCATTGGATTCTCGACCGATTCGATGCCAAGTGCCACGGGGGCCGGCTCAATCTGACCGGAGATGTGGTGCTGAAACCCCCGGGGAGTTCCACGAACCGTACCGGATCTGATTCGGCCTGGCGTCCGGTGGTGTTCCAGATCGGACGAACCCTCGAGGCGATGAAATTCCGCGGCACGCCGCTGCTGGATGTATCGGCCCATGTGGATCTGGTGCATCCGTCGGATTCGACGGGGCGGATCCAACTCACCGCCGACGGCGTGGAGTCGGGTGCCATGCTTTCAGAATCCATTCGCCTCGACGGTTCGCTGGGAGCAGTTCCGGAGTCGGAGCGGACGGCGATGTCCGCGATGCGTGCGGAGGTGCACCTCGCATTGACCGGCGTGCGTGCGCCGCAGGGTGATGCGCGTTCCTTCGCGCTCACGGCGCAGGCGGATCTGACCCGCGATCGGCTGGAACCCGTGAAGGCGCATTGGGATCTGAAGCTGGCGCGTCCCAATACCCGTTGGGCGGGCGCGCGATTGTTGGAGGCGAAGGGGGATTTTCGTCCCATGGACGGAACCACCAACCGGTTCCTGCATCACGCCGTGGTGTCTGCCTCCGGGCTCACAAATCAGTGGGGTGCACTGGGCGAAGTCCGGTTTGAGGCGCGGGTGCCGGATCAACTGCATGTGATCCCGGATGTGTCGCAGCCGATGAGCTTGGAGTGGAGTGTTTCCGCCAATCAGGGCCGGGGAAGCGGGGGCGTGGTGGAGCACGCGGAGGTGTCGGGCGTGGTGCGTCATGAGGCGCGAACCACCGAAGTAAATCCTCCGCTCGCCTGGTCGTTGAATCGACTTGCCGACTGGACCTGGGACGCCTCTTTGAAGAGCCGGGGGATTTCGCACTCCAAGGTGCAGGTGGACTCGGTGGCGTTGGAAACCCGCTGGCGCGACGGAGTGCTGACGGTGACCAATCTTTCCGTGGGTGCGTACGACGGTCGTGCCCGGGTGAATCTCCAGGTGGATGCAAGAACGCGCGAAGTGCGGGCCCGGGCTGAAACGCTGCTGGATCTCAAGGCGCTCGCGCCAGCGCTTGGGCCGGAAACGGAACGGTGGTTGGGCCAGTTTGGCTGGTCGCACGAACAACCGCCCGCCGCACAGGCCGAGGCGTTGCTTCGACTTCCCGCCGGGACGAACGGTCCGGTGAATTGGGGCGAAGAGTTGATTTCGAACCTTCAACTTGCCGGGTTGGCAACCGTGACCAACGGAAGCTACCGCGGCGTGGCGGCGAAGTTTGCCAGTGTTCCGTTCAGTCACACCAATCGCGTGTGGCGGGTGCTCGGCGCTCGCGTGGAACGGCCGGAGGGACAGGTGGAGTTTGATTTCACGGAGTGGTCGGCGGTGCGTGATTACCATTTTCGGTTGAAGACCTCGGTGGATCCCGCCGGGGTGTCGTCGCTCTTTGGCGCATCGGCTGCGGAAGCGCTGAAGCAAAACGCGAGGTTCACCGAACCGCCGAAGGTGGAGTTGGATCTCTGGGGCCGATGGCGCGAGCCGGAACGAACCGGCGTGGCGGGTCGCATCTCGGCCCGACGCTTTCATGTTCGCGGTCAGGACGTGGACGAATTTGATGCCGCGTACGTGGGCTTCACGAACGGCTGGTTGCGGGTGAAGGACGCGCGCGTGCGCCAGGGCGAGGCCAAGGCGATTCTGCCTCTGGTGGAGTTCGATATCCCGGGGCGCCGACTCTACTTCACCAACGCCCTGTCCACGCTGAGCCCGCGCAATGTGACCCGCGCCATCGGCCCGAAAACCGCTCGTGCTCTCGAACCGTTTGAGTTCGCCGTGAATCCCACCGTGGTGGTGAACGGCGTGATTCCCACGCAGGATGATGTCGACGAGGCGGACGTGCGGTTTGAAACCCTCGCCGACCGTTTTCATTGGTGGCGGCTGAGCGCGACCAATCTCGCCGCCACGGTCTGGTGGCGCGGGCAGTCGCTGGTGGTAACCAA
Source organism: Verrucomicrobiota bacterium (assembly GCA_947454705.1). GTDB lineage: Bacteria > Verrucomicrobiota > Verrucomicrobiia > Limisphaerales > UBA9464 > CAIVQB01. The sequence continues at coordinate 161,760 of CANGKZ010000002.1, forward strand.
TCTTGATTCGGGTTTTCACGGCGGACGCCTCACCGGGAACCTCGTGGTGGATTTCACCGAGCCTGGCGATTCGGTATTCCGGTTTGATTCGGTGGTCTCGGAAGTGCAGCTCAAGAGCCTGCTCGCGGAGGTGGTCTCGGCCACCAATCGCATCGAGGGAATCATCGGCGGCCGCCTCACGGTTCGCGAAGCCCACAGCCGCACGAACGGTCCGTGGCAGGGTTCCGGTATTGCGCGGATGCGGGACGGATTCCTCTGGGATCTCCCGTTGTTTGGCGGTTTGTCGTCCACCCTGGATCGCATCGCCCCGGGCGTGGCACAGAGTCGTTTCAGTTCTGGTTCGGCCACGTTCACGATCACCAATCGCACGCTGCGGAGCCAGGACCTGGAGTTCCGTTCGCCGTCCATGCGCTTGCTCGCGACGGGGACGGTCGATTTTGACAGCCGTCTCGAAGCCTTGATGCACGCGGAGATTCTGCGGGATGTTCCAGTTTTGGGACCGCTGGTAAGCCTCGCGCTGAGCCCGGTGAGCCGATTGTTTGAGTACGACGTTCGGGGAACCCTCGGCAAACCGGTGATGTCGATGGCGCACGTGCCGGGAGTGCTGATGGCACCGTTGCGCCCGATCCAAACCTTCAAGAGTCTGCTCCCCGGGGACACCAACAAACCCGCCGGAACGGAATCCCCCCCGGACCCCAAGGCGTCGCCGCCTTCGTCGCCCGCTTCGAATCCAGCCCCCGGATCGACTCCGACCAAATAGCGTCGGCTTGCCATCCGCGCACGGGACCGGGAGCCTGCCCCGGATTTGGTGCACGCGCCGTCTCCCAACCTTTCCCGACTTCCATGCCGTACGAATTGATCCCCTTCCCAACTCCCGCTGCGCTGGCGGAAGACGTCGCGCGACGCCTTCGTGAACGCATTTCGGGTGCTGCGAGCTCCTATCGGAACTCAGGATTTAACCTAGCCCTTTCGGGGGGGCGGATCGCCAATGATCTTTTCCGGGCGGTGGTCGATCAGGAGCGGGCCGGAGGAATGGCTTCTGCCTGGAACACGGTGAACTTTTTTTGGGCGGATGAACGTTGCGTGCCCCCGGATCATGCGGACAGCAATTTTCGGGCAGCATCGGAATTGATGCTCCATCCGTTGGGGGTGGCTCCCGAGCGGATTCACCGCATCGAGGGGGAACTCTCTCCGGAAGAAGCAGCGCGGCGTGCCGGCGAAGCGCTTCGCGCCCGCTCGCGCGCGATGGCATCGGGAATGCCGGTCGTCGATCTCGTTTTGCTGGGCATGGGGGAGGATGGTCACATTGCTTCGCTGTTCCCGGAGGCTCCCGGTTCGGTGGTCGAGTCGGATCAACCGTTCACAAATGTCATTGGTCCGAAGCCTCCTCCCCGTCGGGTGACGATGACCTATTCGCTGCTTCGAGCGGCGACCGAGGTGTGGGTACTCGCTTCAGGGGAGGGCAAAGAAAACGCCTTGCGAAAATCCCTGAAAAATGGCCGTATCACGCCGTTGGGCGTCCTTTTGGATTCGCGCGATGCGGTTTTGTTCTCGTCCATTCCACTCGGTCCGGAGTGAGTTTTGGGAGAGGCAGTCGCAGGGCAAATCCGATGGTTGCCGTCCGGGAAGATCGGGTCCGACCCGACCGTTCCGGAACAAGTTTTTGGTGTCCATTAAGGGTTGGCAGAGAGACCTGGCTCGCGACGGAGCAATGGACACCTCTTCAGTTGGCTCTGTCGCAGATCTGAGCGCCCGGGTGAGTGCGTCTTGTGGTCTCATCACCAGAGGGGATCGTCCGAAAGGTCGATCCCCTTTTCCTTTTTTGAAGGGCCATCCGGCTCCATGACTGCCATGACCACCCATTGCCACGCCTGCGGATGCGACTGGACCTCCTCCCGACAACCCGGTCGGGGCGATTCCTGCAATCGATGCCGCGCCGACCTTCGTGTGTGCCTGAACTGCAAGCACTTCGATAAAACCGCTGCCTATCAATGCCGGGAACGGCGGGCAGACCCGGTGACTGAGAAGGCATCGGCCAATTTCTGCGAGTATTTCGAGTTTGTACGACGGACCTTTGCCGGTCCGGCGGCGAATTCTCGTGAAGCTTCCGCCCGCGCGGCGCTCCGGGATCTTCTGGGTGGCGACTGAAAAAAATCTCTCCCAAACGCCATTCGACCCTAAAGTACCTAAGACAAATGCCGATGGGTTAATAGGGGGTTCCTTATGGGGCCTCCACCGGGTTCAGAGCGAATGACTGAACCCGGGACGGTAACCATTCAACCCTATCGGGAAGGCCACGGGTGGCGGACCCGGGTAAGGCAACTATGAGCGCATTTTTTCAGATCGTTTTGTTGGCTGTTTGCTTCGTGGTGACTGCGGTTTTGTCGGTCACGATTTCCCTCCTGGGCGACATGCCTGACGAGTGGGCTTGAGCGATTCCGGCCTACTGCGGTTGGCATCCCCGAAATGGGAGATTTCTCGGTGTGAACCGGGTCTGGGCTTGAGTTGATGCACCGGCTGTGGTGCCGTGCCCGAGCCTGTGAGCACACCCAACTCCAACGGCCAGACGGCACCCTCCCGCTTCCGCCTCTCCCCCACTCACTGGATTCTGGTCGGCATCGCCGCCGGAATTTTGGTCGGTGAATTCTTTCCCTCGTGGGAGCCGGAGATGCGGATTCTCTCCACGGCGTTCCTGCGGCTGATCAAATGCCTGATCGTTCCAATTTTGTTCGGAACCCTGGTGGTCGGCATCGCGGGACACGGGAGTGAACTTAAGTCCGTCGGTCGTCTGGCTTTCCGCGCGATCCTCTACTTTGAAATCGCCACCACGCTGGCGCTGTTCATCGGGCTTCTCGCGGTCAATATCGCCAAGCCCGGCGTGGGGTTGAAACCGCCTCCGACGGCGGCTCACGACACGCCCGCGGCCCCCAAGACGATGGAGCCGTCATTGCTCCGCCTGATCCCGGAGAGCTTTTTCCGCGACGCCGCCGACAACAACGTCATGCGGGTGGTGGTGTTCTCGATCCTCTTCGGCATCGCGACCGCGCAGATCACCGGTCCGGCCCGGGAGACCATGGTGGCGTTCTGTGATTCGCTCTCCACGGTGATGTTCCGCATGATCTCGCTGGTCATGCTGCTGGCGCCGATTGGCGTCGGGGCGGCGATTGCATCGACCGTCGCCCACAGTGGATTCCAGGTGCTGCTGCAACTCGCCAAGCTGCTGGGCACGTTGTATGGGGCGCTGGGGATTTTCTGCGTCTGCGTGCTTTTGCCCGCGGCGCTGATTGCGCGGGTTCCGGTGATGGGATTCCTGCGCGCGGTGCGGGATCCGGCCTTGCTTGCGTTTTCCACCACGTCGTCCGATGCCGCGCTGCCCGATGCCTTGCGTCGCATGGTCCAGTTCGGCGTGCCGCGACGAATCGTCTCCTTCGTGCTCCCGCTCGGCTACTCGTTCAACCTCGACGGCACCACGCTCTACCTCGCCGTGGCCTCCATTTTTGTGGCGCAGACCGCCGGCATGGAGCTCTCCATGGGACAGCAGTTCAGCATCCTCCTCACGCTGATGGTCACCAGCAAGGGTGTCGCCGCCGTGCCGCGGGCCTCGTTCGTAATCCTCCAGGCCACGCTGCTCGATTACAAAATCCCGATGGAAGGCCTGGTGCTGATTCTCACCGTCGATGCCTTCATGGACATGGCGCGAACCACCGTGAACCTAGTGGGTAACTGCCTCGCATCGGCAGTGCTTGCCCGGTGGGAAGGGGCGTTTACTCCAGGCGTCTCGGCAGAAATTGAAACCCCCGAGGCGAAGGCCTGAGGGTGGTGTATCTTTTTTGATCCGTCGCTACTCGACGGATTCCGAACCGTGGTTCTCGGCGGCCATGTTCACGGCGAGCAGCGGGCATCGACAGGCCTGAAGCACGCGCTCCGTGGTGCTTCCGCGGATTGCATCCAGAAACCCGTGGTGTCCCGCGGTGGGCATGACGATCAGGCTCGCATCGATTGCGGAAGCCGTTTCCAGAATGCGTTCCACCACCGGTCCATCCCAGAGCTTGAACTCGGAACTCCATCCCGGTCCGGAGGGGAGCGTGACCTTGGGAAACCGGGGGGAACTGCCGATGTGGAGTCCGACCCAGTGAACGCCCTTGCAGTCGAGTTGCGTGGCCAGGGATGCAGCGGCATTGATGGCAATCTGGGCAAAGGGACGATGATCCAGAGGAATGAGGACCTGGAGCAGATGCGCCTGCCCGGTGTCGGAATCCACAAATCCGGGAAAGCCGCGCGGGACGAACAGCGTCTGACTCCGGCTCGCGCGGGCGACGCGTTCCGCATGCGAAGGATGCAGGGTGCGTTGCAGACCGTGACGTTGATGCGTGGAGAGAACCACCAGGTCGGGCTTCACGCGGTCCACGTGGGCGGCGATTTCCTCGGCGGGATCGGTGCCATGGCGGCGGATTTTGATCGGACGGACACCGGCCTCAATGACGTCGGCCGCGCTCGCCTCCTGGGGGACCAATCCCCACTGCGCGAGGTGCGACCGAATGCTGGGAAAGTCGGACCAGTGAACCTCCTCCCCCTCCGCTCCCACGTGCATCAACTCCAGACTGGACCGCGCCGCCACCGCGATGCGCAGTGCGTGGATGAGGGCGGTTTCGTCTCCGAGAGAAAAGTCGGTGGGATGAAAAACGGACCGAATGGAAGGGAGGTTCATGGGTTGGGCCGCTATGCCGCACCCAAGCTCTTCCTTTCCACGCATTCGGGCTCCACCGCGTTTGCCCGTTTCTTGACCCGGCTTGGCCCGTTGTTACGGACACCAATCCGCAGTGTGGGTCACTCCGGGGAAGGCCAGTCCACGGCGACATTCAAGGTCGCGCCGAAGCGGTTCTTGTAGAAGAGCTGACGGTTCTTCGCCCCGAATTCGTACACCATCTTGGTGATCTTGACGTCGAAGCAGCAGTACTCGGCGATCTCCATCATCTTGCCCTGCTTGAACCACTCGAGCGCCTGCAGGCCCTCGCTCGTTTTGCCCAGGCCGAAGGTGGCCTCGGCGATGGAATCCAGCCCGAGCCGGTGCCCGAGCTTCTCGCGCAGCACCACCAGCATGTCGAGGGTGGGAAGCTGGGTGAGATCCATGACCGTGTAGCCGTGGAGCACCTCGTAGTCGAAGCGGAGGTGGTTGAAGCCCACCACCAAATCGGCCCGCTGGAGTTCGCGCAGCAGTTCGTCCACTTCGCGTTCGGCGTAGATCCGGTATCCGCCACGGACGGTGGAGTAGGTCACGCCGAGACTCATCCGCATGTCGCGGATCTTGTCCCACCCTCCGACCTCCTCGGCGGACTTCTGGGTTTCCAGATCGAAATAGACGATGTTCTTCACGTCGTGCGAAGTGTGTCGAAGCGGAGGAACGTTTGACGAGCGGGAACCCTCGCTTCAGTGCGACTCGTTGATCCAGATCTTGAGGTTGTGCGTGGCACGGCCCGCTGCGATCAGGTCCGGTTTGCCGTCCCCGTTGAGATCCGCCACCTGCAGATCCTCGCAGGCCATGGTGTCGTCATCCACCAGCGTGGTGCGCCACTGCGTGCCCTCGGCGTTCAGCGGTGTCAGCAGTTTGATGCCCACCTTCACGTTTCTGGGTTTTCCCATGGCGCGCCAGCCGACCACGATTTGATCGCGTCCAAGCCCGAGGAAATCGGCACAGGCGAGGGCGTGTCCATCAACCAGTGCCTCCTCCAACACGCGGCGATTCCACAAACCGGATTCGCCCGCAGCACGCGGAGTGAACACCACGAGTTGGTTACCATGCATCGGAGACACCGCGGCAACCATCCGTTTGCCCGATCCAAGCGAACCCAGTCGAACCTCGCCGCAGCCGCCGTTTTCGTCCGATCCCACGGGCTCCGCTGTGTAGGCGTTTTGGGTGGAGGACCAATTCAGCGCGAACACGCCTTCCTTGGCGGCCACCAACAGTTCCTGCGCGGGATCGGTGTCCCATTGAACGGGGTCGAAATTGTGGGTCTTGTGAAACGACTCATTCAGCACCTCCACCTTCCACTCGTCGCGAGGATTCGCGGGTGGCAGGTAGCGCTGAATCTTCACGCCGGCACCCTCGCCCTTACCTGGGTTATTGCCGCGGCCGTGGAGGGGAACGCTGATCAGGGTCATCCGATTCTGCCAGTCGCGCACCCAGCGGATGCGATGGACGGTGGGCTGATGCGGCAGGGCCACCGGTGTCCAGGGCTGGGTGCGATCGGCGGGAGGAATCAGGTAGAACAGCGCGCCGGAGTTTTCGGTGTCACCGGGGTTCCATCCGGCGCCGACGGCGATCTCGGCCTTGCCATCTCCATCGATGTCGGCCGCGGCCACACACACGTGATCCAACGCCGTGAGCTTGCGGGCGATAACGTGTTTCTCCCACTTGGGATTCTGGTACCACGCGATCTCCTCCTTGTCGCAAAGCACGATGTCGGGGCGCTTGTCCCCGTCGATGTCGGCAATCGCCAGTCCGTAGCCGATCGCCACATTGGTATCGATGGTGAGCGCCCGGAACCTGGGTTCGGGAATCTCGGCGTGAAGTGCGGAACCGAGGGCGAGCGCGGCGGCTGCCGTGGTGATGGCGGCGGCAGTGCGAACAAATGCGGACGGGAGCGTCATGGAAGTGACCGAGAGGATTCCAGTCACCGCCGGCTGGCAATCCGGGAATTGTGCCGGAGGCTGCGGCTCCTCGGTTCTCCCGAATTGGATCCGCTCAGCCGAGTTCCGCGAGGCGCTGCTTCCAGGCATCGGCTTGAAAACCGACCCAACCTGAGGTGGCGGTGACCACAAAGGGTCGCTTCACCAGATTCCCGTTTTTCGCCAGCAGGTCGAGGGCTTCGGCCTCGGACAGCTCCGGCAGTTTTGCCCCGAGCCCCAGCGCGCGGTAGTCCTGTCCCGAAGTGTTGAAGAGCTTTCGCAGTTCCCCGCCGGTGGCCGCGAGCACGCGCTTCAACTCGGTCTTGGTGGGCGGCTGTTCGCGAATGGCGATGAGCTCGTGCGCGACCCCGTTCTCGGTCAGAAAACGCACCGCCTTCCGGCACGTGTCACACCCGGAATAGGCATACACGCGAATCGCTTTGGGGCCTGCGCTCATTCCGGATTTTCGAGGAGAAGCCGCAGTCGATCTGCAAGCGGAGGTGAAAGTCGATTGAGCCAGGAACCATCCACCAAACCCAGGTCGATGAGGTCGCGAAGATGGGTCCGGTCCTTGTCCCGGAATCCGACCAACTTCATTCCGACGAGCGCCTCCAGGGTGACCAAACGAAACTCATCTCCGGGTTCGGAATCGGTGACGTCGGGTGCAGCCTGCACATTCTCGGGTCTCACTTTTTCACCGGCAGGAACAATGTGAAGGCCCGCGCGAACACTGGCCTCCGGTCCGTCGAGAAACACTTCCAAGCCTCCTGGCATTCCGAGACCGGTGACGTGGCGATAGCTGAAGCCCGCGGCCTCAAGGGCACGGGTCGCAGCGGGAAGATCCGAACGGCGCAGCAGAATATCGACGCCGCGGGTGTTTCTGACGGCTGATTCATCCGCACGCGACACGTGAGCCGCGACGGCATTTCCTCCAGCGATCGCGTAAGGGATGCCTGCATCCTCCAACGCTTTCGCAGCCCGAAGGAGTCGTCCCCGGACCTTTTCCACGGCGCGACTCATCCGCGTCCACGAGACCGGGGCAAGCTTTGGTGTGGAAGCCGTCACGACTTGATTGAGGCACAGTTGTGCCCCGGTGTCAGCTGTTCAGGCGGACGGCGAGGAATCTGCCGTTCAGATCGCGAAGTCGTTGTATTCCGGTTTCACCGCTTCGAGGGCGGGTTGCAGCATGCCGGCGGCGACGGTGGCGTTGGTGCCTTGTTCGATCAGGATGAAGGATCCGGTCAGACGGTTGGTCGCGTAGCCGTCGTAGATCAGCGGCTTGGCGGTCTTGATGCGGATCTCACCAATGTCGTTCAACACCAGCTCCGAGGGCTCGGGCTGCACTTCGTAGTTGTTGATGTTGATTCGGCTGTCGATCGAGGTGACCACCGCCTGCACGGTTTGCGTGGTGTGCTTGAGGAAGTACTTCCGGCCGCGTTGCAGCGGACGCGCATTCATCCAGCAGACCTTGGCGTGCAGATCCGTTCCCATGCCGGGCAGCGATTCGAGGCCGACAATCATGTCGCCCCGGCTGATGTCGAGATCGTGCGCCAGTTGGATCGTGACGCTCTGCGGGCAGAAGGCCTCGGGGATGGCGCCATCGTAGGTCCAGATTTCCTTCACCGTGCTGCGATGTCCGCTCGGGAGGACCATGACCTTTTGTCCCACCTTAATGATGCCGCTGGCGACCTGGCCGCTCAGGCCGCGGAAGTCGTGAAGCTCCTTGTTGGTCGGGTTGTTTGGGCGATTCACCCACTGCACCGGCAGACGGAATCCATTCAGATTGAGATCGCTGGCAATGTGCACCGTTTCCAGATGACCGAGCAGCGTGGGGCCGACGTACCACGGCGTGTGCTTGGACGGGTCCACGACGTTGTCCCCGTTGAGTGCGCTCATGGGGATGAACTTCACGTCCTTGATGTCGAGGAGCGGGAGGAACTTCTCGAACTCGGAACGGATCTCCAGGTAGCGCTGCTCGCTCCAGTCCACGAGGTCCATCTTGTTGATGGCGATGACCAGATGGGGGATGCGCAGGAGCGAGGCGAGGTAGGTGTGGCGGCGGCTCTGCTCGATGACGCCTTGGCGCGCGTCCACGAGGACGATCGACAGGTTTGCCGTGGAGGCGCCGGTCACCATGTTGCGCGTGTACTGCACGTGCCCCGGGGTGTCGGCCACGATGAACTTGCGTCGGGGCGTGGCGAAGTAGCGGTACGCCACATCGATCGTGATGCCCTGTTCGCGTTCCGCGCGGAGACCGTCGGTGAGGTTCGCGAGGTTGATCTGTCCGCCGCCGGTGAGGTCGGCCGAACGTTCGAGGGCTTCGATCTGATCCTCCATCAGCGACTTGGAGTCATACAACAAGCGGCCGATCAGGGTGGACTTGCCGTCATCCACCGATCCGCACGTGTTGAAGCGCAGGAGTTCGACCGGCGCGCCGGAAGAGGGGGATTGGGAGATCGGAGATCGGAGATCGGAGATCGTGGGTGGGTTCGACATGGCGAAAGGGAGTGGGAGGAGCTGGAAGCTGGGAGCTGGCAGTTAGGCGGATGCGGTTCGGCGCTGGGTGGTCCGGATCAGGCCGGAGACCAACCGCCCGGTTTGAGCAACGAAAGCCATCATCTTTTGATGTTCTTCAACGGTGAGATACGCGGCATCCAACATGACGTAAGAACGAGAACGAACTTCTCCAAAGATCAGAAATAGCCTGCTTTCTTGCGGTCCTCCATGGCGGCTTCGCTGGCTTTGTCGTCGGCGCGGGTGCCGCGTTCGGTGACGCGGGCGGCGGAGACTTCGCCGATGATGTCGTCCACGGTGTTCGCCGGGCTCTCGATCATGCCGGTGCTGATCATGTCGGCAATCGTTCGCACGCGGACCACGAGCGTTTTGATCGGTTCCTTGGCGGTCGGACGCGCGCCGGCGTACGGATCGGGCTTGGTGGCGTCGGTGTGGGCCGGCGGGACCGGCAGCCATTGTCCGCCGCGACGGAAGCACTCGCGCTGGTGGCTGAAGTAGATGTTGGGAACTTCGAGGCGCTCCTTCTTGATGTATTCCCAGACGTCCATTTCGGTCCAGTTGGACAGCGGGAAGACGCGCATGTTTTCGCCCGGGTTGAGGCGGCCGTTGTAGAGATTCCAGATCTCCGGGCGCTGGTTCTTGGGGTCCCACTGACCGAAGGCGTCGCGGAAGCTGAAGAACCGTTCCTTGGCGCGGGCTTTTTCCTCATCGCGTCGGGCGCCGCCGATGGCGCAGTCGAAGCGGAATTCCTCGATGGCTCCGAGGAGCACCGGGATTTGGAGTTTGTTGCGGCTGATCTCGCCGGGGGCCGGGACGGCGGTGCCGTTGGCGATGGCCTGATCGACGGTGCGGACGATGAGTTTGGCTCCGAGTTCAGCGGCGCGGCGGTCGCGGAATTCGATCAGCTCGGGGAATTCGTGTCCGGTCTCGACGTTGAGGAACGGCATCGGGATGTCGGAAGGCCGGAACGCCTTTTCCGCGAGTCGGAGGAGGCAGATGGAATCCTTGCCGCCGGAGAAGAGCAGGGCGGGCCGCTCGAATTCAGCCGCCACCTCGCGCATGATGTGGATGGCCTCCGTTTCGAGGTACTCAAGATGGTCCAGATGGTACGATTTCATTGCTGAAAGCAGTCGTTGAAAGGTTGAAACGTTGAAGCGTTAAAGGGGGGAAGAGCCAAGGGTCTCCTCTTCGCCGTCGAATAGGTCGGATGGGGAATCGGTTTCGTGCAGGGCAAGTGATGCTCCCTGCTTTCGTTCGCGCAGGTATCGGAGGTATCCGGCAAGCATCCGGTGGATTTTCCATGCGGACTCCCTCAAAGCCGCGATCTCTTCGGCCGGGAGGTATCGTTCGTCTTCGCAGACGTTGAGGTCGTCGATCAATTCCTCCAGAGAGCCACGCGAAATCAGGGTGAATCGGATTTGATCCAGGTAGTGAAAACGTCCGTGCCCTTCGGCGATGTTGTTGGTCAATGAAACGGCAGCGCGCCGAATTTGGCCGGCCAAACCAAACCGTTCCGATTCGGGGAGGCCGCGTGCGACCGCGTACATGACCCGTCGGAACTCCCGCGAAAGGCGGTAGACCTCCAAGTCCTCAAACGTCTTGAAGCTCCGTTGGGAGACCGGAGCTTCTGCAGGGGCTGCGTTGTGGTTGGTTTGTTTCACACGAGTAGGTCAACGGAGTCGAATGCGTTCCAGCGCATGGCCCCTTCAACCCTTCAACGCTTCAACCTTTCAACACACCTCCGCCAACCGCCTTGCCGCCCCAGGAGGCGTGGAGGCCGCATTCGCGCTTCTCGTCAGCCTTGGCCGGATCGAAGTAGTCCCACTCGTTCGGCAGCGAGTGCTGCTTCAGGTAGGCTTCCATGTCGGCGTCGGACCAATAAAACAACGGGCTCACCTTCAGGGAGTTGAAATTCGCGTCGGGACTGACGATGTCGAGTCCGGCGCGGTTCGGGTTCTGCACCTGACGCAACGCCGTGATCCACACCGCGGGCGCGAGCTCGCGCATGCCGCGCTGGAACGGCTCCAGCTTCATCACGGTGCTAAACGCCTTGATGCGCTCCTCGTTCTCCGGCGTGGGTTCGGGCATCCCGCCATGAACCGCATCGTAGTGCGCCGCGGTGAGCCGGGGCAGATACGCCTTCCGGTTCAACTTCAGCCGGGCGGTGAGATCCTCGGCGTGCTTGTAGGTGGCAGGACGGTTGTAGCCGTGGTCCACCCAGAGCACCGGAATATCGGGCTGCACCTGCGTGACCAGGTGCAGGATCACGGCCTCGTACGGACGGAAATTGGTGGAGACGATCGCGCGGCCGGGCGACTGCTGCAGGGCCCAGCGGATGATGTCCAGGGGCGATTGAGAGCGGAGCTGGGCGTTCGCCTGGGCGAGGGATTCGGGAGTCATGGAGTCGGTGGCGTTCGGAATTACGGGGTCGGTCGGAGAAAAACGTTTTGCTGAATTTCAGGGTGACGGCTTGCGCGTTCGCGGGTGTGGGATTAATTCCCGGGTTCGTTGCAGGTACCGGAAGTCCCCAAGGCGGGTGATTGTTCGGGCCGTTGAAACCGAATCCGCAGTCCTAGTTCCAGCGTTAGAGCTGATTGACCCCTGACATCATGAGCGACATCACCCAGATCCGGGTCGGCCAGGCCGTTCCCGATTTTGAACTCGAAACCTACGAGCCCTCCACCAGCCAGTTTGGAAAGCTCTCGCTTGCCGCAGAGAAGGCGGCCGGCCGCTGGACCATCCTGGTGTTCTACCCGGCGGACTTCACGTTTGTGTGCCCGACCGAGCTGGCGGACCTCGCTGAGAAGCACGCAGCGCTGGTGAAGCTGGGCGCGACCGTGGCCGGTGTTTCCACCGACACCAAGTTCTCCCACCTCGCGTGGCGCAACTCGGAACGCCTCATGGCCGGCGTCCAGTACACCCTCGCCGCGGATCCCACCGGCGCGCTCTCCAAGCTGCTCGGTGTGTACGACGAGAAGAGCGGCCTCGCCCTGCGCGGCACGTTCATCATCAACCCGTCCGGCGTGCTCGTGTCGTCGGAGATCAACTTCTACAACGTCGGACGCGACGCCAACGAACTCCTCCGCAAGATGGAGGCGAACGCGTACCTCATCGACCATCCCGCCGAGGCCTGCCCCGCGCGATGGAAGCCGGGCGCAAAGACCCTCGCGCCGAACGAGAAGATGGTCGGCAAGGTCTATGAAGCGTTGAACGGCTGAGTCCGTCATCGACGTCTTCGTTGCGGTTGACGCAATCAAGATCAATTCAAGGAAAGGGCGGACCCGCATGGGCCCGCCCTTTTTCGTTCCCTGGGGATTAGTTCGCGGCAGCGGGAGCCGGCGCTGCAGGGGCCGGAGTTTCCGCCCAGACCACGCGGGCTGCCCAATCACCGAAGCGTTCGCCCCCGACGCGTTCCTTCGAGAAGCGGGTCAGCAGGGTGCGGAGCTCGGGCAGGATTTCGGGTTCCTTCACCACGTCCTTGAACAGGCGGTTCAAGCGGGTGCAGGCCTCGTTGCCGCCGAGGTAGAGCTGATACCGGCCCGGGCCCTTGCCCACGAAACCGATCTCCGCCATGTACGGACGCGCGCAGCCGTTCGGGCAGCCGGTCATGCGGATGATGATTTCCTCGTTCGACAGACCGGTCTCGGTGAGCAGGCCTTCGATGCCCGACATGAGGGTCGGCAGATAGCGTTCGCTCTCGGCCAGGCCGAGTCCGCAGGTGGGCATCGAGGGGCAGGCCATCGAGGCGCGGCGGATTGCGCTCGCCTGATTTTCCACTGGGATGCCGTGGTCGGCCAGCACCTGGGTGATCGCGGCGCGATCCTCCGGACGAATGTTCGCCAGGATCAGGTTCTGCGACGGAGTGAGCCGGAACTCAGGCGCGAATTTCTGCGCGATGAGCTTCAACGCGGACTTCAGCTTGGTCGTGCCGTTGTCCTTCACGCGGCCGGTCTCGACGTAAAGACCGAGGAAGGCCGATCCATCCGCGGCGGTTTCCCAGCCGAAGTGATCGCCCTGCTTGGCGAAGGTGTAGGGCTTCGCATCGCCGAGCTTGTAGCCCAGGCGGGTTTCCAATTCGGTGCGGAACCACGCGGCACCCTTTTCCTCGAGCACGTACTTGAGGCGCGCGTGCTTGCGGTTGGTGCGATCGCCGAAGTCGCGATGGATCATCAAGACGCCGCGGGACACTTCGATCAACTGCTCCGGAGTGAGGAAGCCGATGACGTCGGCAATGCGCGGATACGTTTCCTCATTGCCGTGGCTGCGACCGAGTCCGCCGCCAACGGAGAGGTTGTAACCCACCAGCTTGCCGCCTTCTTCGATGGCGATGAAGCCGAGGCAGTTGGTGAGCACGTCCACGTCGTTCAACGGCTGAACGGCAAAGGCGGTCTTGAACTTGCGGGGCAGGTACTGACGGCCGTAGAGGGGATCGACGAAGTCCTTGTTCTCCGGGGCTTCGAGATTGAGCTGCACGCCTTCGACCCAGATGGAGTGGTAGGCGCGGGTCTTCGGCATGAGCGCGAGGGAGACCGCCTTGGCGTCTTCGAGCACCTGACGATGGATCGCGTTGCGGGCCGGAGCGGGCGGGGACATGACGTTGCGGTTCACGTCGCCGCAAGCCGCGACGGTGTCCATCATGGCCTCGTTCAACTGCTTCATCAGCGGTCCGAGCCCCTGCTTCACCACGCCGTGGAACTGGAAGCTCTGGCGGGAGGTGATGCGCAGCGTCTGGTTGCCGAACTCGGTCGCGAGACGGTCGTACACCAGGTATTGCGGCGAGGACAGCACGCCGCCGGGGATACGGCCGCGGATCATCCAGATGAACTGCTTGCCGGCCTTGCGCTTGTCGCGGTCGTCCTGCTGGTAGATCCCGTGGAATTTGAGGAATTGCTCATCATCCGCCGAAAAACAGGCGAGCGAAGCATCCGCCAGCGTGGCGGCAATGTTCCCCGCCAGGGTCGGGATCGCGATTTTGAGTTCTTCGTTCCGCGAAAGCTTCTTCGTCGGAACCTCTGCGCCAGCATCAACGACAGCCATAAGATAAGTGTTTTACTAAAGATACAGATGATAACCCGAATTCGGGTCGGGTCAATGCGGTTTTTGTCGGGTGCCGGGCCGCAGCCGGATCGGTCGATTCAACCGGTTCTGCGGCGCAGTGGGAATCGGGAAATTGGTTTCCACCGAGTTGTGTGTGGAATTTGGGCTGCCTGGGCCTTGAGAATTCACGCCTTGCGCCATCGTCCCCACGCCGTAACATAGCGGAGTCATTTGATCCGGTTTGATTTTCCCGCCGACCCCATGAGCCAGGCTGCTTCCAAAAAAGTCGTTTATTTCGATAACAACGCGACCACGCGCATCGCCCCCGAAGTCGTGGAAGCGATGCTTCCGTTCCTGACGGACCTCTGGGGCAACCCCTCCAGCGCCTACGGATTTGGCGCACAGGTGCACGGGCACGTGGAGAAGGCGCGTGAGAAGGTGGCGGCGCTGCTGAATGCCGATCCGAAGGAAGTCACCTTCACGAGCTGCGGCACCGAGTCGAACAACACGGCGATCCACAGCGCCCTGGTGATGAATCCGGGCAAGAAGCACGTGATCACCACCGCCGTCGAACACTCGGCGAACATGAACTACGGCGACTTCCTGCAGCGCCGCGGTTACGACGTGACCTATCTTCCGGTGGAGAGCGACGGTTCGCTCGACATTCATCGTTTGGAGAAATCGATCCGGCCCGATACCGCGATCGTTTCGTGCATGTACGCCAACAACGAGACCGGCGTGCTGTTCCCGATCGCTGAGATTGCCGCCATCTGTCGCAGCAAGGGTGTGCTCTGCCACACCGATGCCGTGCAGGTCCCGGGCAAGATCAAGCTCGATGTCCGTGAACTCGGTGTCGATTTCCTCTCCCTGAGCGCCCACAAGCTGCATGCGCCGAAGGGCATTGGCATGCTGTACGTGAAGCGTCGGACCAAGTTCCAGCCCTACCTCATCGGCGGCCATCAGGAACGCGGACGTCGCGGCGGCACCGAGAACGTGGCCAATATCGTGGCCTTCGGCCGCGCGGCGGAACTCGCCATGGCGACGCTCGACGAGGAAAACACGCGCGTGCGTGCCCTTCGCGACCGCCTCGAGGACACAATCCTCGCGAAGATTCCCAACACGGTCCGCAACGGGAATCGCAACAACCGCCTCCCGAACACGGCCAACATCGCCTTCGATTTCGTCGAAGCCGAAGCCATTCTCCTGCTGCTCGACGGTCTGGGCATTTGCGCCAGCTCTGGCTCCGCCTGCACCACGGGATCGCTCGATCCGTCCCACGTGCTGACCGCCATGGGACTGCCTCCGATGCGCGCCCGCGGATCCGTCCGCTTCAGCCTCGGCATCTACAACACTGAGGAAGAAGTGGACTACGTGCTCCAGCACCTGCCGGGCATCATCCAGAAGCTGCGCGACATCTCGCCGCTGAATCCGGATCACCCGGACAACGACCGCTACGACATCGACGCCGCGCGCGAAAAGCACGAGGTGGATCTCGCGGCGGCGCGTCAGTCGGAATCGCTTTCAGCCTGATTCGCGGTTGCGTGGGTCGGTGGTTTTGTGTGGATTGGATCCGGGACGCTGGAAAACAGCGTTCCGACACCTCTTGTCCCGCTTCCACCCATGACACTGCCAAGCCTGTCTTCACTCCGGCATCGGGCCGGGTTCACCCTGATCGAGCTGCTGGTGGTGATCGCGATCATCGCCATCCTCGCCGGCATGCTGCTCCCCGCGCTGGCGCGCGCGAAGTCGAAGGCGCAGTCGATCAAGTGCATCAGCAACGAGAAGCAGATGAGCATCGCGCTCAAGCTGTACGTGGATGACAACCGCGACTTCTTCCCGGTGCACTCCGGATGGGGGGATTACGGCGGGAAGTATTGGACCAACGCCAATGCCTCGGGGAATGCAGCCTCCTACGGCGGCAAAACCCAGGAGACCAACCGGCCCCTCAATCGGTACGCCGGGGCCACCGAGCTGTTCCGGTGTCCGGCCGATGCGGGCGACTCCCTCAACACGCAGGTGAAGACCTGCTTCACCGGCTGGGGCAACAGCTACCTCATTGAATGGGCCGGCGAGGCGTTTCGCGTGAAACACATCACAGGCGATTCCCTGGCGGCGAAGGGTTCCCCGGAGGCGACGCCGATGCGTGAATCCGAAATCGCGCTCAGTCCGGCCAACAAGGTGATCCTCGGCGACTGGCCCTGGCACGCGAACCGGGATGCCAACGCCAAGCAGACCGTCTGGCACAATTACAAAGGTAAACGGTACGAGAACATGCTGTTCGGCGACGGCCACTCGGAGAATTTCAAATTCCCCAAGCAGATGGACCAATGGATCGGGCTGGCGCCGGATCCGGCGTTCCAATGGTGGTAACTGCGGGACGGAAAGCCGACCGGCCCGCGCGCCGGAGCGCGACGGGCCATTCGGTCACTCCGCGGGATTACTCCCACTCGATCGTGCCGGGTGGCTTGCTGGTGAGATCCAGCACCACGCGGTTCAATCCACGGACTTCATTGGTGATGCGCAGTGAGATGCGCTCCAGCAGATCGTACGGCACGCGCACCCAGTCGGCGGTCATGCCGTCCTGGGATTCCACGGCGCGGATCGCGATGGTGAAGTCGTAGGTGCGTTCATCGCCCTGCACGCCCACGCTGCGAACCGGCAGCAGCACGGCGAAGGTCTGCCAGGTCTTGTAGTACAGATCGGCCGCCTTCATTTCCTCGACCACGATGGCGTCGGCACGGCGCAGGATGCGCAGCTTGTCGGCCGTGATGTCGCCAAGGCAGCGAACCGCGAGGCCGGGGCCGGGGAAGGGCTGGCGATAGACGATCTCTTTCGGCAGTCCGAGCTCGACGCCGAGCTGGCGCACCTCGTCCTTGAACAGGCACTTCAGCGGTTCCACGAGCTGGAACTTCATGTTCTTCGGCAGGCCGCCCACGTTGTGGTGGGACTTGATCATGGCCGCCGGATTGCCGGCGATGGGCACCGACTCGATGACGTCGGGATACAGCGTGCCCTGCGCGAGGAACTTGGCCTTGCCGGCGCGGCGGGTGGCGGTTTGGAAGACGTCGATGAAGGTCTTGCCGATGATCTTGCGCTTGCGCTCGGGATCCGTGACGCCCTTGAGCTTGCGAAGGAACAGCTCGGTGGCGTCCTCGTATTGCAGGCGGATCTTGAAGTGGCGTCCGAACACTTCCTGAACGACGTCCTCTTCGCGGGCGCGAAGCAGGCCGTTGTTCACGAAGATGCAGGTCAGCTGGTCGCCGATCGCCTTGTGCAGCAGCGCTGCCGCGACGCTGGAATCCACGCCACCGGAGAGGCCGAGGATGACGCGATCCTTGCCCACCTGACGGCGGATGTCCTCCACCGCCTGGTCCACGTAATGCCGCATGGTCCAGTTGCGACCGCAACCGCAGATGCCGTGGATGAAGTTGTTCAGCAGCTCGCTGCCCTTCGGCGTGTGGACGACCTCGGGGTGGAACTGGATGCCGTACATGCGGCGTTCGCGGTTCTCGATGGCGGCGAATTCCGAATTGTCGGTGGTGGCGACCGCCTTGAAGCCGGTGGGGATCTTGGTGAGCTTGTCCCCGTGGCTGTTCCAAACTTGGAGCGTCTTCGGGAGCTTGCGGAACAGCGCGCAGGACTTGTCCTTGATGGTCAGCGTCGCCTTGCCGTATTCGCGTCGCTGGCCCTTCTCGACCTTGCCGCCGAGCGAGTGGGCGAAGATCTGGACGCCGTAGCAGATGCCGAGGATCGGCACGCCGAGCTTGAAGATCGCCTTGTCCGGCAGGGGGGCGCCCTTGGCGTACACCGAGCTCGGGCCGCCGGAGAGGATGATTCCCTTCGGGGCCAGCTTGCGGATTTCCTCCGCCGGGGTGTCAAAGCGGAGGATGGTCGAATACACGCTGGCCTCCCGCACGCGGCGGGCGATGACCTGGGTGTACTGGCTTCCGAAATCGAGGATGACGATCTGTTCGTTCATGGGCCGAATGTCAAAGCACAGGTTATCGGGCGCGGCGGGGTCGGTTGGCGAGCGATTTTTCGCGGTTCCCGTCCCGCCCCGGCGCAAAACCTCAGCGCTCCCGCGCAATCGTTCAGAACTCTTTGGGTTTTCTGGAGTTTGGCGTTGACGGTGTTTTTGGGGGCCGCGTTAGCTTGGCGGCAGTCCTCTCCGATGTGTGAACCCATCCTGGGTCGCCTACGGATTTGGCCGTGCCCAATTCATCATGAGCCGCAAATTGAACGTCGCCATCGTCGGACTCGGATTCGGATCCGAGTTCATCCCCATTTATCAGCGCCATCCGCAGGTGAACATGTACGCCATCTGCCAGCGCTCGAAGGAAAAGCTGGATGCCGTCGGCAAGGCCTTCGGTGTGGAGAAGCGCTATCAGGCGTTTGAAGACCTCATCCGCGACCCGAACGTGGACGCGGTGCATATCAATTCGCCGATCCACCTGCACGCGTCGCAGTCCATCGCCGCCCTCCGCGCCGGCAAGCACGTCGCCTGCACCGTCCCCGCCTGCACCACCGTCGAGGAGGCCCGCGAAATCGTGAAGGCCGCCAAGGAAAGCGGGAAGAAGTACATGATGATGGAGACCGTGGTGTGGAGCCGCGAGTATCTCTACGTCCGCGAACTGCGCGATTCCGGCAAGCTCGGCCGCATCCAGTTCGTTCGCGGCAGCCATCTCCAGAACATGTATGGCTGGCCCGGTTACTGGGAGGGCTTGCCCCCGATGCACTACGCCACGCACTGCGTCAGCCCGTGCCTCGGCATCGTCAACGGCGAGGCGGAATTCGTCTCCTGTCTCGGCTCCGGCCGCATCGCCGACAAGCTCATCGCCAAGTACGGCTCGCCCTTCAGTTTCGAGACCGCGCACTTCAAGGTTCGCAACCAGGACGTCGCCGGCGAAGTCACCCGCTACCTGTTCGACGCCGCGCGTCAGTATCAGGAGAGCTTCGATTGCTACGGCTCCCAGACCTCGTTCGAGTGGCAGCTCACCGAGCACGATGATCCGGTGCTGCACCTCGGCGGCGAGACCGTGGAAAAGGTGAAGATCCCAGATTACGCGCACCTGCTGCCCGAAGGCATCCGCGACTTCACCACCAAGTGCGTGTACGACATGGCCGAGAACGCGCACCTCAGCTTCATCCAGGGCAGCGGCCACGGCGGCAGCCATCCGCACCTCGCGCACGAATTCGTGACCGCCGTGCTGGAGAACCGCCCGAGCTTCCCCGACGTGCACCAGTCCGTGAACTGGACCATGGTCGGCATCCTGGCCCACGAGTCCGCAATGCGCGGCGGCGAGAAGATCGTGATCCCGAATTTCCGCGGAGTCTGATCTAGGTTCTGGAATTGCCCCGAAAATGGGGCGCGAGCGAACGGCCGGTTGTGGAGATCCACAGCCGGCCGCATCGTTTTGGTGGACTCCCGCTCTTCAACCCGATTTACTGTCGGGGTTCCCGCATGCACGCGTCACCGCGCGTGCGTTGGTATTTAACGAGCAACCATGAGCAGCATGATTCTATGAGCAACGGAAACGACATCGGCATTGTACCCAATGCAAAACGCCTTCTATGCGCCGGGTTTGCGGCCATTTTCGCGGCGGGCATCGGCTTCGCCTTGCGCAATGGCCTTACCGGAGAATGGAAGACACTCTTCCACTTCACGGATGGTCAGGTTGGTCTCATCGGCGGAGCGGGTTTTTCGGGTTTCTGCTTCGGCATCATCTTCGGTGGTATCGTGGTGGATAGAATTGGTTACGGAAAGTTGGTGGGGGCAGCCTTCTTGCTGCATGTGCTGTCTGCGGCCGTCACCCTTTCTCCTGCCCCGGATGTCAGTCAGGCGACCGCCTTCAATCTGCTGTTTTGCGGTTCGTTCATTTTTTCGCTCGCTAACGGTACCCTCGAGGCCGTCGCCAATCCGCTGATTGCGACCATTTATCCGAAGAACCGCACGCATTACCTCAACATCCTTCACGCGAGCTGGCCAGCCGGGATGATTTTCGGCGCGTTTGTCACTCTCTTCTTGGGTGAAACACTCCCCTGGAAGATGAAATTGGGTCTGTACCTCATCCCCACAGCGATCTACGGGTTGATGTTCTTTGGGCAGAAGTTCCCCAAATCCGAAGCCTCCTCCAAAGGTCTTTCCCTTGGAGAGATGATGAAAGATGTCGGAATTCTCGGAGCGAGTATCGTTGGTGTGCTGCTGTTCCTGTTCTTCCGTGATTCGCTAGGCGGCATCATTGGTGCGATCACTGGAAATGGATTCTTCACGTCTCAGGCCTGGGTCGTTGTTTCAGCCATCGTTGCGGTGGGTTTTGTCGCCTGGGTCGCGGTGATCACGCGGTTCGCGCTCGGGCATTGGATGATATTCACCCTCTTTGTCGCCCATGCGATCCTTGGTTCGCTTGAGTTGGGCACCGACTCGTGGATTGAGAATATTAACGGCAGCATCCTGACCGCGAAACAGGGCACCATTCTCTTCATCTTCGCGTCGTCGATGATGTTCGCGCTGCGTTTTTCGAGCCACTGGATCGAGTCCCGCCTCAAGCTCTCTCCGATTGCGATCCTGTTCACCTGCTCGATCTTTGCCATTGTTGGTTTGCTAGCCTGTTCGTCGGTCACAACCCTCACGGTCGCCTTTGGCGCTGTTCTGCTTTACAGCATCGGCAAGACTTTCTTCTGGCCGACCATGCTTGCGGTCGTCGGCGATCGTTTCCCGCGCTCTGGCGCGGTGGCGATGTCCATCATGGGCGGAATTGGCATGCTTTCCGTGGGACAGATTGGCGGGCCCGGTCTCGGCTATGCCAAGGACCGTTTTACCGCTGAACATCTGGAGGCAAATGGTCAGCAGGCGGTGCTCATTGCAAACAAAGCGGAGAAACCGTCCGGATTGCTTGGATTGTTCAAGGAGGTTTCGGCTCTGGATGGGGCAAAAATTGAGGCTGCTAAAAGGCTGGCTGAAAAGGAGAAGCACGAGAACGTTCCCGCCGATAAATCACAGCTCACTCCGGATCAAAAAGCGATGGTGGATGCCAATATTGCGGGTGCTCGCAAGACGCTGAAGGCTGATGCCGCACTCCCGGTCGGAATGGCCTGCATCTACCTCCTGCTGATGCTCTACTTCAAGGCCAATGGCGGCTACAAAGTGGTGCGAATCGGCGACGCAGGAGCTTGATTCAACTCAGGCCCTGGCCTGAACCTTTCAACGGCGGCTCCGCAAAACGGGGCCGCCGTTTTTTCTTGGAGGATTCGGAATCCAGATTCGCGCGTTCCGATCCCACCGATGCCGCGCTCAGGGCGACGGCTTGAGGTAGCGATTGTACCAGGAAAGGTAGCGTTCCAGACGGTCTCGGACGTAGCTCGGACGCTGGATGCCGTGGGTTTCTCCCGGGTAAACCACCAACTGCGTCGGCACACCGAGACTTCGCAGCGCTTGGTACATCTGTTCGCCGCCGGCGATGGGCACGTTGAAGTCCTTTTCGCCGCCGAGGAACAGGGTGGGCGTGCGGATCTTGTCGGCCTTGAAGAACGGGTACGAGACCTTCATCCACGCCTCCGGGGAACGCCACGGCGGGCCGAGCTCGTTGTCGTATTGCACGATGTACATGTCCGACCCGTACATGCTGAGCTGATTCGCACTGCCCGCACCCGAGATCGCCGCCTTGAAGCGGGTGTCGGTGGCGATGGTGTAGTCGGTCAGGATGCCGCCGTAACTCCACCCGCCGATTCCCAACCGCTCGGGATCGGCCAGGCCTGATGCGATCACCGCGTCCACACCGGCCAGCAGATCCTCGACTTCCTTGTGTCCCCAGTCTCCGGCGATGGATTGGGTAAACGCCGCGCCCCGGCCGCTGCTGCCGCGATAGTTGATCGACAGGACCAAATACCCATTCGCTGCGAGCAACTGACGATCCAGCGCTGCGGAGGAGTGGCCGTTTTGGAGCCCGTGGGAATCCTGCCCGTTGGGGCCACCGTGGATTAGCAGGACCGTCGGATACTTTCGTCCGGAGACGTAGCCCCGGGGTTTGACCACGATGCCGTGAATGTCGGTGCCGTCGCGGCTGCGAAATTGGAGATCCTCCACGGGGCTGAGATCCCAGTCGCTGACCAGGCTGGTGTTGTGACCCGTGAGGCGGCGAAGACGTCCGTTTTCCAGGGCATACAGTTCCCCCAGCGACGTGTCGGTGGATGCTCGCACCACCACGCGTCCGGCACCCGCGGCCAGGTCACTAATGTGGAATCCCGGCTCGGTCAACCGCTTCAGGGAACCGCCCTGGATGGGGATTTGGTACACGTATTGCCGTCGGTCGTCCGCCGCAAGGAAGTGAAGCATCGTCCCGGCGAGGCCCGGACTCGAAGCGGGACGATCCAGCACGCGGGTGAGCGGGATCACGGGGCCACCAGCCACCGCCACCGAGGCCAGCGAGTCCACCCCGTACGCGTTCCACTTCGCCTCCGGCCCTTCCAGGAAGAGGAGCATGCGTCCGTCGGGACTCCATTTCAGGGTCTGCGAGGAGGGCTGGCGGGTGGTGGCGACCTTTTTTGGTACAGCGCCCGATCGGGGTTCCATCACGAACAGGTCCTCGGTGACGGTGCGGTCCGGGTCGGCGTCGTGATTGCTCGTGAAGGCGAGCCATTTTCCGTCCGGGGACCAGGCGGGGGCGAATTCCTCGAAATTCGCGTTGGTGGTCAGGGTGTCCAACTTCTTCGCCACCGTGTCGTAGAGATACAAATGATTCCGTGACGACGCGGTCAGGTAGCCATCGCCATCCTGCTTGAAGTGGTAGCGATCGGTGACGATCGGCTTGGGGACCGCGTCCTTGGCGGGTGCGTCCTTCGGGTTCGCGGCGGCCTTCTCCGCCTCCTCGTCGGGAGTCGCGAGGAGCAGGATCTGTTTACCGTTCGGAGACCAGTGGTAGCTGGAGATTTTAACCTTTACGTCCGTAAACTGCCAGGCCTCGCCGCCGCGGTGATCCATCACCCACAACTGCGTTCCCTTGGCCTTGCCGGGGCGCGACGAGAGAAACGAGAGGTAGCGGCCATCGGGACTGAATTGCGGTGCGGTCTCCGATTCCGTTCCGTAGGTGAGGCGAAGGTTTTGTTTTCCATCCCAGCCCACGATCCAGACCGCGGTCTTCCGCTTGTCGTCCTCTCGATCGATGGTGGTGGCGGTGTAGGCGATCCAATTGCCATCGGACGACACCACCGGGCTGCCCACCTCGGTGATGCGTTCAATATCCTCGATGCGAACCGGGTGTTTTCCCGGCGTGTTTTGGGCCTGGGAAGGGGAGGTCAGCAGGCCCGAGAGGATCAGCGTGGGAAGAAATCCTTGGATGGGACGCATGGCCTAGGCTCATCGAACTGGCCCGCGGCCGTCAATGCGGGGGCTGGGGCTGAAGATCGCAGCCCGATGATTCAAACCGCAGATAAACGCGGATGAACGCAGATGCTGACGACGAGGAGTGCCGGGCGAGGCACTCCTGCGCCATGGATTTGCTCCGCCGATTTCCAACTCTCCGCGCCTCTGCGGTGATTCCGCGTGGAGTGTCCGCCCCGATTAGGAACGACGGCGAGCCATGAGGGCTTCGATGTCGTCGGCTTCGATCGGGATGTTGGCCATCAGGTTCACGTTGCCGTCGCGACGGATGAGAATGTCGTCCTCCAATCGCACCGCCAGCCCCTCCTCGCGGATGTAGATCGCGGGCTCCACGGTCATCACCCAGCCCTCTTCAAACGGCTTGGCGAGCGAGCCGACATCGTGGACGTCGAGTCCGAGGGGATGGCCGCATCCGTGCATGAAATACTTCCGGTACGCAGGGCGTTCCGGGTCCTGCTTCTTGATGTCGCGGGTGGTGATCAGCCCGAGGTCCACCAGTTCGCGTTCGATGGAGGCCTCGCATTCCTTCTGCCATTGCGACCACTTCTTTCCCGGGACCAGGCCGTCGGTCTGGGATCGCAGCACCCGGAGCACGGCGTTGTACACCTGACGCTGCCGGCGGGTGAATTTGCCGTTCACCGGGATGGTGCGGGTGAGGTCCGCATTGTAGTTCGCGTAGCTGGCTCCCACGTCGAGCAGCAGCAGATCGCCATTGCGGCAGGGTTGGTCGTTCTCGATGTAGTGCAGCACGCAGGCATTGGGCCCGCTGGCGATGATCGGCGTGTAGGCGAAGCCTCCGCCGCCCTTGGTGAATTCGTGGATGAACTCGGCTTCGAGTTCGAGCTCGCTGATGCCGGGCTTGGTCTTGCGGGCCACGCGGGCGAATCCGCGTCCGGTGAGGTCGCAGGCCTTTTGCAGCAGGTCGACTTCCACGGGCGATTTGACCACGCGCAGCGTATGAAGCACCGGTGCGAGCCGGTGGTAGGTGTGGAGCGGGTACTGCGACTGGACCTGGCGGATGAAACGATCGTCACGCGTCTGCACCTCCGACACCGAGCGCTTGTGCTCGTTGGTGTTGAGGTACACGTGTTCGGCCTCGCACATGAGGCGGCGCAGGAGGCCGGGAAGATCGGAAAGCCAGTGAATCTGCTGAATGCCGGTGCGGCGGCGCGCCTCTTCCTTGGTCAGCTTGTGGCCTTCCCAGATGGCGATGAGTTCGCTCGTTTCGCGGAGGAAGAGGATTTCGCGATGCTTGGGATCATCGGCATCCGGAAACAGCAGCAGCACGGTTTCCTCCTGGTTCACGCCGGTGGCCCAGAAGAGGTCGGAATTGGCCACGAGACGGAGCGATCCGTCGGCGTTGGTCGGAAGGATGTCGTTCGAGTTGAGGATGGCGATGGATCCCGGAAGCAGCAAACGGGTGAGCCGGGCGCGGTTTTCGACAAACAACTCGGGATCAATCGGTGCGTGACGCATGGGGAGAGATTCCCCGGGGGACGAGGCGTCTGCAACCTTCTGAATGCGGGTCGATGCAGGAAATGCTGCACCGGGCTCCGCAATCCCGCATCCTGCGGCAGGATTTGTTCATGCACCTGAGCCCCTGGATGTATCCGCTGCTGTTCCTCACCGGACTGACGGCGGGGTTTGTTGATGCCATCGCCGGCGGCGGTGGACTGATCACCGTTCCCATGCTCTTCGCCGTGGGGCTCGACTCCAAGGTGGCCCTCGGGACCAACAAGCTTCAGTCCTCCTGCGGCACCGCGCTGGCGCTGAGGCATTATGCGCGCAGCGGGTGGATCGACTGGTCGGAGCTGCGGGTGGGGCTTGCCTCGTCCTTTGTGGGAGCCCTGCTGGGGGCGGCGGCGGTGAATCAAATGGATTCCGGATTCCTTCGCGGGGTGGTGCCGATCCTCCTGCTGGCCATCGCTGCGTACACGATGCTTTCCCCAAAATTGGGCGCGGAGGCGTCGCGTCGTCGAATGTCCCCCACCGCGTTTGGACTCCTCTTCGGGTTGGGGATTGGTTTTTACGACGGCTTCTTTGGCCCGGGCACGGGTTCCTTCTGGACCATCGCGTGCGTGGGCGTGCTCGGGCTCGACCTCATGCGTGCCACGGCGGCGACCAAGGCCATGAACCTGATGAGCAATCTCGCCTCGCTCGTGATCTTCGCGTCGGCCGGCAAGATCGACTACGGCGTCGGCGCGGTCATGGCCGCGGGACAGATGATCGGAGGCCGGCTTGGATCAGGCCTCGCGGTGCGCGGTGGGGTGCGGATCATCCGGCCGGTGTTTCTCACCGTGGTGCTGGCCATCACGGCACGACTGCTCTGGCAGAAGTATCACGGTTGATACACCTCGGCCGCGACCGCCCCGGCGTCAGCCCGGGAATCCGAGCAGTTTGCGCTGGCGGATCATGTCGGCGACCTGGGCGGGAACTCCTGCTTCCCATCCCGGGGTTCCGGACTGGATCTGCTGCAGGAGCTCGCGGCTGAAGATCGAGAGGTTGTCCTCGTTGATGTCCTTCATGCCCTGGATGAAGTGGTTCTCCAGCAGGTAGCGGTAGAGGTGTTCCAGATTTGGTGCCACCCGGAGGTTCCCCGCCGTGATGATCGCCCCGGACTTGGCGTCCTGGTACGGGTACACGTAGAGCTTCAGCTCGTTGCGGAAGAGTCGGCCGAAGGATTCCAGAATGCCGCCGTCGAGATTCGCGTAGTACTTCTCGTCGAACAGTTCCTTCAGCGTCGGCACGCCCATGACGATGCCGATCGGCATTCGGGTGTAGCGGAACATGTATCCGGCCAGGCGGTAGAATTCGCCGTAGTTGGTGATCAGCACCGGACGCCCGAGGGTGCCGAGCATGTCGGCGCGGTCGAGGAAGTCGCGGTGGTTGATCTTGCCCTCGACGTTGAGGTTTTTGAGGGTCATTTCCATGACCACCAAGACGTCCTGACCGGCCACGGCGGGCTCCTGCACGAACTGGGCCTGGGCGTAGCGGATCATGTCCACCGTCACCTTGGTGGGCGGACGGAAGCTGCCGCGCTCGATCAGCACGGGCTTCTTGTAGAGCTGTTCGGCGGGTTGGACGATTTCGCCCTCGGGGGTGAACATCGCCGCGTTGGTAAGGCCGCGTTCGACCAGCTGAAGCGAGATCAACCGGTTGTCCACCTGCTCAAAATCTGGGCCCTCGAACTGGATGACGTCGACCTCGATGCGTTCGATCGAGAGTTGATCGACCAGCGCCTGGATCACCGCGTCGGTGTCCTTGGGCATGTAGAGGGCCGCGTGGATCAGGTTCACGCCGAGCACGCCGAGGGCCTCGGCCTGCTGCATGTTTTCGCGGTCCCACATGCGGACGTGCATGAGGATGTCGTTCGGCGGGCCGCCGGGTTCAGTCTGGAACCGGATGCCCATCCAGCCGTGGGTTTCCTCCCGGCGGCTGTAGCTCTTGGCCGCCACGGTGTCGGCAAAGACGAAAAACTTGGTGGTGGATCCCCGCTTGGCGGAGAGGCGCTCCACCAGCAGCGAATACTCGTGGTCGAGCATCGAGACGAGACGCTGCTTGCTGACGTAGCGTTCGGAGTGCCCGTAGATCGCGTCGCTCACGATCATGTCGTAGGCCGACATGCTCTTGGCCACGGTGCCGCTCGCACCTCCGACCCGGAAGAACCAGCGGGCCACTTCCTGGCCGGCTCCAATCTCGGCAAACACGCCGTACTTGCCTGGGTCCAGATTGATCTGGAGTGCTTTCTGGTGGGTGTCCAATCGGTCGCTCATTGGGTTGGAAATCAATCACAGGCGGGTGCGCGGGGCGATTTTTTTCCATCGCCGATCGCGTTAAAACACGCGCCAACACGGGTCGCATCACACTCCCTTGATGCATCGGACGGTGGGATAAGAATCTTGAATCGGAGGAGCCAGCTCACCGGCCAGCCACCCCCTGAAAACGAAAAACCCGCGACCCGGTTGCTAATCGGATCGCGGGAAAAAAAACCCGGGCGGCAGTCAGAGGATGACCGTCCGCCCGGGGGAATATTCAGAATCAGTTCTGTAGGACTTAGTGGGATATCCGCACACGATGAACTAAGCCGAGTGCGAAATTTGCCGGGCAACCAAAGAACAATGCGAACCTCGAACTGGCCGAGACCGCCTAGATTTGCCCTAAAACTTCAGTCCTAACTTCTAGCTACTTCTGCTTACCGCGGGCGGAACCTAGAATCCTTTGCGGAGGAGTCAAGGGCCAACCCGAAGATTTTTTTCATTCCCTCAGGCATCAAAGAACGTGTCGGTAACGGGTGGATGGACGCCTTCGAAGCGGGTTTGTTCAAAATTAGTTTACAGATGTGACCGGCTTTCGTCTTGCACCTCCACCGTGGTTCCCGGTTCATGCGGCCCACCATGTCGCATTGGATCATTGTTCTGCTGCTCGGAGTGATTGAAGGAATCACCGAGTTCCTTCCCGTTTCCTCCACCGGGCACCTCCTGATCGCGGAGCGGTTGCTTCACGCGCGTCAGAGCGATCTTTTCAACGTGGTCATCCAGGCCGGCGCGGTGCTGGCCGTGATTCCGCTCTTCTCCGGGCGCATCCTTGGGGCGTTGCAGAATCCCGGCTCGAGCACCGTTCGCGACTACTGGACCAAGCTGATCGCGGCGTTCGTGATCACCGGGGCCGGCGGCGTGGTGCTGGACAAGATGAAGGTGAAGCTTCCCGAGGATCCGACGCCGGTGGGCATCGCGCTGCTGGTGGGCGGCGTATTGTTCCTGGTGGCGGAATGGCTGATCCGCGGCCGCAAGGGCAACGATCAGATCACCTGGACGATTGCCATCGCGGTGGGCGTCGGACAGCTCGTGGCGGCTGTGTTCCCCGGGGCTTCCCGGTCCGGAACGACCATCATCGTGGCTTTGATCCTTGGATTGAACCGCACCGCGGCGACCGAATTCACCTTCCTCCTCGGCATTCCCACGATGCTCGCGGCGAGCGGATTGAAGATTTTCAAGGCGCTCCATCACCCGCCGGTGGGCGCCGCCCCGGAGGATTGGTCTGCGGTGGGACTCGGGTTTCTGGTTTCGGCCGTGGTGTCGTTTGTGGTGGTGAAGTGGCTCCTCGGCTACGTGCGGAACCACACCTTCGCTGCGTTCGGGTACTACCGAATCGCTGCCGGTTTGCTGATCCTGATCGCGCTGCGCTGAGAGGCTGGTCACGCGGGCTTCGCGACCGGGCGGCGGTACAGCTTGTGGATGGCAGCCTGGTCGGTGGGCTTGATCACCACCTCGTCGATGCACACATGCGGCGGGCGCGAGGCCATCCAGACGAGAGTTTCGGCAATGTCGGTGGCCACCAACGGCTGGGTGCCTTCGTACACCTTGGCCGCGCGGGTGGTGTCGCCTTTGAAACGAACGACTGAGAATTCGGTTTCCGCCAGACCTGGATCGAGTGAACCCACGCGGATTCCGGTGCCGTTCAGCTCCAGTCGGAGGGCACCGGTAACGCTGCGTTCCGCCGCCTTGACCCCGCAGTAAGCTGCGCCGCCCTCGTAGGCGACGTGTCCGGCAATTGAACCAATGTTGATAATGCTCGCTCCGTCGTGGTGGGGCAGCAGCGGGAGCACTGCGCGGGTCACCCGGAGGAGTCCGAGGAAATTCGACTGCACCATGGCCTCCCAATCCTCATCGCGCGACGTGGCCACAGTGTCGAGTCCGTGGGCGCCGCCGGCGTTGTTGATGAGAATGTCCACGCGCGGGGTGAGCCCTTTGGTCCATTCCACGAAGGTGGTGACGCTGGCCGTGCTGGCGACATCCAGCGCGTGGACGTGTGCCGAGGCGGCCCCTGCGGTCCGCGCTTCTGCAGCCACAGCTTTCAGGCGGTCCACCCGACGCGCCCCGAGCACCACGTGGGCTCCTTCGGCGCCAAATGCCTTCGCGGCAGCCGCGCCGAATCCGCTGGATGCGCCGGTGATCAGGATCCACTTGCCGGAAAGTTTCATAACGGAAGCTAAACGGATCCCGAGCGCGTGCGCTAGCCCGCACCGATCGGCGCGGTCGGGGGAACGCACCCAAACTTCCACGCGATGTCGCCGTCGAAGGCCCGGTAGTCGCAGGTCAGCTCTTCTCCGGCCGCGATGTCGCGCAGGGCCACGGTCACAACCGGTTCGCCTTCAACGAACGACGCTCCCGTCGGCACGCCGGTGTTGGGTGTGTCTGAGTGATTCATGAACCGGGCATCGTCGCCGGAGAGAATCATCCGCCCAGAATCCCGATCAAAATAGGTGAAGTGTCGAACGAACCCCCGGGCGGGTTCCGGCAGCGCTGCCCAGGCTTCAGCGGTGAAGGATTGATCGAATCCGGGTGCGTGGCGGTAGAATGGCGTGCCCGCTGGGAGGGGGCGGACCGCGAACAACCCGTTGCCGTGAATGCCGCTCGGGGCCACGCGGGTTTCGACCAGGATCATGCGCTCGTCTTCGGGTTCCGAATCAGAACGATTTGCGAAATGCCTCGTGGATTTCGCGGGCCATGCGTTCGTCGCCGAACATTCCCACGCGAATGCGAACTTCGGTGGTCTTGTCGGTGATGCGCCGGAGATTGAAGGTGATACGGCGGTCGGTCGCCGACTTGGCCACGAGCGTGGCTTCCAACGCGTCCTTGGCTCCGGATTCCTCCTCAAATTCGAGACGTTTGAGCGCGCCGTGGCAGGCGTCCCAGGCGTCGTCCATGTTGATGGATTCGTTGGCAACCAACGACCCGTGGGAATACACCACCGCTCCCGTTTTGGTAACGGGTGTGGAGCAGCCGGCGGTCAAAGCCAGCAGCAGTCCGCAGGCCGCAAGAGGGATCCAGGAGTTCCAGAGTTTACGGAGGAAGTCACACGACATGAAACCAAGAGAGCAGGACGTCCAAGCGTGTGCAACGCGCAACCCTCCGAGCGTCCACTCCCGGAGATGCTTCGCCATTCGACCCCGGAGAAATCCTGTGCCATTCTCCCGCGGTGACGGTGTCAAAAAAACAACGGGTGCTGGTGGGAATGAGCGGCGGGGTGGACTCCTCGGCCACGGCGGCCTTGTTGCAGCAGGAGGGGTTCGACGTCGTGGGCGTGACCCTCAAGCTGTGGCCGCAGGACTGCGTCAACCGCGCCGAAGACAAATGCTGCGGGCCGCAGGCCGTAATGGATGCCCGGAGCGTCTGCGCCCAGCTCGGCGTGCCGTACTACCTCGTCGATGAATCGGGCCTGTTCCACAAAAAGGTCATCGAATACTTCGCCGCCGAATACCGCTCCGGACGCACGCCCAATCCGTGCGTGATGTGCAACCAGCATCTGAAATTCGGCGTGTTGATTGATCGGGCGCGCCAGCTCGGATGCGACTTCATTGCCACCGGGCACTTCGCCCGCCTTCAGCGCGATCCGGAGACCGGCCGCGCCCTCCTCCTGCGTGGACTCGATCTGCGCAAGGATCAGAGCTATTTCCTCTTCAGCCTCCGGCAGGACCAGTTGCAGCGGTCGATGTTCCCGCTCGGGGAGCGTACCAAAGCCGATACACGCGAGGTCGCCCGCACCTGTTCGCTCCGAACGGCGGACAAGGAGGAGAGCATGGAAATCTGTTTCGTGCCCGACAACGACTACGGGAAGTTCCTGCGCGAGGCGCGTCTCGCGGAGAAGCATCCGGGCGACATCGTGGACGAAACCGGCCGCAAGCTCGGGGTGCACGACGGGGTGGAATTCTACACCGTGGGGCAGCGTCGCGGACTGGGCATCGCGGCGGCCGAGCCGTTGTACGTGGTGGAGCTCGACCCGGATCAAAATCGGGTCGTGGTGGGGCCCGAGTCCCGATTGAACCGCGACCGCTTCACCGCGCTGAACTGCAATTGGATTCCCTGGGAGACCCCGCCCGCCTCGTTCGAGTGCCGGGCTAAAATTCGGTACAATCATCCCGGGGCCGCGGCCACGGTCACGCCCGGACCGGATGGCACGGCGTCGGTGCGGCTGCACGAACCCGCCCGGGCCATCGCGCCCGGACAGGCCTGCGTGTTCTACGGCGGACCCGATGGCGATGTCGTGTTCGGCGGCGGTTGGATCGCGCGGGATTGACCCCGCGGAGCGACCGGGGATAACTCCCGGGAATGTTCCCTTCCCGAACCCTCCGCGTCGTTCACCGGATTTCGTGGCGTGCATGCGTGGGCGCGTGGCTGGTGTGGAGAAGCGTCTGCCCCGGGGTGCTGATGGCGGAATCCGCGCCGCTCTCCATCGGCGTCGCCCGAATGGATGTCACCCCCACGGGACCGATCCGGCTCACCGGATATGTGGCGCGCAAAAAGGAATCGGAAGGCGTGGAACAACGCCTCTGGGCCAAGGCCATCGCCCTCGGAACCGACGCCGAGGGTGCCTCGATTTTGGTCACCGTGGACAACTGCGGAGTCGGAGCCCGCGTGGTGGATGCCGTGGCCGCTCGATTGAAGCAGAAGGCGGGAATTCCCCGCGAACGCTTCGCGGTGTGCTCGAGCCACACCCACAGCGGGCCGATGTCCGACGGATTCGCGGCCAATATTTTCGGGGAGGATCTCCCGTCCGACCAGCAGGAGCGCATTCACCGCTACACGGCCGAGTTGACCGATCGCATCGAAGCGGTGGCTCTCGCGGCGCTGGCGGATCGGAGCCCGGGGCGATTGCGTCTCGCGCACGGGCAGGTGGGATTTGCCGCCAATCGTCGCACCGCCGGCGGACCGACCGACCGCCGGTTGTCGGCGTTGATCGTGACCGATCCCTCGGGACGACTCCGTGCGGTGCTGGTGAATTATGCCTGTCACTGCACCACGCTCGGAAGCGAGGTGGTGAAGGTGCACGGGGATTGGGCCGGGGACGCGCAGGAGGCAATTGAACAGGCGCACCCGGGAATCGTTGCCTTGGTGTCGATCGGCTGCGGTGCGGATTCGAATCCCTCGCCGCGCGGCGGGACGGATTTCGGCCGAACCCTCGCACGCATGCACGGACGCTCCATTGCCGCCGAGTTGGAATTCCTGTTGAAGCAGGGAACCGAGCTTACCGCGCTTCCGCAGTGCCGGTATCGGGAGTTCCCGCTTCCCTTCATGCCGTTGCCGGATCGCGCGGGATGGGAGGAGCGGGCGCGCCAGTCGGGAATCGTGGGCTATCACGCGCGACGCAACCTGCAGCGGCTGGACCGCGGGGAAACCCTCCCCACCACGCTGCCGTACCGGGTGCAGAACTGGAGCTTTGGTGAGGGACTTTCCATGGTGTTCCTCGCCGGCGAAGTGGTGGTGGACTACGCGCTCCGCATGCAACGCGAGTACGATCCCGAACGACTCTGGATCAATGCCTATGCCAACGATGTGCCGTGTTACATCCCGTCGAAGCGCATCCTCGCGGAGGGCGGCTACGAGGCCGAGAGCTCGCTTTGGTACTATGACCGACCAGCGCGCCTCGCCCCCGAAACCGAGGATCTGATTCACGCCGCGGTTCGTGATCTGGTGCCGGCCGGGTTTCGCAGCACCGGTGCCCGGCCGGATCTCCCGCCGATGAAATCCCCGCGCGCCGCGCGCGACAGCCTGCGTCCGCGTGCGGGACTCGAGGTGCATGCGGCTGCGACCGAGCCTCAGATCGATTCCCCGGTGGCGATCGATTTTGGTGCGGATGGACGCCTGTGGGTTTGCGAGATGGCCGATTATCCATCGGGCCTCGATGGAAAGGGCAAACCCGGCGGACGCGTTTCCGTGTTGAAGGACCGCGATGGGGACGGGGTGTACGAGGAGTCGGTCGTGTTCGCCTCCGGCTTTCCCTATCCCACCGGACTGATGGCCTGGGGCGATGGCGTGTTGATCTGCGCGGCACCGGACATTTTGTGGGCGCATGACACGGATGGCGATGGCCGCGCGGATCGGATCGAAACCCTTTTCTCCGGCTTCGCGACTCACAACTACCAGGCGCGGGTGAGCGGGCTCCGATGGGGACTGGATGGCTGGGTTTATGGATCGGGCAGCCTGTTTGGCGGAAAGATCCGATCGGTTCGGACCGGCCGCGAGGTGGAAGCGACGGGACGCGATTTCCGTTTCAAACCGGATACAGGCGAATTCGAGGCCCTAGCGGGCGTGAGCCAGCAGGGGCGAACGCGCGATGATTTCGGGACCCAGTACGGGAACGACAACAGCACGTTGCTGTGGCAGTTCCCGCTGGAAGACCGGCTGCTGCGGCGCAATCCGCATGTCACGCCGCCGCCCGCCCGTGTGTCGCTCGCGCGGGGTGCCGATGCCAATCGCGTGTATCCCATCAGCCGAACGCTGGAGCGGTTCAACGATCCGCAGTCGGCCAATCATCTCACCTCGGGCTGCGGGCCGGAGATTTACCGGGATTCCGTTTTGGGCGCGGAGTTCGAGGGAAACGCGTTTGTCTGCGAGCCGGTT
Organism: Verrucomicrobiota bacterium; assembly: GCA_947454705.1. Taxonomy (GTDB): domain Bacteria; phylum Verrucomicrobiota; class Verrucomicrobiia; order Limisphaerales; family UBA9464; genus CAIVQB01. The sequence goes on from CANGKZ010000002.1 coordinate 195,753, forward strand.
CACAATCTGGTGCGACGGTCGGTGTTTCAGTCGGAGGGAATCATCAACGCCGCCGTGCGTGCTGCGGAGGAGCAGGACCGGGAATTCCTCGCCAGCTCCGACAATTGGTTTCGACCCGTGGAGGTGCGCACCGGGCCGGATGGAGCGTTGTGGGTCGTGGATATGAACCGCTTCGTGATCGAGCATCCGCGCTGGATCCCGGCCGATCGACTCAAGGAGCTCGATCCCCGAGCTGGCGCGGGAACGGGTCGGATCTGGCGCGTGGCGCCGGCGGGGTTGAAGTCGTCGCCATCGCTGTCGAGGGACTACACACGACTAAAGGCCGGGGAACTGGCATCGCTGCTCGACACGTCCAATGGCGTGGTGCGCGACCTGGTGCATCGGGAACTGCTGCGGCGCGCCGGGCCGACGCCGCTGGAGGGCGCGGTGAGAACACGGATCGAAACCGTGGCGCAATCGGGTCGGACTCCCGGCGCACGGGCGCAGGCGATCGCGGTGCTGGCCGGATGCGGAGTGCTATCCGATCGGACGCTGGTGGCCGGACTGCGCGACTCCGACCCGCGGGTGCGCCGCGTGGCGGTGCGGTTTTCCGAGATGCGTCCCGGAATGGCGCGAGCGCTGGTGGCGTTGAGCTCCGATCCGGACGCGGGGGTTCGCTGTCAGCTGGCCCTCACGCTTGGGACGCTTCCGCACGGAACTTCCGCAGCGATCTTCCAAGCCCTGGCGCAAAAGGATGCTGCGGACCCCTGGATTCGCGCGGCGTTGTTGTCGTCGTTGCCCGACCTGCCCGATGTTGTTCTGCCGCCCTTGGCTGCGGTTCCAAAACCGGGCGAGCGAGAGTTGATGGAAGGAGCGATCCGGACCTGGACCGGGATGGGGGATCAGATCCGACTCGGCCGTGCGCTGGGACAACTGGTTTCGGCGAAGGAGTTCACCGCGGGCCCCGACGCGTCGGCCACCGTGCTGCAACTTTACGCAGCGTTGTTGAAAGTTCGTGCGGACGAGAATGGATCGCGCGAAACCCGAAAGACCATGGATCGCGTCCGAAAGGAAGTGGTCCCTGCGGTGTCGGAAGCGTTCGAGGCGCGGCGATTGAGCGAGCCCGCATCGTTGGCGTTGCTCCAGATTTGGGGCGCGGAACGACGGTCGGATGCGGAACGCGTGAAGCAGTGGGTTCGGACCTTCGATGCCGAACTGCCCGCGGCAGTTCATGCGGCCGTGCGGGAGGGAATCTCGCGTCAATCCTCGCTGGATCTCGCCCGGGCCCTGCTCGCAGGCACCGCAGTGCGGTCGGTGCGATGGCGCAACGAGGCCATTGAATTGATGCTCGGACGACGCGAGTGGACTGCGGAATTGCTGTCGATGATCGAACGCAGAGAGCTTGGCGTTGGTGAACTCACGCCCTCGCAGCGTCAACGCGTGCTGGGCCACACCGATGCTACCCTCCGCGCCCGTGGCGAGGTGTTGTTCGGCGGGTTGCGGGGCGGTGATCGAGCGTCGGTGGTGCGACGATTTGCTTCGGCGGCGGATCTCACTGGGGACGAGACGCGCGGGATGCGCGAGTTCGACCGGTTGTGCGCTTCGTGTCATCGCGTGCGGGGTCATGGATCCGCCGTGGGACCCGACCTCTCCCCGTACCGCAGCAAGCCTGCAGCGGATTTCCTGCTCGCTGTGCTGGATCCAAATTCAGCCATTGAGCCGAAGTTCACCGCCTACACGGTGGAACTGCGCGAGGGACGATCGCTCACCGGGATCTTGCGCAATGAAACCAGCGCCGGATTGGAACTCGTTCAATCGGGAGGCGTGGTGGAGAGGATTGCGCGAAGTGCCGTGACGGGCATCACCCCGCAGGCGCAGTCGCTCATGCCCGAGAGCCTCGAACAGGGGTTGGAGCCACAGGCGCTGGGCGATCTGCTGGCGTGGCTGCGCGGCGGGACGGTGGCGGCTTTTGGATCCGCGGATGCCGCGAGCGCATCGGCCTCACTGAAGGCGCTGGCACCTGCCGCGACGAAGGTCACCGTGCGGGGAGGTCGGCTGACCTACCCCGGATGGATTGGGGCGCGTCCTATGTCGTACTGCCGGCAATCGGCGGGCGAGAATCGGTTGGCGTGGGAGTCCATCGCTCCGATCGCCGAGGCGGGACGACTGAGGTTCCGTTTTCCGGCGGCGATGGGCATGAAGTCGCAGCCCGCGGGGACGTTCCAAATTAAGGTGCAGGGTGGGATGGCGGTGGGGTTCAACGTGTCCCTCGAGGATGAAGAATGGACCGATGCGGCGGGCGCGGTCCGAATTCGGTACACGGTCCGCGAACGCAACGGGGAGGACAGCTGCGGTCCGCTGGAGATTGAAATCCCCGCGGCGGGAATCGCGCCGGGCAGCGTGGTGCGTTTTGAGATCACGGGTTCGGAATCGGCGAGCCAGCGATGGTTTGGGCTCTATGAAGTCGCGGAAGTTGAAGGGGTGAAAAAGTGAGCCTCAAAAAGCCGGAAAAAGGAGAGTTTAACCACAGATGGACACGGATGAACACAGATGGAAATGCACCGAACGGAAGGCCTCATGAATCAATCAGAAGGTGACAATCGTCGATCCTCTCTAGAGCCACCCATCTTCCTCTCTATCTGTGTGAATCTGTGTCCATCTGTGGTTGCGACTGCCTTTTTTGGGATGAAGCGTTGAAGAGGCGCGCTTGTCACTGGAGAGGCGGGGTGCGTAGGTTCGCGGCGTTTCTTCTGATTTCATCTCTCATGAGCACGCTCAACATTGCCATCATTGGAACCGGCGGCATCAGCCTCCAAAACCACCTGCCCGGACTCGCGCTGTGCCGCGATGTGAAGGTGCACGCGCTTTGCGACGCGAATGCCGCGACGCTCGAGACCGCGCGTCAGACGACCGGCGCGCCGGTGGTGTCCACCGATTGGAAGGAGATCGTGCAGCGGGATGACGTTCACGCGGTGATCATCGCCACGCCGAATTTCCTGCATCCCGACATCGCCATCGCCGCGGCCCGGGCCGGCAAACACATCCTGTGCGAGAAGCCGATCGCGCTGAACGCCGCTGACGCCGCCCGCATGGCCGAGGAGGCCGATCGCGCTGGGGTGCGCCACATGACGGCCTTCACCTACCAGTTCGTTCCGGCGATGCGCTACCTGCGCCATCTCGTGGCCCAGGGCGACCTCGGTGTGCCGTACCATTTCCGGTCGTGCCGTCTGCAGGACTGGGGCACGCGCAACCTCGGCTGGCGCCAGGTGAAGAAGCTCGCGGGCACCGGCGAGATCGGCGACATGCTGAGCCACCGTATTGATTTCGCGCTGCAGCTGATCGGGCCGATGAAGCGTCTGGTGGCAAACCTGATGACCCTCACGCCGGTGCGTGGCGGCGCTCCGAACGACACCGACGACTGGGTGGCGATCCTGGCCGAGTTCCGCAACGGCGCGAGCGGCGTGCTGGAGAGCTCGAAGCTGGCGAGCGGACGCAATGAATCCTGGCGAAGCCTGGATTACGTGGAGATCAACGGCAGCGAGGGCACGTTTGAATTCACCACCGGCAAATGGGGCGAACTCCAGGCCGGCAAGGTGGGCGGGCCCGGCCTCGCGCCGCTGGTGGTGCCGAAGGAATTCCACGTGTGGCCCGGCTCCCCGCGCGATCCGGGCGTGGGTGATCCGCTGGTGTCCTTCCGCTACGACCAGGCGGTCGAGTTCATCAACGCCATCCGCGAACAGCGTCCGTGCGCGGTGACCTTCCACGACGGCGCCCGAGCCCAGGCCGTGATGGACGCCGCGGTGCGCTCCACCGAGCTGCGCCAGTGGGTCGACCTGCCGGCCTGAGTTTGGTCTCGCCCCAAGTTTGATGCTCCCGAATTTCACCGCGGTTCAATGGCTGTTGGCCGCATTGGCGGGGCTCGGGATTGGTGTGTCGAAGAGCGGTCTCCCGGGCATCAGCCTGATGCACGTGGTGATCTTCGCGCAGCTGTTCCCGGGGATTGCCTCGACCGGTGTGGTGCTGCCCATGCTGGTCTGCGGCGACATCGGGGCGGTGCTGTTGTTCCGGCGCGATGCGCGCTGGCCGCATGTGTTTCGCACCCTGCCGCCGGCGGTGTTCGGTGTTGCGGTGGGGTGGATGATCATGCGGTGGGCGCAGGCGCATCACATCGATGGAAAGCAGTTCAACCCCTTCATCGGCGGCATCGTGCTCACGCTGGCGGTGGTGCAGCTGTGGCGGAATCTGAAGCCGGATCTGTTTTCGCACCTGCCCCACAGCCGGGTCTTTGCCTGGACCATGGGAGGCATCGCCGGCGTGACCACGATGGTGGCCAACGCGGCCGGTCCCGTGATGGGTCTCTACCTGCTCGCGGTGTCGTTGCCGAAGGAGGCCTTCGTCGGAACGGCCGCGTGGTTCTTCCTGCTGATCAATCTCATCAAGATCCCATTTAGCGCGCAGCTCGGGCTCATTGGTGGGAATTCACTCGAGTTCAACCTGCTGCTGATCCCGTTCATTGTGTCGGGATTGTTCCTCGGGAGGAAAGTGGTGGCCGCGCTCCCGCAGAAGAGCTTCGACAACCTGGTGCTGATCTTTGCCGGCGTGGCGGCGGCGCGGTTGCTTGGGGTGGTTTGATGAATGCGGAGGAGATGGGAGCTGGCAGATGGGGGCGCCGGTATCACTGAATTCCCTTTCAACGCTTCAACTTTTCAACCCTTCAACCATCGGCCCAATCACTCTCCTGAGAGCGGCTGGATCGGGCCGCGCTTGGCGGCGCGGAGTTGTTGCTGCTCGTGCATCGCGGCCACGCGTTCTTCGTGCGAGAGCGAGGGATCCGACACCTGACCGGTGAGCGAAGTAATGCGTCGATCGTAGGCGGCGTTGCGGAGACGTAGAATCGCATCGGCCAGCTGCTTCTCCGGTTCAGGAATGGCGCGCTGTTCCATCGCGGATTCAGCGATGAGCTTGCGCGCCAGATCGTCTCCCTCGAATTGGGCGAGCAGCCCCGGAATGTCCGTCCCCATGGAGAAGTGCACCGCGGCAATTCGCCGAACCGTGGGATGCGTGACCCAGCTTGGATCGAGATGCGCGGCGGCGAAGTGGGTGAGGTCCTCGGACAGAAGCAGGTACTTCAGCAACCAAAGCTCGGTGACGGGCGGCGGGGGGAGTGGTTCGGATTCGACGCTCGGGGCGGCATCCGATTCGTCGGGCAGGGGTTCCTCGAACCCGGATCCACCCGCGGGACCGGATCTGGCGCTCGGTTCGGGCTCAGGCTCGGAACGGGAGGGCAGGGGCCGCATCTTGCGGAACTCGGTGCGGACGGAATCGACCGAAACACCCAGACGCTGACTGGTCTTCTGCGCGTAGGTGTCGAGCAGGACGGCATTCGCTGTCTTGACCAGGTCGGTGCCCATTTTCCGCACCACCACGAGGCGTCCGCGGTCGCTGGTGATGTCGTTCTCCGTGCAGAGATGACGCAGGAAGAAATCGAAATAGCCCTCGGCTCGACCGAGGATGGCCCGGAAGGATTCCGCACCGTGCTGGCGGATCCAGCTGTCGGGATCATCGGGCGGAGGAATGGAGGCGACGCGAATGGCCAGGCCGGATCCAAGCAGTCCTTCAAACGAGCGGATGCTCGCGTTGCGGCCAGCCTTGTCGCCGTCGAAGCACAGCACGACTTCTTCGACATAGCGCTTGAGCATCCGCGCATGGTCGGCGGTGAGGGCGGTGCCTTGTGGGGCGACGACGTTGCGAATGCCCGCGGCGTGACACGCGATGGTGTCGAGCTGGCCTTCGCAGATCACGGCGTGCCCGGCGTCGAGGATCGCGCGCTTGGCCTTGTCGAGAGCGAACAGCACGCGGCCCTTGGTGAAGAGCAGGGTCTCGGGGGAATTGACGTACTTCGCCGTTTTTTCGTCGCCCTGGAGGATGCGTCCGCTGAAGGCGATGACGCGTCCCTGCTCGTCGCAGATGGGAAACATCAGGCGTCCGCGGAACCGGTCGTAGTGCCGGCCGGTCTCCTCCTTCTTGAGAATCAGCCCCGCCTGCTCGCACAGGCCGAAGTCGAAGCCCTTGGATTTGGCCCAATTGACGGTGTCGTCCCACGACTCGGGAGCGGCGCCGATCCGGAATTCCTTCACGGCGTCGGGACTCACGCCGCGTTTCTCCAGGTAGTCGCGGGCCACCTGTCCGCCGGCCTCGTTGGCCAGGCATTGCTGCCAGCGGACGCAGATGGCTTCGTGCAGCTTGAGCAGCTGGTCCTTGAGGCTGCGCGATTGCAGGGCGCCGGGGGAGTTGTCGGTCTCGACCGGGATGCGGGCACGCTCGGCGAGCCGCACCACGGCCTCGGAGAAGTTCAGCCCCTCGTACTCGCGCACGAAGGTGAACACGTCGCCGCCCTTGTGGCAGCCGAAGCAGTGGAAGATCTGCTTGCCCGGGTTGACGTTGAAGCTGGGGGACTTTTCTTTGTGAAACGGGCAGAGCGTCACGAAGTTCGCCCCGGCGCGTTTGAGCGGGAGCGCGCCGCCGATGACATCCACGATGTCGCTGGCGGCGCGCACCTGTTCGAGAAACTGAGGCGAAAACATCGGCACGGCCGAAAGGGAATAGCGCGCTTCGGGGGAGTTGTCGAAGGGGCAAAGTCCGGCGGCGGGAATCAGGCCTGTTCCCAAGGCGGAATCTACGAACCTTTTCCCTTTTGTGCGGGTCCGGTTGGGATTCTGCTTCGCGTGTGGAGTTCCAGTACCATCGTGGGGCGATTCACATTCCATCGATTGGATTGTGGCTCGATGCCCACAAGCCAATCGGCCCGAAGGAGGCGGTGTTTGTGAGTCACGCCCATTCGGACCACATCGCGGGTCATGCGGAGGTGTTTCTCACTCCCGCCACGCGCGATCTCATGCGGGCGCGGCTGCCGGGACAACGGATCGAGCACGTGATCGAATTTGGGCGCCGCGTGGATTTGTCGGACGCGGCGTTCGCGGTTCGACGCGAGGCCCATCTGACGCTTCTCCCGGCGGGACACGTGCTCGGGTCGGCCATGTCGTTGGTCGAGACCGCCGCAGGATCGCTGCTCTACACCGGGGATTTCAAACTCCAGGTGGGACGCTCAGCCGAAGCCTGTGAGCCGCGCCAGGCCGATACGCTGATCATGGAGACGACCTTTGCGCGTCCGAAATACGTCTTCCCGCCGCTGGCCGAGGTGGCGGCGAAGGTTGTGGCGTTCTGCCAGGAGGCACTGGCCGGCGGTAACGTGCCGGTCCTGCTCGCCTACTCGCTGGGGAAGAGCCAGGAGATCATGCCGTCGCTTGCCGAGGCCGGGCTGAAGGTGATGGTGAGCCCGCCCACGGCCAAGATGTCGCGGATCTACGCGCGGTTTGGTCAGCAGCTCGGAGCGTGGGAGGAATGGGACGTGGACCAGGCTCAGGGCCGCGTGGTGATCGCCCCGCCGGGAGCCAAGCTCAATGCACTCAAGACCGCTCTGGGTGGACGGATCCGAACCGCGGTGCTGACCGGGTGGGCGATCGATTCCGGGTGTCGCTTCCGGTACCAGGCCGATGCGGCGTTCCCGCTGAGCGATCACGCCGATTTTCCGGACCTGCTGGAATTCGTGAAACGGGTGGCGCCCAAGCGCGTGTTCACGCTTCACGGGTACGCATCGGAATTCGCCACCACGCTGCGCCAGCAGGGCATCGAAGCCTGGGCGCTCGGGGAGGAGAATCAGCTCACGCTCCAGCTTTGATACGCGTCCAAAGGGAACGGATTCAGGGGTGGCGTTTTGCGTTCGACCAGGTTTAATCGTTGGATCATCCCCGTGCCCGTTGAATCCGTGTTCCCTGCGAGTTTTCGCATCTGGAATCGGACCCGTGGAGATTGGGAGTCCGCATGCGCATGAATTTTTCAATCTCCGCCCGGCGAATGCTGGCGATTTCGCTGATTGCCGGGAGTTTCGCCGCCGCCACCGCCGTCGGGGCCGAGTCGCCGACCTACCGTGAACCGTGGCGTCCCCAAGTGCATTTCACCCCGGCGTCCACGTGGATGAACGATCCTAACGGGATGGTGTATTACGAGGGCGAGTACCACCTGTTTTATCAGAACAACCCCTTCGGCGACCGCTGGGGCCACATGAGCTGGGCGCATGCGGTGTCGCGCGACCTGGTGCGCTGGGAGCATCTGCCGCTCGCGCTCGCGGAGGAAAACGGGGTGATGATTTTCTCCGGCAGCGCGGTGGTGGATTGGAAGAACACGAGCGGATTCGGCCTCGACGGAAAACCACCACTGGTCGCGATTTACACCGGACACCACACGTCCAAGCCGCTGCAGAATCAGCACATCGCCTTTAGCAACGACAAGGGCCGGACTTGGACCAAGTACACGGGCAATCCGGTGCTCGATCTGGGCGAGGCGGACTTCCGTGATCCCAAGGTGTTCTGGCACGAGCCCACGCAGAAATGGGTGATGGCGGTCTCGTGGCCGATGCACCGCAAGGTCCGGTTTTACGGATCGGCCGATCTGAAATCGTGGAAGCATCTCAGCGATTTCGGTCCTGCGGGTTCGATTGTCGGCATTTGGGAATGCCCGGATTTGGTCCCCGTGGCCGTGGAGGGGAATCTCGACGCGACCCATTGGGTGTTGGTGGTGAATGTGGGTTCCGGCGCGCCCGCGGGCGGATCGGGAACGCAGTATTTTGTGGGCGAGTTTGACGGAACCACCTTCGTGCCCGACGCGCGATCGCTCCCGGCGTCGAAGCCCGCGATGGCTCCGGAAGGGCGCACCGTTGTGGTCGGGGATTTCGAAGGCGGGTCGTATTCCGGTTGGACCGCCACCGGCGATGCCTTCGGGGCCGCTCCGGCCGCGGGATCGATCGGAACGCAGCAGGCCGTGGATGGATTTCAGGGCAAGGGCCTCGTCAATACGTTCCGCAACGGCGATGCCTCCACCGGCACGCTCACTTCGCCGGAATTTCAGATCGACCGAAAACACCTCAGCTTCCTCGTAGGCGGCGGCAACAAACCGGAAACGCTGGCGGTGAATCTGCGCGTGGGCGGGGCGGTGGTGCGAACGGCCACCGGAGCGGATGCGGAACGGCTGAGCTGGCGCTCGTGGGATGTCTCGGAATTTCAGGGCAAGGCGGCGCGGTTGGAGATTGTGGACAACGCCACCGGCGGTTGGGGCCACCTGAATGCCGATCAGTTCGTTCTGTCGGATACGCCGGCCAGCAACGCGCAGGAAGGGGCGTTGTGGGCGGATTACGGAAGCGATTTCTACGCCGGGGTCACCTGGTCGGATGTCCCGGCGCGGGATCGTCGGACCTTGTGGATCGGCTGGATGAGCAACTGGACCTACGCCAACGATGTCCCCACGAGTCCGTGGCGGAGTGCGATGTCGATCCCGCGCGTCCTGCGCCTGCGCGACACGCCGAACGGATGGCGACTGCTTCAAAAACCGATCCACGAGATTCAGCGGCAACTCGATTCACCCGACCGGCTGCATCGTTCCTCGGTTGAGGACGCCAATGCGTGGCTCTCTCCGCGCCGATTCCCGGGCGGAGTGGTGGATCTGGAGATGACCATGGATCACCTCTCCCCCACCGGTTCGATGACCCTTGAATGCCGGCACGGAACCAACGCGGTTACCAAACTGATTGTGGATTTCACGCGGCGCGAGCTGCGGCTCGATCGCACGGCTTCGGGTCGAAGCGATTTCTCCCGGACCTTCGCCGCGGTTCACCGGGCGCCGCTTCGGTTTTTCGGAGAAGAGCTCACCTTGCGTGTGCTGCTCGACACCTCATCGATCGAAGTGTTTGCCCAGGGGGGAGAGACCGTGATGACCGATCTGATCCTTCCACCCACCAAAGAAGTGTCCTTTGCCCTGTCGCTCGAGGTCCCGCAGCGCAGCTGCCGGATCACGTCGTTGACGGTGGGGCCGCTCAAGCCTGCACCCGTTAAAATGTCCGGTATTCGTCCCAAAACTCCATGAACTCGCATCCATCCCCGGCGCTGAACCCCTCCTCCTCCGCTGGCTCCCCAAGTCTGCCGACTTCCCGGACCGGGCTGCGGTCGGCCTTCACCCTGATTGAGCTGCTGGTGGTCATTGCGATCATCGCCATCCTGGCCGGCATGCTCCTGCCCGCGCTGGCGCTGGCGAAGGAAAAGGCCAACCGGACGGCGTGCCTCAACAACCTCAAGCAGGTCGCGTTGTTCATGCAGTTTTACACCGATGAGTATCGCGACGTGTTCCCCGCGCATCGGAACCAGGGCGAGGCTGACAATCCCACCACGGCGGTCACCAACTGGTGGGGCACTGCGATCGTGGGCAAGGACGCCGGCGCGTCGAATCTCTTCCGCTGCCCCAGCATCAAGGGCAAGCGCACCGATGCGGGCGTGAAATGGGAATGGAAGTTCAACGCGCACTTGGTGGGCTACGGCTACAACGCGTTTTTCCTCGGCCATTACCCCTACGGCCCGGAGTCCGTCACGGTCAGCGGGATCAAATTTGATGTGGCCCCGTGGTTCAAACGGTCGGCCGTGGTGAACCCGACCCAGACACTGATGTTGGGCGACGGCATTCCCAAATCCGACGGAACCTGGAGCAGCAGCCTTTGGTGGCCGACCAGCGGCATGAACAAGGGCCAGGGCCTGGAGGGCATCGACAACAACCGTCACAGGGGCTACGGCGTGGTGGTGTTTGTGGATGGTCACTCTGAGGCGCGTCGTGGCAGCCAGATCAATCCGCCCGTGGATCCCGTCAGTGGTGGAAGCACTGCGCTGAACAATTCCCAATTCTGGGACCCGCTCAATCGCGCTAATCGCTGATTCAACGTCGCCTTTCGGAATGAGTTTCCATCTTGTCGGCCTGGGTGAGGTGTTGTGGGACCTGCTGCCGTCGGGCCCACAACTCGGCGGGGCTCCGGCGAATTTCGCCTGCCATGCCTCGGCCCTCGGTGCGCGCGCATCGGTCATTTCCCGCGTCGGCAGCGACACCCTCGGAATGGAGGCGGTCCGATCGCTTCAGGAGCGGGGACTTGATCTGCGAGGACTCGAAACCGATCCCACGCTTCCCACCGGGGTGGTCACGGTGACCCTCGCGGCGGATGGACACCCGGAGTTTGCCATCGCTCCGTCGTCCGCCTGGGATGCCCTGGGTTCCACTGCCGCTTCGATGGAAGTGGCGTCCGGGGCCGATGCCCTGTGCTTCGGTTCCCTCGCCCAGCGGACTCCGGGAGGGTTTGCCGCGGTTCAACGATTGGTCCGGTCCACACGATCCTCCGCGCTGCGGGTGTTCGACATCAACCTGCGCGCTCCGTACTTCGGCGAGGCACAGATCGTTCAATCGCTCGACGCGGCGAATGTTCTCAAACTCAACGAGACCGAACTTCCCATCCTCGCCGACATGCTCGGACTGACCGGAAGTGCGGAAGCCCAGATCGAATCGATCGCCCGTCGGTACTCGCTCTCCGTCGTCGCCCAGACCCTCGGTGCCGCCGGCAGCCGTGTTTGGCGTGACGGGGCGTGTTCGATGGAACCCGGCCGTCCGGTGGTGGTGCGCGATGCCGTCGGGGCGGGCGATTCCTTCACCGCCGCGCTCGTTCTCGGGCTGCTTCAGGGCTGGGAAACCGCCCCACTTCTGGCCGCGGCGACCGACGTGGCGGCGTTTGTGTGTACCGAATCTGGTGCGACTCCCCGGCTGCCGGCCGGGTTGACCGCGCAGTTTCTGCGGGCTTGAGGCTGGGGGACGGGGAATTCCCTGCCGCAAAACCCCATAAAAACCGCTTTGACGGCCCGCCCCCCCCGGGTAATGTCCGCGTTCCGCTTGGGGCGGAAATCGCATGGAAAAAGAACGCAAACTCATCATCGCCGGCAACTGGAAGAGCAACAAGACGGTTGCCGAGGGTCTGGCCCTGGTCGCCGATCTGAAGCGCGACCTCGCAGCGGTCAAGGAAGTGGACATCGTCGTCTGCCCGCCTTACACCGCGCTGGAAAGCGTCTCCAAGGCCATCCTCGATTCCAACATCCGCCTCGGCGCGCAGAACATGAGCGAGAACGGCTACGGCGCGTTCACCGGTGAAATCGCCGCCGGCATGCTCAAGGAATTTTCCGTCGGCTACGTGATCCTCGGTCACAGCGAACGCCGCCAGTTCCAGAAGGAATCGGACGCGCTCGTGGCCCGCAAGGCCGCCGCCGCCCATGCCGCCAATTTGGTTCCGATCGTGTGCGTGGGCGAGACCCTCGCCGAGCGCGAAGCCGGGATCACCGACACCGTGGTGGAAACCCAGGTGCGCGGTTCCCTCGCCGGCCTCACGCCGGAGCAGGTGGAAAAGACCATCATCGCCTATGAGCCCGTCTGGGCCATCGGCACCGGCAAGACCGCCACCAGCGCCCAGGCGCAGGAGACGCACGCCGTGATCCGTAAGGTCGTCGCCGCTGCGTTCGGGGATTCGGTGGCCCGCCGGGTCCGCATCCAGTACGGCGGCAGCGTCAAGGCCGCCAACGCCCGCGAGCTCCTCAGCCAGCCCGACATCGACGGTGCCCTGGTCGGCGGCGCGAGCCTCGAAGTCCGGTCCTTCGCCGACATCATCAAGAACGCGATCTGATCGATCCGCGTCGGCACTTCCCCGATTTTAGCTAAACGCCAAGTTTTCGAGTTATGAGTTTCCTGATTGGTCTCCTGAGTTTCGTGTTGTTCCTGGTCTGCCTGTTCCTCGTGCTGCTGGTGCTTATCCAGCTGCCGAAGAAGGAAGCGGGCATGGGCCAGGCCTTCGGCGGTGCCACGACCGACGCGCTGTTTGGTGCGGGTTCCGGCAATGCGCTGACCCAGATGACCAAGTACGCCGCCGGCGCCTTCCTGGTCCTCTGCCTCGTGATCTCGGTGCTCAGCAAACAGTCGAGCAAGGCCAAGACTGATCGCATCCGCGAGCAGCTCTCGCAGCCGACTCCGGCCGCCGCGGCTCCCGCCCAGGTTCCTGCCGCTGCGTTGAAACCCGCTGCGATGGTTTCCACCAACGCGGTTGCACCCGCGAAGTAACCCTCGCACACTGCCGCCAGCCATGCTGCTGGTGTCGCCCAACGCTCCCGGAACTTCACCGGGGGCGTTTTGCGTTTCGCGGGCCACGGCCTCTGCGGCCCTCGCCCTGACGTTCCTGCTCGCGCTCGTGTTTGTGGTCGGAACTGGATGCACGCCGCGCAAGCCGGCCGATCTGGTCATCCACAACACGTCGGAACCCGAGACCATCGATCCGCACGTGCTCACCGGGCAGCCCGACGGCCGCATCGGCAGCGCCTTGTTCGAGGGCCTCACGCGATTCAATCCTGAAACCGGTCGGGCGATTCCCGGACTGGCAGAGCGCTGGGAGGTCAGCGCCGACGGACGCGTGTACACCTTCCACCTGCGTCCGAAGATTGCCTTCTCCACCGGGGAACCGATCTCGGCCGATGACTTTGTCTGGTCTTGGAACCGCGCCGTCGATCCGCTCACCGCGGCCGATTACGCAGGATTCTATTTCTACATCCGCAACGGACGCGCCATCAGCAACTGGACCAACGGCCCCGCCGGCCGGCCCACGCTGGGCATTCGCGCCGTCGATCCGCGGACGGTCGAGGTGACGCTGGAAAACCCGACCCCGTTTTTTCCCGATCTTTGCGCCATGCGCATCATGACCGTCGTGCCCCGGTTCGCGGTGGAACGTTACGGCGACCAGTGGGTGCGGCACTCCCCGCTTCCGTGCAGCGGGCCGTATCAGCTGGTGAGCTGGCGTCCGAATGACCGCATCCGGCTCAAGAAAAACCCGCTCTACTGGGACGCCGCCAATGTTCCATCGGAAACCATCGATGTGCTCTCGGGCGATTCCCCGTCCACCGCGTTGAACCTGTTTCTGACCGGCGAGATTGATTTCATCGTGGACAAAACGGTGATCCCCACCGACCTCGCCGACACCCTGAAGCAACGCCCGGAATTCCATCCCTACAATTATCTCGGGAACTATTTTGTTCGCTTCAACTGCACGCGGAAACCGCTCGACGATGCGCGGGTCCGTCGGGCCCTCAGCCTGGTGATCGACAAGCGGCGACTCGTGGACCGCATCACGCGCATGGGCGAGCGGCCGGCCGATGCGTTGGTGCCACCGGGAATGGAAGGCTACGAGGGGGCACGCGGTCTGGGCCGCAATGCGCTCGATGCCCGGACGCCGGCGGAGTTCGATGCCGCCATGGCTGCGAATGTGGTCGAGGCCAAACGCCTTTTGGCCGAAGCAGGATTTCCCGAAGGACGCGGCTTTCCACGCCTGAGCTACATGTTCAACGCCGGCGGCGGGGGCGGGGCCCGAATGCACGAGCAGATCGGCATCGAAATGCAGGCCATGCTCCAGCGGCATCTGGGCATTGCCATCGACATGCGGCCGGTCGAGTACAAGACCTACCTGATGGAAATGTCGCAGCGGAACTACGACATCTGCCGCGGATCCTGGATCGGCGACTACAGCGATCCGACCACCTTCCTCGACATGTTCCAGTCGGACAACGGCAACAACCGCACCGGCTGGCGCAATGCGAAGTACGACACGCTCCTCGAACGCGCCGCCGCCACCCCCGACACCCGGGAACGCGCGCGACTCCTGCTCGAAGCCGAGACGCTGCTCGTGCGCGATGAGGCTCCCATCATGCCCCTGCATTACTACGTCGGCATGTTTGCCTACGATCCGGAGCGTGTGGGCGGGATCTATCCGAACCTGACCGACGAGCACCCGTTCTCCGCCATTTACCGAAAGCCCCGGGCTTTGAAGACGGCGGCTGCTGCCGGTGCCGCACCTGCGACGCGAAAGTGACCCATGGCCATTCTCCGACGCATCCTCGTTCTGATTCCGCTGACCTGGTTGATCGTGACCCTGGCGTTCTTCCTCGTGCGCGTCGCGCCCGGCGGCCCGTTCGACAAGGAACGCAAATCCTCCTCCCCGCAGGTCGAGGCCGCGATCAAGCGCAAGTACCACCTCGACGAATCCCTCGGCTCCCAATACCTCCGCTTTCTCGGGCTCAAATGGGAGCGTACCGAAAATGGAACGCTTCAACGGGCCGAGGGCGGACTGATCGCGGGCGACTTCGGCCTGTCGCTCAAGTACCGGAATCATTCGGTTTCCGACATCATCCTGCAGGGCCTGCCGGTTTCGCTGATCCTCGGATGGCTGGCCTTTGGATTTGCGTTGGGAATCGGCGTGCCGCTCGGAGTGTTCGGTGCGGTGCGGGCGCGGGGATGGGTCGGGGGCGCGAGCGCGATTGTGGCCATTGCGATGGTGTGTGTGCCGGGATTTGTCATCGGACCTGCGCTGGTGCTCGTGGCCGGACTCAAGCTCGGATGGTTCCCGGTGGGGCTCTGGGGCGGTCCCATGCACGCGGTGCTGCCGATGGTCACGCTCGGGTTGTACTTCAGCGGACGCGTCGCGCGCCTGGCCCGCGAGGGGATGATGCAGGCGCTGCAGAGCGAGTTCATCCGCACGGCCCGGGCGAAGGGCGTGAGCGAGTTTTCCGTGGTGGTGCGACATGCGTTCCGATTGGCGATCATGCCGGTGGTGTCGTACAGCGGCCCCATGCTGGCGGACCTGCTCACCGGATCGTTCGTGGTGGAAAACATCTTCCAGATCCCGGGCATTGGCGTGTTCCTGGTGAACGCTTCGCTGTCGCGCGACTATCCCATGGTGGTGGGCCTGGTGCTGCTGTACGCGGTGCTGCTGCTGGTGCTGAATTTGATCGTGGATCTGGCCTACGGAGTTCTCGACCCCAGGGTGAGCCATGAGTGATTCGAATCAGGAACCCATCGTGTCGCCGCGCCTGAGCCCAGGCGCGCGGGCGTGGCGTCGTTTCCTGGACAACCGCCCCGCGACGGCGGCCGCGACGTTCCTGCTTCTGCTTGTGGTGCTCTCGCTGGCCGTTCCGGTGCTCAGTCCGCACGCGTCTGCAGAGGGATCCGATGCGCAGTTCGCTTCGCCGAGTTTTTCCCACTGGTGGGGAACCGATATTCACGGCCGCGATGTGATGACGCGTGTGTTTGCCGGGGCGAGGTTGTCGTTCCTGGTTGGAGCGGTCGGAGCGGGCGTGAGCCTCGTGATCGGTGTGTGCTGGGGCATGGTGGCGGGCTACGCCGGGGGGCGGCTCGATGGGGCCATGATGCGGTTTGTCGATGTCCTGTATTCGCTGCCGAGCATTGTGTTTGTGATCGTGCTGATCACCACGCTGGAGGATCACCTGAGGGGATTTCTCTCCCACCTTTCCCCGCAGGCGGGTGGTGTGGCGCGAATGGTGTTCCTCTTTTTTGGTCTCGGTGCGGTGTCGTGGCTGACCATGGCGCGCATTGTCCGGGGACAGGTGCTGTCGCTGCGGACGCGTCCGTTCGTGCTGGCCAGTCGCGCGCTAGGAGCCGGTCATGCGCGGATTCTGTTCCGTCACATCCTGCCCAATGTCGCGGGGGTGGTGATTGTGTATCTGACGCTCACGGTTCCCGGGATCATTCTGTACGAGAGCTTCCTGAGCTACCTCGGTCTCGGCATTCAACCGCCGCAGGCCAGTCTGGGAACGCTGATCGCGGAAGGCGCGGCGCAGATCAATCCAATCCGCACGTATTGGTGGCTGATCGCCTTTCCCGGAGGTGTGCTGGCGTCGGCGCTGCTGGCGTTGAATCTTCTCGGCGACGGCCTTCGCGACGCGCTCGATCCGCGGCTGGGGTGAGGGGAAGCCGCGGAGCGGCAGTTGAAGGGTTAAAAAGTTGAAGCGTTGAAGGGTGATGCTCCGCGGTTTTCTTTCGGTGAAAGTTCTTTGCTTGGACAAGAGATGTCCGACCCCGGGTGTGACGATGCGCGCATGGAAACGAATCGTGTGCGCGATTATGAGCTCGGAGATGTGGTGGAGGTGAAGCCAGTTTCGGGCGGGTATCCGCTTCCGGATGGGCTTCCGGAAGGAGCGCAGGTGCGGGTGATCCGCATGACCCCGGGTTGGTGCTCGGTGGAGCGGGATGGGCGCGAATGGGAGGTGTTCACGGGATGTGTGGTGCCGCGTCGAACCCATCGCGTGCGTCCCACGCTGGCTCCGCGACCTTGCGATCGCGGCCGCTCCGGCGCCTCGGTCCGCCGGTGATCCCCCCTCTGCCGTCCCTCCGGGGCTAGCAATTCCCGTCTCATTTGAACCCAGGCCTGAAGGCCGGGGCTATTTTCATTCCCGAACGGCAGAAGCGCAGCGCGGAGCCTTCCCCTTCAACGCTTCAACTTTTTAACCCTTCAACGGCGTCGCGCTCCGCGCCGCCCTCACCGCGGCAACTCTCTGAGAATTTCCCGGAGTACAATCGCGGCATGCTCCGACACCGGGCCTTCGGTGAAGTCGGCGGCGTTGATTCCTTCCTGTCCGCCGGCGAGGTCGCTCAGCGAACGAATCACCAGACACGGCTTCCGGTTCGCCCAGCAGACCTGCGCCACCGCGGTGGATTCCATGTCGAGGCACTCAGCCTGCCACACGCGGAATGCCCATTTTCGGTACTCACGATTGTCCATGAACACCGGTCCCGCGATCGCGTTGCCGCCGATGGTCACCTTGCTCGGCCGTCCTTCGAAGGTGAGCGCGGGCACGTGTTTCAACGCGCGCCGGGCGGCGTCGAGCAGGCCCGGATCGGCGGCGAAGAATTCCTGCCGCTTGGGTTCCGGCATGCCGTCGCGAATGGCCCAGACGTGATCCGGGAAGTGGTACCCGAAGTTCTCGTAGGGGGGCTTAAAGTACTGCGGGATGACGTAGCCGGACCCATCTGGTTTTGGATTCAGGTAGGCTCCCTCGCTGTGGTGAAACCATTTTTCCGGAACCACCACGTCGCCGATGTGTCGGTCAGGATTCATGCTCCCGGCAATCCCGGCGAAGAGCACGTGGGTGATGGGAAAACGATCGATCGCCAACTGGGTGGTCATCGCCGCGTTCACCATGCTGACGCCGCTTGGGAACAGGATCACGTCGTGTCCCTCGAATTCAAAACGCTTGAACTCGATACCGTGAATCTTCGTGACCTCGATCGGCTGCCGCTTTCCCAGGAGGGCCGATTCGTTCGCCGCGGTCTCCGGGGTGTAGGCCGACATCACCGCGTACAGCGGGCGTACGGCGGATTTCGCCGTGGAAGGCGCGGAGGTGGCGCAGCCTGCAAGGAGCGCAATCAGAAGGAAGGCCAGCCACCGTCCGGCAAGGAACGGACGGGCGATCATTTCCAAATGAGATGCGCGAGGAACAACACTCCGAGGATCCATGCAAGAGGCTTTACCTCGCGCGCACGACCGATGCCAAGGGCGAACAATACGTAGACGACGAACCCGAGGGCGATTCCTTCCGCGATGCTGAAGGTCAGCGGCATCGCCAAAATGGTGATGACCGCAGGTACGGCCTTGGAGAAATCCTTCAGATCGAGCTCTGCAATGCTCTGCATCATGAACACGCCCACGATCACCAGCGCGGGCGCGGTGGCGGCGGCCGGAATCACTGCAATGAGCGGGCTGAGGAACAGGGCGAGCAGGAAGCATCCGGCCGTGGTGATGGCGGTCAGACCGGTGCGTCCACCGGCTTCGACGCCGGCGGCCGATTCAATGTAGCTGGTGACCGTGGAGGTCCCGAGCGTGGACCCAACCATCGCCGCGGTGGCGTCGGCGGTGAGGGCGCGTCCGAGCTTCGGCAAATCTCCTTTGGAATCCAGCAGGCCGGCCCGCTGACAGACGCCGATGAGTGTTCCCATGTTGTCGAACAAATCGACAAACAGCAGCGCGAGCAGCAGCGGCAGGCACTGACGCCAGTGCGCCCAGAAGTAGCCGAGATCGAGCTTCAGGAAGGTGGGGGCGAGCGATGCAGGGGTGGAGAGGAAGGCCGTCGGAGGTGTGGTGACGGGAACCGGTTTGCCGTCCGCACCGGTCGAGGTGAGGAAGAGGCCAACCACGGTGATGGCGGCGATCACGAGGATGATCGCGCCGGGGACCTTCCGCCAAACCAAGATCGCGGTGAACACGATGCCGCCGAGGACGAGCAAAGGTCCGGGCTGGTGCAGGTCGCCGAGGCTCACAAAGGTGGGCGGGCTGGCCACGATGATGCCGCCGTTCTTGAGTCCGATGAATGCGATGAACAGGCCGATGCCGCAGGTGATGGCGAGTTTGAGTTCGTGCGGAATGGCCTCGATGATTTTCTTTCGGATGCCGGTGAGCGTGAGGATCAGGAAGATGCATCCGCTGTAGAACACCAGCCCGAGCGCGGCCTGCCAGGGGATCTTGGCACCGAGGCAGAGGCCGTAGGTGAAGAACGCGTTGAGTCCCATGCCGGGCGCGAGGGCGATCGGATAATTCGTCGCCAGCGCCATCACGAGCGTCATCAGTGCCGACGCGAGGGCCGTGGCGGTAATGAGGGCTCCGCGATCCATGCCCGTCTGGCCGAGGATGCCGGGGTTGACCGCCAGGATGTAGGCCATCGCGGCGAAGGTGGTGATGCCGGCCACGAACTCACGTCGGAACGTGGTCTGGTGACGGCCCAGCTGAAACACGCGCTCGAGCACGGCGCATGATTCCTTCATCGGGGAAACCGAGCCAACAGGAATCCGAGTCGATGAAAAGGTTTCAACCTGGAAGCGGCGGATGAAACCACAGATGGACACAGATTCACACAGATGGAGAGAAAGGTGCGTGGCTCAAGAGGTCTCACCTTCTGGGTGATCCATGAATCCCTCCGTTTCGCGCGTTTCCATCTGTGTTTGAACTCCCCTTGAACTGCCGTTTTCAGGTTGAAGCGTTGAAGGGTAATCCAACGATTCATCTCCCTCTCCATCCGCGTTTATCTGCGTCCATCTGCGGTTCGAACTGCCGTTTTTAGGTTCAACTCCGCGTCGCGGAGAATTGCTCCCGTATCTGCTCGAAGTGCCGGAGCAGGCGGTCGAGGTAGGCGTCGAGGGTGAACTGTTTGTACCGAATTTGGGCGGCGCGGCCCATGGCGTCGCATCGCTGCGGATCCATCAGCAACTCGCGCAAGGCACGGCCGAGCGCAGCGGGGGATTTCTCGTCCACCTTCAGTCCGGTCTCCCCGGGCCAGAGCCATTCGTCCACCGCGCCGCCGGCGAAGGCGACGATCGGCTTGCCGTGGGCGAGGGCCTCGACGCCCACCAGTCCAAACGGTTCGGCGCGCAGCACGGGGAAGGCCACGAGTTGCGAGCGCGCGTACCACCGGGCGACGTCGTCAGGATGCAGCTCGCCGGGCAGGAGCAGTCGATCGGCCACTCCGAGACGCTGGGCGAGCGCTTCGAGGTGTGGCTTTTCAGGACCGTTTCCTGGCACGACGAGACGCCACGGAGTGTCCTTCACCGTGTGCAGCGCTTCGAGGAGCACGGCGATGCCCTTGTGGAAAAACAATCGCGCCGGGGCGACGATCAATCCGGGCTCAGTTGCCGACGCCACGGTGGGTGCGCTGGCGTAAAGGGGAATGACTTCGATGCGCTCGGGCGGGAATCCGTTTTCGAGGAACCCCTGCCGCATGAAATTCGAGGCGACTTGAAACTCAATCTTCTGGGCGTGGCCCACCTGAATTCGCTCTCCCACCCGAAGCCATCGCTTCAGGTTGCCCACGGGAGATTTTCCGCCGCAGCCAATGGCGTAGTTCAGCGCCAGGCACGCGATCCCGTGCGCCCGATGGCAGTGGGTTAGGGATCGATCCACGCGGTTTCCCCCGGCGCAAAACCAGCTTTCATCGTGGGCGAATTGCGCGGTGGGATACCGCGGTGCCCAATCTCGATACGATTCCAGAACCTGCGTGCTGTGGCTCTGAATGAAATCGGGTTGGAACTCAGCGATGGCGTCGAGCATCGCGCGGCGGACGGTTTCTTGTGGTTGCCGATCGTCGACGTGCCGGGTCCAGATCCCCGGGGAAAGTTCGGCGGTTCCGCTGTGAAAGATGCAGCCGACGGTGTGGCCTCGGGCGTGGAGCCCTTCCAGCGTTTCCACGACCACACGATTCCCGCCGCCGTTGCCGTAGCGGGCGATATCGTTGATCAGGAGGATCCGCATCGGCGCGGATCCTAGAGGGATTGGCCCCTGGGATCCAAGCAGGCGATGGAACGAAACGGCGGTTAGGCCGCAGTTCCAGCTTCCACGGCTTTCACGCAGCGCGGGCAGAGCTCGGGGAACGCCGCCACGGAGCCGACATCGGTTTCCCAATGCCAGCAGCGGTCGCACTTCACACCGGCCGCCTTGGACACGATCACCTCGGGCGCAACGGTTTCCGCCACTTCCCAGGTGAGCTGCGACACATTGGCCAGCTCCTGCAGGGCCAGCGTGGCGGTGCCATCGGGATCCACCGAGGCGCGGACCGCGGCTGTGGCGCGAAGGGTGACCTGCGCATCCAGCGCCTTGCCGATGACCTTCTCCTGCCGCGCTTTCTCCAGCGGCTTGAGCATGTCTTCACGCAACGCGAGTCGCGCCACCCACTGCGCTTTTTCGGCATCCGACACGGACACCGTTCCCGGAGTCCATTCGGAGGCGTGTACCGATCCTGAGGCGCGCCCCGGGATGAATTCCCAGGCTTCCTCGGCGGTGAACACGAGCATCGGGCTGAGCATCTGGCAGAGTCGCGTGACCATGCGGTGCAGTGCGGTCTGCGTGCTGCGACGGCGGGGGGAATTCACCGGATCGGTGTAGAGCCGGTCCTTCACCACGTCGTGGTAGGTGGCGCTCAGCTGCACGGCCACGAACTGGGCCAGCTTTTGGTACACCACGTGGAACTCGAAAGCGTTGTACGCCGCGTCCACTTCGGCCTCGAGCGCCGAGAATTCGCCGAGGATCCAGCGGTCGAGTCCGGTGAGTTCCGCATCGGGAACGGCATCGCGCGCGGGGTCGAAGTCGAACAGATTGCTGAGCTGGTAACGCAGTGTATTGCGGATGAGCCGGTAGGTTTCGCCCACCTTCTTCAGGCGCTCCTCGCTGACCACGATGTCGTTGCGGTAGTCCTGCGAGGCCACCCAGAGGCGGAGCACGTCGGCACCGTAGTCCTTGATGTAGCGGTCTGCGGTCTGCGGCTTCTGGTAGCCGCCTTCGCCCTGCTTGGACTTGGAGATCTTCTCGCGGTCCTCATCGACCATGAACCCGTGGGTGAGCACGGTCTTGAACGGGGCGGCGCCGTTGCCGGCGAGCGACAGCAGCAGCGAGGACTGGAACCAGCCGCGGTGCTGATCGGAGCCTTCGAGATACACATCGGCCTGCCACAGGGCGGCACCGGAGGCACCGGGGTGGTGCAATTCCGGGCGACGCGCGAGCACGGCGCGGCTCGAACTTCCGGAATCGATCCACACGTCGAGCGTGTCCTGTCCGCGGGCCACGGCTTCGGGTCCGGACCAGTTGGCGGGACGGCACTGCTTCCACAGTTCCGCGGCCGGTGTGGCGAACCACACATTGCTGCCGTGTTCCTCGATGAGGGCGGCGGCCTTGCGCACGATGTCGGCGTTCAGGATCGGTTCGCCCGCGGCGTCGTAGAACGCGGGGATGGGCACGCCCCAGGTGCGTTGACGCGAGATGCACCAGTCGGGACGCGATTCCACCGCGCCGCGGATGCGGTTCTGGCCCCAGTCGGGCACCCACTTCACGGCCGATGCGATGGTGTCCAACGCGGTCTGACGGAAGGTCGAACCGGCTCCGGGCACCGTGTGGTCGATGCGGATGAACCACTGGTCCACCGCGCGAAACACGATCGGCGTCTTGGAACGCCAGCAGTGCGGGTAGCTGTGGGGATAATCTTCGCGATGCGCGAGGGCCTGCTTCTCGGTGAGCAGCGCGAGGACGGCGTCGTTGGCGTCGGAACGGTTGTTCTTCTCCAACACCGATTTTCCGACCAGCGACTCGGGGAGCTGCTGCTCGCGCGGCAGATCGGTGGTCGGGGCGAGGCGGCCCTCGTCATCGACCGGGCAGTACACCGGCAGCCCGACCTTGAGTCCGAGCTGATAGTCATCCGCACCGTGTCCGGGGGCGATGTGAACAAAACCCGTGCCGGTGTCGCTGGTGACGAAATCGGCCGGATGCAGACGTCCGGTGCGATTGCAGAAGGGGTGCTCGTACTCGAGCTGCGCGAGCTCGTCGGCGTGAAGCGTCCGGACAATCTGGTAGCTCTGCCATCCGAGTTTTTCCGACACCACGGAAAGCAGCGGATTGGCGACGATGTAGGAGCCGCCTTCGACGATCACCAGCGAGTAGTGATACACCGGGTTGAAGGCCACCGCGAGATTCGCGGGGAGCGTCCAGGGCGTGGTGGTCCAGATTAGAACGTAGGTGTTCGGTTCCCCCTTGAGGCGGAACTTCACGTACACGCTCTGGCTGATGTGGTCCTTGTACTCGACCTCGGCCTCGGCCAGGGCGGTCTTGAAGGGGATGCTCCAGTACACGGGCTTTTTGCCGCGGTACACGAAGCCCTTTTCCACCAGGTCGGCGAAGAGCCCGAGCTCGGCGGCTTCATAGCCCTTGTCGAGGGTCAGGTACGGATTGCCCCAATCGCCAAACACGCCGAGGCGTTTGAACTGGCCGCGTTGAAGATCGATGTACTTGCGCGCGTAGGCGTCGCAGGCGCTGCGGATGGATGCGGCATCGGCACTGGTGTTACCGGCGGCGCGGAGTTCCTGCGTGACCTTCGATTCGATCGGCAGGCCGTGGCAGTCCCATCCCGGCACGTACGGCGCGTCGTAGCCGCGCACCGTCTTGTACTTCACGATGAGATCCTTCAGCACCTTGTTCAGCGCAGTGCCCACGTGGACGTCGCCGTTGGCGAAGGGCGGTCCGTCGTGGAGCACGAACTTGGGCTTCCCGGCGCGGGCGGCACGGATCTGTCCGTAAAGGTCCGCAGCCTCCCACTGGGCAAGGCGTTGGGGTTCGCGCTGCACGAGGTTTGCCTGCATGGCGAACTCGGTGCGCGGGAGGTTCAGCGTGTATTTTTTTTCCGGCTTCTGGCTCATCGGCGGGCCTTTCTGGAAGCGCAGAACCTAGCGGCCGGGGAATTCAGCGGCAAAGTCCAAAACGGTCAAAATCAGGTCTCCAACGTGCGCTCCGACCCGTCGGCCCCGGAAATCTCACTCCGCTTCCAGCGCCCGAAGCAGTCCGCGAAGCTGCGATGCGCTGTGTTCACTCGAGAGCGCGAACCTGAACAATCCACTCGCGGGCCCGCCCGGATACCGGATGAACGGCGGATGAATCCCCTCCCGCACCAGCCGTCGCTCGAGCCGCGCACGCTGCGTGGAGGTATCAGGAATGATGCAGAAGATCGGGGCGGGCGATGCCGTAACCTGGATGCCGGCCCGGGAGAGGGCGTCGCGGATCTGCCGGATCCGGTCCGTCAAACGCGTGCGAAGGGTCGGGTCTGATCCGAGCAGTCGCAGTGCGGCCAGGGCTGCAGCGGCAGAGGGAGGCGGAGGCGGCGTGCTGGAGGCAAAGGTGCGGCTGCGCTGAAGCACGGATCGGATTCGCGCCGACGATCCGAGGATCACGCCGCCATAACTTCCGAAGGCTTTGCTGAGGGTTGCGGTGCGGAGCAGTTGGCGGTTTCCCACGCCCTCGAGTTGTGCGGTGCCGGCGCCGGTGGAGCCGATCGTTCCCGCACCGTGGCAGTCGTCCACCCACATCCAGGCCGATTCCGGCAGCACGTCCCGATACTGTCGCAGCGGGGCGATGGCACCGTCGAGCGCGAACACGCCATCCGTCGCGAGGAGCACGTGTGCCGACGACGGAAGCGTGGAGACCCATCGCTGTACAGATTCCGGGTCGCGATGCGCGAACGGAAGAACGGCGGCGCCCAAACTTGATACAGCATCCTTCAGCGAAGGGTGGGATCGCTCCTCCAGCAGCACGTGGGTGAATTCCCCGTGGAGGCTTTCGCCGAGGCAGGCATTGGCGGAGGAGCCGGTCGGGGTGACCACCGCCGCGGGGGCGAGGAGGAAGCGGGCGAGTTCCCGTTCCAGTTCGACGAGCAGCGGGGAATTGCCGGTGGTGAGACGCGATGCGCCGACGCTGAGGCCGTAGGTGCGGCTGGCTGCAATGGCGGCGCGGATCGTGTCGGGATGCGTCGAGAGGCGGAAGTAGTCGCATCCTGCGAAGTAGGTCATCCGCCGTCCCCGCCACAGCACCCGGGTGCGACCCGCCGGAGTGAGAGCCGGGGGCAGGGGATTCATGGGTTGGGACGGAAGACGCTGGCCACGATCACTTCCTTGGTTTTCCAGACCAGTGTCATGGTGAGGGCCACGGGCAGCAGCGTGAGCACGAGGATGAGCCAGGTCTTGGACGCCTCGAGTCCGTCGCGAATCCGGGCGAGCGGCAGCGGGGCATCGGTCCAGCGTTCCACCAGGAGTTCCGCGCCCACGAGCAACAGTTGTGAGAGGGCCAGGGCGTGATTGACGCCGGTGAAGAAGCGGGTTTCCGAGCGCAGCGTTTCATCCGGCAGCATGGCCGAGAGGCGGAGCAGCATGTGGTTCACCACGATGAGGAACACCAGTCCCGACACCACGAGCAGCAGCATGTTTTGCGCGAAGAAGGGCACCTCGGGGTGCCGGCTGGACCAGGTGGTGAACGGGCTCAGCGCGACGAGGAGCAGGGAGAGGAGGCGTGCGCGGTCGAGGGCGGCGACCCAGATGCGCTCCTGCGATTGGAAGTGCCGGAGCTGGTGCAGTCCGTAGGCAACCAGCGCGCTCGCGGCCACCGCCGGAAGGGAACCGTAGGTGTTGAAACTGTCGTCCATGGCCGATCGCGCATCGGCCAGGAGCATCAAGGGCAGACCCCAGAACAGCGCCGAGAGTCCGCGCACGACGCGCGCCAGCGAGGGGATGATGCCGTGGGGATTCACCGGAGTGAGTCGCAACCCGTCGGGACGACCAGGCGGCGCGACCCGCGAATCGGGGCGCGGCCGCGGATCAGCCGATCGACAGATACGTGTAGTCCTTCAGTCCGCGTTCGTAATCGTCCAGCAACCGCATGCCTTCGCTCGGCTTGAGGCGGTCGGATTTGATCGCCGCATCCACCTGCGCCTTCATCTGGCGCTTCAGCTCGTTCTCGTCGTACTGAACCGCGCCAAGGCACTGGATGATGGTGTTGCCCTCGATGACTTCCTCGACGTAGTAGCCGGCGGGTTCGTCGGGCTCGAGGAACACGTGCAGCTCGTTCACGCGGCCGAACAAATTGTGCAGGTCGCCCATGATGTCCTGGTAGGCACCCATGAGGAAGAAGCCGATGTAATAGGGCTCCGGACCGTTTCCATTCGACCGCAGCTCGTGCAGCGGGAGGGTGTCGCGCACGTCGCGCAGGTCGATGAACTTGTTGATCGCACCGTCGGAATCGCAGGTGATGTCCACCAGCGTGGCCTCGCGCGTGGGGCGTTCCTCAAGGCGGCTGATGGGCATGATCGGGAACAACTGCCCGAGCGCCCAGTGATCAAGGAGCGACTGGAACACGGAGAAATTGCAGAGGTACTGGTCGCCGAGCGAATCCTCGAGTTTGCGGATTTCCTCGGGGATGTAGGCGCTGCCGCGGAAGGATTCGACCACGGCCTTGCTGATCTCCCAGTAGAGCGTCTCGATCTTCGCCTTGTCGGGCAATTCCATGAGCCCGAGGGTGAACATGTTGTGGGCGTCCTCCTTGCGCTCCAGCGCGTCGTGATACGCTTCCAGCTTGTTCGACTTGGCGAAATTCCGCCGGAGGTCCAACAGTTCGCGAACCAGCGCGTGCTCGTTTTCGCCGAAGGTGAACTGCGGTGAATCGGGCGACTTGTGGATGGTGCCAAACACTTCAACCAGCAGCACGGAATGGTGCGCCACGATGGCGCGTCCGCTTTCGCTGATGATGTCGGGATGCGGCACCTTCTCCGCGTTGCACACGTCGGCAATGTAATAAACGATGTCGTTCGTGTACTCCTGCAGGGTGTAGTTGGTGGAGCTGTCGAACGCGCTGCGGGAGCCGTCGTAATCCACACCGAGGCCGCCGCCGACGTCGAGGAATTCAATCGGAAAGCCCATCTTCTGGAGCTTCGCGTAGAACCGGGTGGCCTCCTGGACCGCCTTTTTCACGGTCAGGATGTCGGGCACCTGCGAACCAATGTGGAAGTGCAGGAGCTTGAAGCAGTGCTCGAGCTTTTCCGCGCGGAGCATTTCGGTGGCGGCGAGCAATTCGGCCGTGCTCAGACCGAACTTCGCGTTTTCGCCGCCGCTTTCGGCCCACTTGCCGGCGCCCTTGCTGAGCAGTCGGGCGCGAATGCCCACCAGCGGCTCAACGCCCACCTGGCGCGATACCGTGATGATCTGCCGGAGTTCCTCCAGCTTCTCGACCACCATGATGACCTTCTTGCCCAGCTTGATGCCCTGGAGGGCGAGCTTGATGAAGGCGGGGTCCTTGTAGCCGTTGCAAATGATGAGTGAGCCCGGCTGGTCCTGAAGCGCCATGCCGATGAACAGCTCGGGCTTGCTGCCCACTTCGAGTCCGAAATTGTAGGCTTTTCCGGCGTCGAGGATTTCCTCCACCACTTCGCGCAGCTGGTTCACCTTGATCGGGAACACACCGCGGTAGGTGCCCTGGTAGCTGAACTCCGTGATGCTCGCCCGGAAGGCTTCGTTCAGCGCAGCCACGCGGTCGCGCAGGATGTCTTGGAACCGGATGAGCAGCGGGAATTTCAGTCCGCGCGCACGGGCCTCCTCGACCACGTCGGTGAGATCGACTGCAGCACCTTTGTCACGCAGCGGACGCGCCACCACGCGGCCGGCGTCGTTGATGTCGAAATAGCCGGCGCCCCATCGGTCGATGTTGTAGGTGGTGCGGGCAGCAGGAATGTCCCATCCACCGGTGGCGGAAGGGGAGGAGGCGGCGTTGGAATCGCTCATCGATCGTTGGTCAGGCAGGCGGACTTTATGAACCGCGGGCGCGGTTTCAAGAAGCGGCTTGCAAAACTTACTGGCCGGTTATTCCGGGGTCTCGGAGCCGGCGGCCGGTCGCTGAGGATCAAAACTGGTAGGCGAGACAGGACTTGAACCTGCAAGGCTTGCGCCACGGGATCCTAAGTCCCGCGTGTCTGCCAATTCCACCACTCGCCCATGCACCAGTTGATTGGCGGGCGAAACCTATCGACCGGAGGATCCGGAGGCAATCTGTGGATCATTGAGAATTGGACTCCCGCGCCTCCTCAATTGCCAGCCCCGCTCCCGTAAGCCATCGTCCCGATCCGCGGCCCGGGCCGCACCCTCCAGATCGTTCCACCTCCACCACTGCAACGTCCGTTTCCAAATTCCCATGAAACCAAAGCTGATCGGATACTGGGTCTCCACCGTCCTGTTCGCCGGAATGATGGCCATGTCGGGCGCCATGTATTTCTCTCATTCCCCCGAGGTGACCAAGGGCTTCGCGCATCTTGGTTATCCCCCATACTTCGCCAATCTCCTCGGAGTGGCCAAGATCCTCGGTGCCGTCGCGTTGCTCGCGCCCCGATTTCCGATCCTCAAGGAATGGGCCTATTCCGGATTCACCATCACCCTGGTTTCCGCCGTGGTTTCGCACGCCGCATCCGGCGATGGAGCCAAGGAAGTGATGGGACCGTTGATCGGATTGGGAATCATGGCCGCTTCCTACGTCCTACGACCCGAGGGACGCCGCGTCGCGGCAAAAGCCTGAGTGCCTCCGTGAATCCCCCTTGAATGGGTTTCACGGAACCGACTAACGTCCGCCGGTCTGACCCGGATGGCACGGCCATTGCACACCGGTCCCCCGACTGAAATTGGCCTGCAATCCGGACGAACCGCAGTCAATACCACCGCCCTAGCTGTCCCGTTTTTCACAACCTGTCTATGAAGCTGCACCCCCTGACCATAGCCGGCGCCTGCGCGCTGGCGGTATCCGCCCGCTTTGCGGCGCACGCCCAAACCCCCGCCGCCCCCAAGGTGATGGACAAGTCCGTCATCGAGGGCATCCCGCTCGAAGAAACCGTCGTTCCCACGGCGCGTCCCTTCAACTCGGTGTACGGCACCGACCGCAGCATCATCGATACGCCGCGCAATGTGACCATCATCTCGCGTGAGCAGATGGATGCGATCAGCATTCACGACGTCCGTGAGTTCTCGAAGCTCACCTCCAGCTCCTACACCCGTTCCAATTTCGGTGCTCCGACGACGCCTGACATCCGCACCCAGTACGCGGACACCTTCGTCAACGGCTCCCGCCTCGGCCTGACCTCCAACGGCAACGGCCTCCCGGTCAACTTCAACTCCGTCGAGTCCGTCAACATCGTCAAGGGCCCGGCCGGTGTCGTCTATGGCGCCAGCCAGTACGTCGGCGGCTATGTGGACCTCATCACCAAGAAGCCGTTCTTCGATGGTTTCCACGGCGAGGCCACCGCCGAGGTCGGTATGTTCGACCAGTATCGCTGGGGTCTCGACTTCGGCGCTCCGATCTCCAAGACGCTCGCCTACCGCGTCAGCTACTCCGGCGAAGAATCCGGCAGCTACTACTACGACGGCTACAAGCACACCCAGGCCGGCTACGCCGCCTTGAGCTGGGTGCCGAATGAGAAGTACGACCTCTTCGTCAACGCCGAGTTCTTCCGCGCCGACTACACCGAAAACTTCGGCATCAATCGTCCGACCCAGGACTTGATCGACAAGGGTCTCTACCAAACCGGTATCAACAACAACCCGGCACCCGACTACGCCGCCTATCCGTTCGGCTACAAGGACGCCGCCGGCAATCCGATCACCTTTGGCAACGTCAACGTGGTCAGCGGCACGCCCGCTCCGATCTCGGACGCGCAGAATTCCAAGTGGGTCGTGTCCGGCTTCCCGGCGGTCAACAGCATCGCCCTCGGACCGGTGGTGAAGATCGATCGCCGCCTGCGTCTCCCGACCTCCGGTTCCGATGGCTTCAGCCTCAACCTCCAGGCCATCCAGACGCTCCACATCAGCGACGACACCTCGATCGTCAACACCAGCTTCGGACGCTACGTCCGCCGCGACACCCTCAGCCCCTACTACTACTCGGAAATCATCGATCCGAGCTGGGAGATTGAGAACCGCACCGAGCTGCGCCTGACCAAGGAGAAGCACTCCATCAACACCGGTATCGACCTCAAGTACGTCGATGTCCGCGCGTTCAACGACTTCTTCAACGAGCCTGCCGGCGTTTGGGACATCACCAAGTCGCTCAAGCCGATCAACATCGCCAACGCCGCGTACTTCCCGAGCCCGTTCACCTCGGTGCCGGTTCCCGGATGGCCCGGCCGCTACTACACCCCGGACAACGGCGACTCGGGTGAATCCCACACGATCGACGCCGGCTTGTTCTATCAGCATGACTGGAAGTTCACCGACCAGTTCTCCGCACTGTTCGGCGGCCGTGGCGACGTCCTGAGCCTGCACTACAAGGATCCCGCCGGGTTCCTCAAGGGCGACTCGACCACCGTCGTGCTCCCGAACGTCAACTCCAGCTTGGTCTACAAGTGGAAGCCCGAACTCTCGACCTACTTCACCTACAACTGGTCTGAGAACCCCGTGGGCTCCGTCGGCAACGGCGGCGGCTACACCACGGCCGGCAACAACAACTTCTCGAATGCGAACCTGCGCAACGAGGCGACGTTGTACGAGCTCGGCACCAAGTGGAGCCTCATCGGCAACCAGCTCTTCCTGAACACGGCGATCTTCAAGCAGTTCCGCGATGATGCGCAGCTGGACCGCTCGGTGGTCACGTTTGACACCCAGGGCGTCGAGTTCGAGCTCAACTACCAGCCGAGCCGGAACTTCTACGCCACCATGGGCTACAGCTACACCGACGCCACGGTCAACAAGCCGCAGTTCGATGTGGGCAACACCTCGCTCGTCCCGCCCTCGAGCCGGTACTTCACCATGTCCGGCGACAGCTTCCGCCGTCAGGGCGTTCCGACCCACCTGCTGAACCTGCTCGGCAGCTACAAGTTCGACAACGGCCTCGGCGCCAGCGCGAACCTCGTGTTCACCAGCGAGATCAACAACAACGTCGCCGGAACCCTCGTGATTCCGGCCCAGTACACCCTCGACCTCTCGGTCTTCTACCAGCACAAGCGCTTTGAGGCCCGCCTCTCCGCGCTCAACGTGACCGACGAGAAGAACTGGAGCGCGCCCAACGCGGTGTACGGCAACGAGTCGATCATTGCCGACCTTCCGTTCCGCATCGAAGGACGCGTGACGCTGAAGTTCTAAGCCAACGCTTCAGGACCCTTCGCAGAACGGCCGCCGGATTCCCTCCGGCGGCCGTTTTCTATTTCCGGCATCCGATCTGCTTTTTGTCGAACGGGCGTTTTGTTGACCCACAAAACGTGCCCGGCTGCCGCCCTCTGGGCAGTTCCGTGTCCAGAAACAACCATCCTGCCCAAATGAAAACCCACCGTCTCACCGTGGCCGGCGCGTGTGCGCTGGCCGTTGCGTTCCGTTTCAGCAGCCAGGCGCAAACTGCCACCAACTCCCCCTCGGTGATGCAGAAGTCCGTCATCGAGGGAATCCCCATCGAGGAAACCGTCGTCCCCACGGCGCGTCCGTTCAACTCCGTGTACGGCACCGACCGCTCCATCCTCGATACCCCGCGCAACGTCACCATCATCTCGCGCGAACAGCTCGATGCCATCTCGATCAAGGACGTCCGCGATTTCACCAAGCTCACCACGTCGAGTTATACGCGTTCCAATTTTGGTGCCCCCACCACGCCCGACATCCGCGGGCAGAGTGCCGACACCTTCGTGAACGGAATGCGAAAGGGGCTCACCTCCAACGGCAACGGCCTGCCGGTCAATTTCAACTCCGTCGAATCGGTCAACATCGTCAAAGGCCCCGCCTCCGTCGTGTATGGCGCCAGCCAGTACGTTGGCGGTTATGTGGACCTCATCACCAAGAAGCCGTATTTCGACGACTTCCGCGGCACCGCCTCCGGCACCGTGGGCATGTATGATCTCAACCAGTGGAACCTCGATTTCGGCGGTCCGATTGGTGACAGCAAGAAGGCCGGTTATCGCATCAGTTACTCCGGTGAGGATTCGGGAAGTTATTACTTCGACGCCTTCAAGAAGAGCCAGGCGATCTATGGCGCTCTGGGCTGGCAGGTGTCCGACAACTACAGCATCGATTTTAACGCCGAATACTTCCAGTCCTCTTACACCGAGAACTGGGGCATCAATCGTCCCACCCAGCTTCTGATCGACCAGGGGCTGTATCGCACCGGCATCAACATCAACAACGGCGCTGGCAACCCGCCCTCCGATCCGCAGAACTCGCTCAATGTAAAAGCCTCGGGCAACACCATTGCCTACGGACCGGATGTGCTCATCGATCGACGCATCCGTCTGCTCAAGCCAAACGACGGCTCCTTCGGTCAGAATTTCAACGCCCAGCTCCTGCAGAAGGTGAACCTCGGGGAACACCTCGAGATCGTGAACAACACCTTCGGAAGCTGGATCGATCGCAACACCCTCAGCGACTACTACTATTCCGAAATCCTGAAGGACAACTGGAGCGTCGAGAACCGCACCGAAACCCGCTTCTCCTTCACGTTGCTCAACCTGGAAAACTCGGTGAACACCGGCATCTCGGAGCGATACCAGGATGTGGAAACCTTCGTGGATTTCGCCAACGAACCGGCTGCCGTGTGGGACCTGA
Source organism: Verrucomicrobiota bacterium (assembly GCA_947454705.1). Taxonomy (GTDB): domain Bacteria; phylum Verrucomicrobiota; class Verrucomicrobiia; order Limisphaerales; family UBA9464; genus CAIVQB01. The sequence continues at coordinate 228,378 of CANGKZ010000002.1, forward strand.
CCAAGGATCGCAACTTCATCTATTTCCCCGACGCCACCAAGCTCGCCAATAAATCGCTTCCGGTTCCGGGATACTTCAATCGATATGCGACGCCCGGTTCCACATACGTAGACCCGGTCACCGGAAAGACCTTTGTTGGCGGCAACGGTTCCACCGCGCATTCCCAAGCGTTCCAGGTAGGACCGTTCTTTGAGGACGACCTCAAGATCACCGACAAGCTCAGCCTCCTTTACGGCGGCAGGGTGGACATGCTCTGGGTCAGCTATGTCGATCCGCTCGCCCCGGCCGGGTACGTGGCGAAATCCGACAACACTTCGGCGGCACTCCCGAACGCCAACGCCAGCTTGGTGTACAAGCTCACTCCGAAGGTCAGCAGCTACGTCACCTACAACTACAGTCAGTCCACCGGCGCCTCCACCGGCGGCGGCTACTCGACCAGCGGTTCGCAGTTCCAAAGCCGGTACTTCCACCGCGCCAGCGACCTGTACGAGGGCGGGTTCAAGTTCAGTTCCTCTGACAACAAGTTCTTCGCCAGCGTCGCCGGCTTCCAGCAGAACCGGATCATCAGCTCACTCGGCAACATCGCTCCCAACGAGGTACTCTACCGTGGCGCGGAGTTTGAAGTGAACTACCAGCCCGACCGGCATTTCTACACCACCTTCGGGTACTCGTTCATTCAGGGCACGCTGCTCAACCAAGCGCCGTTCTCGGTGCGCAACGTGACGCCGAATCCCGACAACCTGCCGTCCAAGCAGCTCGGCTTCGGTGGGTATCCGCTTGGCGACTACGATCAACCCGGGCTGCCCAGCCACATCTTCAACTTTCTCGCCACCTACAAACTCCCCGGAGGTCTGGGCCTGAGTTTCGGCGGAACCGTGACCAGCGATTGGAACCAGACCTACGACGGAAACATTGTGGTTCCGTGGCAGTTCAGCCTCGATGGACGCGTGTTCTACGACACCAAGCGCTTCCGCGCCGAAGTGGCCTTCTTCAACATCACCGACGAGAAGAACTGGAGCCCGCCCAATGCGACCTACGCCACCGAGTCGATCTATGCGGAACCTCCCTTCCGCATCGAGGGACGCGTGACCGTCAAGTTCTGAACCCCGATCCCAACCTCAATCTTCTGTGAACGCCTGCGGACTGGATTTTGCCGGTCCGCAGGCGTCTCCTTATCCACCATGACGCTGCTTCCGCGATCGCGCTCCCACTGGCTTGCCTGCCTCTGCCTCTGCCTCGGTTGGGCCAGCCTGATGCCTGCCCATGCCGAGCTCTCCGCCGCATCACCGCTGAAGGTGAAGGTGGTGGTCGTCACGCTTTTCGAAATCGGAGAAGACACCGGGGACCGTCCGGGCGAGTACCAATACTGGGTCGAACGGGAACACCTGACCAATCGCGTCGCCGTGCCCGGCGCCTGGCGACCGGTGCGCTATCGGGACGATGGCGTGGTGGGCATCTGTACCGGGGGTGGTACAGCCCGCAGCGCCGCGAGCATCACCGCCATGGGGCTCGATCCGCGCTTCGACTGCTCGAAGGCCTACTGGGTCACCGCGGGAATCGCCGGCATTGATCCCGCCGACGGAACGCTCGGCTGCGCTGCATGGGCGGAGAACATCGTCGATGGTGATCTCGCTTACGAAATCGATGCCCGCGAAATCCCCTCGGACTGGCCCACGGGCTACATCCCCCTGAGCCAGCAGCGTCCGTACGCGCTTCCCAAAAAGAACCGCGGCATCGGCAACGTGGCCTTCACACTCAACAAGCCGTTCGTGGAATGGGCCTACCAGCTCACCCGCGACACTCCGCTGATGGAGAACGACGTGATGAAGGTCAACCGGGCCCGCTACACCAATCATCCCGCCGCCCTGCGCGCCCCCTTTGTGCTGAAGGGCGACAACCTGGCCGGGTCCACCTTCTGGCACGGAAAGTTGCTGAACCAGTGGGCCAACGATTGGGTGAAATACTGGACCGACGGCACGGGCAACTACGTGACCACGGCGATGGAAGACAGCGGCACGTTGCAGGCGCTGACCTTTCTTTCCGCGGCTGGAAAGGCCGATACGAATCGCGTTCTCGTCCTTCGAACCGCTTCGAACTTCGATCAGCAACCTCCGGGAAAAACCGCCGCGGAAAGCCTGGCCGAGGAAAACGACGGCAAATACTCCGCCTACATTCCCAGCCTCGAGGCCGCGTATCGGGTCGGGAGCAAGGTCGTGCACACGCTTGTCGATCGCTGGAGCGAGTACGGGGTCACCATCCCCACCGCGAAGCCGTGATGCCTGTTTGAACGATTACGCGGCCAACCCATGATGCCGTTGAGTCGGACCCCGTTCTGATCTTTCGGTGAAGATTTCCCTGTGATCCCACGATCCTCCATGAACCTGTTCTCCAAGTGCTGCCTTGTCTCGGCGTTGCTCGCTTCCGTCGTCGTTCGCGCTGCGGGATTCGGCGAAGTCTTCGAACGCCTCAAGACCCAATCCTCCAAGGCGGATTTGTTCCGCTTTCTCTACGCCGTTCCCAAGGCCGGAGACCTGCACCACCACAGCGGTGGATGTTGGCAGATGGACTCGCTCTACCAGGTGGCCACCAACACCGCACGCAACGGCGGCAATCGGTTCTACACCCGCGTGCGTGCGGGCACATGCGAGGGCGACACCAATGCGTGGCGCCAGTTCCAGACCATTGCGGCCTACACCTGGAAGGCGCTTCCGGAATGCCAGCAGAAGGAATTCGCGGCACTCGATGAACTCACTCCGACCCAGCGTGTCGCGTTCGTGAATTCGCTTCGACTCGATCAACCGGGCGAAGGACGCAACGAGTTCTTCGAGGAGATCTGGCCTCGATTCGGCGCGATGGGTCGCAGCCTCGACGTGTTCCTCGAAATGACGGTCGAGACCATGAAGCGCTACGGCGCCGAGGGGGTTCGCTATTTGGAGCCGCAGACCATTCCCGTGGGATTCGTTCTCGCCGATGGCACCGCGGTGGACCCCGACGAGATGAGCCGCCGGTTGAAGGCCCGCCTTGAGCAGCCCGATGCGCGGGCCACCGGCGTTGAAGTCCGCTGGCAGGTGGTCGTGCTCCGCTTCACCCCGGTGGCGGAGAAAAAAGTGGAGGAAGCCTACGACTTCGTGTCACGTCATCACGACATCTGGGTGGGCATCAACATGGCCGGCCGTGAAGACAACGATAAGGGCCATCCCCGCCGCTTCCTGGAGACCTACCGCCGCATGCGCCACAAGTATTCGGGCGTTGGTCTTTCGATCCACGCGGGCGAAGTCGATGAACCTAATCCCCACATGCGGGACACACTTTTGCTCGGAGCAACGCGCCTGGGTCACGGCAACAATGTCCTCACCGACGACGAACTCGTGCTGCACCTGCGCAGCGGCATCGCTTACGTGGAGATCAATCTGGTGAGCAATCTCCTCCTGGAGTACGTGACCAATTACTCGCAGCACCATTTCGCGGAAATGCTCCGCCTGGGAATTCCGTGCGGTCTGTCCACCGATGATTCCGGCATGTGGGATTCCGGCATGACCGACGAGTACATGACCGCGGTCACCGAGTTCAACCTCACTTGGGACGAACTCATCCAGTGCGGTCGCAACTCGTTGAAGTGGTCCTTCGCCGAGCCGGCGTTGAAGCAACGGATGCTGGAGGACTACGAACGCTCGGTGAAGGCGTTCGAACAGAAATGGTCCACGGGCGAAGTGAAGGACCTGCTCGCGCAGGTTCATCCTGTTGCCTACGGCTATGCCGCACGCCGTTGGGGAATTCGCTACTGATTCGCCTCGGCGGTCGGACTGCCGATCAGAACAATTCCCCGTGGAGGCTTGAATCCTTGAGCATCGCCTCCCGCAGCAGTCGCAGCGGAGGCGCGCCGTGCCGGAGCGCCTCGTCGTGGAATCGCTGGAGTGAGAAGGCGCTTCCCTCCTGGCGTTTCCAGTCCTCGCGCAGCTTGAGGAACTGGAGCTTGCCCAGCGTGTAAAAGCAGTAGCCAGGATCAAAGGTGCCGCGAATCGCCTCCTGGCGCGCCGGCTTGGCCTCGTAGTGACAGTGCTCGATGAAGAACTTCGTGGCTTCATCCAGGCTCATGCCGAAGCAGTGCATCTGCACCGAGGCGCAAAGCCGGCAAACCCGCAGCAGTGCTTCGTCCGATTGCGCGAGACGGTACTTCGCCGCGCGAATCCGCTCCGCTTCGCTCGCGCGCGATGGATCCTTCGGCTGGGCAAATCCTTCGGCGAGCAGCATCTGCTCGGTGTAGTGAGCCCAGCCCTCGGCGAAGGCATAGCTGTAGAACGCCTTCTGTCCGGGCGTCGCCTTCGAGGCATTCAACGCGAGGAACTGCACGTAGTGGCCCGGATACGCCTCGTGGATGCTAACCACATCGGTCGTGTAGTAATTGAACGCCGTGAGCCACTCCTCCTGCTGGGCCGCGGGCCACTGAGGCTCGACCGGCGTGACGTAGTAGTAAGCCTGCGTGGCCTTGGTTTCGAACGGTCCCGGCGTGTCCATCGAGGCGAAACTCGTGGCGCGGAATGGAGGGAGCGTCTCGGTCACCTGAGCCCGCACTTCGCTGGGGATGGTCAGAATCTTGTGGTCCACCACGAATTGCCGGATGGCCTCCAGCGTTCGGCGCGTTTCCGGAATCAAATTGGGTGCCGTCGGATGGTCGTGCTGGATTTGCTTGAAGACCTCGGTTGCGGATCGCGTGGGATCAATCTCACGCGCCGCCGCCTGGAACCGTTGCTCCTCGGCCTTCAACTCGGCCATGCCGATCGCCAGGATACGCTCCGGGGACAGATCGATGAGCTCGTTGGCCAGCATCCGTGAGTAATTGGCGCGGCCGATGGCGAATTCGGGGGTCGCAGTCGGAAGCCGGTTCGCTGTGAGCCAGGCTGCAAACTCGCGGTGTTCCTTCGCCGCCGTGCGGACCGTCTGGTTGAAGGCGTCCCGGATTCCGGCGTCCTTGCACCCTGCTCCCGCGGTCAGGACTTCGTTTTCAAGGAACCCGGCCGTGGCACCGGCGATCTCAATGGCGGTTTCCACCCACGGTTTCGGGAGCAGGGGTTCGAGCTGGTTTCTCGCAGTCGAGAAAAGGGTCTGCGATCCGGAGAGAATCGCGGTCATGTCGCGCATCCGCTCGGGGAGCGGCTTCCAATCGCGCTTCAAATAAAGGCTCACGTCGAGCGCGCTGGCGTAATAGGCCGGATTCCGATACGGGGTTCGGACCCCCTCCACCTGCAGCAACTCGCCATCGGTCACGGTTCGCAGCATGCGGAGTTCGCGCAGGCGTTCTGCGGGCAGTGCCTTGCGCTGGATCTCGGCGGCGAACAGGGCGTCGAACTGGCGGAGTTCTGCGATCTCCTTGTTCAAGTTGTCGCGGGACGGCAGCCAGCTCTTGCCGTCGAATTCATGCAGCCCCAGGGCGCTGCCCCCCGCGGGCTGCACGACATAGCGCGCGTGGATGAAGCGATCGATCGACGATGCAATCGCTGTGGAGGTGGAATCCGTCGATCCGTTCGAGCGACTGGATTGTGTCCCGTGGCTGCAACCGGCGAGGACGAGTCCAACGAGGGGAATCCATGCGAGCTTCTGCATGGACGGCGACTCTACGCGGTTCCCACGGGACGGAAAGGTTGTTCCGGTTTTCAGGCGTGAGCGTTTTGCGGAAGCTCGTGTTCGGGCCGGGGCGAGTGTCTGCCTTGCTGGATGCGCGGGATGCAGTTACGGTCCGGAATCGTGGCCTCCTCACCCCGCATGCACCCCGGACTCATGGATGGTGGAGAAGCCGTATTGTGGCGCTCGGCCGGGGCGCGTTGGCGTCAGCTGTTCGGCGATTTCGCAAAACTGGGAGTGAGTTTCGAGTGGCACGAACTCCCTGCGGATCGCGAGGTGGATTGGGCACCGAGTTTTCATCCGGAAAGCCTCGAACTCTGCCTGAATCTCAGCGGGACCGGGGAGTTGGTCCTTGGCGATAGGAAGCTCCAGTTGTCTTCGGGGACCGCCGGTTTTTATCGTCAGGGTGCCCAGTCGTTCCAAGCTCGACGCCTTTCCGGGCAGATCCATCGCTTCATCACCGTCGAATTCTCTGCCGCCTTCCTCGCCGCGCATTTGGACGGAGTGGACGGGGCGCTGCATCCCGTAGTGAGGGATACTTTCCGAGGCAAAAGCCGCGATTCCGCGCTGGGCGGACTCGAATCCCTCGGACCCCGTCATCGGGATTTGGTCACCAGCCTGCATCAGCCGCCGGTCCTCGCGGCAGCCCAGGCCCTTTGGTACAAGGCCAAGGCGGTCGAACTCATGGGGGAGTTCCTCTTCAGCCCTCCGTCGGATCAGGAGCTTTTCTGCCACCGACAGATGCGAATGGCCCGCAGCCGCGTGGATCGCGTGGTGGATTGCATCAAGCGGGATCTCACGCAACCGCCCACCTTGGAGGCACTTGGGAAGGAAGTGGGATGCAGCCCGTTCTATCTGAGTCGCACCTTTTCCAAGGAAATGGGGGTGACCATTCCCCAGTACGTTCGCCAACTTCGCCTTGAGAAGGCGGCCGACCTGCTCCGAGCGGGGCATCACAACGTGACCGAAGTGGCTTTGGAAGTGGGCTACAACAGCCTGAGTCACTTCAGCCAGGCGTTTCATCAGCACTTTGGCTGCTGTCCTGGGCTGTTTCCTACCTCTACCTCCACCCAACGCGCAGCAATTCGGCCCGATGCAGAAGGGCCGAGACCGCGTGGATCATGAGGTCGACGCTCCGGCCAGTATTGAGAAAGACGGAGTGCAGGGGCTCCCATGGAGGCCCAAGGCCGGTGAGAATTGGCACCGCGACGACCACCGTCAGCACGTTCCCAAGCCAAATCACCGCGGCAGACAGCAAATAGCCTTCGCCGGTGATGTCGGATTGGCGAATTCTAAGAATCCACAGGGTGAGGGTTGCGTGAAACGCATAGGTCATCCCAAGCCCGAAGTGAAAGAGGGGATCCATCCATGGATGCTTCCAAATGAGCCGGATACCGAACATCACGACGGCAAAAACGATCGTGTAGAACGGGAAAAAGTACGGTGCCAACGCGATGACCGTGTTGCTCCGTGAGAGGACGACTTGTCCCCCCTTGGAGGTAGCGCGAAGGGATTTGATGCGGGCACCGAACAGGAGTCCCCAGATTGCGTGGGTAAGTTCGTGTCCTACCACGTAGAGCCACAAGGGTTTAGGAAGTAGCGTGAAGACAAGGATCCAAGCTGCTCCTCCTGCTCCGAAGGCGAACCAGAATTCCATTGCCCGGCCACTTCCCTTCAGGACATCGACCGCGGAAAGGGTGGCTCCGACTCCGATTGGCAGCAGCGCCAGTGCGGCTAATCCGCGCAGAAAGCGAAGCATGGTGCCTGGCGGTTATCAAATGTGCGAATCTGACGCAAGCGGTGCCCGACAGATTGGCGTCTCGAAAAACAAAAAAGGCCTGTCCAGTAGGACAGGCCTTTTCGAGAAAGGAATCGATCAGGGATTGCCGTAGACGGTGCCGCGAACAGTCGCATTGGTCGTCGTGAGCACAGTCGCGGTTCCGGTACCCTTGTTCGTGGTGGTAACGCCGGCGTCACTGATCAACGCAGCGCTACCGAGCGCCTGACGGCCGCGAACCACGGAGGCTTCGCGTTCGAACGCAGCAGCGCGGCTCGGCATCTGGGAAGAGGCGGCGGCAACGATCAGATCGGAATTCTTCGGAGCGCCCTGCACAGCGGCAGCGACGATCGAGAGTGCGCTGTCAGGAGCAGCTTCGATCGCGGCGGCGACCACTGCGCTGGCAGTCTGAGGCGCCACCTTGACCACAGCGGTGATCACAGGGCTGGCAGAAGAAGGATAGGAGCGAATCGCGGAAAGAACGGCAGCAACAGCAACCTGCTGCTTGTCTTCCTTTGCAGCGTGCGAGACGAGCTTGGCCGCAACCGAGGGAATCTCAACAACCTTAGCAGAAGCAACGGTCTTGGAAACCTTCTGGAGCTCGGCAGTACCGAGGGCAAAAGCCGGAGCAAAGGTCACGGTTGAAGCGGCAAACAGCGTGACAGCAAACTGTTTCATGGAAGTGGTTTTCATAGGCAAGTGTTTGGAACATCAACCAACGCGGGCGTAGTTATGGCTAAAAGGATTTGCTGAGTCAACGTTTAGTTTTTTTCGGAACTGTCGTCTCTCCTGCAGCCGCATCCTCCATGCCATTCACAGCATGAAAACTCGGCCAGCGCCGAACCCGACACCTCGGAGGCCCTGGGTATTGTGGAACCCTCCGGCATTTTCCGAACTAACACCGACAGACTAGGGCGAATGCAAGCTGTCATGCAAGCCCAATCAATTATGGCAGGTGAGTTGCTTGTTCTAGCGTCACTCTCAACGACCATGAACACTTTTCCCAACCTCCACTTGGTTCGACTCGGCGCACTGTTGCTTGCCTGCGGATTCGCCTCGATTAGGGGTTTTGCGGCTCCATTGGTTTCCTCAGTTCAGGTCGAGCCACTCTCAGGAAAGGCGACGTTGTCGTTTGAGCCTTCCCCTGCTGCGATGGAGTATCGCGTCCTGCGCACCCCAAGACTAGGGCTGCCGTTTCAGACTGACACCTCGGGTGTACTCGATCAATTCACGTGGACCGGCGGGCTGCCGGCGGCGGATTCCGGGTTCTTTGAAGTGGAGGCAATCGATATTCCGCGTGATTCGTTGACCGGAACCACCCTCCTTCAACGGGTCGCCTATGGGCCGAGTCCCGATGACTTGGAACGCGTGCGTTTGATCGGCCCGGATGCCTATATCAGTGAACAGCTCGCTCCTGAGACGATATTGGAGTCGATCGATGCCTCCGCTCCCGCTCCGGTTTGGCGCAAGGTTACCGCTTCTGGCACCGGGTCCTCGCCCAAGCTTTACATCTACCTCGATGGGGCCGGTGAGACCTACCTCGATGATTTGCGGCTGATCGAAGGCAGCGCGGAGGATGCTTCGAAGCCGAACCTCATCGTCAACGGGACCTTCGAGACCGCGCTGGGGACCAATTGGATCGTTTCCACCAACCTGATTGGCTCGGCGCTTTCACCAGATCAGGTGCATCAGGGGGCGTTGGCACTTCACGTGGTGTCGTCGGCTGCCGGTTCTTCCGAAACCACCTCGATCCACCAGAATCTCCCTGCCACGGTGGTGGCCACCAAGACCTACACGCTTTCGTTTTGGTACCTTGCCCAACCTGCGCAGTCGGCCCGGTTGACTGTTCGACTCTCGGGAAGCGGCATCACCAGCACCACCTCGCTCGCGGCTGGCGCCGATTCCCCCCAACCCTTGTTTGCGAAGCTTGCCGAGGGCAGCGCAACGATGAGCGAGCTCCGCCGATGGCACCTGCTCCACGCCGTGCAGTCGAAACGGCAGCTTACCGAAGTGCTGCGCCAGTTCTGGGAAAACCACTTCGTCACGCAGTATTCCAAGACGCGCGACTACTTCGACAACCTCGGCTACGACACCGTCACCGCCGGAATCATCGCGACCCAGGCCGAGTTCCGCGAAAACCAGAAATGGAACGATGCCATGCTCCGGCCCAACTGCACGTTCCTTGATCTGCTACGGATCAGCGCCGAGAGCCCGGCGATGATCATCTACCTCGATACCGTCGGGTCGAAGGGCAATGGCGGCAACATCGCCAATGAGAACTACGCCCGCGAACTGTGCGAGCTGTTCTGCTTCGGCGTGGACAACGGATACGACCAGCAGGACATCGTGCAGATCTCCCGCATCTGGACCGGCTGGTCCATGGATCTCGTGGCCAGCAACAACGTGGCGAATCCCTTCGCGACGCGATCCACCAACTACCTCGATCCCTCGGTGGTCACCAACAAGACCGCGGTGACCAACGTGCTTGGGACCTGGTCGTTCGTGTACAAATCCGGCAACCACAACACCGGGATCAAAAAGGTGTTCTTCAATCATGACACCAACGGTGCGGCCACTACGCCCAAGCTGGTCCCGGACCGTTTTGGCGCGCCTTGGGCCAAGCGCGACTATTCCTTCTCCGTCGCGGCCGCCACCGGCACCAACACCATTCAGGAGGCCTACAAGCTCATCGACCACATGGCCAACCAGCCCTTCACCCAGGAGTATCTGTCGGTGAAGCTCTGCCGGCTGTTTGTTCACGAAGGATTCCAGATCGGCTACGACTTCACCGATGCGGACACCTCCCCCGAGGAGGAACTCGTTCACGCGTGCATGCTCGCGTGGGAGAACCCGTCCAATGGCGGACCCAAGGGGCAGATCCGCGAAGTCCTCAAGGTCATCTTCAACTCGGAGCTCTTCCGTTCGCATCAGGCATCGCAGCAAAAGGTGCGAACCCCTCTGGAATTCGTGGTGGGCACGATCCGGGCACTGCGTGCAGCACGACCGGATGGCTCGTACACCGCAAACACCGATGGCGACCTCGCCTTCGCTCTTTCGCGAATGGGGCTGATGCTTCTGTTCGACCGCGCCGAACCCAATGGATATCCGGAGACTGCCGACGCCTGGATCAGCGCCGGAACGCTCGCTGAACGCCTCCGGTTTGTGCAGGCCGCACTTATGCCCGCATCCATGACTGGCAAGGGTGACGGCGGAGCCACCACCTCCATCGATCCAGCCGCCCTGCTTCAACTCAAGGCCCCGTCCGCCGTCCGCGATTCCGCGCTCGCGGTCGATTACTTCCTCGACCTCCTCTTCCCTGCCGAGGGTCGGGCCAACCTCGGTGCCTACCGCGCCATGGCGATCCACTGGCTGGACACTGCGGATGACGGCACCACGGCCTCCCCGTTCTCGGCGCTGGTTCCGGGGAGTACCGATTATGATACGCGACTTCGCGGCATGGTGGCGGCATTGATGACCACGCAGCGATTCCAGGAGCAATGAACGGATCCTGAAAAACCAAGTCCGCAAACCAACCCAACTTCTTTCGCTGACACGCCATGAACATCATCAACCGCCGTTCCTTCCTGACCCAGACTTCCACCCTCGGCATGGGCGCCGCGCTGGCGAGCCTGGTGGACATTCCACTGGTCATGAAGCGCGCGCTGGCCGAGGGCACCATCGGACAACCCGGGCCCAACGGTCGCGTGAAGAAGCTCTTCTTCATCTTCCTCCGCGGAGCGAATGACGGCCTCAACACCGTCGTGCCCCTGGGCGACACCGCCTACAACGCGACCAACCGGAAATCGATCCTCATCGAGTCGGATCCCGGAAATCCCTTCACCGCCAAGGGCCGTGCGCTGTTTCCCGAGAGCGGACCGACGAAGGCGACCTTCGACTACAACTACGGGCTTTCCCTCGGCAACGGATTCGCCGGGCTGCATCCGGCGCTCAAGTTCCTTTCGCCGATTTACAACGCTGGCGACCTCGCCGTGATTCATCGCGTGGGATATCCGCGTCAGTCGCGTTCCCATTTTGATTCGCAAAACTACTGGGAAAACGGTGCGCCCAACAACAACCAGACCCACGATGGTCTCCTGTACCGGGCGATGATCGAATCGGGTCTGGCCAACAAGCTTCCGCTCACCGCCGTGAGTATTGGATCGTCGCTGCCGCTGATCCTTCGCGGATCCAAGGCGGCGATGACCAACCTGAACGATCCCACGCGCTACAACCTCCTCGCCGTTCCCAACACCGCTGCCGGAAATGCCAAGGCCGATGCCGCCCTGGCCGCGGCGAATGCGGCGCGCTTCGCCGACAAGCGGGATCGCGAGCTCCTGACACTCCAGTACCAGAATCTCTCCAGCACGCTCGACATCTTCGCGCACTTGGATTTCTCGGAGGCCGGCAACACGTTCGTGGATGACGTGTCCACCGACGGCGACCAGCCCTACTACCTGTTCCCCACCACCAACGACAAAAACGGCGGCTACTCCCGTGCGAAGGATGCGGCGAAATACGTGGTGCCCACCAGCGCCTACGGCCACTTCCAGAACCTCAAGTCCGCCGCCATGGTGCTCAACAAAACCTCCGCGTTGGTGGCGGGCGTTTCAATCGATGGCTGGGACACCCACAGCAAGCAGGGCGGGGCAACCGGGTCGCAGGCCAATCTTCTGCGGCGCGTTGGTTGGTCCATGTACGCGCTGCAAAAGTATTTCAAGAAGTACGCCGACCAATGCCGCTGGGAGGACCTGGTGGTGGTGACCCTCAGTGAGTTTGGCCGTACCTCCATTGAGAATTCCGACGGCGGAACCGACCACGCCGAAGCCAGTGCCATGCTCGTGGCCGGTGGCGGGATCAAGGGATTCCAGGCCGATGTTCTCGGCGGTGTGAAGCGAACCGGCGTGTTCAACTGCGGAGGCGACGCGGATCCGATCCCGTGGCAGGTCGGTCCCACCGGCGCGATGTTCCAAGCTCAGAGCCGGTACCTGAAGCGAAACACCGACTACCGCAGCGTGCTGGGCAAGCTCATCCGCGACCATCTCGGGGCAACGCCAAGCCAGCTCGAGCGCATCATCCCCGGCTACGCGAATCCTAAAGAAAGCCTGGCCACTCGAGGAATCCAGACCGCCGACAAGACGGAAGTCATCGGCGAGCCGGACCTGATCTGAATCAATTAAAAATTCGGAATGAAAAATTAAAAATGGGAGAGCGGATCCCCGTCGTGGGGTTCACCGCATTTTTCATTTTTCATTACCCATTTTTAATTTCCCTCACCTGGGACGGACAATCATTTCCTCGATGATGGCCCGCGGGGGAAGTTCGATGCAGAGGATGGCGCAATCGGCGATGTCCTCGGGGCGCATCATGCGCGCGCGGGCTTCGGCATCGGGCACCACGGGACGCTTGGCAAGAAGCGGAGTGTCGATGTCGCCCGGGAAGATCGCGCTCGCGCGAACGCCGCGTCCGCGTTCCTCCGCGTTGATGGCCTGGGTGAGTCCCGCCATGCCGAACTTGCTGATCACGTAGCCCGGCCCGGCCTTCGGGGACGCCTGCTTTCCAGCGTCGGACACGATGTTGACGATCGTGCCGTTCCCGCGCTGCCGCATGCCCGGGAGAAACGCCTGCACGCAGTAATACGCGCCGTTGAGATTCGCGTTCATCATCCCGTGGTAGTCTTCGAGCGACAACACCTCGAGCGCGCGCTTCGGAGCGTTCGTGCCCGCGGCGTTTACCAGTACGTCCACGACGCCGCCCGATTCGGCCAGGATCGCGCTGCCGACGGAAGCCACGGCGGAAGCGTCCCCGATGTCGCACGGATGCACTCCGATTCGCACGCCCGGCTTGGCGGCGAGTGCGGCGGTTTCCTGGAGGACTTCGGCACGACGTCCGATCAGCGCGAGGTTCCATCCCTTGGCGGCCAGCGCGATGGCGACCGCGCGACCCACGCCGCTTCCGGCACCCGTGATGACGGCCGTGCGATTCGTGGCAGCGGCCGGTGAATTCGAAGACATGGCCGGGAGGCTGTCCGAGTGTCCCGTCGGAATCCAGTCTCAGATCAATCCCTCCATGACTCGGGTCTCGGAGATCGGAGTTCGAAGAGTGAGATTGGAAACTGGAAGCAGCCGGTCGTCGCGATTGGGGTATAGGAGCGCTTTTCCGGTCGGAATGGGGACCTGGAAAGGGTGGGCTTTGGGGGATGGGGCTGGAAAAAGACTTGTCCGGGGCAACAGGGGTGCTATTCCAACCCCTCTACGGGCGCCCGTGGCGGAATTGGCAGACGCGCTAGATTCAGGTTCTAGTGAGTAACATCGTACAGGTTCAAGTCCTGTCGGGCGCACCACTTCGAAGCGTCTTCAACTTCCAGAAGACGGCACTTTCTCCGGAACTTCCCACGCAGCTTCAGCGTGCCGTCGTGCATCACTACCCCCGCCGCGGTAGACTTAGAATGAACGCGGCACCGTCGCGCACGGTTCGATCGTGTCGGAGATCGCCGCCGAGGCTCCGGCTCAAATTCCGGCAGAGCGACAGCCCAAGTCCCACGCCCGGGGCTGATCCAGCCGCTTTTTCCGCGGAACGATGGAACGGCTCGAACAATCGGCCCACGAGGTCGGCGTCGATGCCCTGGCCGTGGTCGCGCACCCGCAGGAAGGCGAATTTGCCGCGCACGGGCAGCGCCTCCAGATGAATCGTCCGTTCGCCCGGGCCACCGCCCGCGTACTTCGCGGCGTTGTCCACGAGGTTGAACAGGATTTGCTCCACCACGCTGACATCCACGTCGACCTCGCTCGCGGCGACCGACGGCTCCGCCTCAACTCGGAGCTCAAACCCCGCCTGGCGCGCGCGTTCCTGCAGGGGCGGGAGGACACGGTCGATCAGCGCCTCGAGCGATACGCCCTCGCGACGGTTGCGCGCGCTGCCGCGTTCGAGACGTGCGTAGGCGAGGACGTTTTCCACCAGATGCCCGAGCCGGGTGGATTCGGAACAAAGCGTGGCGAGGTACTGACGGCGTTGTTCCGCGTCGGGGACCATGTCGTCTGCAAGCATCTCGCTGTAGATCCGAAAGGTGGTGAGTGGGGTGCGAAGTTCGTGGGTGACTGCAGACACGAATTCGGCGCGGCGTTCGCTGAGATCCAGCGCACCCCGCAGCAATCCGGCGATGGCGAGGATGGCCAGGCCGAGTCCGATCCACGCGGCGAGCAACGCCAGCTGGAGGGCCGACCAGGGTGCCATCACCGCGACGGAAATCTCCCCGGCGACCAGCGTCAAGGGGAGCGATGCCACGTGGCGTTCGCCGTCGGCCGATGTGGAGACGGCCGGGACGAGATCCGCCTCGGGAACGAGATCGAGAACGCTGGCGAGCAGCGACCGCCGCAGCTGGGGCCAATCGAGCCACACGCCCTGCACTCGCGGGCCATCGGGGGCAGTCAGGCGACGGACGAGGAATAATTCCTTGCCGAGCCAGGCCGGGACCATCCGGCCGACCACCGTGGTGTCGGCGCCCGGCAGGGATTCGACCTTGGGAGTGTCATTCTTGGCGGCCGACTTCGTGGTGTACCGATTGGCCTGCTGCGCGTTCATGAAATTCTGCGCGCGGGCCTGGACTTCGGATTGGCTCAGATCGTTGCCTCGTGCGCTGCGGGACGGAGCGGCTGCCTGCGGAATGGGTGCTGATCTCGAGGAGGCAACCGCCTGCACGGTGCCGGCACCGGCCGCCAGCAAGCGCGAGCTGTTGCCACCGGTTCCTGCAGGTTGGGCCAGGAGTTCGCGGAGCTTTTCGAGTTGCACCTCCGCAGCAGATAGGCTGGCGGCCGACTCCACCTGGGTAAGCGCGAGCGACCGGAGCGCCAGCGGCGGCACCTGCGGCGAGACGATCGGACGGCCGGGCGTAAATTCGAAGTGGAGACGGTGGTTGGTGGACGGCACCTCCAGCAGGGACGAAGGCACCAGCAATGCTCCGGGAGCGACCGGCGACTGGTCCGGCAGCCACGCGTGCGCGGGACTGTAGAAGGCAGCAAACTCCGAGGGCGACCGCGCGTTCTCATCGGCCACCAGCAACGCGAGCGCGGAATCGATTCGCCAGAGCGCCAGCCGAACCTTCTCCTCGCGCTCCGCCGCGGCCGCAGAGCGGCGTTGCTCGGCGTCGAGACGCAACACATCCCGGCTCAGCCAGCCCAACGACAGCGCCGCGACGAGCGCAAGGCCTCCGAAGGTGATCCAGGTTTTCGACAAGCGCTTCATGGCGCGTGGGCCAGCAGATAACCCTTGCCGCGGGCGGTCAAAATCACCCGGGGGACGGCACCGGTGTCCCGCAGTTTTGCGCGCAGGTTGCCGACGTGGACGTCGATGGTTCGCGTTTCAAGGTGCGTCGGATCGAGCCGCCAGACGTGCCGAAGAATTTCGTCGCGCGAGAGGGCACGGCCCGGATGGGAGGCGAGGTAACGGAGCAACTCCACTTCCCGTTCGGAGAGCTCGACGCGGGAGCCGTCGTCAAATCGAACTTCGCGTCGCTCCAGATCGGCGGTTCCACCGGGAATGGAGACCGCGGCGATCGGTTGGGGACGCTCGGGCGAGCGGCGGAGCACGGCATCGACGCGGGCGAGCAGCTCCCGAATGCTGAACGGCTTCACCACGTAGTCGTCCGCCCCGAGCCGCAGCCCCTGCACACGATCATCCTCCGCACCTCGCGCGGTGAGGATGATCACCGGGAGCGTGGGACGGGTCTCGCGAACGGCTCGGAGGATGTCGAATCCGCCGGCGCCGGGCAGCACGAGGTCGAGGAGGATGAGGTCCAGGGTGGCGGTGGTGGCGAGACACATGCCCTCGCCGCCCTTGCCCGTTTGGAGCGTTGAATAACCGGCAAACGCGAGGGCATCGACCACGCCCCGGCGGATGGCCGAGTCGTCCTCGACGACAAGCACGCAGCGGGAACTCATGGGTTTCAATATGGGGGATGCCGACAGCGAAGTCGATCCGGGGACGCAGCTAGATCCGGCAGTTGAAGGGTTAAAAAGTTGAAAGGTTGAAGGGGAAATCGGCCCCGCGGCGTGGCAATGCCTTCGTTTCGTCGGTTGGTAGGGCGGCGTTGCGCGCCGCCGAAACTCCAAAATCGACCAGCGATAGCGCCGTCGTTTTCAGATTGGAAACCACGCGTCAGAAACTGAAGACCGCTCGTGACTCACCCAGCAGGCGAACGATTCGGAAACGCATCCCTTGCTCTTTTTCCCTGCCCATCTGTGTTCATCCGTGTCCATCTGTGGTTGAACTCTTCTTGAACTGCCGTTTTTAGGTTCATGCGTTCACTCCGTTTCGAAGGTCACCGACACCATCGCGCTCACTCGAATTTGTCCGGGAGCAAACGTGGTGGAGGAAGCCTCGGGTCCGGCAGATTCGCCGGAGGGCGCCGACGCGAACGAATTCTGTGCCGCGTATCCACCACCGCCCCGGAACTGGGAATAATATCCGCCGCCATAGGAGCTGTAATAATTGTAGCTCGACCAGCCGTAGTCCTGCGATTGCTCGCTGATCTGGATGGGGCGCCCGAGTTTGACGCCCAGTTCTCCGGTCATGAGTTGCGCCTTTTCGCGGGCCGCGCGCACGGCCATCTGACGCGCCTGATCTCGGTATTTGCGGAGTTCGGTGGTGCAGAACTGGATGTTCAACACCTCGTTGGCCCCCGCATCGAGAGCCGACTGCAGCAACGTCTCGAACTTCGCGACGTTGCGGAGGGTGACCACCACGTGGCGTTGCACATGGTAGCGCACGAGTTCGGGGGGACGGTTGTTGTCGGACCGGTACTCCGGTTGCACGTGCAGGGCGTCGGTCTGAATGTCGCGCGCGGGCAGGCCGAGTTCTCGCAGACGCGACAGGACCGCGGAGGCGCGTGTGTCGTTGTCGGCCTTGGCCTTGGCGAGCGCGGGATCGTAACTCAGGATTCCGATGCGGAGTTCAATCTGGTCGGGAACCACCAGAACCTGGGCATTGCCTGAGACTGCAATGGTGCCGTGTGCATTCCCACTGCGCGGCGGGGCGGCGAAGGCCATGAGCGCACCGAGGGCGCTGGAGGCGAGCAGGGCAAGGATTCGGGATTTCATGGGTGGTTGGGGAATTCGAAGTGGCGTTGGATGGCTTGGGAGCGCACGACCTCGGAGAAGGCTCGATCGAGGGTCGCTGCAGCAGTCGATGCCGGTCGGTTCACTTCCAGCCATCGGTTGCGCTCCCGGTTGAGCGAGTCGATTTCCCCCTGGATCCTGGCGCGCTCGGAAGTTTTTGCGGCGATGTACTCGCGCTTCTCGGCGACCGATCTGCCGCGGAGTTCCGCGGGGAGCCGGGAGTCGTCGAGTTCCTCGAGCGTTACGGTTTTCTCCCGATAGGCGTCCACCAGATCCCAGGTCGAATTCCGGTAGTTGGACGAAGCCTTGGTGAGGGCACGTTCCACACTGGAACCCGCGAGGCGGTTGGCGTTGGCCCCGGCATCCTGTGCCGACTGGCGGTTTTGTGCCGCGAGCGCCGCCGTAGGATCGCCATACGGAATGTAGGTCCGGTTGAGCTCGATCCCGAGGGCCGCAATGCGGTCGTCGTAAGGGGTGGGGACGTGGGCAACCGCAGCGTCCTGATTGATGACCATGAAGCGACCTTCGGCGAGTTTTGCGCCGTCCATCCAGTGCCCTTCACGGCCTTCGGCTTCGGATCCGCAGTGGATCGTGTTCACCACGATGCCGCGTCCGATCGCCGAACGGCAGGCATCGACGTAGCTCACGGTTCCCTGTGTGAAAGGTTCGTTGCCCGCGATGAAGATGGCCTTGTAGTCGTTGCCTGCATGACTCCACTGAAGGTCACGAACGGCGTCCCGGATGACCCATCCGCAGTATTCCTCGCCCCCATTGGTGACGAGCCGGAACAGTTCCTCGGAGACGCGGTCGAGGTCCGTGGTGAACGCGAGAATTTGTCGGACATAACCGTTGATCGGTGAGAGCCGGCTGTTCCCGTATTCGTAGAGGGCGACCTGCACGATGGGCGTTTGTCCATCGCGTCGGGAGTCCTTGAACTCGTTGACGATTCTCCAGAGCTGGGACTTCGTCTGGGCGATGAGACCGTCCATGCTGGTGCTGGTGTCGAGCAGCAGGGCGATCTGAACGAGCGGGCGAGCAACCGCGGGACGCGGGGCGTCGAGAGTCGCGGCGGCGTAATTCAGAGGTTTCGGAGCGGGATCGCCAAGGCCGGCATGGACTGCAATGGCCATGATTCCTGCGGCGGCGAGCCAGCGGAGTTTGGGGAAGCGAGCGTTTGAGGAGTGTGGATTCATGATGTCGGTCGTCTTGACCAACACCAGTATGGGCGCGTCTCCCCTCGCGTGTGTAAGCTGTACGTAAAGAGCCCTGCATCGAGCCAACGATTGGTAACCATTGATTGGAGGCTTGGGGAAATTCCGACCGCTTTGGTGACAATTTCACTGATTCGCAGCCGGTTTCGGATTCTCATGGATTGCATCCGATGGAGACGGGTTGAACAGTGGGCGGGGTTGTGGGGTCGGAAGGCGGAAGGTTTAGCGTTCCAAATGAAAATCCAACGGATGCGGTTTGCTCGCAACTTCTGCTCCTTCTTCTTCGTCGCCGCGCTCTGGATGGGTGCGATGCCCGGGCGCCCGTTGGCAGCTGCTGCCCCAGCCGGGGCTTCTTCTGCCGGAGCCGATTCGCGAATGCTTCGAGCCCTCTCCCATGCACCGCAGCAGCCCAGGGCGGGGCAGCCTGTTCGGGTGTCGGTCAAAGTGTCCAAGGCCGTCGGCGTTCGGTCCGTTGCCTTGGAATATCAGAGCGTCGATCCGGGGAAGTATATCGCGTTGGCCGATCCTGCGTTTCGGACGAAGTGGATTTCCGCGCCCATGACGGAGACCTCAACCGCGGGTGAGTATGCAGCCGTTCTGCCCGGGGAACTTCAGGTCAATCGCCGGCTGATTCGCTATCGCGTGGTGGCCACGAATTCCAGCGGCGTGCGGGTTCAGTTCCCGTCGGCGAAGGATTCGCAGCCCAATGAGGCCTACTTCGTGTACGACGGAATTCCCGCGTGGAAGGGAGCCATCGATTCCAAAGGCCCCGATCCCAAGCGCAATGCGGCCACGACGTTTTCCCCCGAGATCATGAGCCGTGTGCAGTCGTACCATTTGATCTCCTCGGCGAGCGCCGTGGAGAAGGCCACCTGGACGGAACGCTCCGGCGACAAGGAGTATCATCACACCGGCACGCTCGTGGCCGATGGCCGGGTGTACGACCACGTGCGGTTTCGGGCGCGCGGGGGCGTCTGGCGTCACGCCATGGGCAAGAACATGTGGAAGGTGGATTTCAATTCCGGTCACGCCTTCGAGGCGCGGGATGACTACGGCCGCCCGTATCAGGTGAAATGGGGCAAACTCAATTTGCGGGCGTGCATCCAGCAGGGCGATTACGGGCATCGGGGCGAGCAGGGGATGTTTGAAGCAGTCGGGTTTCGCCTGTTCAACCTCGCGGGAGTGGAGTCGCCGAGGACGCATTGGGTGCAGATGCGTTTCGTCACCGACGCCGAGGAATCGCCTGCCGATCAATATCGCGGGGACTATTGGGGATTGTACCTCGCCATTGAGAACGAGGACGGACGTTTTCTAAAGGAGCACGGTCTGCCTGACGGCAATCTCTATAAAATGATGGGCGGGGGAATCCTGAGTCACCAAGGCGCGGGGCAGGCAACCAACCAGTCGGATGTGAATGCCTTCCTCGCCGGAATCCAGGGGCCCACGACCGAAGCGTGGTGGAGGGAGAACGTCGATTTGGCGCGCTATTATAGCTATCGAACGATCCTCGAAGGGATTCACCATTATGATGTCGATTCGGGAAAGAATTATGACTTCTACCTGAATCCGTTGACCCACCGATGGGTGCAGGTGCCGTGGGACATTGACCTGACCTGGGCGGACAATATGTACGGCTGGGGGCAGGATCCGTTTGTTCGCGGTGTGACGGGATTTCCAGCGCTCCGCCGCGAGTTGGGTCAACGCGCGCAGGAGATCCGCGACCTGCTCTTCAATTCGGAGCAGGTGGGTCAGTTGATCGATGAATGTGCCTCGCTCATTGCCGATCCTTCGGGCAGGCCATCGGTCGTGGATGCCGACCGCGCGAAGTGGGATTTTCATCCGGTGATGACGTCGCCGCATGTGTTGGAGGACAAGGCGGGGAAGGGGCTGTTTTACCAGGCGTCTCGATCGGGCGACTTTGCCGGAATGGTCCGGTTGATGAAGGACTATGTGGAGGCCCGGTCGCAGTTGCTGGACCAGATGATCAGGGCGAGCGGGGTTACGTTCCCGGCATCACCAGAAATCCAGTCGGTCTCCTCCGATGGGTCCGCCGCGGTGGACGCGTCGAAGCTTCAGTTCAAGGCGTCATTGGTCACCGGATCGGATGCCGCTTCAATTGCCGCCACCGAATGGCGAGTGGGTGAGATCAATGATTTGAAGACCCTGGGTCACACGAAGGGAAAGCCTGGCCACTATGAGATCGCGCCGGTGTGGCTGAGCGGCGAGAAACCGGGATTTCAATCCTTGGTGAACCTCCCGGCGAATGCGGTTCAACCCGGACATGTGTACCGGGCCCGGGTGCGCGTGCGCACGGTGACAGGAGCATGGAGCCGGTGGTCCAAGCCCGCGGAGTTTGTGGTCGCCGGGGCCGCGCGTGGTGCGGGGCCTCGGCAGTAGTCATGCGTTCGAAAGCGCCAGAGGACTGGCGCACTCCACGACGCTGTCGCGACCTGGTCCTCCGCGCGGCGAACTCCGCCAGGTCTTGGACTGCGGTAGTCCTCTACCGCTTTAAACGGAGCAACCGCCGCCAACTTGAACCCCTTTTTGGAAATTGAAGGGCGACGCGGATTCCAAACGGGATGATGGGCAGGATAAGCCCAGAATCCTTCGCCTCTTTGGTGAGCCTTCAATCCCTCCCGTTCCCGCTTTTGAATCTGCGTTCATCCGCGTTGCTCTGCGGTTTCAAAACGGGGTGTGGGGCGGGCGGGTAGCAGTTCCTGCTTGAGTCGGCGGGCGGTTGGATTCCACATCTTCGCATGTCGTTCCCCGGAATTCGCCTTCGTCGCCACGCCTTGGCCCTGGTCGCCTCGGCGCTTGTTTCAGGAGTGGTCCATTCCCCCGCGCTCTCCACCGCCTCGGCCGCGGAGGCGTATCGCGAGTTCCCCGGGGCCGATGGGGACGGACAGTTCGTGGTCGGGCCCGCGTATCAGATCGATCCCGATCTCACCGACCGCGGCAACCCGCAGGGAAAACAGTTCGTGTTCTCCATGCGCCTCGCCGACAGTAAGATCTTCCGCGGCGATGACACCACGCT
This sequence comes from Verrucomicrobiota bacterium, assembly GCA_947454705.1. GTDB lineage: Bacteria > Verrucomicrobiota > Verrucomicrobiia > Limisphaerales > UBA9464 > CAIVQB01. The sequence continues at coordinate 250,128 of CANGKZ010000002.1, forward strand.
CGAGCCGGCCAAGAAGGCGGTTCGCACCGAGCGCAAAATCTACGTGTACATCCCCGCGGCGTATCGCGATGGGACCCCGGCTCCGGTGCTCGTGACCCACGACGGTCCGAGCCAACTCAAACTGGTCAGCCGCGCGCTCGACAACCTCACCGTGTCCAAGAACCCGAAGCGGAAGCTCCCGGCGTTCATCGTCATCGCCGTGGAAAACGGCGGCAACGATGGCAAGAACAGCGAACGCGGGCTGGAGTACGACACAATGTCCGACCGTTACGCGCGCTTCATCAACGACGAGGTGTTCCCGGCGGTGTTGTCCGACGCCACCATCCGCGCCGCGTATCCGAAGTTGTCCATCACTTCCAATCCCTGGGGCCGCGCCACGATGGGCTGCAGCTCCGGCGGCGCCGCAGCGCTGACCATGGGATGGTTCCGTCCCGACCTGTTCCGCCGCATCGTTGCCTACTCCGGCACGTTCGTGGATCAGCAGGACGACGACGCGCCGGAGGAGGCAAAGTTCCCGCTCGGCGCCTGGGAGTATCACTCGGGCATGAAGCTGATCGAGAACAGCGACAAGAAGCCGCTTCGCATCTTCACCCACGTGTCGGAAAACGACCTTCGCGCGAAGGATCCCGAGAACACGTATCACAATTGGGTCATGGCTGGCGGTCGCACTGCCGATGCGCTCCAGAAGAAGGGCTATCATCACCGCTACGTCTTCAGCAAGGCGACCGGTCACTGCGACGGACGGGTGTTTGAATCGACGCTTGCCGACACCCTGGTGTGGCTGTGGCGCGGGTATCACGAGTGACGCGCCCGCGCGCTGCGGGCGCGAAGGAAGAAGGCGAAAGGCGAAGGGAAAAGGCGAAGCAGAGGCGGTGGCACCGCTTCTCGCCTTGCCTCCCTTCGGGCCCTTTTCCCCGGAGGGGCGGTGTTCGTAGGGTTACGTAGGGAGTGGGTTGGCTCTCGCGTGGCGGGGGGCGAAGGGCGTAGGACTCGGGGTGATGAAACTTTGTCTCGTCTTCGCCCTGGCCGCCCTGTTGGGAACGACGCTCCGTGTCGCGGCGCAGCTGCCCGGTCAGCTCGACACCAACTATTTTACGGCCCCCGGCAGTGACGCCACGCCGAATTATCTGCTTCCGCTGGCGGACGGAAAGTTGCTGGCAACCGGGTTCTTCACCAACTACGGCGGTGTGGGGCGCGCGAGCTTGGTCCGGTTGAACAATAATGGGAGCGTGGACCTGACCTTCAACGTCCCCAAGCCCATCAGCATTACTGATCCGGTGATCTTCAATGGTCAGGTTCTGGCCCCCGGTTCCACCAATGCCGCAGGGCTCACCCGGGTGATCCAGCGTCCAGACGGGAAAATCCTCTTTGCAGGCCCGGTGACGCATCTCGGGACGCAGAAGCTCACCACGCCCCGCATTGCGATGGTGAATCCGGACGGTTCACCGGTGGCGTTCAACGCGGCGGTGGAAAAGGTGAGTCCGGGGAGCTTGTTGAACGCCTCAGGAAACAGCATTTACGTGGGTGGAAACGGGACCTTCGATGGCGGGACGCGGCTCGCCCTGGTGCGGTTGAACGCGGATGGCTCGCGCGATACCGGATTCACTCCCCCCACACTCGCCACGCTCGGGTACCTGAGCGCGAACGTCACCACGCTGTATCCCGGACCGGGCGATACACTCTATGCAGCGGTAGCCGCGGCGATCGGGTTTCAGGGGCAGTACGAGCTGCTGCGTCTCACCTCTTCGGGCGCCCTCGATCTGAGCTTTGCCGACTCGGGCAAGGCGAACTGCGGGACGGCGTTGAGCCTGAATTTTGTGCCCATGACGGACGGGCGGATGTTCATTCTCAACAATCAGTATGCCACGGTTAAATATCGCGGCGCCGCCCTGCAGTCGGGGGTGGTGCGGCTGAATTTAAACGGAGCGATCGACACCAGCTACACTCCGCCTCCCGGGTTGTCCCTCATTACCGGGGGTGTGGTGCAGCCGGACAACAAGGTGATCGTGCTCAACACTCCCCTCGGATCCGCCGCGCGATTGAACGAGAATGGATCGACCGATTCCGGGTATGTGAATCCGGGCAAAGTACCGGTGGTGCAGTCGTTTTTCCTGCCGGTGAACATTGCGCTGGCTCCGGACGGTTCCACCTATGTATCCGCCACCTCCTATTCGGCGACGTTCCAAGCGATCCAGGGAGTGTACCACATTTTTGGGGATCCCAAAAGCGCACCCGTGATCGCCACGCAGCCGCTGGCGCAAACCAACACGCTGGGGGCGCGTGCGCGTCTGAGTGTGGTCGCGCAGGGCGAGGCTCCATTGAAGTACCAGTGGTTCCGCGGAACGACCGCCATTCCGGGCGCGACGCTTCCCGATCTCGTGATTCCCTCGGTCGGCCCGGCGGATGATGCCGACTATCATTGCGAGGTGACCAACGCTCGAGGGTCTTCTCCGACTGCTACGGTGCATTTGACGGTGCTCAGCCCAACCCCGGGTTCGGTGTTCCGTGAAACGGATGTGGCGGTCGGGCCCAACGGCACGGTCAATGAACTTGTGCTGGACGCGAAGGAGGGCCTCTACGCCGTGGGATCGTTTACAACGTGGAACAACACCAACCGGGTGGGAATTGCCCGGGTGCTGCCGGGGGTGTCGGACTTGGATCCGGCCTTCAGTGTTTCGGCGTTGACCGGCAACAGCGGGAATCCGTACAGCGACATCCTTCCGTTGGCGAACGGACAGGTGTTTGTCACTGGCCAGGTGGAATACACGGTCGGCGGTCAGAAGTTCGGCGGCCTTCGCTTCAATGCCGATGGTTCGATCGACAGCGGATTCAAACCGCATTCCTCCACCACGGCGTTCACAACGGGTGTGACCAAGGCGCGTTCCACCGTTGGACCCGATGGAAAGGTTGTGCTGTGGGCGAGCTATTGGAATGGGGAGAATGTGGGATCCTCGTTCATCCGCATCAATCCGGATGGAACGCGCGACACGACGTTCGCGCTTCGGGGTTCGAGCTACGCGCTTTCCGGCTATGCGATCACTGCGCTGCCCGATGGGCGCTATTTGGCGGCCGCGCGTCCGAATGCCACCACGCAGGCGAGCGGGGTGCTTCGTCTCAACGCCAACGGCACGGTTGATCCCACCTTCACCGGGGCGTTCGACAACAAGAGCCTCTTCACCGTAGCGGGCGATGTGAACCAGATCCTCGTGCAGCCCGATGGAAAGATCCTGATCGGTGGAACCTTCAAATATCGGTACAACACCCCGAGCCCGGATCTGTATCTCGGGCTGTTGCGGGTGATGCCGGATGGCGCGCTGGATCCCTCGTTCAATCCGGTGCCGCAGCTCTCACAATCATCCGAGTTTAAGAATGGGCTGGTTCGCCGCATCGCGCTTCAGGGGGATGGACGCATCCTCGCGGTGAGCTACGGGCAGAACAATTCCTCGGGGAACTTTCCGCGCAGCCAGCTGATTCGGTTCTGGCCGAACGGGACGCTCGATCCGGAGTTTCAACTGGCGACCAATGTTTCGAAGACGGGTCTTCCCAACTTGGTCGCCCTCGCGGTGCGTCCGTCGGACAACGCGATTTTCGTGGGCGGCACCTTCAACGAGCTCTCCGGATTCCCACGGACCAACTTCGCGCGGGTGAATGCGGGTCCGATGCGACCTACGCCCGCGGCACCGACGATTGCAAGCCAGTCGACACGCGTGGTGGCGGCGGCGGGTTCGAACGCCACGTGCACCGTCGAGCCGGGTGGGAATGGCCCGTTCCAATTTCAGTGGCGACGCAGCACCTCGACGGGATCGACCAATCTGGTGGACATCGTCGGGGCCACGAATGCCACGCTGGTGATCCCTGGCGTGAAGCTCCAGCCGCAGGATTCCGGATTGTTGCAATGCGCGGTGGTGAATCCCGGCGGGGTGGCGTTCACGAGTTACATCACGTTGTTGGTGGAGCCCAATCCCGCAGTGCCGGGTCAGATCGACACGTCGCTCGTGGCTCCGGTGTTTCAGGGAATCCTGACCGGGCAGTACCAGATCACGGAGTCGAATCCCGATGGGATGATCTACGGATCGGTTGGCAATACCCTCGTGCGCTTGCGTGAAGACGGAACTCCGGACGTCGGATTCGTCCCGCCCGCGGACCTGGTTCCGCCGGGTGGTGGCATCAACGTGGTGAAGCGCCAGCCGGATGGAAAGATCCTGATCGCGGGTCGCCTCAAGGATGGGGCGCTTGCTCGGTTGATGCCGGATGGCAGCTACGATCCGGGATTTGTGCGCACCAACAATTACACCGGTGCGTTCCAGGATGTGCCGCAGGAGATGGGATTGCAGAGCGATGGAAAGATCATCCTGGGCGGGACCTTTGCGAACTTTGCAGGACGCGCGGTGACCGGGCTGATTCGCTTCCTGCCCGACGGACGCGTGGACACCTCGTTCCCGGTGACCGGAATTGAAAACGTGAATCCGGGAACCGGAGCGCTTCCGGGCCGGATCGCCGCAGTGCGGGTGTTGCCGGACGACCGGATCTACATCGGCGGTGGGTTCAGCCACGTCCGCGGTGCGGTGCGTTACGGTGTGGCGCGACTCAATGCTGATGGATCGCTCGACACCAGCTTCGTCCCGCCGACCAACGGGTCCACGTCGGGTGGCACTTCGGGCGGGATGCTGTTTTATCAGCTCGGACCGGTCGCCCCGGGAGGCGGGGTTTATATCTTCGGTCAGTTCCGACCGAATTTGAGTCAGCCGGGGGACACCGTGCTGCGTTTGCAGAACGATGGTTCGGCGGATCCAACGTTCCACGTGCTGACCGACTTCCAGGTCAACTCGGGCGTGGTTCAGCCGGATGGAAAACTGATCGTCACCGGGCAGTTTGGTCAAGTGAACGGACAATCGCGCGGCGGGTTTGCGCGACTCAACCCTGATGGGTCACTCGACACTACCTTCACCCAGGGCAGCACCTTCGGGGTGGGGGTACCGATGATCCTGCTCGCCGACGGAAAACTCCTGGCCGGGAACCGACGGTTCTTCACTGGCAGCGGTCCCGCGCCGGTGGTGCCGAACGTGAACTTCCAGCCGACCACCACCGGGCTCACCTTGAGCTGGCCGAGTGGATTCAAACTCCAGCGGACGGCATCGCTTGCTTCGCCTGTCTGGGTGGACATGCCGGTGACTTCGCCATTCTCGGTGCCGGCGAGCACGCCCGGGGAGTTCTTCCGGATCGTGCCGGTTCAATGAGCCGGCTGGCGCTGTCGGACTAGACGGCGTCGAATCGATCGCGGGCGGTCTGCGTGATGAGCGTGACCGCCGGGTGGTGAATGCGCCGCTCGGCGGTGATGGCGTGGAGTCGGAAGCGACAGGTCTTGGCGCGGCCGACCACGCGGAAGCCGTAGCGCTTGGTGGCTTCGTCCATGGTGATGTCCGGGACGGCGATGAATCCGCGTCCCTCCGCGGCCATCACCTTCATCAGGGCGAGATCCTCGCATTCCGCCACCACCGAGGGCTGAACGTGATGGTCGGCGAACCACACATCGAGCGAGCGCCGCAACGAGGTGTTGCCCGCGGGCAGCAGGGCCGGGGCGCCGTGGAGTGATTTCGGGAATCCGCGCCGGAGTTTGGCGGCAAGGCGCTGTTCGGCGCAGAGGGTTGAACCGGATTCGCCGAGAAGGTGGCTGAAGGTTTTGAAGGCGCTGTTGTTGGCGGCGGTTTCGTCCGACAGCAACAGATCCAACCGGTGGGCGGCGAGCTGTGGCAGGAGTTCCTCCATGCGTCCCTCGCGGCAGACCACATGAACCGGTGTGGACATGGAGAACACCGGTTTGAGGATCTCGTTGGTGATCAATTTTGGGATGGAATCCACCACCCCGATGCTGAGCCGGAGCGTCTTGCTTCCGGGGCGCTGCTTCACCGCGTTCATCAGCTCGCTGCCGAGGGCGAAGATCTCCTCCGCATAGCCGAACACCATCTGCCCGGCATCGGTAAGCCGGTTGTTGCGCCCCTCGCGTCGGAACAGCGGCTCGCCCAGCGATGACTCCAGTTCTCGGATCTGTTCCGAGATGGACGGCGCCGACACGTGAAGCCGCTCCGCCGCCTTGGCCAGGCTTCCCTCGCGGGCCACGGTCCAGAAATACCGGAGGTGATGATAGTTAAGCCATTCCATGATGCAGGGAGTGATAGTTAGGGAAATCCTAACAGTCCATTCGGAAAGGCGTACTCATCGGAAACGAGGGGAAGGTCTAGGTTCGCTGCGTCAGGAACGGCGGCTCCTCCCGGGGAGCCCACCGAATCCGACCGGACGGAGAAAGCCGTCCGGATCACAGCAACCAGAATCAACGCAGTAGGACGACACGTCATGACAACCACGATTCGACTGAATGTGCAGAGGCTGAATCTGCATTCGATCCACGGTCTGGAAACCTGGATGGAACGGCAGCTGCAGGCGCTCGGGGCGGTGCGACGCATCGATGAGGCACGCATCCAGCTGGCGCGACTGGAGAATGCCAGTCCGGCGTATGAGGTGCGGGCGCACCTGGTGACACCAGGGCCAGACTTGATCGTCGGCGAGCGGGATCACACCTTGCGCGCCGCGTTTTCGAAGGTGATCGCGAGATTGCGCGAACAGATTGCGCACCGCGCGGACCGCCGCCGCCACCGAGGCCGGGGGAAACAGAATGTGACGGTGCCCCGTGGGCAGCGTTCGTAGGTTGGGTAGTGGGCGGTGCCCGCGGGATGGGTTTGTGTGGCCTGTCCCGCGGGATTTTTTGGCCGCTGGGCGGAGGGTAAGTAGGCGAGTGGGTAAGTAGGCGAGTGGGCGAAACTGAATTTTATTCTTAAACTATGACTGATACGACGTGGCTTTGGGTCGGCTTCAATCTCTTCATTTTGCTGATGCTCGCGCTGGATCTCGGCGTGTTTCATCGGAAGTCGCACGTCGTGTCGCTGCGCGAATCGCTGACCTGGACCTTTGTCTGGATCGGTCTCGCCCTGGCCTTCAATGGCGCGGTGTGGCACTTCGCCGGCTCGACCAAGGCGCTCGAGTTCTTCACCGGTTACGTGATCGAGAAGTCCCTCAGCGTGGACAACGTCTTCGTGTTCGCGCTGCTCTTCTCCTACTTCGCGGTGCCCCTGGTCCATCAGCACAAGGTGCTCTTTTGGGGCATTCTCGGAGCGCTGGTGTTGCGTGCGATCATGATCGTGGTCGGTGCCGCGCTGATCGAGCGCTTCACCTGGATCATCTACGTCTTCGGCGCGTTCCTCATCCTCACCGGCGTGAAGATGGTGGTGAAGCGCGAGGAGACGATGGATCCCGGCGCGAATCCGCTGGTGGGATGGTTGAAGCGCTTCATGGCGGTGACACCTGACTTCCGGGGCGATGCGTTTTTCGTCCGCGAGAATGGCGTTCGGATGGCGACGCCCCTGTTCGTGGTGCTGGTGCTCGTGGAGTTCACCGACCTGATCTTTGCGGTGGATTCCATCCCGGCGATCTTCGCGGTGTCGAAGGATCCGTTCATTGTCTACACCTCGAATGTGTTCGCGATCCTTGGATTGCGCTCGCTGTACTTCGCGCTCGCCGGGGTGATGGACAAGTTCCACTACCTGAAGGTGGGTCTCGGTGTGGTGCTGTCGTTCGTCGGGGTGAAGATGGTGCTGTCCCACACGCCTTGGAAGATCGACACGCTCATCTCGCTCGGCGTGATCGTCGGAATCCTGGCGATCAGCATGGTGTGGTCGCTGCTTCGTCCGCGGACGACTGCGGTGGACCGGGTTCCGGCCCTGCCCAAGACGGTGCCTCTGGCCTGAGGGCTCGAAGGATGGAAATGTGAATACTGCCGTCGCTGGAATGAAGAAATCCCTGATTGCCCTGGGTGGAGCCGGATTGCTGCTCGTGGGAGCGGTGATGCTGGTCCTCCCAGGGCCCGGATTGCCGATCGTGGTGGCCGGGGTGGCGTTGCTGGCCACGGAGTTTCCCTGGGCCCGGAATGCGATGCGGCGCATCCGACGGTGGGTTGCCTGGGGGCGTCGGCGAACCGGGCTGCTCAACTGGCTGCGGTCGCGAAGAAGGGGACGAATTGGTGCCGTGGCTTGAGGTCGGGAGCGCGGGTGGGCCGTAAAACTGGGTTCACTCTGCGAAAAGAGGCATGTAACTTTGGGGAGTCGGTGGCGTAACTCTCCCAAGGAGCATTCTCCCGCACCTCAATTCGCATGGCCTTTTTTTCAATGGTTCGCTCATTCCGGGGCGCCGCATGGTTTGGCTCTTTTTGTTTAATTGCCGCGCACTGTATTGCCGGCCCGGAATCGGGGTCCTCGGTGCTGGTTTGGGGTGAGTTTTTGGATAGCCGCGGGTTGATGCCAGACAGCGTCCGATCCGGAGTGATCAGCGTTGCGGTTGGCGATGTCCACGGGGTGGCGGTGAAATTGGATGGAAGCGTGGTGGTGTGGGGAGACGGGACGTATGGTCAGTTGAAGATCCCTCCCGCTGCGCAGACCAACGCCGTGGCGGTCGCAGCCAGTCGGTCGCATTCCGTGGTGTTGAAGGCCGATGGCTCGGTCGTGGATTTTGGCACCTATAACAATGGAGACTTCAAAGTCCCGACGCTTTCGATCACCGATGCCACGGCGGTGGCGGCCGCCCCGCTGACCGGCATGGCGTTGAAGCGGGATGGTTCGGTGGTGGTCTGGGGGAAAACCAACTTGGGGCAGGCAGCGGTCCCGATTGCTGCACAGAGTGGCGTGAAAGCTATCGCCGCCGGGTACTCCCACTGCATGGCTCTCAAGGACGATGGAACAATCGTTGCCTGGGGAACCGACCTTTTCGGCGAAACGATAATTCCTGCTGAAGCTCAGCGCGGTGTGAAGGCCATCGCGGCGGGCAGTGGGATCAGTTTCGCGTTGAAGGAAGACGGCACGGTCATTCATTGGGGCAATAAGTACTTTGGCGAAACTGGAATTCCGTTGGAACAACGTCAGGGCGTCGCGGCCATGGCCATGGGCGACAACCACGTGGTGTTTCTCAAAACGGACGGAAGTGTCGCGGTCTTTGGTTCCAATTACTGGGGACAGCAGACTCCCCCACCTTCATTCACCGGGCCGGCGACGGCGATTGCTGCAGGCGGCGCAAGCACCGCCGTGTTGGTCTCCACCACGCCTCCACGGATCAAGGCGCTCTCGTCCGATCTGAACCTGGCGGCTGGACAATCGGGTGCGGTGAGTGTCACCGCCACGGGGTATCCGCTCACGTACCAATGGTTCCGCGATGGCATTCCGGTGAGCGGCGCGACCGGTTCCACCCTGCCCATTCCTGCGGTGCGCGAGACGGGCGCATGGAATTACACCGTCACCGTGACGAGCCCGCTGGGCAGTGTGTCGAGCCAAGTACCAATCGTGGTACGCAGGGCGGGATCGCTTTCCGCAGGTGCGGTGATTGGGTGGGGATTGAACGATCAGGGGCAGACACAGATTCCGTCCGAGGCCTTGGAGAATGTGATTTCCGTGGCCGCGGGCGGACGGCATGGACTGGCGTTGAAGGCGGATGGCAGCGTCCTCGCGTGGGGGGATAACATTCGCGGTCAAACGATGCTTCCGGCGGGGCTGCAATCCGGGGTGAAGGCGATCGCTGCGGGCGATGCGATCAGCCTCGCACTTCGGGAGGACGGATCGGTGGTGGCGTGGGGCGAGGTGGGGACGCGCGTGCTGTCCGTGCCGCCCTCGGCGCAAAAGGACGTGGTCCAAATTGCTGCGGGTGCCGCCTTCGCAGTGGCACTCAAGGCGGATGGTTCCGTGGTGGTGTGGGGACAAAATCTCAACGGAGAATTCAACATTCCCGCCCGGGCGCAGGCGGGAGTTGTTTCCGTTGCCGCAGGAACTGGTCACGTGGTGGCCCTGCGGGCGGATGGCGGAGTCGTGGCGTGGGGGGATGGGCTGTACAATCAAAGATATGCGCCGGTGGAGACGCTCTCCGAAGTGGTGGCCATTGCCGCCGGTGGAGTGCACAGCGTGGCGATGAAGCGGGATGGAAAGTTGGTGTTGTGGGGAGACCGAGTGATTGGCCAGGGCACGAATCTCCCGGCCAGTGGCACTCGCATTCGCAGCCTCGCCGCTGGCGGCGTGCACACAATGGGATTGACCTCGCAGGGAACTCTCGTGGGTTGGGGCGAGGATTCATCGACGCAATTGGAGGTTCCCCTCGGAGCGTCGCGCGATGTCCTGGCCGTGTCGGCGGGACAGGCATTCAATCTCGCGGTGGTGGTTCCCGCACCGCCCGTCGCGGCGGACCTGCCGCCCACGTTGGAAGTGCCGATGGGCAGTCCAGCGTGGTTGTCGGTGCGCGCGACCGGCTATCCGATCTCGTTTCAGTGGTTCAAAAATGGACAGGAAATACCCGGTGCGACGGCGTCCACCTTGAGTCTCGGTCAAATGCAGCCTCTGGTAGAAGGGCAGTACTCGGTCACCGTGAGTGGCATCGGTGGCAACCGACGGACCTCCCGAACGGTGAGTGTTTCGGGAATCCCGGTGGTGGGTTCGATGGTCCGGTGGGGATTTCCGTTTTATGATCTCACCAATATTCCGCCGGCGGCTTTGGGGCCCATTTCCTCGGTGGCGGTCGGGCGCTACAACGAAGCCGTTGTGACCACCAACCACCTCGCGGTCCTTTGGGGCAATGCGGGCGATGGGGGCTACACAAACCTGTCGGTTGCCGATCGTTCCCAGGTGCTCGACCTCGCCCTTGGAACGGGGTTCGCACTCGCCCGACGGTTGGATGGACGCATGGTCGTGTGGCCCACGAACACGGCGGCCCTGCCTCCGATTCCTGCTGCGGTTCAGGAGGGAGCCCGCGCGATTGCAGCGTCGGAACGCCTCGCGCTCGCAGTGAGTGGTGAAGGGCAAGTCGTGGTGTGGGGCAGTGATTTCTTCAATCAGAAGGCGGTGCCGGTTTCCGCGCAAAGCGGAGTGGTGGCTGTGGTCGGCGGTGGCGAGCACGTGCTCGCATTGAAGAACGATGGGTCGGTTGTGGCCTGGGGATCGACGAACAACGGTCGATCCCAGATTCCCCCGCAGGCGCAGCAGGACGTGGTGGCGATCGCCGCCAGCTTCAGCTACTCGCTTGCGCTCAAGAACGATGGCTCTGTGGTTCAGTGGGGTGGCATTTTCAAACCCTTTCCCGCCGCGGCGAGCCAGGACGCCGTCGCCCTCTCGAGCGGCCCGGAGGTCGCGGTTGCCATTCGCGACGGGGGAGTCGCCGTCCTGTGGCCGGAGAGTTCGTCGTTAATTCCCGCCCTCCAGGAATATCAGGGCGCGTATCGCCAGATTGCCGGCAGCGCCTCGCATTCGATCGCCCTGGTGGATTTGCCGAATTCCCTGCGCGTTCAACGTTCGGCCGGCGAGGTGGTTCTCCGCTGGCCGCAGGCGTTGTTTCGGGCACGTTTGCAGGCCACTCCCAGCTTGAGTTCTCCCGTGGTGTGGACGGATCGGGCGGGGGCTCCGGCATTTACCGCCGAGGGCTATGTGCTGACCAACCGCATCGGCTCCGGTTCGGAGTGGTTCCGATTGGTTTTACCCTGAGCGTCGTTCACGGGCTTGAAACCGGACCGGTTCCGGGTGAGGTTGCGGGCGTGGAACCCCCGGCCCTGTCAGCGCGTCGAGCCACTGTCGAGGATCTGCCGTCGTTGCGGCTGCTCTGGCAGTCCGCCGGCCTTCCCTGGGATCAGCTCGACCGCTTCGTGACCGAATTCCAGGTGGTCCCCGGTCCCGACGATTCCCTTCTGGGCGCCATCGGTTTTCTCGTCGAAGACGGCGACGGATTGCTCCACAGCGAATCCCTCGGCGCTCTCTCCGAGGAAACACTCGATGAGGTCCGCATGACTCTTTGGCGGCGAATCCAGATCATCGGACGCAACCAGGGGGTGCATCGAATTTGGACCCAAGAGGATGCGCCGTACTGGCCGACTTGCGGGTTCAACACAGCCACCGAGGCGGATCTCACCGCGTGTCGGGCCACCTTCCTGGATCGCACCGCGAGCTGGCTCCGCTTTGAGTATCCGGCTCCGGAAAACGTGAAGGCCCGCGTGGATGAACAGATGGCCATCTGGCAGGCCACCCGTGCGATGGAAGCCGAGGCGCTTCAGCAAAAGATCCGCAACATGCGCAACCTGGCGGTGCTGGTGGCGGCGGTGGTGATCGGCATCATGATCGTGATGCTCTCCATCATCATGCGACGGAATCCCGAACTCCTGCAGCGCCTTATCCACGGCGGGAAATAGGAACCGGGTTCGAAGATCGAAGATCGGAGTTCGAAGATCGCAAAACGAAGCGGAATCAGTTTCGAGCGGGGAGGGTGTAGAAGAAGGTGCAGCCCTTGCCGGGTTCGGATTGGAGACGCACCTCGCCGCCGTGGCTTTGCACGATGTGCTTCACGATGCTGAGGCCCAGCCCCGTCCCGCCCGCGTCGCGCGAACGGGCGCGATCCACTCGGAAGAATCGTTCGAACACCCGCTCGCTCGCCTCGGCGGGAATGCCGGGACCGTCGTCCGCCACCCAGCCCTCGACGCGGTCGCCATCCATCCGACGCGCCCCCAGACGAACACTTCCGCCCTGGCGGCCGTACTTCACCGCGTTGTCCACGAGGTTGAACAACACCTGCTGGAACCGATCGCCGTCGGCATTCACCAGCAGCCCGGTTGAAACTTCGTTGACGAGTGTAATGGATCGTTCCGCCGCGCGGGCGTGGAGGTCGCGGATGACCTGGTCCACCTGTTCCCCGAGCTCGAGGGGTTGCTGGTTGAGGACGATCTGGCCGGACTCAAGTTGGGAGATGGTGAGGAGGTCCTCGATGAGGAACGACAGGCGATCGGCGTGCTTCTCGATGGTCTGGAGAAAGCGGAGCGCGATGGCGGGGTCGTCCTTGGCACCGTCGATGAGGGTTTCGACGTAGCCCTTGATCAGGGAAAGCGGCGTTCGGAGTTCGTGGCTGACGTTGGCGACGAATTCCTTGCGGACGTTCTCGAGCTGTTTAATGCGGGTGAGGTCGTGGAAGACGAGGATGGTGCCGGCGTGCGCGCGGTCGCGGTCGCGGAAGCTGGCGGCGTTCACCTCGAGCACGCGCGTCTCGCGTCCGCTCAGGGTGAGCTCGAAATCGGTGACCCGGCCCTCCACCAGTGAGCGCTCGGCAACGGCCTTGAGTTCGTGGTGACGCAGGGCTTCAAGGAGCGTCTTGCCGCGGATGTCGCCGTGGAGGTCGAACAGAGTTCCCAACGTGGGATTGGAGAATTGGACCTGTCCGTTTTCATCCAGGATCAGCAGGCCTTCGACCATGCTGTTGAAGACGGTCTGTTGTTTGTCCTGTTCCTCGACCAGCGCGAGGTTGCGCGCGGCCTTGACCTCGGCGAGTTCGAGCTGGCTCTGACGAAGCCGGTTCTCCAGCTGCCGTTCCCGGGTGAGCCAGATCCAGACGACGACTCCCAGGGCAACCGCCAGTGCGATCGTCAATAAGGTGAGCATGAAAAGGGCAGTGAGAAACCCCGACGGACCGGAGGCCGTCCCTTCGGAGTCACTTCAAAACCGGATTCAACCGCCAACGCCGGCGGTGGAGTCCGATCAGTTTTCGACGAAGCGATATCCCACTCCGCGAACCGTGTCGAGGTAGCGGCAGGCGGTGCCGAGTTTCTCACGCAGACGGCGCATGTGGGTGTCCACGGTGCGGGTGTCGATGATGTTGTCGTACTCCCACACGTCCCGGAGGAGTTGCTCGCGCGACTGCACGCGCCCGCGCCGCGACGCCAGGGTGGTCAGGAGCTTGAATTCGGTCGCGGTCAGGTCAATGCGGCGGCGGGCCACGGTGACGAGGTGGCGGGGAACGTCGATGTAGAGATCGCCCACGTTCAACTGCTCGGGCTTCTCATCGGTCGTGGACTGGCGCTTGAGGAGGTTCTTCACGCGCAGGACGAGTTCCCGCGGGCTGAAGGGCTTGGTCACGTAGTCATCGGCCCCGAGTTCGAGTCCGAGCACTCGATCGATCTCGGCCGCCTTGGCGGTGAGCATGATGACAGGAATGCCGGCGGTGGCCGGATCGCGTCGGAGCAGCTTGCAGACTTCCAATCCATCGACCTCGGGCAGCATGACATCGAGGAGGATCAAATCCGGGGAATGCTGACGGGCGCGCTTGAGCGCTTCGCTGCCGTCATCGGCCGTCACGACTTCGTAGCCGGCCGCCTTGAGATTAAAACTGACGAGCTCCAGCGCATCCGGTTCATCGTCCACCACGAGGATCTTTGCCATAACGCGAGATGTCGTAGCCATGGCGGAACGCTAACCGATGTCAGTTCCGTTACAAGCCGGTGACAAACGCAAAAAATGGAAACGGCGGACACCGGAGTGTCCGCCGTTTGAAAACGTTCGACCAAAAAAGAGGCAGTCGGTCGGGCTTACGACAGGATGCGGCGGCCTTCGTCGAGGAAGATGCCCTTGAACATCATGTCGAGGGCCTGCGGGTTGCTGGCCTTGGCGAGGGCTTCGGCCTCGGTGACCTTGCGGGCCTTGACCAGGTCGTAGAGCGCCTGGTTGAAGGTCTGCATGCCGTCGTCACGGCCGGTCTCGATGGCGGCACCGATCTTCTCCAGCCGGTTTTCCTCGAGCATTTTCCGGACGGTCGGCGTGTTGATCAGGATTTCCAGCGACGGAGTGATGCCTCCGGTCACGGTCTGGATCATGCGCTGGCAAACGACGGCCTTCAGCGTGTTGGCGAGCTGGCGGCGGACCTGTTCGCGCTCGTCCGGACGGAAGAAGTCGAGAATACGGCCGATGGACTGCGACGCGTTCTGCGTGTGGAGCGTGGAGAGCACCAAGTGGCCGGTGTCCGCGGCCTGCATGGCGGCGCCGAAGCTGGTGGCATCGCGCATTTCACCGACCATGATGATGTCGGGATCCTGACGCAGCACGTGCTTGAGGCCGTGTTCGAAACTCTGGGTGTCGAGGCCGATCTCGCGCTGTTCGATCACCGACTGGTTGTCCTCGAAGACGAATTCAATCGGGTCTTCGAGCGTGACCACGTGCTTTTTGAAGTTCGCGTTGATGTGCTCGAGCATGGCCGCGAGCGTCGTGGACTTGCCGGAGCCGGTGGTGCCGGCGACCAGCACGATGCCGCGGGCGGCACCGGCGATGTCCTTCAACACGGGCAGCAATCCCAGCTCCTCGAAGCTCGGCACCTGGGTCTTCACGTACCGCATGGCGAACGCGTAGGAACCCTTCTGCTGAAACACGTTGGTACGGAAGCGGCCCACGCCAGGCTCGAAGTAGCTGAAGTCCACCTCGCGATCCTGCTCCAGCTTCTTGCTGGCGTGGAACGGCACCATCTTGGCGACGATGTTGTTGATCCACTGCTCGGTCGGGACCGGGGCCTCGATGGCCACGAGCTGACGGTTGATCCGGAATACCACCGGATAGCCGACCTTGATGTGGACGTCAGACGCTCCGCCTTCGACAGCGGCCTTCAGGATGCCTCGCAACAGTTCCATAGATAACGGGTGCAAACGCTAGCAGGTGCGTTGCCACGTGGAATGATAAACTGGGTGGGAATCACCCGGAGTCGGACGAAATTGGGCGAAATCGGACGAAGATGCCGAAGCGGGACGCACTGCGGCCCCGAACGTGCGCCCGTCACCACTCAATGATGGCGGCGCCCCAGGTCAATCCGGCGCCGAACACCACCATCAGCACGAGATCCCCGCGCTGGATCCGGCCCGCCGTGGCGGCTTCATCGAGGGCGATGGCCACGCTCGCGGCACTGGTGTTGCCGAAGCGGTCCACGTTCACGAACACCTGTCCCTCCGCCGCGCCGAGTTGTTCGGACACCGCAGTAATGATGCGCTGATTGGCCTGGTGCGGGATGATGCACCGAATTTGGTCCACCTTGAGTCCGCACCGGTCGAGCGCGTCGTGGGCTGCCGAGACCATGGCGTTCACCGCGTTCTTGAAGGTCTGTTTGCCGTCCATCCGCAGGTAATGCATGCGGTTGGCCACGCTGTCCGCGGTCGGGGGGCAGGCGCTGCCGCCGCCGGGGAGCTCGAGGAGACCGGCCTTGGTGCCGTCGGATCCGAGGCAGGTGGTGAGCAGTCCGTGGGCGTTGGGACGGTTCTGAAGCACGGCGGCTCCGGCTCCATCGCCAAAGAGCACGCAGGTGTTGCGGTCGGTCCAGTCGATGACCGAGGACATCTTTTCGGCCCCGATCACCAGCACGGTCTCGTAGGTGTGGGAGGCGACGAAGTGGCTCGCGATGTCGAGGGCGTACACGAATCCGCTGCAGGCGGCCTCGATGTCGAACGCCGCGGCGCGGGTGGCTCCCAGCTTCTGCTGCACGAGGCAGGCGGTGCTGGGGAAGGGCATGTCCGGCGTGATGGTCGCAACGATGATCAGGTCGATCTGCTCCGGAGTGATCCCGGCGCGCGTGATCGCGTGACGGGCCGCGGCCACGGCCATGTCGGAAGTGGTTTCACCGGCGGCGGCGATGCGGCGTTCCCGGATGCCGGTCCGGGTGGTGATCCATTCGTCACTGGTTTCCACCATCCGCTCCAACTCGGCGTTGGTGAGGATGCGCTCCGGAACATACGATCCCACGCCGGTGATCGACACCGTGCGCAGGTGAGGCCGGTGGGTGCGTGGATGTTTGAACGGGGCCATCTAAAAATCGGGCGATCGGGTCGGGTCAGGTGGGACCGGCCGGTGCTGCGGGTTCGGGAGCGGAGAACCGGGCGATGTCGCGAACAATGGCATCGTTCAGCTGAAGCTCAACGAAACGTCGCGTCTGGGAAATCGCGTGCCGGAGCGTGTCGCGCTTGGCCCCGCCGTGAATCTTGACCGCGCATCCGTCCAGGCCGAGCAGCAGGGCACCGCCGTACACCTCGGGGTTCATGCGGGCGGCGATGCGGCGGAGTCCCCCCTCGGCCAGCTTGGCGCCGAGCATTCGGATCCAGTGCGAGGTGAGTTCTTCCTTCAGCATGGCGCGAACCGCCTTGCCGAGGCTCTCCGCCGATTTCAACACGATGTTGCCGACGAAGCCGTCGCAGACCGCGACATCCACGCCATCGAGAAAGAGGTCGTATCCCTCGCAATAGCCGGCGCAGTTCAGGTCGGTCTTGCGGATCAGGGCCACGGTGGCGCGAGTGAGCTCGTTGCCCTTGGCGTCCTCGGATCCGTTGCTGAGCACGCCCACTCGCGGGGATTCCACGCCGAGCATGGCGCGGGAATAGGCGGATCCCATGATGGCGAACTGCAGGAGCATTTCCGGATTTCCCTCCGGATTCGCGCCGCCATCGATGAGCACCCACGCGCCTTTCAGCGTGGGAAGGATGCAGGCGAGGGCGGGACGGCGGACTCCCTTCAAGCGGCCGAGCCGAATGGTAGCGCCCGCGAGGAGACCCCCGGTGTTGCCGGAGGAAATAACCGCATCGGCAGCCCCTTCACGCACGAGCTCAATGGCCCGGAGGAGGGAACTGTCCTTTTTGCGCCGGACTGCGAGCCCGGGATCGTCCTCCATGGAGAGGACTTCGCTGGCGTGATGGATCTTGAGCCGCGGATCAGTCAGGCCGATGCGCGAGCATGCGGCTTCCAGGTCGGGCTTGGGTCCAACGACGTAGAGCTCAACTACTCCAGGTTCGGCCGCGAGGGCGAGCTTCACGCCCTGGAGGAGTTCCTCCGGGCCGTGATCGCCTCCCATCACGTCCACAGCCAGCCGCATAGCCAACGTCCGATCAAACGACAGAGCGCCGGCCCGCTTGCGGCGTGGCTCGGCGCTCCGTGGAACGGGTTAGGCCAGGGCGCTGACGTTCAGCACCTGCCGGCTGTTGTAGTACCCGCAAGCCGGGCAAACCCGGTGGGGAACATACGGAGCCGCGCATTGCGGGCATGAGGAAATCTGAGGCAGATGCAGCACGCTGTTGTAAGCGCGGCGCATGCGCTGGCGGCTGGTCGACGGTTTGCGTTTCGGAACACCCATGGTTCGGGTCGGTTTACAGTTTCAGTTGATCCAAGGCGGCCCACGGGGACTCACCGGACTCCGCCGGCGGTTCACTGTCAGACACCCCCGCCGCAGACTTTTTTACGAGCCCGCGACAGTTCGGACTGCACAACGGATTCGTTGGCAGAACGAGATAGATGTCTTCTCGCAGAAATGGCGTCAAGTCGGCAAAATCTCCTTCACAGGTTATTGCCTCCTCTCCCTCGAGGGGTGCGAGGGCTGCGAAATCGGGTATTTCCACCGTTTCTTCGAAGGATTTGAGGCATCTGCGGCACTGGCAGGTGATCGAAATCTGCAGTTCCCCGGTCATTAAAATTCCTTCGCCCTGAAGCTCCACTTCGAGGTCGTAGGTCAGCGGATTGCTGAAAGTGATGAGGTCGTCCCGGTATCCTTCGGCGAGTTCCTCGCCCGGAAGTTCGCCCGTGAGATGCTCGGAATCGCGTTCGAGCAGCTGCTTGTTGACCTTGATCGGCATGGGTGGAGTGTCGGCCGACCGGCCCTCCGCCGCAACTCTCGGAATGAGGGCTTCGAAGATCGGAGATCGGAGATCGCAGTTCGAAAACTAAACCTTGATTACGGGGTGGCCGGGGGCTGCGGGAAGCGGGTGCGGAGGGCTTCGGCGACGCCCGGAGGGACGAACTGGCTGACGTCGCCGCCCAGACGCGCGATTTCCTTCACCAGACGCGAACTCACGAAGGTGTAGGTCTCCCGCGGGGTCATGAAGAGGGTTTCCACGC
Organism: Verrucomicrobiota bacterium; assembly: GCA_947454705.1. Lineage (GTDB taxonomy): Bacteria > Verrucomicrobiota > Verrucomicrobiia > Limisphaerales > UBA9464 > CAIVQB01. Next base: position 268,868 of record CANGKZ010000002.1, read on the forward strand.
GCTCGTTCAGCCGTCGGTTCATCAGCGCGAGCTGGAACTCGAACTCGAAATCGCTCACCGCACGCAACCCGCGGACCACCGCGCAGGCACCGCGTCGGACCACGTAGTCCACCAGCAGGCCATCGAAGGAATCGGCCTCGACGTTTTTCAGGTGGGCCACATCGGCCCGGACGAAGTCGAGCCGTTCGCCAATGGAAAACAGCGGGGTCTTGGCTTCGTTGCGGGCGACAGCCACCACCACGTGGTCGAACACGCGCGCGGCGCGTTCAATGACATCGAGGTGCCCCTTGGTTAAAGGGTCGAAGCTGCCCGGATAGATGACCGTGCGCATGGGGAGAACGCTACGCCTGCGGTTCCCGAGGACGAGTCGGAAGTTGCGCGAAATGCGGCTGCGTCAGGACGCCGGGGCATCCGGATTGTCGGTGCCCGCCTCGGTCAGGGCGAGGAAGGCCCGCTCCAGCGCGCCGTCGGTACCGGCCTTTTGCCGCAGCTCCGCAGCAGTGCCTTCGGCCACAAGACGACCCTTCTGAATGATGCCGATCCGGTCGGCCATTTCCTCGGCCACGTGGATCTGGTGCGTGCTGAGAAACACGGTCATCCCATTTTTGGTACGCTCTTTCAGCGTGTCCTTCACCACCCGTGCGTGGTGGGGATCGAGCCCGACCATGGGTTCGTCGATCACGAACACCTCCGGGTTGTGAAGCAGCGCGCTGGCGATGGCGACGCGCTGCCGGGTGCCGTGCGACAGGCCTTCGATGGGCTTGTGCAGCCACGGTTCGAGGCTGAACCGGGGCACCAGATCATCCGCAGCGCGGGCGATGGCGGCTTCATCCATGCGGAACAACCGACCGGTGAAGGCGAGGAATTCCGCCGGGGTAAGCTTGTCGTAGAGGAACGGAAAATCGGGGACGTAGCTGAGGCGTGAGCGGGCTTCGAGCGGTTGCCGTTGCACGTCGAAACCGGCCAGCTTGGCGGTGCCGCGCGTGGGTTTGATCAAGCCCACGAGCATCTTGATGGTGGTGGTCTTGCCCGCGGCATTCGGCCCGAGCACGGCGTAGAATTCCCCCCGGTTGACGGTGAGGCTCAGGCCGTCCACCGCACGCACTTCGCCGAAGTGTTTTTCCAACTGATGGAGTTCGATCATGAAAGGGGAATCAGCGTGCCGCCTCGCGCGGTTCGGCGCCGATGCCGGGCAGGGCTTCGTTGCTGAGCGTGATGCCGTCGGGAAAGGTGACCCGCAGGATTTCGCCGGCCCGGCTGAAATACGCGTTCATTTCCATGCGGTCCATCCAGCGCGCCCGAATTCGGTACACCCGCACGCGCTGGCTCCCGATCCGCAGCCAGTCGTTGCGCGCGGTCCAGCGGAAGCCCGATGCCATCTGATGAGGATTCAACGCGCCCGGTGTGGGCAGGAGCGTGCGCGGGATGAGTGCTGCAATGGGGCCGAGAAATAGCGAGGGACGCGAGAGGTCGGCGATGGAGAAGCGTTGTTCGTTGCGGGAGTGTCCATCGTCAAAGATCAGCTGGATCGCATCCGAGCCGGCGGTGCCGTTGATCTCCCAGGAGTTGGGGCGTTGGAGCAGACGGACCTGGAAGGAGGTCCACACCTGGTTGGTGTCGAGGTCGAGGTGGCTCATCAGGCGCCACCGGGACGAGGGATCTTCGCCGAAGAGGTTCAGGTCGAGGTCCACCTTGTGTCCGATCGGGGTGCGCACCATGCCTTCGGGCAGCTCGCTTTCGGGGGAGTTGGTGGAAGATGCAGCTTCGAGAATGGCCGGGGTCCAGCGGACCTGTCCGATGATCTTTCCGTGCTGACGCAGCGTGAGCAGGGAGGCATCGGGGGCATCGAGAACGCGTTCGATGACGGTGGCCACGGGGACTTCCGCCACGCCGTTGCGGCCGCTGCCGAATTCCTCCCGCCAGAGGAGCACGTTCATCGTCACCCAGAAGAGGGCGATGGCAACGAAGGCGGCTCGGCTGAACATCCCGGGGCAACCTAGGCCCAGGAGTTCGAGGAATCAACGTGGGGGTTGGAGGAGAGGTTGAAAGGTTAAAAAGTTGAAGCGTTGAAGGGGAATCCGACGCATTAGTGAGGGTTTTCTCATTCGTTTCGAGTCCCGTCTTCAGACGGTTCGGGGAGGTGGGTGTGAGGTCGTCTGAGGAAATGATTCCCCCTTGGGTTGGATTCACCGTCCAACAGCAGAGCCGCGTAAACGCGGTACTCCATACGTGAGAGTCGAACTGCCCGCCTCTTCAACCGTTCAACCTGGAAACGGCAGTTGAAGGGTTGAAAAGTTGAAGCGTTGAAGGGGACTCCGACACTGCCGCGAGGGTTTTTCTCATTCGTTTGGAGTCCCGTCTTCAGCCGGTTCGGGGAGGTGGGTGTGAGGTTGTCTGAGGAA